>NZ_JBICSZ010000003.1:0-969592 GCF_043197365.1 Kribbella sp. NPDC049174 | reverse complement strand
CCCGAGCCTCAGTGCGGAAGTGTCACCACCAAGAACCCTCAGAATGTCACCGATGTCCTGATGCAGAACCGTCACCGATGTCCTGCGACATGACACGCTGTCGACCGCCGACCTACTCGAATCGGCCGCCGACCACCGCGCCGAGGCCAACCGCGCCGAAGTCCGCCTCCTCGAACACGCCCAGCTCTACGCCGACCGCCACCACCCCACCGTTTGCCCGAACCGCCCCGGCCGCCGCAGCCGCGACGGCCGTGACGGCCGCGAACGCAGCATCGTGCTCGGCGGCGACGGCTGCCCCGAGATCGCCGAATTCGCCCCCGCCGAGTTCGGCGCCGTCCTCGGCATGTCCACCGGCGCCGCCGCGGCCTACCTCGGCCAAGCACTGGCCCTGCGCCACCGCCTCCCCCACATCTGGGCCAAGGTCCAGGCCGGCACCGCCACCCCCTGGCGCGCCGCCAGAATCGCCACCGCCTGCCTCGACCTGTCCCGCGACGCCGCCGCGGCCGTCGACCGGCGCCTGGCCCGCATCGTCGACACCGTCACCCCGCACCGCCTCGACACCATCGTCACGGCCGCCAAAGCCCACGCCGACCCCGCCACCGCCCGCGCCGAGGCCGAACAGAAAGCCCGCGAACGCGGCGTCTACGTCGCCCGCTCCGACGACCACGGCACCAAAACCATCTACATCCGCGCCGCCACCGGCGACGTCATCCGCTTCGACGCCACCATCGCCAGCATCGCCGAAGCCCTCAAAGCCCTCGGCGACACCACCAACCAACGCACCCGCCGCGCCAAAGCCATCGGCATCATCGCCGACCCCGCCTACACCGAACACCTCCTCCTCCAAGCCCGCAACGCCGCGTGCTCACCGGCCCCGACGACGGTGGACGACGATGAGGCCGACCGCGACGCCCCCCACCCCAGCAACACCGACCACCCCGACCCCCTCGACACCCCACCCACCGACCCGGTCGAAACCATCTGGCCCGACCCCCACATCGACCCCGACGCCGGCGAACCCCTCACCCCAGACGCCGAACGCGCCCTAAACACACGCCTAGCCCGCATCAAACAGAGTGCCCACACCCATCGACACGCCACCCGCGGTGATGCGCACGCTGCCCACGGCCACGCACGCGATGCCGACGGCGACGCCCGCAGCACCCCGAACGGCGCCCGCAGCACCCCATCCGGTGGCCGGCTGCGCCCGGGCAAGACCGAGATCTACGTGCACCTCACCGACCACACCCTGGCCACCGGCACCGGCGTCCTGCGCGTCGAAGGCATCGGCCCCCTGCTCGCATCCCAGTTGACCGAACTCATCGGCCACGGCCCCTACGTAGTCAAACCCGTCATCGACCTCAACGACGCCATCAGCGTCGACGCCTACGAAATCCCCGGCCGCATCCGCGAACGCGTCAAACTCACCCACCCCATCGAACTGTTCCCCTACGGCAACCGCGAAACCAACCACACCATCGACCTCGACCACATCCAGCCCTACAACCCCCTCGGCCCACCAGGCCAAACCAACACCACCAACCTCGCACCCCTGGGCCGCCGCAGCCACAGGGTCAAAACCCACGCCCCCGGCTGGAATGTCCGGCGCGTCGACCGAACCACCCTCGAATGGACCACACCCCACGGCTTCACCTACCACGTCACCCCCACCGGCACCACCAGAACAAACCACCCTCAACACCCCGACTGTCCACCCTGAGGACCCAGCCGCTCCGCCAGGTACGGCGACGTTCGACGATCCGGATCTCAGCTCTCTCGGGTGGGCTGTACCGGTGACTACCGGCATGGGCCGGCGTGAGGAGGTGCCCGCCATGAACGGGGTCGACTGGCGACAAATCCTGCGGGCTGATGACAGCCGCCTGGAGTTGCAGCCACCCGCCGGCCCCGGCGAGATCGCAGCCGTCGAGCGTTGGCTCGGAATCAAGTTCCCAACTGAGTTGAGGGGACTGTATGAGGCGGCGGACCGCATCTTTGACAAGCCGGGCAGATGGTTCGTCATGTGGCGACTTGGGGAAATGCGGACTGGAACCTTGAAGCCTGGTACGGATGGGAGTCCGAGGCTCGCCGGAAGTGGCTCGGCTTCGGCGACGACGGCTCTGGAAGACCGTTCTGCGTCGCGCTGGCCGGCGCACCCACCATCTACACCTAGTCGCCGATCGAGCAGGAAGCGCGGCCGCTCGCAGCGAATCTCCGTGAGTTCTGGCTGACGTGGCCGGCCGGGGAGATCAAGACCTGACACACTCGGCCACACCTTCCATGTCCGCGAGTACTCCGGCTCGGAGCCTGAGGCAGACGGAGCGGGCTCCGCGGGGGGTGTCGGGGCGGCGGGATGTGGTGGCTCCGAGCCGCCCGCCCCTGGCACACCCCACACCCGCGCCGCTCTGATCTGGGCTTGTACGCAGGCGACGTGGTGGCTCGGCCGTCCGGTTCTAGATAGTCGAGGGATGGATCTGCCGTAGGACCGTGCGGGTCTGCTGAGTTCTGAGCGATGGGGTCATTCCGCAGGTGGTGGTTGGAGGGAGGTCAGCTGCCTTGCGGACAAGGGGAGCCGGGTAGTCGGTCGCGCGCGACGGAGGAGCCCGTAAGGCGCGGCGACATCTGCATGGCGCGGCGACAGCCGCAAGGAAGGTCCGGGTGGGTGGGAGCGCGCGTAGTGGGCGCGAGGAGCGGCTGCGTCGCACGCGTGGGCTCTACCTGCGGTTGTCCTTGATGCGTTTGGCTTTGCCTAGGGAGCGTTCTAGGGCGTGGGGGTCGAGGACCTCGACCGAGGCGGTGACGCCGACGCGGTCTTTGATGTGGCGGGAGAGGGTGGCTGCGGCGGTGGGGCGGTCGGTGAGGTCGGGGGCGGCTTCGACTTGGACGGTGAGTTCGTCGAGGCGGCCGGGGCGGGTGAGGATGCAGAGGTAGTGCGGGGTCAAGCCTTCGACGAGGAGGATCTGTTCTTCGATCTGGGTCGGGAAGACGTTGACGCCGCGGACGATCATCATGTCGTCGGTGCGGCCGGTGATCTTCTCCATCCGGCGCATCCCGGGTCGCGCGGTGCCTGGCAGTAGCCGGGTCAGGTCCCGGGTGCGATAGCGCAGGACTGGGAAGGCTTCCTTGGTGAGAGTGGTGAAGACCAGTTCGCCGACGGAGCCGTCCGGAAGGACTTCGCCGGTGACCGGGTCGATGATCTCCGGGTAGAAGTGGTCCTCCCAGATGTGCAGGCCGTCCTTGGTCTCCACGCACTCCTGCGCGACGCCCGGTCCCATCACCTCGGACAGGCCGTAGATGTCGACCGCGTGCATGCCGGTCCGCTGTTCCACCTCGGCGCGCATCTGCTCGGTCCATGGTTCGGCGCCGAAGATGCCGATCTGCAGTGAGGTGTCGCGCGGGTCCAGTCCGCGCGCCTCCATCTCGTCCACGATGGCGAGGAAGTACGACGGGGTGACCATGATGATCCGGGCGCCGAAGTCGCGGATCAGGTCGACCTGCCGCTCGGTCATCCCGCCGGACACGGGTACGACGGTGCACCCGAGCCGCTCGGCGCCGTAGTGCGCGCCCAGTCCGCCGGTGAACAACCCGTAGCCGTAGGCAACATGGCACACATCGCCGGCACGCCCACCGGCTGCCCGGATCGATCGGGCCATCAGGTCAGCCCAGTTGTCGAGATCGCGACGCGTGTACCCGACCACCGTCGGTCGGCCCGTCGTACCCGAGGAAGCGTGCACCCGCACCACCTCAGACCGCGGTACGGCGAACATCCCGAACGGGTAGTTCTCCCGCAGATCCGCCTTCGCGGTGAACGGCAATCGGCTCAGGTCCGACAAAGACTGCAGATCGCCGGGCGCGAAGCCCACGCTGTCCAAGGCCGCTCGATAGTGCGGAACGTGCGAGTATGCCGACGAGATCGTCGACTGGAGCAACGACAGCTGGCGGGACCGGAGCTCGTCGACGGACAGCCGTTCGCCGGCGTCACGCAGTTCCTCGGGACAAGGTTCGCCAAGCATCAGATCTCCCGATCAGGGGCGGGCGAGCAGGGTCGCGATGCCCTGACCGACTCCTATGCACATGGTTGCCAGCGCATACCCGGCGTCGCGGTGGCGAAGCTCCAGGGCGGCGGTGAGAGCGAGGCGGGCGCCGGACATCCCCAGGGGGTGGCCGAGGGCGATGGCGCCGCCGTTCGGGTTCACGTGTTCGGCGTCGTCGGGGAGGCCGAGCTCGCGCAGTACTGCCAGGGACTGTGAGGCGAAGGCTTCATTCAGCTCGATCACGCCGACGTCGGCCAGCGTGACACCGGTGCGGTCGAGAAGCTTGCGGGTAGCGGGCGCCGGCCCGATTCCCATGATCCGCGGCGGCACCCCGGCGGCCGCCGTGCCGACGATCCGGGCCAGTGGTGTGACCCCGAGCCGCTCGACAGCTGCACCGCTCATCACCAGCAACGCGGCCGCGCCGTCATTGACCCCCGACGCATTCCCCGCGGTGACAGTCCCGGGCGAACGGAACGGCGTCTTCAGACCGGCGAGGGCTTCGAGCGAGGTCTCCCGCGGATGCTCGTCGACCTCGACGACGGTGACCGCTCCGCGCTTGCCCGGCACTTCCACCGGCACGATCTCTTCGGCCAGCCGACCGTTCGCCTGCGCCTTGGCGGCGCGCTGCTGGCTGCGGAGCGCGAACAGGTCCTGGTCCTTCCGGCTGATCCCGAAGTCGGCTGCCACGTTCTCGGCCGTCTCCGGCATCGAGTCGATCCCGTACTGCCGCTGCAGCACCGGGTTCACGAACCGCCACCCGATCGTGGTGTCGAAGATCTCCGCCTGCCGGGAGAACGCAGTCGTTGCCTTAGGCATCACAAAGGGCGCCCGCGACATCGACTCGACCCCACCGGCCACGACGATCTCGTTGTCCCCGGCAATGATCGAGCGGGCCGCCGAGGCGACCGCGTCTAGTCCCGATCCGCACAGCCGGTTGATCGTCGTACCGGGCACCGAGTCGGGGAGTCCGGCCAGCAGCACCGCCATCCGGGCCACGTTCCGGTTGTCCTCGCCGGCCTGGTTCGCACAGCCGAGGATCACGTCATCGATCAGCGAAGGGTCAAGAGAGGAAACCCGGGCCAGCAGAGACGACACCGCATGCGCGGCCAGGTCGTCGGGTCGGACCGCCGCGAGCGCACCGCCGTACCGCCCGATCGGCGTCCGCACACCATCCACCAAGAACGCTACTCGGGTCATGACTCGTCCTCCGAAGGAATGATCGTGCCGGACAACTGGCGGCTGCGGCCGCGGAACTCGGCGATCACCTCGTCACCGCGCCGGACCGTCACGTCGTAGATCGCGTTCCGGCCGTACGACGTCCGCTCGCGGGCCTCGGCGACGAGTACGTCGCCGCGCTTGGCCGGGGCGACGAAGACGATGTCGCAGGTCTGCGCGACGGTGACCCGGTTCCGGGAGTTGCACGCGAACGCGAACGCGGAGTCGGCCAGACTGAACACGAATCCACCATGCGCGATACCGTGCCCGTTCACCATGTCCTCGCGCACCGGCATCTCGACCCGGGCCCGGCCCTCGCCGACCTCGACCAGCCGCATCCCCAGGCCGGCGCTGGCGGTGTCCTCCGCCCACATCGCCGCGGCCACCCGGGCCGCCAAGTCGTCAGCCATACGCAATTGCCCTATCGAGAAGAAGGCTTGTGACACTCTATCCCCGGTCGCGCCAACGACTGTAACATCACAGACGCAGACCCCGAGCTTGGAGGACCCATGACCGACTGGCTGGCGACCCACCGCGAGCGCCTCGACGACGCCTTGAAGGCGATCCGTGGCCGCGGCTACCACTCCGCCTTCCCGGAGTCGCCCAGCCCGCGGGTGTACGGCGAGACCGCGGCCGCCGACGGCAAGGCCGCGTTCGAGCGCTACCTCGGTACGACGTTCCCGCTGGAGACCCCGGGGTCACGCGGCACGGTCGTCACCGAGCACTCGCCGTTCGGGATCACGCTGGACATCGAGTACCCGCGGGTCGTCGAGGACGGCCTCGACGACCTGCTCACGGCCGCACAAGCCGGGCTCAAGAACTGGCGGAAGGCCGGGATCGACGGCCGGACCGGGGTCACGCTGGAGATCCTCGCCCGGCTGCACAAGCGCGTCTTCGAGCTGGCCAACGCGGTCCAGCACACCAGCGGCCAAGCGTTCGTGATGGCGTTCCAGGCCGGCGGCGCACACGCGCTGGACAGGGCGCTGGAGGCCGTCGCGTACGCGTACGAGGAGATGAACCGCTACCCGGCCGAGGCGACCTGGGAGAAGCCGGCCAAGGGTGACCCGATCCGGATGGAGAAGACGTTCACCGTCACCGGCCGCGGCGTCGCGCTGGTGATCGGCTGCAACACCTTCCCGACCTGGAACTCCTGGCCCGGTCTGTTCGCGTCCCTCGTCACCGGTAACGCCGTGGTGGTGAAGCCGCACCCGCTCGCTGTCCTGCCGCTGGCGATCACCGTCGAGGTGTGCCGCGAGGTGCTCGCCGAGGCCGGCTTCGACCCGAACCTGGTGACGCTCGCCGCTGAGCGGGCCGGTGATGGCCTGGCCAAGCCGCTGGCGACCCGGCCCGAGGTGAAGCTGATCGACTTCACCGGCGGGAGCGAGTTCGGTGAGTGGCTGGAGCAGAACGCGACCCAGGCGACCGTGTTCACCGAGAAGGCCGGTGTGAACGCGGTCATCATCGACTCGACGGACGCGTTCAAGGCGCTCTCCAACAACCTCGCCTTCACCCTGAGCCTGTACTCCGGCCAGATGTGCACGACCACCCAGAACCTGTTCGTGCCGGCCGGCGGGATCGAGACCGACGAGGGCCACAAGTCCTTCGAGGAGGTCGGCGCCGGGATCGCCGGCGCGATGGGCAAGCTGCTCGGCGACGACGCCCGCGCGGTCGAGATCCTCGGCGGCATCGTCAACCAGGCCGTGATCAGCCGGCTCGAGCTCGCCCCGGAGTACGGCGACGTCGTGCTGGAGTCCCGGGCGATCCAGCACCCGGCCTTCCCGGACGCGGTGGTGCGGACGCCGCTGCTGCTCGCGATCGACGCCAAGGACGAAGAGGTGTACGGGCGCGAGTGCTTCGGGCCAGTGTCGTTCCTGGTCAAGACCGCCGACACCACCGAGTCGATCGACCTGTTCCGCAAGACCGTCACCGACGGCGGCGCGATGACCGCCGGGATCTACTCCACGGACGCCAAGATTCTGGACGAGGCGCGCGACGCGGCGCTGGATGCCGGGGTCGCGCTGTCGGAGAATCTGACCGGCCAGGTGTTCGTCAATCAATCGGCTGCTTTCAGCGATTTCCACGGCACCGGCGCGAATCCGGCCGCCAACGCGACATACACCGACGGCGCTTACGTTGCGAGTCGCTTCCGCGTCATTCAATCTAGGCGTCATGTCTGACGCTCTGGATCCGGATGACCTGCGCGAGGTTCTCGCCTACTACGACAGCTGGCTGGCGTTCAACCAGCGCTATCAGCGGGTGCCGGGGGTCCAGGCCGCCGTGTTCGCCGCGGACGGGATCGCCTTCTCCGCGGCGTACGGGCTGGCGGACGTCGAGAACGCCGTACCGCTGACCGAGCGGCACCTGTTCCGGATCGCGTCGCATTCCAAGACGTTCACCGCGACAGCCGTGTTCCAGCTGGTCGAGCAGGGCCGGCTCCGGCTGGACGACAAGGCGGGGCAGCACGTCACCGAGATCGTCGGTACGCCGCTGGGTGAGCGGACCGTGCGGGACCTGCTGGCGCACGCCGGCGGGATCACCCGGGACAGCCTGGACGCGGACTGGTGGCAGCTCGCGAAGGGCTTCCCGGACCGGGACCAGTTGCTGGAGGTACTGCGGCACGAGTCGTCCGCCGTGCTGCCGGAAAACGATCGCTTCAAGTACTCGAACATCGGCTACGGACTGCTCGGACTCGTGGTCGAGGCGGCGGCCGGGACGTCGTACAACTCCTATGTGCAGACCGCGATCGTGGACAAGCTCGGGCTGTCCGGGCTCGGTCCGGAGCTGGATCCGGCGCGCAGCAGCGAGTACGCCGCCGGGTACAGCGCCCTCTCGTACGCCGCCGAGCGGATCCCGATCGATCACGTCGACACCCGGGCACTCGCGTCGGCGACCGGGTTCTTCGGCAACGCCCGTGATCTGGTGACCTACTTCTCCGCCCACCTGCCCGGCGACGACCGGCTGCTGACGGACAAGTCGAAGCGCGAGATGCAGCATCCGCTGTGGAAGACCGGCGAGGAGGACGGGCCGCGGTACGCACTCGGTCTGCAGGTGACGAAGGTCGGCAAGCGAGAGGTGTTCGGGCACGCCGGCGGGTATCCGGGACACATCACCAAGACATTCGTCGACGGCGAGCGCCGGCTGGCCGTGTCGGTCCTCACCAACGCGATCGACGGCCCGGCCGCCCAGTTCGCCGAGGCCGCGCTGAAGCTGATCGACCTGGCCGCGTCGAAGGACCGCGGGTCGGCGGACGCCCGCTTCACCGGGCGCTACGCGAACCTGTGGGGTGTCACCGACATCGCGCTGCTCGGCGGTCGCCTGTACGCGCTCGACCCGACCGCCGCGGACCCCGCCGCCGAACCCACCCCACTCGAACCGGACGGCGACTACCTCCGCGTCGCGGGCGGCTCCGGCTACGGCTCGTACGGCGAGTCGTACCGTTTCACCTTCGACGCCGACGGCCGGGTGGAGACCGTCCGCGGCTCCAGCGGCCTCCTCGCCCACCCGATCGACCGCTTCACCCTCCCGCCTCGCCTCACCGTGGAGTAAGTACCGTGCGGGTATGACGATCCACGGCGATCACCCGTTCTTGCCGCCCGAGTCCGAGCGGAGTCCGGTACGGCGGCTGCGCGGACGACTGCCGTCACCGGTCGGGTTGTGGACCACCGTGTACGACGGGAAGCGGGCCGGCCTCACGGTGTCGTCGATGCTGGTCGCCGACGGTGAGCCGGGGGCGGTGATCGGCCTGATCGACCCGGACTCGGACCTCTGGGAAACGTTGCGTCAGGCAAGGACCGCGGTGGTCTCCCTGCTCGGCGAGGGGCACCAGCAGCTCGCCGACGCGTTCGGCTACGTCGCACCGGCCCCCGGCGGCCCGTTCCGGATGATCGAGTGGACCGACACTGCCTGGGGTCCGGCGCCGGTCGGCGTCAGCGCCTGGGCCGGCTGCACCCTGGTCTCCACCGATCCGCCGGAGGCCGGCTGGGCGCTCCTGGTCCAGTTGGAGATCGTCCATGTGGAGCTCTCACCCGACGAGACCCCGGCCTTGATTCACCGCCGCGGTCGCTACTTCTCCCTCTGACCCCGGATGCGTTCCGCCTGCTGGTCCTGGAATTCCTCACCCTGGACCAGGAAGCGCTGGATCGTCTCCAACTCCGTCCGGGTGTAGCGGGACAGTAGCGCCGTTCCCGCCGGCCTGACCGGACCGTAGAGCTTCTCGACCCGTTCCTCGGCCAGCGGGGTCGCGGTCACCAGGACCCGGCGACGATCGGCCGCGTCCTTGGCGCGTACGGCGTACCCGGAATTCTCCAGCCGCTCGATCGCGGCCGTCGTCGCGGCCGGGCTCAGGCCTGCCTCGACCGCCAGCAGTCCCGCGGTCATGCCGCCGTCGCGGAGCAGCAGGCCGATGCAGAGCAGGTCGGTCCGGTTCACGCCGAGCACGTCGGCCGCCGCCGCGTCCACTCGATCGGTCGCGTTCTGGAACCGCACCACCGCCTCGGTGATCTCGGCGATCAACGTTTGTTTCGACACTCGAAATAATCTACCATCGTCGAGAATCTTTCGATCATCGAAATAATCTGGAGGCGCTGCGATGGCTGTCACGACACCCCTGCCCGGCTGGCTGAAGCCGGTGAACCGGCTGGTCAAGCTCCTGTCCCGCACCGGTCTGCCGCTCGGGACCATCCACGTCCTGTCCGTGCCCGGCCGCTCGACCGGTGCGATGCGGACGACGCCGGTGTCGCCGCTGACCGTCGACGGCAAGCGGTACATCCTGAGTCCGCTGCCGACGTCGGACTGGGTGCGCAATGCCCAGGCCTCCGGATGGGGTCTGCTCGCCGCCGGCCGGAAGTCCGAGCGGGTCCGGTTGGCGGAGGTGGCAGATCCGGTGGAGAAGGCGGCGGTGCTCCGGGCGTTCCCGACCGAGGTGCCCGGCGGGGTGTCGTTCTTCATCCGCGTCGGCGCGGTCACTTCTGGTTCGCCGGACGAGTTCGAAGCGGCCGCACCGGGGTGCGTGGTGTTTCTCGTAGGGTGAGCCCATGCGAGCGACCACGATTCACGCGCCGTACGACATCCGGCTGAGCGACGTCCCCGATCCGCGGATCGAGGGGCCGACGGACGCGGTGGTCAAGGTCGTTGCCTCGTGCATCTGTGGTTCGGACCTGTGGCCGTACCGCGGGGAGAACAAGATCAGGCCGGGCAGCCGAATCGGGCACGAGTTCGTCGGCATCGTCGAGGAGATCGGCAGCGACGTCCGGACCGTCAAGCCGGGCGACTTCGTGATCGCGCCGTTCGTGGTGAGCGACGGGACCTGCCCGCACTGTCTCGCCGGCTACCAGACCGCGTGCCAGAACCTGGTCGGCTACGGCGGCAGCCGGGCCGACGGTGGTCAGGGGGAGTACGTCAAGCTCCCGTACGCCGACGGCACGCTGGTCGCCACACCCGAGGTGCCCGACAACGCGCTCGTCCCGTCGTTGCTCACACTCTCCGACGTGATGGGCACCGGCTGGCACGCCGCTCGTGCCGCACGGGTGAAGGCGGGGGACACCGTGGTCGTGGTCGGTGACGGAGCTGTCGGCCTGTGCGGCGTACTGGCTGCGGCGCGGATGGGTGCCGAGCGAGTGGTGGCGATGTCGCGGCACGAGCCTCGTCAGAAGCTTGCGCGGGAATTCGGTGCCACGGACATCATTGCCGAACGCGGTGACGATGCGCGGGACGCCGTACTGGAGCTGACCGGTGGGGTGGGGGCGGACGCCGTACTCGAGTGTGTCGGGACCGGGCAGGCGATGACGACCGCCTTCGACGTCGCGCGGGCGGGAGCCACGGTCGGGTTCGTCGGCGTACCGCACGGGGTCGATGTGCCGATCGGGACGATGTTCAGCCGCAATGTCGGGCTGGCCGGCGGGATGGCGCCGACTCGGGCGTACCTGCCCGATCTGATGGCCGACGTACTGGCCGGCGAGATCAATCCGGGGCTCGTGTTCGACTCCGAGCTGCCGCTGGCGGATGTGGCCGAGGGCTATAAAGCCATGCACGAGCGCCGGGCGATCAAGGTTCTGCTCACTCCGTAGTCACCAACACCGTCACAAACGCGCAAGCTCATTGCGCGAGGTGCCCGATCGGGCGCTGAATGTGCGCGCTCTCACACGCTGGGCCGCCGGGGGTCACGGCTGCGCAACGCGCCTGCGCGGATCGTTGACACCCGGTGCGCGGCGTGTCCACAGTTGGCCCGTCAAGGGGGCATCGTTGTCACAGGCGGCTTCCATGAACTGATCGGAGAGTGAAATCATGCGTGGTGGTCTGAGGAAGACCGTCGCGGTGCTGGGTGCGGCGGGTCTTCTCGCGGTCAGTGCCTGCGGAAACAGCGACGACGGCGGCGGGGGTGGGGACTCGGCGGCCAGCAAGGACGTCACCGTCTTCACCTGGTGGGCCGACGGTGGTGAGAAGGCCGGTCTGGACGGGCTGGTCTCGGTGTTCGGTACCGAGTGCAAGGACTACAAGTTCGTCAACTCCGCGGTCGCCGGTGGTGCCGGGTCGAACGCCAAGCAGGTGCTGGCGAACGACCTCGCCGCGGGCAAGCCGCCGTCGACGTTCCAGGCGCACGCCGGCGCCGAGTTGGGCGACTACATCAAGGCTGGTCAGGTCGACGACGTCAGCGGTCTCTACCAGGAGTTCGGTCTGGACAAGGCCTTCCCGCAGAGCCTGATCGACAACCTGACCGTCGACGGCAAGATCTACTCGATCCCGGCCAACGTGCACCGCGCGAACGTGGTCTGGGCCAACCCGACCGTCCTGAAGAAGGCGAACCTCGACGGCGCCACCGCGCCGGCCAACGTGGACGCCTGGATCGCGGACCTGGAGAAGCTGAAGGCCGCCGGCGTGAAGGCGCCGCTGGCCATCTCCAAGGGCTTCGCCCAGGAGATGCTGGTCGAGGCCGTGCTGCTGGCCGAACTGGGCCCGGACGCGTTCACCGGCCTGTGGAACGGCAAGACGGACTGGGCCGGCGCGAACGTGACCGCCGCGCTGAACAAGTACAAGACGCTGCTGTCCTACACCAACGCCGACCGCGAGGCGATCGACTGGCCGGACGCGCTGCAGTACGTGAACAAGGGCCAGGCGGGCTACACGCTGATGGGTGACTGGGTCGCCGCGCAGCAGCTGGCCGACAAGATTCCGGACACGGCCTACACCTACTGGCCGGCTCCGGGGACGGCGGGCAACTTCCAGTACCTGGCGGACTCCTTCACGTTGCCGACCAACGGGCAGGACCCGGAGGGCGCGAAGTGCTGGCTGAAGGTCACCGGCTCGGCCGAGGGCCAGAAGGCGTTCAACACCAAGAAGGGCTCGATCCCGGCCCGTTCGGACGCGGTCCCGGCGGACTACCCGAAGTACCAGCAGTCGGCGATGGCCGACTGGAAGAAGGACAAGATCGTTCCGTCCTGCGCGCACGGCGCCGCCTGCACGCTCGGCCAGAACAACGACATCCTGTCCGCGATCAGCCAGTTCAGCGGCAGCCAGAACGTCGCCCAACTGCAGACGGCGCTCGGCAATGCGATGAAGACGAGCTGATGCCGGCCGAGTTGCGGACCGGCGTCGGTTCGGAGGACTGAGCCATGCACGGAAGAATCCGCACCTGGGGCCCGGGCGCCCTGGTGCTGCTGCCGACGGTGCTGTTGCTCGGGTACTTCGTCTACGGGCTGATCGCCTGGACGTTCAACACCTCGCTGACCGACCGGCACACCGCCCGCAGGGGCGGCCCGGTCGACTATGTCGGGTTCGAGAACTACGCGAACCTGTTCGGCGAGGAGCGGTTCCTCAACTCGCTGAAGAACCTCGGCGTGCTCACGGTGGCGTTCATCGTGGGCACGCTGATCTTCGGCGTGCTCTGGGCGTTGCTGCTGGAGAAGGGGGTCACCGGCGAGGGCGTGTTCCGGTCGATCTTCCTGTTCCCGATGGCGATCTCGATGATCGCCTCCGGGGTGGTGTGGGGCTGGTTGCTGAACCCGTCCCAGGGTGAGGACGCGCGCGGCCTGAACCGGCTGTTCTCGATCCTCCAGCTCAATCTCCTGGAGAATCCCTGGTGGACCGCGGGCAGCAGATGGACCACCATGATGGCGATCGCGTTACCCGCGGTCTGGCAGCTGTCCGGCTACATCATGGCCCTGTTCCTGGCCGGGTTCCGGGGCATTCCGCCGGAGCTACGGGAGGCGGCCCGGGTCGACGGTGCGAGTGAGTTCAAGCTCTACCGGCACGTGCTGTTCCCGCAGCTGTCGCCGATCGCCCTGTCGGCCCTGATCATCCTCGGCCACATGTCGCTGAAGCTGTTCGACCTGATCTACGCGATCACCGGGCCGAACCAGTTCCGGACCGAGGTGCCGTCGATCTACATGTGGAACACGTTGCTCCGCGGTGACATGGCCAAGGCGGCCGCGATCGCGATCGTCCTGCTGGCTGTTGTCGCTGTCCTCGTCATCCCGTACGTCGCGTACACCGTCCGGCAGGAGAGCGAAGAATGACGGCCGCAGACGCCCCCGCCGCGACCGGCAAGGCCGCCGCGGCGATTCGCCAGAAGCCGCAGCGGAGCACGATCGCCGACGGTTCGACCCGGCGAAGCAGGACGATCCGCTACCTCCTGCTGCTGCTCTTCCTGCTGTTCGTCCTGACTCCGGTGTACGTCGTGGTGATCGGCAGCTTCAAGACGTCCAGCGACACCACCGCCGCCGCGCAGTGGTCGTTGCCGGAGACGTGGACGCTGGAGCCGTGGCGCAAGGCGTGGGACACATTGCAGCCGTACATGGTCCGGTCGCTCTCGCTCGCGATCCCGGCCGCGATCATCTCGTCGATGATCGGGTCCGCGAACGGGTTCGTGCTGGCCCGCTGGCGGTTCCCGGGCGCGAACCTGGTGTTCGCGTTCATCCTGTTCGGGATGTTCATCCCCTACCAGGCGGTGATGCTGCCGCTGCGGACGACGTTCACCGAGCTGGACGTGACCCGCGGCGTACCGACCCTCATCATCGCCCACGTCATCTACGGCATCCCGATCTGCACGCTGATCTTCCGGAACTACTACGCCACCATCGTGCCGAACGAGATCATCGAGTCGGCCCGGGTCGACGGTGCCGGGCTGATCCAGACCTACGCCCGGATCATCCTGCCGATCTCCATCTCCGGGTTCGTGGTGACGCTGATCTGGCAGTTCACCTCGGTCTGGAACGACTTCCTGTTCGCGCTGTTCCTCACCCAGCAGCAGAACGGCCCGGTCACGCTGGGCCTGGCCGCGCTGGCCGGCGGGCAGAAGGTCGACTACGCGGCCAGCATGGCGGGTGCGCTGATCACCTCGTTCCCGACCCTGCTGGTATACATCCTGCTCGGGCGCTGGTTCATCGGCGGCCTGATGGCAGGCGCCCTGAAGGGCTGAACAGGTCCGATCGAGGTCATGGGGCCGGGAGCCAAGGCCCCATGACCACGCCGGCGCCGGAGGCCCGGCCAAAAGCACTGCACGGGCCGCAGTCGTGTGGTGACGGCGTGTCGACGTACTTATCCACAGGACGCGCGCACGGGCCTGCGGCGGACTGGGGCTGGACGGTAATGTCGCGGACGTGACCAAGTCACCACGAGGCCGGGACGGACGACCAAGCCACTTGCGGCTGGTCGGCTCCACGCCAGGCCCGACCCACCGGCCCACGGCGGGTGTCGACGTCGACACCACGCCGAGTGTCGCCGTGCTGGAAACCTTGCTGGAAACGCTGTCCCTCGATCTGGCCGCCGCACCCCGGGCCCTGCACCCGGTGATCGCGGAGGCCTCGGTCGCGCGGTCCGCCGCGATGCTCGCCGACCAGCTGTGGCCGGCCGGGCGGCCGGACGAGATCGGCGAGGTGGAGCGGTTCTTCTGGGCCGATGCCGCCCGGGTGCTCGGCGAGCGCCGTGACCCGCAATCCTTTGTCCTGTTGACGAGTCTGGCCCGCACGGTCGGTCCCGCCGGGCGGCTGCCGCTGCAGCGGGCCCACCTGTCCCGGTTGCGGACCGAGGCCGAGGTGCCCGAGTGGGTGACGCGGATCGCCGGCTTCCGACTGACCAGCGCGATCGTGTCGGAGGACATCACCGGTGACGGGCTGAGCGTCGTACTCGACTATGACGACGAGCAGCATCCGCACACCGTGGTCGTCTTCATCGACAACAACCTCGGCGCCATCGTCAAGGACGTGTTCGTCGGGCCGCCGGTGGACCGGGTCCTGGAGGCGTACCAGCGCGGTGGCCGGGTGACCATCCGGACGGTCCGGCCGCCGACCGCGGCCGGCATCATCCTGCAGGCGCTCGGCGAGACCAACGACTACGACGATCCGCCGGTGACCGAGGATTTCGAGTTCTTCTCCGGACTCCTGGTGAACCGGCTGACCCAGTTGCCCGAGCGGCCTATTCGCCCACCGATCCGGCCGTTGCTGTCACCGAAGCAGCGGGAGCAGCTGGTCGACGAGTTCCTCGACTCGCAGTACGCCGTGGACCTGCCCGACGACGCGGCCGACATCGTCCGGTTGTGGATCGACCACGCGGTGGACCACACCGTCGGGGGGCCGCTGCGGGTCAGCGCCGTACTGGTGGAGCTGTTCCTCGCGCACTGGCTGCCGCGGAAGGTGCTTGCCGACAGCACCTACTTCGAGGCGGTTCCCCTGGTGGTGAAGGCGTGGCTGGAGTTCGCGGGGGAGCGGACCGGGCTGGCGCTGGACGCGATCGACGAAGCGGTCGACGCGGTGGACGTGTGGACCCCGGCGCTCGAGGCCGCGGCGATGATCGACCCGATCGGCTCCAAACCGGGTGAACGTGTCTTCCTCGACGACACTACCAATGACCTCGAGGACGCTTACCGAGCCCTGTCCGGCCTGGGTTCACCGCCGCAACCGGACCTCGAGGGCCTGGACAAGTCTCAGGCGGCGACCTTGTCGGTGCTGGCCCCGCACGCCTGGCTGATGGCCGGCGAGACCCTCGGCTCGACGTACGCCCCGGACGCCTTCGACATCGCCGAACGCCTGGTCCGCGACGCCCCCGACCTCCTCGCCAAGGCGCGCCTCTCCACCTGGCCCCGAGCCATCGTCTGGCTCCTCGCCCACCGCCACCGCCTGGTCGGCCCCGGCGAACCCCTGACCCCCTACGCCCTGGCCGCCGACCTCTCCTCCAGCCCGGCCACCCTCCGCAAAACCGCCAAACTCCTCACCGACACCCTCATCCTGCCTCGCTGACCCCGGCGAGAGGGGTCGGTTGAACCCCGGCGCAGAATGGGGACATGTATTTGCGTGCGCCGGAGCTCAGGGGTCGTGGGTGGTTGAACACGGGTGGGCGGGAGCTGTCGCTCTCGGACTTCCGGGGGCGGTTCCTGCTCCTCGACTTCTGGACCTTCTGCTGTATCAACTGCCTGCATGTGCTGGACGAGTTGCGGCCGTTGGAGGAGAAGTACGGCGACGCGCTGGTGATCGTGGGGGTGCACTCGCCGAAGTTCGCGCATGAAGGGGAAGAGGCGGCGGTTCGGGCCGCGGTGGAGCGGTACGAGGTGGGGCATCCGGTGCTGGATGATCCCGAGCTGGTGACCTGGCAGAACTACACGGCTCGGGCCTGGCCGACGCTCGTGCTGGTGGACCCGAACGGCTACATCGTCGCCCAATACTCGGGTGAAGGGCACGCGCACGCCCTGGATGCTCAGCTGGCCGAGCTGATCGCCGAGCACGAGCAGGCCGGCACGCTGACGCGAGGTCAGTCGCCGTACGTCGCTCCGGAGCCCGAGGCCGGTGACCTGCGCTTCCCCGCCAAGGTGGTTGCCCTGGACAACGGGTTCCTGGTCGCCGACGCGGGGAACCACAGCATCGTCCAGCTCGCCGAGGACGCGACCACCGTGGTACGACGCTTCGGCACCGGCACCCGCGGATTCACCGACGGGGACCAGCCCGCCTTCTCGGAGCCGAACGGCCTCACCGTCCTCCCCGCAGACGTCGCGAGCAAACTCGGGTACGACGTCGTCGTCGCCGACACGGTGAACCACGCCCTGCGGGGGATCACCCTGGAGACCGGCCAGGTCACCACCCTGGTCGGCACCGGCAAGCAATGGATGGACGGCGACGGCACCGACGTCCTGAGCTCGCCCTGGGATGTCGCCTGGTGGCAGGACAAGGTCTGGATCGCGATGGCCGGCGTACACCAGCTGTGGACCTTCGATCCCTTCACCGGCACCACGGAAGTTGCCGCCGGCACCACCAATGAAGGGCTGAAGGACGGCGCGCTGAAGGAGGCGTGGTTCGCCCAGACCAGTGGTCTGGCCGTCGACGGTGATCGCCTCTGGCTGGCCGACTCGGAGATCTCCGCGCTGCGCTGGATCGACACCGAGGTGCACACCGCCGTCGGCACCGGCCTGTTCGACTTCGGCCTGCGCGACGGCAAGGCGAGCGAGGCCCTGCTCCAGCACCCGCTCGGTGTCACGGTCCTCCCCGACGGTTCGATCGCGATCGCCGACACCTACAACGGCGCCGTACGACGCTACGACCCGCGCACCGACGTGGTCGACACGATGGCGACCGGACTCGCCGAACCGAGCGGCGCTGTTGTCGTCGGCAACGAACTGCTGGTGGTCGAGTCGGCCGCGCACCGGCTGACCCGCATCCCGCTCGGCGCGTCGGCGACCGCGGACGAGTTCAGCACCAGGACGCAGCGGCCGCCGATGGACATCGCGGCCGGCGAGATCACTCTCGAGGTCGTGTTCACGCCGCCGCCGGGACAGAAGCTGGACGATCGCTACGGTCCGTCGACGCGGCTGCTGGTGTCGTCGACGCCCGAGTCGCTGCTACGCGAGGGTGCGGGCGACTCGACGGATCTCGCCCGGCCGCTGGTGATCGACGAGCGCGTCGGAGACGGGGTGCTGCACGTCGCCGTCCAGGCCGCTTCGTGTGACGACTCCGCCGAGGTCGAGTTCCCCGCCTGTCACATGCACCGGCAGGACTGGGGCGTACCAATCCGCGTGACGCCGGACGGCGCCACGCGGCTCGAGTTGGTGCTGTCCGGAGCGTCTACTCCTTGACGTCGCGGTGGTGCTCCTCGACCACCCGGTACTCTTCCTCGATCGCCGGGTCGATCGCGTCGGTCTCGACCCGACGGCGCCGGTTGGTGATGTAGAAGGAGAGCACGATCCCGGCCAGGCCGGCCAGGATCAGGATGTAGCCGACGACGGTCAGGTCGACTGCTTCCCACGAGTCCCGGACCGCGAACGCCAGAATGGCACCCACGACCATCAGAAAGATCCCCACACCGATGCTCATCCGAGCCTCCTCGTGAAGTCGCCCAACACGCTCGACGCTACTCCGGTTGGGCGGCGTAATCCATCAACGAACCCTGTCTGTTACGCCACGGGTACCCAGCGGTAAACCCGGGCTCTAGCGCGCCTGGAGCTCGATGTCGCCGCTGGTCGTGGTGGCGCTGAGGGTGTGGGTGCCGTTCGGGTCGTCGCCGAGCCGGTTGCCGACGTCGCCGCTGCGAGTCTCGGTGCTGACGTTCCAGCTGCCGGCCGGTGCGGTCACCTCGATGTCGCTGCTGGTGCCCTTGGCGCGTACGTCGTTCGCCTCGGCCAACTCGAGTTCGAGGTCGCCGGAGGTGGTCTCGACGTTGACCGCTCCGCCCTTGAGTCCGGATGCCTCGATGTCGCCGGAGGTCGCCGTCACGTCCAGCTTCCCGGTCAGGTCCTTGACGACGACGTCACCCGAGGTGAGGTCGACCTTCACGTCGCCGGTGACGTCACTGATCTCGATCGTGCCGGACCGGGACGAGGCGTCCACCCCACTGACCCCGGCAATCGAGATGTCGCCGCTGCCGTTCTCGCCGGTCACCTTGGTCCCGCGCGGGACGGTGACCACGAAGTCGGCACTGCACTGCCAGCCGCAGTCGCCGTCGAGCTTCAGCACGCCGTTGTCGACCGAGTAGGCGTCGCCCTTCTTCCACAGCCAGAACCTGCGCTTCTCCTGGACCGTGGTCTTGTCGTCGCCGGAGACCTGGATGGTGACGTCGGCGCTCTTGGCGGCCAGTTGGACCGTGGTGATCTTCTCGCTGATCTCGTGGTCGTCGGTGGAGTCCCGGTCCCCGAACTGCCAGAACGCCAGCCCGGCCGCGGCCACCAGAAGCACTGCCCCGAGCTGCTTGCTCTCCGCCATCATCCGCCCCTTCTCGTCCCACCTCGTCCGCTCGACAGTAGGCCGGGAAGCGGTGGCACAGGATCAGGCAGGTCCCCCGAGACGCCCCTGAACGCCACCTCAGGGAGGCCTGAGTCAGGACCGGTAGTCGCCCCGGGACACGGCGGCGGCGAGGTCGTCGTCGAGGTTGCCGAAGAAGGTCCGGGCCCAGAGATCGTCGCCGTGCCAGTAGGGCCCGTCGTCACCAGGCAGCGAGGCCGGCGCCTTGCCGCGCTTGAGCGCCTGCCGGCACTCGGAACACAACGGTAGCGTCAACGTCGTCCCGTCGGCCTTCACCTGCGTCGGCCGACCGGACGACCTTCCGTGCAAGGGATTGAACGCACACAACTCCGGTACTACGTCCAGCTTTCGGCCGGCCGCCACCGCGACGGCAGCGCTGTACTCACGTCGGGCCTTGTCCAGCAGCACCATCGCACCGACCACATCGACGAGATCCTCCGACGAGTCGAGCACCTTGCCGGCGGCGTGATGGGCGTCGAGCGCGGCCTGCTGATGCCGCAGACCCTCACCCGAGGCATCAGGCAACGCGGCCAGCTCCGAGCCCAGCGTGGTCAACTCGGCACTCGTCTCCTGGGTCAGGCGACGGCGTCGCCCGGCCGCAACGCTCGCGGCCACATGCGGTGGGATGCTGAACGGCTTCTCCCGCCGCGGCCGGTCCTGGTGTCGCGAGCCAGGCCGACGCAGGCCGATCACCAGCCCGAGCCCGACCAGCGCGGCGATCCCCAGCCCGATCACCAGCACGATCATTTCAGCTGAGGAGTCGTCCTCTTCTGAATCATCGGACGAGGAGGACCTGGGCGGCCGGGAGGTGGTGGGTGTGGCCGCTGGCAGCCCGGGAGCCGCCAGCAGTTCGTACATCCGGGCCAGCACCTCGGTCGGCCCCGCGTCGTACCCGGTGTCGTCGAGGGCCCGCTCCCGCGCCGCGCGCAACTTGTCCTCGTCCAGTTGCGGCAGGTTGTGGGCCTCGTACCAGGGGAACTGGCCCCCGCCGTCGACCACGACGTACAGGCCGGGCTTGTCCAGGGCATCGATGACCAGGGTGAGCACGTTGCGCTCCTCACCCTGGAACGGGTCGCTCGGCGCCAGCGGCAGCACGATCGAGTAGACCGGGTACCCGAGCGCCGTCGCCTTGGCCTGGACATCGGCCCGCAGGTTCCCCGGTAGGGCCGACTTGTACGCCGGATCGACGTACAGCGGATCCTTGGCCAGCGCCGCCGCGATCTCCCGGGCGCGCTCGGCCGGCGTCTGCGCCTGCGCGGGTAAGGCGGTCAGCGACACCAGCAGTGTCAACAGGGCCGTCAGGGCGAACCGGGCTCTCACTGCGTTCCTCCACGTCGTCGTCCGACCCCTGCCGCCACCGCGAGCACGATTCCGGCGAGCAGGGCGCCGCCGAGCATTCCGACCACGCCGCCGCCGATGCCGTTGCCGATCGCCTTGCCGACGGTGAACCGCTCCGGTTCGGACGGCGACTCCGGATACGGCTGGGTCGGCTCGGTCCGCGCCGGTTTGGGGTCGTACCGCTCGTCGGTCTTGAGGTCCTCGAGGTAGTCGCCGAGCTGACCGGACATCGACTGCCTCGCCTTCGCGTACGAGCTGGACGGCACCCAGGCCGCGATCTCGTGCTCCACGCCGTACGTCGTGTTGCCGTCCATCACGACGTAGAGGCCGGGCTTGTCGTTGGAGGCGGCGAGCCAGCCGGCCAGCAGCTCCGTGTCGCCCTCTTCCTGGAACCACTCCCCGGTCGGTACGACGGCGACGAACACCGGGACCGGGGCGGCCTCGATCTCGCGGAGTAGCTCGGCGGACTGGGGCGCGTCGACCAGAGACGTGTAGTCCGGGTCGACGTACAACGGCTGCGTCGCCCAGGCTGTGGTCGCGGCAGTCACGCGAGGATCCGACGGAACCGCGGCCCACGCCGTAGCCGGCACGAGGGAGGTTGTTGCCAGGAGCAACAGCAACAAGCGTTTCATCGGACCCCGTCCTGGACCTGCGCTACCCGCTGGGGCAGGTCGTCGGAGAGCGCGCCGAACCCGGTCGCGACCATCGGGCTGTCCTCCGGATCCAGCGTCCAGTACGCGACGTGCTCACGACCGATCAGGCCGGACCGCTTCCACACCTGCAGCCCGTACGGCGTCTCGCCCTTGCCGAGGACCCGGACGCACTTCCGGCAGGCCGGCACCTCGACGTCGTCCGACCAGCTGACCGGTGTCGTCCCGGACTGGTGGGTCGGATCGAAGAAACACGGCGGCAGGACCTGCGCCCCAGAGGCGCCGCGCTGGGCCTGACGGGCCAGGACGAAGGCGCCGGTCACCGCCAGCAGATCGTCCGGTTGACCGTCCCGCAGCTTGCGGGCCGCGTCCAGGCGACGGTAGGCGTCGTCACGCTGGTCGAGCACCTTGACCGACTTCCCGCGCCGCTGGTCCACCTTGTCGAGTGCGAGCTGCGCCCGCTTGATCCAGTCGTCCGCCTTGGCCTGCATCACCGTCACCTTGACGGGTGACCCGCCGGCGGGCACCTGCTCGGCGGGCCGGGTCCGGCGGCGCAGCGCCAGCCACAGCGTCAGCGCGAAACCAGCCAGCGCACCGACCCCCATGCCGGTGAACGCCGTCCGATCCTCCTGGTCGGTCACCGACGGACCGCGCGGCTCGTCCTCCGGCTCCAGATCGCCGGCCGGGATCGCGGACAGCGGGCGACCGTCGTACGCCGTCGCGGCCTGCTGGATCGTCCGCACGATCTGCGGCCCCGGCCGGTCGTCGACGATGTCGCGGTACCGCTCGTCGTCGAGTTGCACGCTGGTCAGATCCCGGCCCCTCAGCCCACCCGGCCGGTACAGCTCCTCCATCCCGGACCAGTAGTCGTCGGAGACCACGGCGACCACATACAGCCCCGGCTGCCCGACCCGAGCCTGCAGCAGCGTGATCAGATCGCTCAGCTTCTCCCGCGTGTACGGCGTCCGTGGCACCAGCGCGACGTACACGGCGAAGTCGACGGTGCCGGCCTCCGCGCGGATCCGATCGAGATCAGGGATCGGCCCCAACCGCTCGTCGACGTAGATCTTGTCGCGCTGCCAGGCGGCGGCGATCCGGTCCGGCAGCTCCGGCGTGGCGGCCCGTGCGGGGAGGACAGGAACGAACGCCAGGACGGCGAGCAGTGCGGCGAGGCGGAGCAGGCGGTGGGACATCGCGGGACAGCCTACGAAATGGCACGGCCCTGGCTCGGACAGGGGAAGCCGAGCCAGGGTCGCGGTGGTGCCACGGGCAGAAACGTTCCTACAGGGCGGTGGTTCCTCACCAGGGCAGATCGGGGGGCAGATCCATCTGCCCCGGGCGGCCTCCGGCTCGATCCGCGCAAGTGACCGAGCCGGAGGAGTCGGGCATCAGAAAGCGGACTCCGGCAGGTCCATCACGTCCAGGTCGGTGAGCTCGGCCTTGACCCGCTCGGCCCGGACCGACGGCATCGTGGACCGGACGAACCACTGGGCCGCGGCCACCTTGCCGGTGTAGAAGTCCTGCTCGGCCGGGGACAGCTCGCCGCCGAGCTTGTTCAGCGCGACCTCGGCCTGCCGCAGCATCAGCCAGGAGCAGACCACGTCACCCAGCACGTACAGCAGCCGCGAGGTGTTCAGGCCGACCTTGTAGATGTTGCGCGGGTCGCCGTTCTCCGCCTGCGGGTTGCTCGCCATCAGCGCCTGGCCCATCACGCCGAGGATCTTCTGGGTGTCCTCCAGGCCCTTCGCCAGCAGCGCCCGCTCCTCCTTCAGCCGGCCGTTGCCGGCCTCGGAGGCGACGAAGCCCTGGATCTGCTCGGCCAGGTGGCCCAGCGCCTTGCCCTGGTCCTTGATGATCTTGCGGAAGAACAGGTCCTGGCCCTGGATCGCGGTGGTGCCCTCGTACAGGGTGTCGATCTTGGCGTCCCGGACGTACTGCTCGATCGGGTAGTCCTGCAGGAAGCCGGAGCCGCCGAAGGTCTGCAGTGACTCGGTGCCGAGCAGTGTCCACGACTTCTCCGAGCCGTAGCCCTTGACCAGCGGGAGCAGCAGGTCGTTCACACCCTCGGCGAGGACGTCGTGCTCACCGGCGTACCGCGCCTGCTCGGCTCGGTCCTGGTACGTCGCGGTGAACAGGACCAGCGCCCGCAGCGCCTCGGCGTACGCCTTCTGGGTCAGCAGCGACCGGCGGACGTCGGGGTGGTGGGTGATGGTGACCCGCGGCGCGTCCTTGGCCGGCTGGGTGAGGTCGGCACCCTGGACCCGCTCCTTGGCGTACTCGAGCGCGTTCAGGTAGCCGGTGGACAGGGTCGCGATCGCCTTCGTGCCGACCATCATCCGCGCGTACTCGATCACCTGGAACATCTGCGCGATCCCGTCGTGCACCTCGCCGAGCAGCCAGCCCTTGGCCGGCACTCCGTCGCCGAAGGTGATCTCGCAGGTGGTGGACACCTTGATGCCCATCTTCTTCTCGACGTTCGTGACGAAGGCGCCGTTGCGCTCACCCGTCAGCTCGCCGGTCTCCAGGTCGAAGTGGTGCTTCGGTACGACGAACAGGCTCAGGCCCTTGGTCCCGGGACCGCCGACACCCTCGATGCCCTGCGGCCGGGCCAGCACCAGGTGGACGATGTTCTCGGTCATGTCGTGCTCGCCCGAGGTGATGAACCGCTTGACACCCTCGATGTGCCAGCTGCCGTCCTCCTGCAGCGTCGCCTTGGTCCGGCCGGCGCCCACGTCGGAACCGGCGTCCGGCTCGGTCAGCACCATGGTGGCGCCCCAGCCGCGCTCGATGATGTGGTGCGCGATCTTCTGGTCCCGCTCGGTGCCGTTGCGCCAGAGCACGTGCGCGAAGTTGGGGCCGGCGGCGTACATGTGCACCGGCGGGTTGGCGCCCAGCACCAGCTCGGCGGCGGCCCAGCGCAGCGACGGAGGCGTCGGCTGACCGCCCAGCTCGGCCGGCAGCTCGAGCTTGAACCATTCGGCGTCCATGTAGGCGTGGTAGCTCTTCTTGAACGCCTCCGGCATCCGAACCTCATGCGCCTCGGCGTCGAAGACCGGCGGATTGCGGTCGGCCTCGGCGAACGACTCGGCCAGCTCGTGCTTGGCCAGCCGGTCGATCTCGGCCAGCACCTCACGGGCGGTGTCGACATCCATCTCGGCGTACGGGCCCTGACCAAGCACCTCGTCCCGGCCCAGGACCTCGAGCAGGTTGAACTCGATGTCCCGCAGATTCGACTTGTAGTGGTTCACAGGGTCCCCTACCTCTTCGCAGCATCGTACTCACGAGTAACTTAAGTATATACCCACGGGTAACGAAGGCAAAGGACGATTCTCTGTGAGGCTTGTCCGGTGAAGGTCAGGCTGGTGTACGAGACACACTCGACAACTCTCGACAACGAGCGGGGGATCGCGACCGGGTGGCTGCCCGGCGAGCTCTCCGAAGCGGGGCTCCGGGAGGCGGCGGAGCTGGGCGGCCGGCGGCAGGACGTCGACGTCGTCTTCAGTTCGGACCTGCGCCGGGCGGTGCACACCGTCGAGGCGGCCGGTCTGAAGATGCCGCACTTCCAGGACTGGCGGTTGCGCGAGTGCAACTACGGGTCGCTCAACGGATCGCCGCGGAGTGCCCTCGAGCCGCGGGCGCAGCGGGTGCACACACCGTTCCCCGGTGGGCAGAGCTACTTCGAGGTGATGGAGCTGACCCGCTCGTTCCTCGAGGACCTCAAGCGCTGGCACAACGGCCAGAAGGTGCTCGTGGTCGCGCATTCGGCGAACCGCTGGTCCCTCGATCACCTTCTGGGCAGTCGCGCTTCCCTCGAAGACCTGGTCGCCGCCCCGTTCGACTGGCGACCAGGCTGGGAGTACGAGGTCTAGGGTTTGTAGACGGCGGCGCTGCCGTAGAGCTTGTTGGTGAACGCCGAGATGTACGTCGCCGTGTTCGCCGCGGTCAGGTTGTAGGTGAGGAAGACGCCGTACCCCTCGTTGACCGTGCGCTGGGCCAGGGTCGCGGCGGTGGACGAACTGGTCGCGGTGAACGACACGGCCGCCGGCGAGAGGCGGGACTTGTCGCTCGGGCCGCTTGGGACGGCCCAGGTGCCGTAGTACGGGTTCCAGGCGTAGTCGAAGGTGTTCGCGATGCTCACGCCGTTGTAGGTCAGGCGATCCGAGGCCGGGCCGATGTCGTACAGCGTGATGAGCTTGTTCGGCAGCTTCTGGCGCAGGGCCGAGACGAGGTAGACGAACGAGCTGTCGTTCGGCTGGCCGGTGCCGTTGTTGCCGTACTCGGCGTACTCGTCGTCGAAGTCGATGCCGTCGAGTCCGTACGTCGTCACCGCGTCGGCCAACTGCTGGGCGAAGGCGTCCGCGGCCTGCTGGGACGGGAAGTTCGCGAAGCCGGCGCCCTGGTGGTTGCCGAGGACGGACAGCAGGACCTTGATGCCCTTCTGCTGCAGCGGCCGGACCTCGGTGGCCACGTTGTCGAGCACGTTCTGGACGTTCTCGTTGAAGTGCAGGTAGGCGTTCGTACCGTCGTAGTTGATGTTGGCCGCGAAGATGACCGCGACGTCGAACACCTGGGCACCGCCGTTGGCCAGCGTGTACTTGGCGGCGTTCGTCATGCTCTCGTTGTTGACCTCGACGTAGACCACCGAGATCGGTCCGGTCTTCGCGCGCGGGCAGCGCTTCGCGGCCGCTGTCGCGGGCAGCGCGGCACCAGTGCCGGCCACCGCGGTCGTCGCCGCGATGGCCGACAGCAGGGTTCTTCTGCGAATGGGTTCAGGGCTCATCGATCAACTCCAGGTCTGCTGGGCGGGGCAAACATGACCGGTGCTAAACCGGTATAGCAGCCTGATCTTCGACGGCCGGGGACCCTCTGTCAAGCGGTTGTCAGCGCAGGGTGACGATCTCCTCCTTGCCGCCGGCCTCCACCTTCACCTCCGGCTCCGAGCCGGCCGGCACCAGGAGCGCGTCCGATCGCGCCGGGCTCCACGCGCCTCCGTCGTACCGGTAGGAGAGCTTGGCGTCCCGGCGGGCCACCGCCCACCCCTGGCCGGCCGTGAGCTTGATCGACACCGGCAGTACGGCGTCCCGATCGGGGATCCCGCCGGGGACGATGGTGGTCTTGCCGGACTTCGGTTTGAGGACGGCGTAGACCCGGGTCGGGTCGTTGTCGAGCTGCTGCTCGCCGAGGTACACCGCGGTCCCGGTCGACGTCACGCCGTACCCGCTCCAGAGTGAGAACGCGCGCGAGTAGGTGTTCTTGTCGGTGACCGGGTCGAGGGCGGCGTCGAAGACGTCGGGCGCGGTGGCGCGGAACTTCTCCGCGTTCTCGGTCATCGGCCACAGGGCCCGGTCGGGGAAGTCGGTCCACAGTCGCCGGTCGCCGGCCTGTTCGGGCGGCGAGGCCTCGATCCCTCCGTTCGCGATCCACTGGTCGGAGAAGGCCGCGGCCGGGAGCGGGCTGATGCTGAGGTCCGGAAGGTCGATGTCCCGCGGCAGTTCCACCACGGCCACGCCGTCGGTGAAGCGCAGTGGGGTGTAGACGCGGCCGCTGCCGCCTTGCTCGTCGTAGTTCCGGCCCGGGGACCAGCCGGTCTTCTTGCCGATGTCCAGGACGACGAGTGCTTTCGTCTCGCCCTTCGAGGCGACGATTCCGGTGACCAGGCCGACACCGGGCGCCGGGTAGCTGTCGGCCAGGACGCGGGGTTTGCCGTCCTTGCCGTCGACAACGAAGCCGACGAGGGTGTGGACCCCTTCGCGGTCGAGCTGGATGTTGTCGTGGTGCCGCAGATCGGAGTACTGCCCGATGATCGCGACCCGGCCGCCGGGGGTGTGGCCGGCCCAGTAGACCTTCGGTTCGCCGCGCAGGCGGTCGAAGATGCCGCGGTCGTGGTTCGCGGACTTGCGGTGCGTGGTCCGCCAGGCGGTCAGGGCCTGGTCGAGGTAGGTGGCGTCGCCGGCCAGATCGCCCCGGGTCGCGCCCTTCATCAGGAAGCCGTACGGGTCGTTGTCGACCGGCGTCGCCGCGGACGGGACGTCGTCGAAGCGGTCGAGCAGGGTCGGAGCGCCGACCGCTGCGCCGCTGACGGCCGCCACCGCGAGCGTGCCGGCCGACAGCGAGAGGAAGCGGCGGCGGCTGAGCCGGCGGGCACCACCGAGGCGGGCGCGGTCGAGCAGGTCCGGCGGCGCTTCGATGTCGTCGACGCTGGCGCTCAGCCTGTTCTTGAGATCGGTCTCGGTCATCGCAGTCCTTCCAGGAAGGCGGGTTCGGTGATCAGGCGGAGCCGGTCGAGGGCGCGAGAGGTCTGGCTCTTCACCGTGCCGAGCGAACAGCCGAGAGCCTCGGCGGTCTGGGCTTCGGTGAGGTCCTCGTAGTACCGCAGGACGACGACCGCGCGTTGCCGCGGCGGGAGCTCCTGGAGTGCGGTCAGCAGTTGATCGCGGACAGCGAAGCCCTCGGTGCCGTCCGGGGTGGGCGCGTCGTGGCGGTCGGCCAGGGCGACCTCTGGCTTGCGTCCCTTGCTGCGCCAGCGGTTGGCGGCCAGGTTGGCGAGGGTCTTGCGGGCGTAGGCCTCGGGAGCGGTGTGGATCCGCCGCCAGCGCACGTACACCCGCTCGTACATCTCCTGGACGAGATCCTCGGCCGCGGCCCGGTCGCCGGTGAGCAGTACGGCGGTCCTTAGCAGCCGGGTCGAGCTGCCACGGACGAAGTCGTCGAAGTCGTCACCGCGGGTGACCATCCGCCCCTCCTCGGTCATCTGGTCTGTCAGCAGGTAGACACCGGCGGCGTCCGGAAGGTTGCATCCCCGGGTCGCGGCCGGTGTGACTAATGGACGAAGATGTACGTCGAGGGAGGGAAAAACTTACCGGGGGCCCAGGAGGAGAGGACCCGATGAGCACAGTTGATCAGGCCACCAGTACCGCGCGGACCCGGCGGTCCCTGGTCGCGGGCACGGTCGGCAATTTCGTCGAGTGGTACGAGTTCGGGGCCTACGGCTTCTTCGCGACCGTGATCGCGGCGAACTTCTTCAGCAGTACGTCGACCAGTGACGCCGAGAGCCTGATCAAGACCTACGCCTCGTTCGCGCTGGCCTTCTTCTTCCGGCCGATCGGCGCGGCCGTGTTCGGCCGGGTCGGCGACCGGATCGGCCGGCGCCCGACGCTGATCCTGGTGCTGCTGCTGATGACCCTGTCGACCACGCTGATCGGCCTGCTGCCGACGTACGCGACCGTAGGCGCGGCCGCGCCGTGGTTGCTGACGCTGGTGCGGGCGCTGCAGGGGTTGTCGGCGGGGGGTGAGTTCGGCGGCGCGGTGTCGATCATGACCGAGTTCGCACCGAAGACGAAGCGCGGTCTGTACGGCGCTTGGCAGTCGTTCACGGTCGCACTCGGGCTGCTCGCGGGTGCCGGGCTGGCGGCGACGCTGGCGACGGTGCTGAGCAAGGAGGCGCTGACCGACTGGGGCTGGCGGGTGCCGTTCCTGCTCGCATTGCCGCTGGGTCTGGTCGCGTTGTGGTTGCGGCTTCGCCTGGATGAGACGCCGAACTTCGCTCGGGTCCAGCAGGAAGAGCCGCGACCGGCGGACAAGGCCGAGGTGGCGAAGGCGATCGCGCTCGGCATCGGGCGGCTGATGGGCTGGTCGGCGGCCGGCTACACCTTCCTCGTGGTGATGCCGTCGTACCTGCAGGCGACGCTGAACGCGACGTTCCAGCAGGCGCTGGTCGCGACCGTGCTGGCCAACGCCGGGTTCGCCGCGTCGATCATGCCGGCCGGCTGGCTGAGCGACCGGATCGGGCGCCGGCCGGTGATGGTGGCCGGCGCCGCGCTGGTCGTCGTACTGGCGTTCCCGTTGATGAACCTGCTGCAGGACAAGGAGGCCGGGAACGCGGCCAAGGGTGCGGCCGTGTTCTTCGCCGGTCTGGTGGTCGGGCTGATGGCGGGTCCAGGGCCGGCGATGCTGGCGGAGATGTTCCCGACCCGGGCCCGCTACACCGGCCTCGGGCTGGCGTACTCGCTGTCCAACGCGGTGTTCTCCGGCTCGGCCGGGCTCATCATCACCGAGTTGATCAAGCGGACGAAGAACATCGACATCCCGGCGTACTACGTTGTCGTGACGTGCGCGGTGAGTGTGCTCGCGCTGCTGACATTGCGCGGTGACGACCATCGACGGGAGTTGCGGGACTGATATGCGAGTCATCGGCCTGATGTCCGGGACGTCGTACGACGCCATCGACGCCGCCGCGGCGGACCTGCGGCTGGACGGGGATCGGCTGGTGCTGACGCCGCTCGGTCTGCTGAGTCAGCCCTATACTTCCGCGGTTCGTGATGCGCTGGCCGGGTCGTTGCCGCCGGCAAGTACGTCGATGGAGCAGGTGTGCCGGCTGGACACCGGGATCGGGCAGGCGTTCGCCGAGGTGGCGCGGCAGGCGGTCGAGCAGCTGTGCGGTGGGTCCGCCGATCTGATCGTGTCGCACGGTCAGACGGTGTTCCACTGGGTCGACGGCGGGACCGTTCGGGGGACGTTGCAGCTTGGGCAGCCGGCCTGGATCGCGGAGGCGACGGGGACGACGGTGGTGTCGGACCTGCGGGCTCGCGACGTCACGGCGGGTGGGCAGGGTGCGCCGCTGGTGAGCATCCTCGACGTGCTGTGGTTGCGCGGGCGGCCCGGCGTACCGATCGCGCTGAACCTCGGTGGGATCGCGAACATCACTGTGGTGCACGGCGAGCCGGTCGCCTTCGACACCGGGCCGGCGAACGCGCTGATCGACGCGGTAGTGACCGAGCTGACCGGCCGGGCGTTCGACGCGGACGGGGCGATGGCCGGGCGCGGGCGAGTGCACGGGGAGCTGCTCGAGCGGTTGCTGGCGGAGCCGTACTACGGCCGGTCGGCGCCCAAGAGCACGGGCAAGGAGCTGTTCAACCTCGCCTACCTCGCCCGGGCGCTGGAGGGCCTGTCGGAGATCCCCGCCGACGACCTGGTGGCGACGGTGACGACCTTGACCGCCCGGACCGTTGCCGATGCGGTACGGCGGTACGGCGGGACCGAGGTGATCGCGTCCGGTGGGGGCATCCGCAACCCGGTGCTGATGAATCAGCTGGCGTCAGAGCTCGGGACGGTGCCACTGCGCAGTACCGACGAACTGGGGTTGCCGTCGGCGGCCAAGGAGGCGTACGCGTTCGCCGTACTCGGGTTTCTGACCGTGAACGGGCTCGGTGGGACGGTGCCGAGTTGCACGGGCGCGCGGCACTCGAGTGTGCTCGGATCGATCACCCCCGGGGCTGCCGGATTGCCGGTTGCCGGAGGCGACGCGCGACCTCCGGTGAGTCTCGTGATCGAGTGACCGACACTTGTCTCTGTGACGAGGCTCTTCGTGGTGACGGGTGCGCCCGGTTCCGGGAAGTCGACGGTCGTGCCGGAACTGGTACGGCTCAGTCCGGGGAACATGGTCGTGATGGACATGGACGAGTTGCTGGACGATCACGGACGGTTGCTCGGGATCAGCATCGCGAGTCCGACCGCGGCGTCGATCTGGCCGGCGTACAACGCGTTGTGGTTGCGGATCACCGAGCTGATCCGGCGGTCCGGGATCCCGGTGCTGCTGTTGTCGCCGCTGCTGCCGACCGAGCTGCCCGAGGGTCGGTGGCTGCATCTGGACTGTCCGGACGCGGTCCGGCGGAAACGGCTGGCCGGGCGGGGGTGGGCGGAGTCGCAGATCGAGGAGGCACTCGCGGAAGCCGCCGAGCTCCGCAAGCTCGTGCCCCGCTCGGTGCGCGGTGACGTCTCACCGGAGCGCTCCGCCAAGGGCATCCTGGACTGGATCCGCGGCGAGCGCCTGGGCAAGACCTTGGGTCTGTGGGGACGGCTTCGGACTTGACCTTCGAGTTGGTTCAGGCCTGAGGGTCGGGCCATGACTTCTTCGCGGCTGACGATCAGCGAGTTCGCCCGGCTGGTGGGGCTGGCGCCGAGTGCGTTGCGCTTCTACGACGACTGCGGCGTCCTCCCGCCCGCCTCGGTCGACGAGACCAACGGCTACCGGTACTACGCGCCCTCGCAGGAACGCCGGGCCCGGTTGCTGCGGGACCTCCGTGAGATCGACCTCCCGCTCGCCGAGGTGCGCGTCGCTCTCGACGCGGAGCCGGCCGAGCTCGCGGCGGTCGTCCGTGCTCACCTGCGGACGGTAGAGGCGAAGACCGCCGCCGCCCGAGCTGCCGCCGACCACCTCCTCACGCAACTGTCGGCCGACCGGACAGTGGTCGTCCTGGGCGGCCCCGAACTGGCCAGCGCCATCCGCCAGGTCACCCCCGCCGCGGCGACATCCGGAGAGCTCGCGGTGCTGGAGTGCGTGCTGATCGAGCTCGGCTCCGACGAGGTGACGTTTGTGGCGACCGACCGCTACCGGCTGTCGATGCGCACGTTGCAACCGGTCGAGTTCAGCGGGGCCGCGGCGCGGTTGCTGGTGCCGGCGTCTGAGCTGAGCGGGTTGAGCCGGTGGGTTGCCGCCGGTGACGTGGTGCGGATCGAGGCCGGGCTGGGTACGGCGGTGATCGTGCGGGACGGGCAGGAGCGCGAACTCACGGTGGCTTCGGGCGACTATCCGGCGTACCAGGGGATTCTGCAGGGGCTGACACCTCCGGAGTGCCGGGTGGTGGTGGATCGGGCGGCGTTGCGGGCAGCGCTGGAGGGCCGCGAGGTTGTTGCCTTTGACATTGATTCGGCTGAGCTGCGGATCGACGACTCGGTCAAGCTCGAGGTGATCGGTTCGGGGTCGATCAGGATCGGGTTCACCGCGTCGCTGCTGGCCGCGGCGTTGGACGCGAGTGTCGGGCCGGACGTACTCCTCGAGATCTGCGCTCAGGACCGGCCGGTCGTCGTCCGCTCGGCCGACCAGGGCACGTTCACCACCCTGGTGATGCCTGTCCGGCTGGACGGTTGAACCGCAGCTACTACGGCTGGCTGGCAGGATCCACACTCTCGGCGTTCGGCGACAGCGCGCTGTTCTTCGCGCTCGGCTGGGCGGCAACCGGGATCGCCCCGCAGGTCGCGGGGCTGGTGCTGACCGCGTTCACCCTGCCGCGCGCCGTACTCCTGCTGCTCGGTGGCGTCCTCGGCGACCGCTGGGGTCCGCGCCGTGTCCTCCTGGTCTGCTCGGTCCTCGTCTCCGGCTGTTGTTTCGGTCTGGCTGCTGCCGTGGGGCTTGCCGGCACCTCAGCCGGGCTGCTGATCCTGACGGCGGCTGTCATCGGGACGGTCGACGCGTTCGCGCTACCGGCCGCGGGTGCGTTGCCGCGGCTGTTCGTGCCCGATGACGAGCTGGCGAAGGCGATGGCCCTGAGTACGTCGGCCAACCAGATCGTCCGCCTGGCCGGTGGCCCGATCGGCGGGCTGCTCGTCGCCGCGGCGGGCGTGGTGGGTGCGCTGATGGTCGACGGGCTGACGTTCGCCGTCCAGTTCCTCGTCCTGCTGGCGATCAGGCCGCCGTACGACGTGAAGCCCCGGCTGGACCGGAAGTCGGTGGCACGGGACGCGATGGACGGGATCCGGGTGGCCTGGGCGGATCCGGTACTGCGGGTCGTGCTGCTCGTGGTCGCGTTGGTCGCGGCGTTCGTGCTGCCGGTGACGTCGTTGTGCGTGCCGCTGCTGGCCCGGACCCACGGCTGGGCCGCTTCCCAGACCGCCCTCATCGTCGGAGCGGTTGTTGCCGGCGGGCTGCTCGTGACCTTGCTGGTCGCGCGCTTCGGGACCTTCGAGCGCTCCGGGCTGGCCGGCGGCCTCGGCTGTCTGCTCGCGGCCCTAGGGATCACCGGCATCGCCCTGTCACCCGCCGCGTGGGCGGCGACCGGCGCCGCGCTCATCCAGGGCATCGGCGTCGGGCTGTTCACCTCTCACCTGGCCCCGCTGTTCGTCCGCAGTTCGCCGCGCTCGCACCTGACCAGGCTGCAGTCGCTGCTGTCGTTGGCTCAGACGATCCCGCTGATCGCCTCAACCAATCTCCTGGCGGCCCTGGAGATCCGGCCTGCGCTCATCCTGTGTGCCGGGTCGACTGCCATCGCCGGTCTGGCCCTCGTCCGGCTCGAACCATTGACAACATGTTGTCGAAATGACAGTATGTTGTCTATGAACAAGACAGCTTATGTGGGCGTGTACGAGACGTGGGCGGACTGGGAGGTCGGGCATCTGCTGGTCGAGTTGCGGACCGGGCGGTTCACCGGTGAGCAGTGGACCATCGTGACGGTGGCCGAGTCGGCCGAGCCGGTGACGACGATGGGTGGGTTGCGGGTCGTGCCGGACCTGGTGCTGGCCGATGTCGAGCCCGAGAACGGCGACCTGCTGGTGCTGGCCGGGTCGGCGCTGTGGGACGAAGGTCAAGGGGAGGCGTTCACGAAGGTGGCGCAGCGGTTCCTCGAGGCCGGCGTACCGGTCGCGGCGATCTGCGGGGCGACGGCCGGGCTGGCTCGCGCTGGTCTGCTCGACGACCGCAAGCACACCAGCGCGGTGAAGGAGTATCTGCTGGCCACCGGCTACCAGGGCGGGGACAACTACGTGGACGAGCGCGCCGTGGTCGACGGCGACCTGATCACGGCCGGTCCGGACTCGCCGGTGCAGTTCGCCCGGGCGACGCTCCAGCGGCTCGGGCTCGCATCGGACGAGAAGCTGGACGCGTACGAAGGCGTGTTCCATCGCGCCGATCCGTCCGCCTACCCGGCGCTCGTCGGCTGATGACTGTTCCTCCGCGCAAGGACTGGCCGCAGCCGGATCCGCTGCCGGAAGGTGGTGTGCTGGTGACCGACGTCATCCTCGCCACCTTCCGGCTGAACGCCCGGCTGATGGAGGCCGCCCAGGACCTCGCCGCCCACGGCGGGCTGACCGCCGCGTGGTGGCAGGTCCTCGGCGGCGTCCTGGACGAGCCGCGGTCGGTGGCCGATGTCGGGCGGATCATGGGCGTCAGCCGGCAGGGCGTGCAGCGGATCGCCGACCTGCTGGTCGACCGCGGCCTGGCCGAGTACCGGCCGAACCCGGCCCACCGCCGCGCCAAACTGCTCGCCTGTACCGAGGCCGGCTACTGGGCGATCCGGCAGATCTCCGTCGCCCAGCACCCGTTCGCCGAGAAGTTGAGCGCGGACCTCGACCTCGACGAGCTGCGGACGACACTCGCCACCATGCAGGCCCTGATCACCAGGCTGGAAGAAGCTTGACCGTCAGGCTCCGCCCGTACGTGTGGTGAGTGGTGAAGGTCAGCCGCGTCCCGGTCACGGTCCGCACCACCTGTACGCCGGGTTCCGTTGAGGCCGGCCGCAGGTACTGCGCCCACAGGTTCACCGTGATCGTGTCGCGTGCCGTGGTCGGGTCGGATGCGGAGACCGTGATCGTGCGGTCCCGATGCCGTTGCAGCAGCACCGATCCCGGCCCGTCGATGGACAGACCGGGCAGATTGTGCTGACCGGGTCCGAAGCTGTTGGCGCCGGTCAACCCGAGCCCGAGGTGATGGATCGCCTGCAACCGGGGGGTGTTCGAGAGCACCGCCACTCGCCCGTGCTGGTAGGACCGCAGACCGGATTCTGTTGCATTAGGCACCAATGCGTAGGCGAGCGACCGCTTGGACCCGGCCGGTTGCGCGACGGTCAACCCGAAGACCTGCTTGGTCACCGCGGTGTCCGGGTTCGCGGTCCGCACCACCCGGCGGCTCCGCGTCACCTGCTGCAGCTCCACCGAGACCTGACTCGGCTGTAGGAAGTAGTAGCCGAGCGACACCCCGCCGTTCGCGTACCGCAGCCACCGCGGGTCCGTCGTACCCGTCCCGCTCCAGGCGCTGCCATCCCGTCGTACGCCGGTGATCGCGACGGCATCACCGGGAGCCGCGATCCGGGTGTCGAGTGTCGTCGTTACTGCCCGGGTGTCGTCACCGACGCCGGCGGCCAGCACGACGATCCCGTCGTCGAGCATGAACCACGACTTGGTCGCCTCCGCATTGCGGTAGACGACGAAATCGTCGGGGAGGATGTCGCGCGACGCGTAGGCGAAGTCACTCGACTGGACCCAACCGACCGCGCCGTACGCACCGAGCGTCGCGCCGCCGGAATGCGGGTTGGTCCCGGTCGGAAAGTAGACGTAGGTGTTCTGCGACTCACTCGAGGGCGTGAAGTTCAGCGGGTGATCCGGGTTGTCGTAGTACGCCGTCCCGTACAGCTCCGGGATCGACTTGCGGACCTCGACCGGCGCGGTCACACCGCCCAGCGCGTACGGCGACACGGTCGTGAAGTAGTCGACGCCGTACGACAGGGTCTGGTCCTGACCGGCGAGGTAGAGGTAGTGCGCGCCGTCGCCCTGGAACCAGGGGAGCAGGTTCTCGCCGCTCATGTACTCGTACTTGCTGATCCGGTCCGAGTTGCGGGCCAGCGCGAACGCGAACCCGGGCCGCCGGTGCACGGTCCGGTCCATCGCGTTGAACGCCGTCGTACTCGCGGCCGGGTTGAGATCGGCCGGCACGATCGCGGGATCGGCCGTGATGTCGGCGAACCGGGCGATGCTGACCGGGGAGACGAAGCTGTTCGGGTTGATCGTCGGCTGGGCGGTGAACTTCGCGAACGACTTGAGCCGCGCCGCGTCGTCGCCGGTCGCGTAGTCGGCCAGGTCGACGATCGCCTCCACCACGACCGCCACGTCGGCGTACCCGGTGGTGGTCCGGGAGACTGCCCGGCCCTTGACGATCTCCATCATCCAGCCCTCGAAGATCAGCGGTGCGAACCCGTGCTCGACCCATCCCTGGACCACGCCGACGAGATCGTCGCTCTGCGCGTACTCCGTCCCGGCGAGCACCTTGATGGTCTGGACGACCCGGCTGAGCAGGCCCTTCCCGTACGAGCCGGTGTACGCGACGGACGAGTGCTGGATGAACGAGCCGTCGGCGTAGTACCCGTCGGTGACACCGTGCTGGAGGTTGTACGGGTCGATCGTCGCGAACACGGTGAACTGGTCCTGCAGCGCCTTGCGGATCCGTGCGTCGTCACCCATCAACGCCCCCTGCAGCACCCGGTTGGCGGTGATGTCGACGAGGTTGGCGCCGGTGTGGAAGCGCGAGTCCAGGTCGACGTCGCCGTCCTTGCCGTTGCGCAGGTAGGCGTCCATCGAGGGGACGTACCGCGCCACCAGCGCGGCCGGCGCGTCGAGGAGAGCGAGCGTCTTCGACACGTGGGTCGAGATGCCGATCTCCCAGTTGAACCAGTTGCCGTAGTACCCCTTCGACTGGTCACCGTAGTAGTTCTCGTGCAACCAGACGAGCTTCTCGGCGACCCGGGCGCGGACCTGCTCGTTGCCCTGCAGATCCGAGGCCGGGCCGGGACGCTTGGTCGCCAGCGCGATCTCGTAGAGGTGCTGGTACGACGCGTTGAGGTTCGGATCGCTGGTGCCGAGGGCCACCCCGGCGAAGAGCTCACCGGCTCCGGCGTTGTCCATCGCGGTCAGCCAGGTCCGGGCGGTCGCGTCGAGAGCGGCCAGTTTGGCGGCGACGTGGGGGCGGGCATTCGACTCCGGCGTACCGGCGTAGATCGCGACCGCGTTGGCGAGCAACTGGCTCGCGTCGGCAGTGGTGGTCGCGATGGCGCCCGCGGCGCGGGCGGTGGGGGCAGGGTTCACCGCGGTCAGTAATGCGGTGGCGGGCACGAACGACAGCAGGCGGCGGCGGGTGATGTGCACAAGTACTCCCAGGCGGATGGGAAAATCCTCACCCTGGGAGTCAACCAGCCGGAACTATCCTTCGGCAACCGCTTGCTGGTGTTAGGAGCCGCCGGCGCCTACTAGCTGGCCGTCGATGGACAGGAGGCGGATGGTGCCGCCGGTGGCCTTGGTCGGGATGACCATGGCGGCCTGGTAGAGGTAGTCCTGGTGCAGGGTCTGGGTGTACTTGACCATGCTGCTGAACGCGGTCGCCTCGCCGCTGGTCCAGTAGGCGTTCGAGCCCGGCTCGACCCGCTGCAGGTACTGCTCGGTGAGGGTGAGGAAGACCAGGGCCTCGCCGGTCGACGTGATGAAGGTGAGCGGCTCGCCGGACGGCTTGAAGGTGTCGGCGACGCTCGCGATGTACGTCTCCTTGGTGTCCGCGACCTTCGCCTTGGCCCGCCGCTCCAGCAGAGTCGTCGTACCGGGGGAGGGGACGAACAGCTTGGCCTTGGCCGACGTCGCGCCCTCGGACAGGAACGCCGCGAGGTTGGTCGCGGCCGACGACGGCAGGCTGTAGAGCGCGTCCAGGTCGGCCTGGGTCGGCGTCCGCAAGCCCTCCATCGACGGGAGCTTCACCGACTTCAGCGGGTAGACCGTGTTCGTCAGCAGCCACGGCGTGCCGGCGCTCTGCCGCTGCCAGACGCCGAGCTGGCGGCTGCCGGGATCGGTCGAGATGCCGGAGCTGACCACGAACCGCATCGGGTACGACCCGAACTCCGGGGCGCCGATCTGCGGCTCGGTGAAGGTGAACGGCTTGCTCCGGTCCTTGCCGGCCGCGTCGAGTTTGCGCCCGATCAGGTAGCCGGCCCGGGTCTGGGCCAGCGTCGGGTCCGCCTCGATGGTCTCGGCCACCTTGGCGTCGCGGGCCTGGTTCGCCTGGTTGTTGAGCTGGTTGTACCGCTGCACGACGGCCTGCGCGTCGGCCAGGGTGACGGCCGGCCGGGTCTCGGGCGCGGCCTCGCTGTTCTTGGCCGGCAGCAGGCCGCAACTCGTTGTCGTAAGCAACAAAGCGCCGCTGGCGAGCAGGGCCGCGGTCTTCCGCACGGCCTCGTCGCTGCGCTCGAACTCCGGTGACTCCTCGAGGCTCACGGTCTCCGGCTCGACCACGCGCAGCCGCACGGGCGCAGCGTCCTCGACAGGCGGTGCTTCTGCGTACGTCGCTTCGTCGTAGCCGGGCTCCTCGTCGGCGACCGCGCCGACGGCGATCAGGAAGGCCGGGGACTTCGCCTTCGCCACCGCGACGGGTGACATCAGCATCGGCGCCGTGGTGATCGACTCCCGCTGCTCGGCGGGGTTGACCGCCGGCGCCCGGTAGGCCGGGGCAGCCTCCGCCGCGGCCGGGGCGAACGGACTCGGGCCACCGAATGCAGGAGTCACTGGAGCGACGGGGGTCGGGGTGATTCGGGAGGGGGCGGCTGCCGGGGCGGCTGGGGCTTCTCTTGCCCGGCGGCGGAAGGTCAGCATCAGGCCGACGGTGAGCACCACGATGCCGGCGCCCAGCACCAGCAGGCAGATCCCGAACGCGCGGTCGACCTCGACGCCGAACCGTACGTCGGCGCCGACGGCCGGCGTCCCGTCCGCGTTCATCACGACGACGTCGTACCGGCCGTCCTGGATCGGCCAGGCGACGGACTGCCGGGCGGACCCGCCGGCCTGCGCGACCCACCAGTCGAGCTCGCCGGGCGGCGTCAGCTTGGGGCTGCGGCCGCGCATCTCCTGCGTGCCGTACGTCGCCGGCGGGTCGAACCGGATCAGCCGCGTGTGCGCCGTACCGGCCAGGTAGTTCGCGACGTCCAGGTCCTGCCCGACGCCGACGAAGAGCGGTCTGTCGCCGGTCGCGGTGACATGCAGGGTCGGTCCGTGCCGGTCGAGCAGGTGGGGCGCGGTGATGACGGCCAGTCCCTGGCTGGTGAACTGGCGGCTGCCGGTGCTGATGGTGTTGTCCGGGCCGACCAGCCAGAAGGCGGCGACCGCTCCGGCGAGGGTGACCACCAGGCCGGCCAGCGTCAGCAGCAGGCCCAGGGCGGTGCGGGCGAAACGCATGAAGAGCTCCCGTTGGTACGACGAGCCCGGGCCGCGGCGGGTGGACCGGGCAACGGGCACCCCCACGGCGGCCCTGTTGCGCCCCGTAGTTCACCCGTTGCTGTGAATAACTGAGCGAACAAGGATCTGTTACTGTTCCATGAATTAACGAATGGCGATTCGCAAACTCGGAGGTGCTGCGATGGCCCGGCCGCGGCTCGTCGGCGACGACGCGATCCTGGCCGCGACCAGGCAGGTTCTGGCCGAGTTGGGGCCGGCGAAACTGACGTTGGCCGCGGTCGGCGCGCGGGTCGGGCTGGCCCCGCCGACGCTGATGCAGCGGTTCGGCAACAAGCGCGGTCTGCTGCTGGCGTCAGCGGCCCAGGCGCCGCTGCTGGTGCTCCGGGCGGTCGAGGAGGCCGAGACGCGGAACACCTCGCCGCTGGCGACGCTTCGCGACTTCGCGCTGTCGGCCGTTGCTCATATCAAGCAGCGCGAGGAACTCGGCAACGGTCTCGGGTTCCTCCAGCTCGACGTGACCGATCCCGAGCTCCGCCAGCATGCGGTGGCCCACTCCGCCGCCATTGTCGACAGCTGCGCCCGGCTCTACCGGGCGGCCCAGGACGCGGGTGAGCTGCTGCCGCACACCGACGTACCGGCTCTCGCCCGGCACACCCTGGTCTGTTTCAACGGCGCCCTCCAGGTCTGGGCCGTGAACGGCTGGGGTTCGCTCACCGAATTCCTGACCGAGCAGCTCGACCTGATGCTCGCGCCGTACAAGGTGCCTCGGGCAACGACCTGACGATCGTCAGGGGTGGGGCAGGACTTTGGGTCACTGTGCCGTCTTGTCGTCGCTCGTAGTGTTGGGAGAATGACTACGAGGTACGACGGGGTCCGTCGGGCACTGGGTTCGATCGGCGTACTGATCGCGGGAGCGGTCGTCGTTCTGCTGCTCTATCCGGGTGGGTTGGGCACGACCGTGCCGGTGCGTGTGACGAGCGGTGAGTCGGCATCGGTGTTCCGGGCGGTGAATGAGGCGGTGGCTGATGCGCCGTCGTGGGTGGGCTCGGTGGTCGACGTCGCGGGCGACGGGCTGCTGCTAGTGCTGGGTCTGCTGTTGGTATGGACCGCTCTGCGTTGTCGCGATGCCCGGACCCTGGCCGGCGTACTGCTGACTGGTGTCGGGACTGCGGCCGCCTATGGCATGAGTGAGGCGCTGAAGTTGGTGGTCGACGAGGAACGTCCCTGCCGCGCGGTCTCCGGCGCCGAACTGATCGCCCACTGCCCGGCGATCGGCGACTGGTCCTTCCCCAGCAACCACGCCACACTCGCGGCCGGCCTAGCTGTCGGCATCGCGTTGCTGCGCCCTCGGCTGGCCACGGTCGCGTTGCCCCTCGCGGCCGCGGTCGTGCTGGCGCGAGTCGCAGCCGGCGTCCACTACCCGCACGACGTCGTCGCCGGCGCCGCCCTCGGTGCATCCCTCGTCGCCGCGATCCTCCTGATCGCCAACCCACTCGCGGCGAAAGCCGTCGGCTTGCTGACCAGAGGTCGCCGGATCGACGCCGACCTCTTGCTTAGGTCAACCGTTTGATCCACCCGAAAACCCGGATTGTCGGAAAGAAGGGTGTCGAGGCAACAAAACGAAAAGCCCAGGCCGTCGGCCTGGGCCTTGTCATGTCCTGACAAATGGAGCGGGTGACGGGAATCGAACCCGCACTGTCAGCTTGGGAAGCTGATGTTCTGCCATTGAACTACACCCGCAGTGCCTGGCGGTGGGACCAGCAGGCGGAGAAGAGCATAGCCGATGGGTGGGGTCCGGGCCACGGTGGGTCCGGCGCGCCGCGGGCGATCGGAGCCGATGTCTCGAGCTTGTGCACCAGGTGAGTAGTCCGGCGCGCGCCGACGGACGAACGGTGCGCACTGCGGACCGATGCCGGATGCATCGAAAAGGGGGTGTGGGGCGGTTTGCGCGGGGGGTTCTTGGGCAGTTTTCCACAAAGGGCACGCCCAGGACTGGGCAGGTTCGGCATCTTCTGGCAGATTAGAACGCGTTGCCGGGGGCAACATTCGACGCAACGTGAGGATGCGGTCCTCGCCGGGACCGGACAAGATGGTTGCGGGGCAACTGGATGAAGGGGTGAATGGTGGCAACAGACACGAGTGACGCGCTGGACAACCTGGAGAAGGAGCTCGTCACGTTGGCGCGCCGGCTGCGTGGTCTGCAGCGGACGCTGTCCGACGAGGCGCATCCGGATCTGGAGCCGGCGCAGTACGCGTTGCTGAACCACGTCGAGGAACTGGCGCCGGTGCGGATGGCCGACCTGGTGGCAGCTCTCGAGGTGGACAAGGGTCCGGTCAGCCGGGCCTGCGCGCGGCTGGAGGAAGAGGGTCTGCTGAAGCGTGCGGCCGACAAGTCGGACGCCCGGGCGACCCTGCTGACGCTGACCGCGGCGGGCAAGCGCAAGCTTGCGGCGGCCCGGAAGAAGCGGCACAAGGTGATCGAGGACCTGCTCAAGGACTGGTCGCCGGCGCAGGTGAAGACCTTCGCCACCCAGGTGTCGCGCTTCAACAAGCTGTCCGACTAGGGTTCGTTGCCTCAGGCCCCGAGTTGGCCGGTGCGCCGCAACGGCGCCGGATGATCGGGGCAGGGCGGCCGGACACTGCTGGAAGAAACTCGGGGAAGCCCGGGGACGTGGTCTCGCCGGGGAGCTGAGGGCTCCGGACGATCGGTCACCGGGCGCCGGGCCCCGATTGGGGGCTGAAACTGGGCGGACGAGCGGCACGCTGCTAACGTGCGACCGTGCTGCTCTCCGACCGTGACATCTTGGCCGAGCTCGACGCGAAGCGGGTCCAGCTGGATCCGTTCGATGCTGCGATGGTGCAGCCGTCGAGTGTCGACGTACGGCTGGACCGGTTCTTCCGGGTGTTCGAGAACCACCGATACCCGCACATCGACCCGGCCGAGGAACAGCCCGACCTGACCCGGATGGTCGAACCGGAGGGGGAGGAGCCGTTCATCCTGCACCCGGGCGAGTTCGTGCTCGGGTCGACGTACGAGCTGGTGACGCTGCCCGACGACGTGGCGGCGCGGCTGGAGGGCAAGTCCTCGCTGGGCCGGCTCGGGTTGCTCACCCACTCCACCGCCGGGTTCATCGACCCCGGCTTCTCCGGCCACGTGACGCTGGAGCTGTCCAACGTGGCAACGCTGCCGATCAAGCTCTGGCCCGGGATGAAGATCGGCCAGCTGTGCTTCTTCCGGCTGTCGTCGCCGGCCGAGCACCCGTACGGCTCGGCGAAGTGCGGCTCCCGCTACCAGGGCCAGCGCGGCCCGACGCCGTCCCGCTCGTACAAGAACTTCCACCGCACCGACATCTAGGCGGTCGGCGTCAGCGCGATCAGGATCGTGTAGAAGCTGCTGCCCATCGTGCTCTGCAGGTAGCTGCCGCCGTACTGGGTCACGGCGACCGGCGACTTCATCTTGCCGTTGAACAGGGACATGTCCGAACCGTTCGCACTGCCCGGGTCGGCACCCTGCGACGTCGAGCCGGTCGACGGCGACGAACCCTCGGACGGCGACGAACCTTCGCTCGGCGACGAGCCGTCGGACGGGGTCGAGCCCTCGGTGGGGGTGGCGCTGTCCGACGGGCCGCTCTTCACATCGTTGCCGGTGGCGGCGTCCATCAGCACCGGCTGGACCTCGGCCTGCGCGTAGATGATGCCGTGGAAGGCCGCGGTGACGTCCGGGATGATCCGGCTCGCCGACTCCTTGGAGTAGCCCCAGGTCTTCTTGCCGGTCGAGTCGTCCAGGCCGAGGATCTCTTCCTTCGCCATGTTGTCCTTGCCCGTGCACACGACCGCGTTGGCCCGGTCACCCAGGCAGGTGTAGTTCATCGAGTCAGCGGCGAACGGCGACTTGGTCGGTACGACGACGCCGGTCGCGATGTCGACGGAGTACAGGACGTTGTTGTACGTGCCGTCGTATGTCCCCGGCTTCGCCTTCACGTAGGAGTGACCTGACAGGTAGGCGCGCTTGGTGCCGCCGTTGCTCGCCGGGAACAGGTAGTCCTGCTTGACCGGAGTCTGCTTGCTGATCTTGCCGGTGGCGCCGTCGGCGACCACGATCGTGCCGTCGTTGGCGCCTTCCTGGTTGCCGCCCTTGGCGCCGACGACGACGCCGTTCAGCACCCCCGCCGGGGTGACGTCCGGGATGACGCTCGACTTCTGGGTCTTCGGGTCGGCGTAAACGGTGAAGGCCTCGGAGTTCTTGGGGCCGTTGTACGGCGAGACACCCAACGCGATCTGCCCGGTGGTGGCGTCGTACGCCTGACTCACCACGTCGTCAGCGCCGGCGCCGGGCCCGAGGGCCGGCGTGAGGTCCGCGATCACTTCGGCGACCTTCGTGCCCTCGGCGGCGTCGATCCACTGGAACACGACCTGGCCCTTGGCCTTCTGGGTGCCGTTGCCCTTGTCGGTCTGGGTATAGGCGATCGCGACGACGTCCTTGCCGTCCACCTGGACACCCATCGGCGCGCTGAGGTCCAGCGTCTCGGTGGTGTCCAGCTCGGTGGCGGGGTAGAACCAGGCCTTGCCCTGGGCGGCGATGTTGCGCCCGCTGATGCCTTCCAGACCCGCGATCAGGGTGGTCTGGCCGACCATCCCCGCGGTGAAGGTGTACTGGTTGTCCTTCTTGGTCGGCGCGACGCCGAAGGCGGAGCTGGTGACGAAGGTCTTGGGTGGGTCGAACGAGGCGACCGATGGTGTCGACGGGGTGCCGGCGGGTGTCTCGCCGCCGCCCTGGGCTCCTGCGTCGGAGCTCTTGTCGTCGGACCCGCCACAGGCGGTCAGCAGGACGAGGGCGGTGGCGGCGGTGGCGACTGCTTTGGCGGCCGTCGGACGCAGCATCGTTGGTTACTCTCCCCAGGTCGACCCGGAATGATCGCCTGAACGCTAGCAGTGACTCCGGGTCCTCACCGTCACCAGTCCCAGCCGCTGCAGCAAGTTGCAGACGGAGGCCGCCGCGCTGTTCACAGACCCCATCACCGGGCCTGCGAGCGTACGACGGAGAGCCCGGGGCGCCGGTTCCGCGGCTGCGGCTCGAGCCGGTCGGCCAGCCGGCGCAGTACGACGGCAAGCTCGTGGCGCGGAGCGCTGACGCGGTCGACCTTCAGGGCCTCCCGGACCTCCTGGCGCCGGGCCCGGGCCTCGGCGATCCGGATCCTCTCGGCGACGCGATAGCGCGCTACCTCTTGGTGTTCGGTGATCATGTCCTTGCTCCCCTCACAGTTGTCCCCGTGCTGTGCTGTTTTCGGCAGTGCTTCGCCCAGGTCCCGCCGGACCGTCGCCGGCGGAACCTCCTGGGTGGTGTGGATCAGACCTTGACGACGCTGATGTCGCCGGAGACCGTGCGGGCCCGCAGCATCAGCGCGCGCTCGCCCTCGGCCGGCTTCTGGCCGGGCTCCAGGTCGCACCGGATCCGCCCGGTAACGGTCTTCAGGTCCAGGTACGTCGGGACGCCGTCGGGGACCCCGATCTGGACGTCACCGCGGGCCGTCTCCGCCCGGACACTCGGTCCGTCGGCGATCTCGACCCGGACGTCGCCGGACCCGGAGGTGGCGACCGAGTGGTCCCGGATCCGCTCGATGGTGATGTCACCCGAGCCGACCTTGACGGTCGTCGGGCCGGCCGCGTCGCCGACCCGGACGTCACCGGAACCCGTGCTCAGCCCGAGCGCGTCGGCGGCCTCGTTGATGTCGATCGATCCCGAGCCGGTGCCGGCCCGGACCGTGCCCGCGGCGTGCTCGACCCGGACGTCACCGCTGCCGGTGGTGACGCCGAGGTCGCCCTCGACCCGCTCGATCCGGACGTCGCCGGAGCCGGTCGCCAGCCGCGCGGTGCCCAGCGGCATCCGCGAGCTGATGTCACCGGAGCCGGTCTTGATCCGGGCGTCCAGTGTCGACGGCGTGGCGATCCGGACGTGGATCTCCGGTCCGCGGCGGACGTTACGGGGGCCCTCGACGATCAGTTCGCCGTCGTTCACCTTGAAGACGACGTCCTCCTCGCTGCCACTGTCGACCTCGAGGGTGACGGCGGTCTCGGTGCCGTCGTTGGGGATGATTTCGACCCGGCCGGAGCCGATCTCGATCCGGACCCGGTCGATCAGGCTCGCATCCTCGACCAGCTGACTGGTGAAGCCGCTCATTCGACCCACCCCGTCATCCGCTGGCCCGGACCGCGGTGTCCGCGGTGGTCCCGGTCCCGGTCACGCCGGCCACGGTCGCGGTCGCGATCCCGGTTGCGCTTGCCACCGCGCTCGGGTCCGAAGACACCCTCGTCGCCGAAGGGCCCGTCGGGGCCGAACACGCCGTCCGGTCCGAAGACACCCTCAGGCCCGAGCGGACCGTTCGGGCCGAGCGGTCCGTCGGGGCCGAAGATGCCGCCACCGCGCGGCGGGCGCGGGGGCCGGGGCGGACGCGGTCCGCGGCCTCGGCCCCGGTCCCGCAGCTCGGTCATCACGGTGCGCATCAGCCACGCGTTCGAGGAGATGCCGTCGGCGGCGGCGGCCTCGTCCACCTTGTTCTTCACCGACATCGGCAGCCGCAGCGTGATCCGCGCGGTCGGCTCGTCGGCCTCCGGCGTGAGCGCCTCGTCCTGCTGGTCGTCGGTCTCGTCCTCGTCGATTTCGTCGTCCGTGTCGTCGTGGCCGGTCAGCTGGCTCGGGGCCGGCGTGACCACGAACTCGGGACGGCCACCGGCCATCCGGAGCTCGACCGAGCCGGGGGACAGCTCGCGGCTGATCTCCCCGGCGGCGTCGGACAGGGCTGAGATGAGGGCCAGCCGGCCCGCGTCATCCAGCGTGGCTCCGAGGCGCTGGGCCACGGAGCGAGTCTGATCGTCGGCCAGGGCGGTGGCGTTCTCCACGCTCCGCCGGACCGACTCGAGATAGTGATCAAGTTCCATGACTGCAACTATGACGTCATCATGACGTCACTGTCAACCCCTTCTGATGTCATGGTGGCAGCACGGGCAGAATGGGCCGCAGTCGGCGACAGGAGGAAGCGTGTCCAGAGGTGTTCTCGTCACAGGCGCGTCCAGGGGTGTCGGAGCGGAGGTCGCAAAGGTGTTCGCGCGGGCCGGCGACCGGGTCGTGCTGCACTGCCGCGGCGCGGTCGACCGGGCCGAGCAGGTCCGCGCCGAGTTGCCCGGGGACGGGCATGGGGTGGTCGCGGCCGACCTCGGCGATCCGGCCGGAATCCCTGTCCTGGTTGAGGAATCGGTGGCTGTCCTCGGCCGGATCGACGTGCTGGTGAACAATGCGGCGCTGTTCGTCGACGAGCCGGTCTCCGGTTCCCGCCGGATCGGGCATCCGCTCGCCGAGACGTCGTACGACGAGTGGGTGTCGGCGTGGCGTCGTACGCTCGCGGTGAATCTGGAAGGGGCCGCGCACCTGACCTGGTGCGTGGCCCGGCAGATGCTGGACCGGGACCCGGCTGACGGCGGCCGGCGGGGCGCCATCGTCAACGTCGGGTCGCGCGGGGCGTACCGGGGGGAGCCGGATGTGCCCGCCTACGGTGCCGCGAAGGCGGGACTGCACTCGTTGGGGCAGTCGTTGGCGGTATCGCTGGCGCCACATGACATCACGGTGACGTCAATCGCGCCCGGATTCATCGCCACCGACATGACCGAGAGCTTCCTGAGCGGTCCCGGCGGCGACGCGATCCGGGCCCAGAGCCCGTTCAATCGCGCCGCCACCGCCGAGGAGGTCGCCGAGGCGATCTACTGGCTCGCCTCCCCGGCGGCCGGTTGGTCCAGCGGCGCCGTCCTCGACTTCAACGGCGCGTCATACCTGCACTAGTAGACCTCGAGTTCGACGATGCGGGAGTAGGTGTTGCCGTTGCCTGCCAGGCAGAGGATGCGTACGGCGTCCGCCTCGACCGGATCGAAGGTCGACGTGACGTGGCCCAGGGTGTTCCCGCGGACCTGGGCCACGGTCTGCCAGTCGGCGGTGCCCTTGCGGACCTGGACGTCCCAGTCGCGCAGGCCGTTGGTCGCGGCCGGGTACTGCTTCGAGTCGAGGGTGTAGAGCTCGACGCGGCTGAGCGTGGTCGGCGCGGCCAGCGCGACGGCGTAGTTGTCCGGGAAGACCGCGCGGGTCCCGTCGTTCCAGCCGGTCAGGGTGTCCCAGTGCTCGGAGTCGTTGTCACCGTCGACCGCACCGCAGAGGGCGAAGTTGCCGTGCGTCGACGAGGCGGATGCCTGTTCGCCGAGGGCCACATTGCTGCCAGGGCCCTTCGGTGGCAGGGGATTCACCGTCACCGGGACCGTCAGCTTGGACCGGTCGACCTCGAGCTCGACGGAGTAGTTGCCGGGCTGGGTGTCGCGCGGCACCCGAACCTCGACCGGTGCGGAGACCGGCTGGTCGGGGTCGACCGCCGGGAGCCAGGACGAGAACAGTTCGCGGGACAGCTGCAGCGGACCACTCGGATCCAGGGTCAGGTCGGCGTACCGGTCCTCGGTGCCGGTGTTGGTCATGGTGAGCGTCAGAGTGCCCGGGAAGCAGGGCAGCCCGACGACGCTCAGCTGTTCGGGCTGGACCGAGACCTGTACGTCGGTCCGCGGTGGGTTGCTGGTTGCCTGGGGCAACGCGATCACGGTCGCCGCCGCCGCGGTTCCGAGCGCGACCGCCGACTGCCATCGAATCGTCATCGGTCTCTCCTCAGAGGGTCTGGATACCCGGGCGCCCGTCCTCGACGAGGAGTTTGGCGCGGGTGCTGACGGTGCCGTTCTGGACGCTGACCCGGTCGACCACCCGGTAGTCGGAGATCCACCGCTGCGGGGTGATGCTGCAGCTGACGTAGCCGCGCTGGAAGTTGCCGAACTTGATGTGCGGGTTCTCCTTGAGCAGGGTCAGGCCGCCGGGATCGAGGTCCATCCCGTCCATCCCGGACGTGATCGACGTACCGACGAACTCGGTGCCGACGGTCGGTGAGTCGGGATTGGTGAAGTCCAGCTTGAGGTCCGAGGCGACGCTGCGGTGCAGGTCGCCGGCGATCGAGACCAGGTTGCTGACGTTGCGCTGGACGGCGCCGCCGAGGACGCGGTCGCGGGACGCCTCGTACCCGTCCCAGGTGTCCATCGGGACCAGCACGTCCGGGCCGTCCTTGGTGTCGAGCCGGGCGATCGCGGTCTGGTGGGCGAGCACGTTCCAGCGCGAGCGCGAGGCGGACCAGCCGTCGAGCAGCCACTTCTCCTGGGCCGCTCCGGTGATCGTGCGGGCCGGGTCCTTGGTCTCCGGACCGGGTGCCTTGGTGCCGTCGCCGTACGCCTGGTCGGAGCGGTACTGCCGGGTGTCGAGCACACTGAACTCGGCCAGCCGGCCGTACCGGATCCGCCGGTAGAGCTGCATGTCCGGGCCTTTCGGCAACTGCGCGAGCCGCAGCGGCATGTGCTCCCAGTACGCGCGGAAGGCGTTGGCCCGCCGGACCAGGAACTGCGCGGGCGGCGCGCTCGGATGCGCCTCGTCGGCCCAGTTGTCGACCACCTCGTGGTCGTCCAGCGTGACCACCCAGGGCGCGGCCGCGTGTGCCGCCTGGAGGTCGGGATCCATCTTGTACGACGCGTAGCGGACTCGGTACTCGTCCAGCGTGACCGTCTGCTGGGTCATCCAGGGCTCGTTCGACAGCGGCCGGATGCCACGGTCGATCCCGAACTCGTAGATGTAGTCGCCGAGGAAGAACACCACATCGTGGTCGCGCTTGGCCATGTCGGCGTACGCCGTGTACCAGCCCTCCCACCAGGCCTGGCAGGACGCGAAGGCCAGTGACACCTCGGGGACGACCGCGTCGGCCGACGGTGCGGTGCGGGTCCGGCCGACCGGGCTGAGCATCCCGTTCACGCGGAAGCGGTACCAGTAGTGCCGCCACGGACGCAGTCCACGTACGTCGACGTGCACCGAATGGCTCGACTCGGGCCGGGCCTGGGTCGTGCCCTGGCGGACGATCCGGCGGAAATGCTCGTCCTCGGCGACCTGCCACTGAACCTCGACCGGCCGGCGGTCCATCCCGCCGAACGGTGCCAGCGGGTCCGGGGCGAGCCGGGTCCAGATCACCACCGCGTCCGGCAGTGGATCGCCGGACGCGATGCCGAGGGTGAACGGATCCCGGCGGTCGCCCCGGCCGGTCGCGCCGGCCAGGGCTTGGCCCACCTCGGGAAGACTGCCGCTCAGCGCGAGCGCGGCGGCCGCTCCGGTGACAGTCAGAAAGCTTCGTCGAGTACTACCCACACGCACGCTCATCGGCACCCGCCCACTCGATCATCGACTGTGATCACTTCTGCAACAGGTAAACTTCTACCTGTCTAACAGCAGATTACGAGAAGTTCTCACAGGTGGATGTGAAGTGACCGAATCCGGTCTCAGCGGCGAACGATGTCCTTCGCGGCCGGCGCCTTGATGCTGACCGGTTTGCCCCAGTCGGACGCCGTCATCGTCGCGCTGGCGCCCATCAGGTTGAACGACACCTTGTACATCAGGTGGTCGGCCTGGCCCATCCAGATCGTGTAGACGATCGCCTTCGGGGCACCGGCCGGCGCCTTCTGGCCCTGAGCCTTCATCGCCGCGGCCATGTCCACGGTGACCTCGTAGCGGTCGACCTTGCGGCGCTGGAGTGCCTCGGTCTTGACGTACGTCACCTTCGTCAGGCCGGCGTCGAACGCGTCGAAGGTCTTGGTCGGGCTCATCTCCTCCAGCATCGACCCGACCTCGGCCGCCATCGGGTCGTCCGAGTTGGGGTCGACCTTGAGGTACTTGCCCTTCGGCAGGTCACTCGTCTGCAGGTACGCGATGTCGTTGACCAGGATCAGCTTCATCCGGCCACCGAACGCCGCGCCCTTCATGTCGATCTTGGCTTTGACCGGATTCATCGACTGCTCGCCGGTGATGGTCATCTTCTGACCGCCGGTCTCCATCGTCATCGAGATCCGGACGGTGTCCTTGCCGATCATCCCCTTCTTCACGGCCGGCATGAAGCTGGTCGAGTCGAGGTGCGCGGCCGGGACGACCTTCTGCGGTGCGGCGGTGGTGGTCGCCGGCGTCGACGCCGGTGTGGACGGCTGGTAGCCGGTCGCGGCCGGCTCGCCGCCGCAGGCAGCCAGGCCGAGGACAAGTGGCACTGTCGCGGCCGCGGACAGCGCAAAGCGGAACTTCATGGCGGTGGATTCCTCCCCAGATGATGCAGACGCCGGATCTTATGGTCTGGACCACCTGCGGAGGAAGCCTTTTGCAGTTAGTTGCAGGTCAACTTTCGCCGCGTTTGACCGAGGCGAGCAGGAGCTGAGCGACGTCGGAGACCTCGACGGACTCGCGCGCCGTTCCGTCGGCCTGCTTCGCGGTCAGGCCGTCGGACAGCATCACCCGGCAGAACGGGCAGCCGGTGGCGATCTTGTCCGCGCCGGTCTCGACCGCCTCGGTGGTCCGGTTCAGGTTGATCCGGCTGCCGATCTTCTCCTCCATCCACATCCGCGCACCACCCGCGCCACAGCAGAACGACTTCGTCTGGTTCCGCGGCATCTCGGCGTACTCGGCACCGGGGATGATGTCGAGCAGCTCGCGCGGAGCGTCGTACACCTGGTTGTGGCGGCCGAGGTAGCACGGGTCGTGGTAGGTGATCTTCTGCCCGTTGAGCGAGCTGTCGGCCGGGGCGACCGGGGTGAGCTTGCCTTCGCGGACCAGGCGGTTGAGCAGCTGGGTGTGGTGGATGACGTCGAGCTCGACGCCGAGCTGCGAGTACTCGTTCTTCAGGGTGTTGAAGCAGTGCGCGCAGGTGGAGACGACCTTCTTGGCGCCGGTCTCCTTGAAGACCTCCGCGTTCTGCATCGCCAGCTGCTGGAAGACGAATTCGTTGCCGGACCGCCGGGCCGGGTCGCCGGTGCAGGTCTCGCCGTCACCCAGTACGGCGAAGCTGACGCCGGCGATGTTGAGCAGTTCGGCGACGGCCTGGGTGGTCTTCTTCGCGCGGTCCTCGAAGGCGCCGGCGCAGCCGACCCAGAACAGGTACTCGACCTCGGCCAGCGTCTCCACATCGGTGCCGACCTGCTTGACCTCGAACGGCAGGTCCTTGGCCCAGTCCATCCGGCCGGACGGGTTCATGTTCCACGGATTGCCCTTGTTCTCCAGGCCCTTGAACAGTCCGTTCAGCTCCGACGGGAACGAGGACTCGATCAGCACCTGGTAGCGGCGCATGTCCATGATCGCGTCGACGTGCTCGATGTCGACCGGGCACTGCTGCACGCAGGCGCCGCACGACGTACACGCCCACAGGGCTTCCTCGTCGATCACCGCGACGTCGGCGGCACCGACCAGCGGCTTGTCCTGCTCGGCGAGCACCAGCTCGGGCAGCGACTTGCGCTCGTCGTCGGACGAGGCCAGCAGGTACGGCGCCTTGGCGTACGCGTGCTCGCGCAGGTTCATCATCACCAGCTTGGGTGACAGCGGCTTCTCGGTGTTCCAGGCCGGGCACTGGGACTGGCAGCGGCCGCACTCGGTGCAGGTGGTGAAGTCGAGCAGGCCCTTCCAGGTGAAGTCCTCGACCTTGCCGACACCGAGGACCGCGTCCTCGTCCAGTTCCTCGATGTTCTCGAAGTCGATCGGCTCGCCCTTGACCATGATCGGCTGCAGCGCGCCGAGCGCCGTACCGCCGTCGGACTCGCGCTTGAACCAGATGTTCGGCCAGGCGGTGAACCGGTGCCAGGCGACACCCATGGTCGCGTTCAGCGAGATGGTGATCATCCAGGCGAACGAGATCAGGATCTTGATCATCGCGACCAGGTAGATCGCGTTCTCCAGCCCCTGCTCGCTCAGCCCGCCGAACAGCGCGTCGCCGAGGAAGAAGGTGCCCGGGAAGTGGAACTTCGAGCCGGCGCCCAGCTCGTACTCGAGGCCGCGCAGCAACAGGATGCAGACCAGTACGCCGAGGATCGTGTACTCGACGTAGTACGCCTGCCAGGCGCGCGATCCGAAGAACCGGCTGTACCGGGCCAGGTGGCCCTTCGGCAGGTTGAGCAGCCGGATCACGATCAGGCCGATGATCGAGATCAGCCCGGTCCAGGTGAGGAACTCCGTCACCCACTCGAAGACGAACCAGTGCCCGATGATCGGCAGCGCGAAGTGCGCGTCGAACAGCTGCCCGAACGCCGTCACCAGGCTGAGGAACAGCCCGATGAAGCCGAACGCGACGAACCAGTGCAGTACGCCGATGTGACTCCACTGCAGCATCCGGGTGTGGCCCAGCGTCTCCTTGGCCAGGGTGACGGAGCGCTGCCCGGGCTGGTCGGTCCGGCTGACCGGCTGACCGAGCTTGATGACGGACACGATGTGCCCGATCGTCTTGCCGAACAACGCGATGCCGACGGCGGCGATCGCGAGCGAGACGACGATGGCGAGGATCTGCATACCAGCGATGTTATTGGTTGGTTACCCGTGAGTCATGTCGGTGTCGGGCTCATCACGCCCGAGATGTGACCTTGAGCAAACCGACACAGAGCGTTACACGAGATCCATTGCCCGCGCAGTAGGCCAATCCGTAAGTTTCCAACCACTGCGAATGTAGGGATGGAAATGATTTCACGGGAGAGTGGGATGCGTCTTCAGCGGGCAGCGGTCGCGGGAATGATGTTGGCGAGCGGGGTGCTGGTCTCCGGAGCGGGTACGGCGACAGCCGCGCCGATCGCCGCGGACAGCACGGTCGCCAAGAAGTGCGACACCAAAGCGGTCAACTGGTACACGCGGGGCGGCAAGGAGGTGTACGTCGGCACGAACCTCTACAGCGAGTGGCTGGAGGGCCCGGGCCGGATCACCTACCAGAAGACGGCGACCTCGGAGTCGAACTCGTCCTGGTCCGGCGACCTCGGGGTGAGCATCCCGCTGGTGATCGCGGAGATCCAGAACAAGTACTCCAAGACCGTCGGCAAGTCGCACTCGGTCTCGCAGACCTGGTCCTACACGGCCGAGGTCCCGGCCGGGAAGATCCGCCGGCTGCACCAGCTCAAGCAGTCCTGGCGCGTCCAGGTGGTCCGCTGGCGCTACACGACCAGCGACTGCAAGAAGACGAAGGAGCTCAGCAGCAAGACCGCGACCTTCCCGGTCAAGAACCGCGACTACATGTGGATCCTCGTCGGCCGGGAGTGACCTACTCGGTGAGCCGGTGCAGCCGGGCGGCGACGGCCGGCAGCCGGCGATCCGATGGTGGCAGCACCGCATGCAGAGTCTCGAAGATCTCCAGGTCCTCGGCACCGGTTGATGTCTGGGCGAACCGCCACAGCAGGTCGGCATCGCCGGTGTCGAGGATCGCGCGGCGAAGCGTGGCGTCGAGCTCGTCGCGTTCGGCGCGGAGGGCGGGCGCATCGGAGCGCGCGAGCAACGGTCCGTCGTACCGGTCGAGAGCCGTGCTCAGGTCACCGTCGCGAAGGGCCGCCTGGACGTCGGTGACGTCGCCGGTGACCTCGGCGATGATCCGGTACGGCTTGGTGTCGAGGACTCCGCCGCCGAGCAGGTTCCGCAGCCGGTGCATCTCGGCCCGGACGGTGGTCGGGTTGCCTTCGTCGCCGTACAACTGGAGCATCAGTTGCTCGGCGGTGAGCCCGCTCGGGTGCAGCAGGAGCAAGGTGAGTACTTCGGCCCGGCGCAGGGTCAACGCGATCTCGCGACCGCCGACGACCGCGATCGGCTGGCCGGTCCCGAGCAACCGCAGCCGGAGTGACGGCCGGCTGCGGCGGACCGGCGTACCGGGCATGCGCAGCAGGTAGCCCTCGTCGAGCTGCTCGATCAAGCCTTCACGGCCGTCGCCGAGATCGATGCGGTCGGCACCGTCCGGTACGACGAGGCGGTCAGGCAACCACTCGAGCGGCTGTACGGCGAGCACTCGGCCGGTCGGCGTGAGCAGTGCGCCGGGTGCGTCGCCCAGGGCCATCAGGTGCCGCATGTTCCGGGCCCGCAGCATCTCGTCGGCCGCGGCCATCCGGACCTTCAGCTGCCCTTCCGCGAGCTGCGCCGCGGCTGTCACCAGCGCGACCATCGCGGGATGAACGGTCCGCAACGGTCCGGAGACGTCGACCGCTCCGAGCAGCTTGCCGGTGTCGGGATCGTGGACCGGCGCGGCGGCACACGTCCACTCGTGAATCCGGCGGACCAGATGCTCGGCCGAGTGGATCTGCACCGGTTGCCCGACGGCGAGCGACGTACCCATGCCGTTGGTGCCGATCTTGTCCTCCGACCAGATCGCGCCTTCGGACAGGGCGATCCGGTCGGCCCGGCGGCGTACGTCGGCCGCACCTTCGCGCCAGAGGATCATCCCCTGCGCGTCGGTGATGATCATGATGTGCGAGGCCTCGTCGGCAATCGACGTCAGCGTCTGGCGCAGTACCGGCAGGACGGCGCGGAGCGGATGGTTCTCGCGGATGCCCTCGACGACTCCGGTGTCGACGATCACCGGCGGCGCGTCCAGCTCGGGATCGACGGAGGCGGCGAGAGATCGCTCCCAGGACGCGGCCACCAGCGGGCGCGGCACGTTGGGCACCCGGCCGCCACCGAGCACCTCGTCGTACATCTGGCTCAACCGGCGGGCCTGCTCCGGTGCGTCCATCCAGCCTCACTCCGGGTTGCAACGTCCTTGCAACGTCACGCCACCTAGGTTCGGTCCACCGTCGAGCTCCGTAGGAGGACCTATGACGATCTTCGCAGTTCCCGGCAGTGATGGCAGCCCGGTCACGTACAAATCGCGCTACGAGCACTACATCGGCGGCGAATGGGTGCCGCCGGTCAAGGGCGGCTACTTCGAGAATCCGACCCCGGTCACCGGTGCGGTCTTCACCGAGATCGCCCGCGGTACGGCGGAGGACGTCGAGCGTGCCCTCGACGCCGCCCACGGTGCCGCGCCGGGCTGGGGCCGCACTTCGCCGGCCGATCGCGCCAACATCCTGAACAAGATCGCGGACCGGATCGAGGCCAACCTCGAGGCGCTCGCGGTCGCCGAGACGTGGGACAACGGCAAGGCGGTGCGGGAGACGCTGGCCGCCGACCTGCCGCTCGCGATCGACCACTTCCGCTACTTCGCCGGTGCGTTGCGGGCCCAGGAGGGGTCGGTCTCGGTCATCGACGACGACACCATCGCGTACCACTTCCACGAGCCGCTCGGCGTGGTCGGGCAGATCATCCCGTGGAACTTCCCGATCCTGATGGCGACCTGGAAGCTGGCTCCCGCGCTGGCCGCCGGTAACGCCGTCGTACTGAAGCCGGCCGAGCAGACGCCGGCGTCGATCCACGTGCTGCTCGAGCTGATCCACGACCTGCTGCCGCCCGGGGTGCTGAACGTGGTCAACGGGTTCGGCGTCGAGGCCGGCAAACCGCTTGCCTCTAGCAACAGAGTGGCCAAGGTCGCGTTCACTGGTGAGACCACGACCGGTCGGCTGATCATGCAGTACGCCTCGGAGAACATCATCCCGGTCACGCTCGAGCTCGGCGGGAAGAGCCCGAACATCTTCTTCTCCGATGTCGCCGCGTCCCGCGACGAGTTCTACGACAAGGCGCTGGAGGGCTTCACGCTGTTCGCGCTGAACCAGGGCGAGGTCTGCACCTGCCCGTCCCGTGCCCTGATCCAGTCGGAGATCTACGACCAGTTCCTGGCCGACGCGACCGGCCGGACGCAGGCGATCAAACAGGGCAACCCGCTCGACACCGACACGATGATGGGCGCGCAGGCGAGTAACGACCAGTACGAGAAGATCCTCGCCTACATCGACATCGGCAAGGAAGAAGGCGCTCGCGTGGTCACCGGCGGCGCGCGCGCCGAGCTCGAGGGTGACCTGGCCGGCGGGTACTACATCCAGCCGACCATCTTCGAGGGCGACAACAAGATGCGGATCTTCCAGGAGGAGATCTTCGGCCCGGTGGTCGCGGTGACGAAGTTCGACGACTACGCCGACGCGTTGAAGATCGCGAACGACACCCTCTACGGGCTCGGCGCCGGTGTCTGGTCGCGGGACATCAACACGGCGTACCGGGCCGGCCGCGAGATCCAGGCCGGCCGGGTCTGGACGAACTGCTACCACGCCTATCCCGCGCACGCGGCGTTCGGCGGGTACAAGAGCTCCGGCATCGGCCGGGAGAACCACAAGATGATGCTCGACCACTACCAGCAGACCAAGAACCTGCTGGTCAGCTACAGCCCGAACAAACTCGGCTTCTTCTGATGGTCGTGGCGAAGGTCGGGCTCACGGACGAGGCGGCGGAACTGCTGCGCCGTCTCACCGCGATGCACGGTCCGCTGATGTTCCACCAGTCCGGTGGGTGCTGCGACGGCAGTTCGCCGATGTGCTACCCGGACGGGGAATTCAAGACGGGGTCGGCGGACGTGCATCTCGGTGACCTGGTCGTGGACGGCCTGGACCGGCCGATCGCGTTCTGGATGTCCGCGAACCAGTACCAGTACTGGAAGCACACCCGGCTCACCGTCGACGTGGTGAAAGGCCGTGGCAGCGGCTTCTCGGTGGAAGCACCCGAAGGCGTCCGCTTCCTGATCCGCTCCCGCCTCTTCACCGACCAGGAGTCCGCCGCACTGGGACTCCACTAAACCGAGTGCCGACCGTCCGGTGGCGTTGCCGGACGGCCGGCACTCTTCATGTCCCGAGGACCGCCGCATAGATGTCGGAGCTGCTGAGGTCGGGACCGAGCTCCTTCAACCGCAGGATGGTGAGGCGCTTGTCGGCCGGTGCGTCGCGCAGGTGCAGAGCGTCGGCGACATGGGGGCGGTCGACGACATGTAGCCAGAAGGTGAGGTCGACTTTCCACGTGGGGGTGTGCAGGACGGCGTAGAAGCGTTCGTCGGTGATTGCCGGGGTCGGGCGGCGATCGCCGCGCTCGTCGCGGAAGTCGACGGTGCGGAGGTCGACGCGGTGGGCGAGGGTGGCCAGGCCCTCGAGAACTCTGGCTGGGGTGGCGTCGGGGGCGTCGAACATGACGTCGAGGTCGCGGACCACCATCAGGCCCGACAGCGCGCTGCCGATCAGCTGGGGCTGCCAGGGGAAGGCAGTGTCCAGCTGGAGCTGGTCAGCCAGCTGCCGGGCCTCGTTCTGGAGGGCCTGGGCTTGTTCGAGCAACGACATGGTGTCGACGGTAGGGGTCAGGGCCTCTCGATCACCAAGGGTTTTCCGGGGACGACGACCGTGTTGTCGGCGGGGAGTGCGGTGCCGTCCACGTGGACGGCCTGGAGGTCGAAGTGGCCGGCGTGGCAGGTGAGGGTGATGGAGTCGGGGGTGCTGGTGGCGACGCCCCAGCCGGTGCCGGCGACGAAGGGGAGTTGCCAGACGCCGTCCGAGCGCGCCACGTCGAGTGGGGCGAAGGTGAGGGTGCCGGACAGGGCGTCGTACCGGAAGCCGGCGAGGGCTTCGAGGACGGTCCAGCCGGCGGCGTTGCGGATGTAGTGGTCACCGCACTCGATCGGGTTGAACGGGTTGCGGCGGCTGCCGTCGTATCTGTCCCAGAGGCCTTGCAGGATCTGGAAGCCCTCGTCGACCAGCCCTTCGTAGAGGCAGTGGGCGGCGACCTGGTACTCGGAGCCGGTCCACACCTCGTCGCAGTATCGGGTGGGGATGTCCGGGCGGCCGCCGTACGGCCAGGTGCACATGAGGAGGCCGGTGTCGTTGCCGTCGGCGAAGACGCGGTAGGGGTGGTCGAAGCCTTCGAAGCCCTTGCGGAGGTTGTGCCGTACGACGTTGCGCAGGGCGGTCTTCACGTGGTCCGCGGGCAGTATGTACCCGAGGTCGAGTTGGTGGGCCCACCACTGCCCGATCAGCTGGTCCGCCAGGCAGCCGTCGCCCCACTGGAAGTCCGGCTTCTCGTCTGGCGACAGCACCTGCCGGTAGTACTCACCGGTGAACAGGAGCTCGTCGTACGCCTTGCTGCCTGCTTCGAAGAGCATGCGGTAGTCCTTGCCGTCCTCACCCAGCAGCAGCGCCATCTCCTCGGCGGCGCGTAGTGCAGCGAGCCAGAGCGTGCCCATGAAGGTGTTGACGCCACACAGGTCGATGTCGTGCGTGCTGGGCTGGATGCCACGCAGTACGCCGGTGTTGTCGCTGTCCCACTTGGTGCGGATGTGGGTGAGGAGCCGCTGGACGTTCGGCCATCGTTGGGTGAGCCACTCGAGTCCTGCGCCCTGCCGGACCTCTCGGTACGTCTTGAGCACGTTGCCGAGCATGCCGTCGAGTGCCGGCTCCTCCGGGCCGCCGATCACCACGTCCCAGAGTTGCCGGTGGTACGTCGGTGCGATCACCCGGTGTGGGATGTACCCCTCGGGCGCCTGCATCACGTCGTACTCCGTGTCCCGCATGTTCCGCTCCAGCGACGGGAACAGCCGGGACAGCGTCTGCTCGTAGTTCCACACGTGAGTGCAGTTGAGCGGGCAGGAGCCGCCGTACCGGCCACCCCACATCCCTGTGGACGCACCGAGCACGCCCTCGAAGCCGAGCACCGTGTCGCCGGCGGTCTGGAAGACAGTGGGGCTTCGTACGTCGGCAACCAGCGCAGCGAGCCGTGACCCGGCCTCACCGGGCAGACTGCTCGACTCGAACGCGTCCGCCCACGCAGTGGTGTGTGCCTGCAGCTCTGGCCACCGGGCGATGAACGACTCGGTCACCGCGACGGCATCGGGCGTACGACGGGTGTACGCGTTGCCGAGCCAGAAGCGGCTGTGGCCGTAGTCCCGCCGCGGGCCGAACTGCTGAAAGTCGACAAATCGGTTCGGGAAGTGCCACGCGATCAGGAACCGCAGTTGCACCGTCTCGCCCGGCTCCAGGCGGAAGGGCGCGGCGAGACCCCCGTTCCACGTCGTCCCGGGTGCGCTGGGACCGTCGGCCGGGAACGGCCGCCGGGTCGGGCGTCCGGCCAGGTAGGTGACGAACTGCTCGGGCGTCGACCACTGTGGATAACTCAAGGGAATGGTGCTCTCGGTCGACAGGACCAGTTGCCCTGCGCCCGGGTGATCCGCAGCGAGTGCGGTGTTCTCCATGACGAGCGACGTCCACTGTTCGGACTGGCGCACTCGGTTCGTGTTGCCTCCATAGAGAGCGCAGGAGACACCGTCGATCGGGGTGACGCCGTCCCAGCCCACCGAGTTCTGCAAGGCGCCGGCGAGCAGACCGTGTAGCGCGAACTCACCGGTGTTTTGCAGCGTGAACGTGAACGCCACGACCGGCTGAGAGCTTGCAGCCGCGTCAGCAGGCACCAGCGGGTTGAACACCTCCATGCTGAGATCCAGCGGCAGATCGGTCTCGTAGTCCACCCGAGCTCGCGGATAGACAGCCGACACCGTCGCCTCGCCCACAGGTCGCAGCAGCTCGTGCAGCCGCTTCTCACCAGCCGGTACGGCGTCGTCCGTCACGAGTGGGGTGTTCGACGGCTCCCGCAAAGGCCCTTGTAGTAAACGGATCTCGTCCATTGGCGGCTCGACCTGGGACAGTCGCAGAGCGAAGAAGCTGTCCGGCACGTGACCCTCGTGGTTGCCGATGTTGTGCAGCTGCCACTGCCGCAACGCGCCATTGCCGGCCAAGGCGACGGTGCCGGTCCCCAGACCGCCTAGCGGCAGCGCGAAGTGCGTCAGCTTGTCACCGGTGTAGTGCATGGTTCTCCGTCCGATAGACAGTCCAGGTCCCGGCCGAGGCGAACAACGCCACCGGGCCGGGTGCGAGCAACAACAACGACGCAGTGACCGAGGTGCCGAGCATCAGCGCCACGACCGCCAGAGCAACGATCCCGAGTGGTACGGCGGGTGCACGGGCCACCAGCGCCAACGACGTGAACCAAAGGTGTCGACCCCGCAGCCCGGTGGTCACGCGCAAGCTGAACGCATAGCAGGCGGCCAAGCTGGTCAGCACGGTCGCACAACCGCTGACCGCCATGGGCACCAGGAAGAGCGGACCGCTGTAGAGAGTCCAGTTGAGCAGTGCAAGCGCACCAACGACCGCGGGAACGGCAGCTACTTCCAGTCCGGCCAGTCCGCACCGTCGAACGTTGCGCAGCATCAGCAGCACCCCACCACGTCCATCACGCACCACAGCATCAGTAGTCGCCACCAGTGCGGCCCACACCGGCCCGACCAGCAGTGCACTGAGTAACACGCTGCCCGGTGACACGCCCGGTATCAACAGCACGACGAGGCCGGACGCCGTACAGACCAGGACTCCGGCGGTGGCAAGAAGTGGGAGCTCGTGCCACAAGGCGCGAAAGGCAGCAGGCAGGTGATCGGTCATGCGCGGAGTCCCGTGGACGCGATCGAGGCGATGAAGGACCGCTGGAAGATCAGGAACAGCACGAGGATCGGCAGCACCACCAGGGTGATCGCCGCAAACAGCACCACCGCGGGCCCGCCGCCCATTGCCCCCTGCAACGACACCAGACCGACCGGCAGCGTCATCTTCTCCGGCGACGACAGGAAGATGTACGGCCAGAAGAAGTTGTTCCAGGACGCCTCGAACACGAAGATCCCGAGCGCGGTCAGCCCCGGCCGGGCCAGCGGCAGGATGATCCGGAACAGGATCCAGCCGTGCCCGGCCCCGTCCATGATCGCCGCCTCGTCCAGTTCCCGCGGGATCGAGGCGATGTACTGCCGCAGGAAGAAGATCCCGAACACGTTCACCAGCGCCGGCAACCAGATCGCCACCGTCGTGTCGACCAGATGCAACCACCGCATCAGGATGAACACCGGTACGACGGTCAGTTGCACCGGTACGACGAGCGCCGCCAGCAACACCGAGAAGATCTGGTCGCGTCCCGGGAACCGCAACCGTGAGAACGCATACGCGGCCAGTGCGCTGGTCAGCAAGGATCCTGCCGTGGTGATGACAGCGATCTGCAAGCTGTTCCAGGCCATCTGCGCAAACGGGATCAGCTCGGGCACCTGCTGGAAGTTCTCCAGCGATGGCGGTCGCGGGATCCACCGCGGCGGCAACTGGAACGCGTCGATCGGCTCCGACAGTGCGGTCACGATCAGCCAGACGAGCGGCGCGATCATCAGCAGTCCGCCGAGGACGAGCGCGAGGTCGATCAGCCGGCCCTTCATTGGTGCACCCACCGGCGGCTGAGCCGGAACTGCAGACCGGTGACGATCATGATCACCAGGAAGAGCACCAGCGAGAGGGCGGCGGCGTACCCGACCTCGAAGGACTGGAAGCCCTTCTCGTAGGTGTACTGGACGATGCTGCGGGTCGCACCGTCCGGTCCGCCCTGCGTCATGATCACCATCGGGTCGAAGATCTGGAACGCACCGATGAAGGTGATCACGGTGGCGAAGAAGATCGTCGGCGACATCACCGGCAGCGTGACGCCCCAGAATCGCCACCAGGCGTTCGCACCGTCCACCCGGGCCGCCTCGTGCAGCTGCGCCGGCACCGTCTGCAGACCGGCCAGCAGGATGATGAACGTGTACCCGATCGTGTGCCACCAGTCGACGACGATCAGCGTCGGCAACGCCCAGGTCGGCGAAGCGAGCCAGTTGGTCGTCGACGAAAGGTAGTAGTTCGCCAGACCAAAAGCTGGATCCAGAACGTATTTCCAGATCAGCGCGACCGCGGCCCAGGAGACCAGGAACGGGAAGAAGAAGGCGGTCCTCACGAAGTACTTCGTTCCCCGGGTCATGGTCCGGTGCACGCCAAGGGCGAGAAGCATGCCGAGCCCGATATGCGTGACCACCGAGGCGATCGCGAACACGAAGGTGTTGATCACCGCGCGGATCGTCGCCCCGTCGGTGACGAGCTGCCGGAAGTTGTCCAGCCCGGCGAACTCCGGCGTACTCAGCAGATCCCAGTGGAACAAGCTCAGTCCGAAGGCGGCGACCAACGGCGCGGCGATGAAGATGAGGAAGAGCAGGACCGCCGGACTGATGAACAGGTAACCCGGCAGCCAGTCCCGCCGGTGCGCTTGCGTGGCGCTCAGACCAATCCCTCCAGCGCGGTCTGGGCCTTGCCGAGTGCGTCGGCCGGCGACGCGTTGCCGGTCAGCACCTGCTTCCAGCCGTCCTCCACCGCCTTCTGTACGGCGGCGCCCTTGTCCGGCGACGGGATCGGCGTCGCGTAGCTCAGCGCCTGGTAGAGGTACTCCGTGCCCTTCGGTGCGTCGGTCAGGAACGACTCACTGTTCGCGATCGACTTGCGGGCCGGGACGATGGTGCCGCCGAGCTGGGCGAAGAACGACGACCCTTCCTTGGAGATCAGGAACTTGATGAAGGTCCAGGCGTCGTCCTTCTTCTTCGACGCCTTCATGATTGGGTAGCCGTTCCAGCCGACCGGCGAGCCCTGCTGCACCTTGGTCGGCCACGGCACGATGCCCATCTTCGCCGTCACCTTGAGGTTGCGGATGCTGATGATCGGCCAGCGGCCGCCGCCGAACATCGCCAGCTTGCCCTGCGCCGCCGCGGTCGTCGCGTCGAACGTGCCGCCCGGTGGCGGCGAGAGCTTGTCGGCCACCAGGGCACGGTTGAACTCGGCCGCCTCGATCACCGCCGCGTCGTTGAAGGTCGGCTTCGACCAGTCGTCGCTGAAGCTGCTCGTCCCGTTCGTGAGCAGCCACGGCATGATCGCCGCGAAGTACTCCGGGCCCGCGGCGTACCCGAACGCGCCGGTCTTCGCCTTGATCTGCTCACAGGCGGACCGGAAGTCGTCCCAGGTCCATTTGGCGGTCGGCTCCGGTACGCCGGCCTTCGCGAACAGCTCCTTGGAGTACCACATGCACATCGTGTTGAACTCGCCCGGCAGGTAATAGGTCTTGCCGTCGGTGGAGCTGTACTTCTTGTTCCACTCGATCAGGTTCGGATCCATGTCGGCGTAGTACTCGTCGATCGCCGCCTTGTCCTTGGCGATGTAGTCGTCGAGCGGCGCGAGCAGGCCCTTGGACGCGAACAGCCGCTGGCCCTCGGTGGCCACCTGGATCACGTCCGGCACCTGACCGCCGGCCAGCCGGGTGGAGAGCTTGTTGAAGAAGTCACCCCAGTTCGACAGCGGGATGCCCTCGGCCTTGAGCTTGATGTCCGGGTGCTGCTCGCCGAACTTGGCGAACAGCCTGTTCCAGGTGGCCTGCTGTTCGGCCGTACCCATGTAGACGAACGACAGCTCTTTCGTCGACGACCCGCCGCCGCCGTCACTGCCGCCACCGCATCCGGCCAGCGCGCCGGCGAGCGCCGTACCACCCGCTGCCTGCAAGAAACCTCGACGGCTGAGCAGAGACATCAGTGGACCTCCAGCAGGCGGGAAATCGATTTCTCGACACCTTACGCCCGGAGGCCGAAACCGTGTCAAGGGCGGGTGACGGAAAAGTCGGGGGGAAACCTTCGCGGCCGGCGCCGGTCCGGAATCCCCGTCAGGACGGGAAAAACCGGCCAGGCCGCGGTTCAAACCCATGACATTTGTCGTGGCTCCGATCGCTGGATTCGGGGTCCCGCGCGGGCGGACGATTTCGAGCACCCCACCCATGCCGGTCTCCGCCCCCGGCCTCGAAGAGGGTCCGTGGGCGGCGACCTGCCCAGCTCGAGGAGTTCTGTTGAGGCAACGGATTCTCGTGTCCGCCCTGGGCGTCGGCGCACTGGCCGTCGCGGGACTGACAGCACAAGGACTGACAGCGCAAGGTGCCCCCACCCCCTACACCGCCGGGAAGCACGCCGCCAAGGTTTGCTCGGCCACCAAGGCCGCGCACACCGCGACCTGCAGCGCGGAGAAGTTGGTGAACGACAAGAACGTCTCGCCGGCCTCGACCACACCGCCGTCGACCGGGCTCACCCCGGCCGGCCTGCGAGACGCGTACAAACTCAACGGCCTGAGCGCCGGCGGCCGCACGGTCGCGATCGTCGACGCCTACGGCTACCCGAATCTCGAACGAGACCTCGGCGTCTACCGGTCCCAGTTCGGCCTGTCCTCCTGTACGACGGCCAACGGCTGCCTGCGCATCATCAACCAGACCGGCGGTACGTCGCTGCCGCGGTTCAACGCGGGCTGGGCCGGCGAGCAGGCCCTCGATGTCGACGCGGTCTCAGCCGCTGCGCCGGACGCGAAGATCGTGGTCGTCCAGGCCAACTCCGCCAGCTTCGCCGACCTCGGGACCGCGGTCGTGACAGCGTCCAAGCAGCCGGGCGTGGTGGCGATCTCGAACAGCTACGGCGGTGGCGACGCGTCCGACGCGACGTACGGCAGCTACTACAACCACCCGGGGATCGCGGTCACCGCATCGACCGGTGACGACGGCTACCAGGGCGGAAGCTACCCGGCCTCCTCGACGTACACGACCGCTGTCGGCGGAACGTCGCTTGTTGCTGCAAGCAACAGCCGGGGCTGGAGCGAGACCGTGTGGAGCGGTGCCGGTTCGGGCTGTTCGACGTACAACACCGCGCTGAGTGCGGCCGCGTCGTTCAACACCGGCTGCTCGAAGCGGGCGATGGCGGACGTGTCCGCTGCCGCCGACCCGGGCAAGGGTGGGATGGCGATCTACTACCCGACCAGCAAGACCGCGTCGACCTGGGCGCAGTTCGGCGGCACCAGTGAGGCCGCGCCGATCATCGCCGCGGTCTACGCGCTGTCCGGCAACACCAGCGGCTACGCGAACGCATTGCCGTACGCCCACCCGGGTTCGCTGTTCGACGTCACGAGCGGCAGCAATGGGTCCTGCCCGACGACCCAGTGGTGCAACGCCCGCACCGGCTGGGACGGCCCGACCGGCCTCGGCACCCCCAACGGCGCCGGCGCCTTCTGAAGGAACGGGCGGACCCCGCCGCGACAGGGGTCCGCCCGTTCTGGAGGTAGGCCCAGCTCCACCACACGAGTGGGGCTGACGCTCCTGATCCTCGGCAGGGCAGTGCCGAGGATCGACACATGACCACGATCACCGCCCGGCCGGACGCCGTACCAACTCTTCCCGACAAGCCCAGCAGGCTGCACCGGCCCTTGGTCGCGGTCTCGATCGGGCTGGCCGTCATGACCCTGGTCGGGATCGGCGGCGCACTGTTCGACGACCGGATCCTGATCGGTCACCCGATCTGGATGAAGCCGCTGAAGTTCGCCATCAGCCTGGGCATCTACTGCATCACCCTCGCCTGGATGCTGTCCCTGCAGACCAAGGCCCGTCGGCTCGGCTGGTGGATGGGCACGGTCGTGGCCGTCGGTGTGGCGGCCGAGATGGTCCTCATCGCCGGACAGGTCGTGGTGCGCGGGCGGCAGTTGCACTTCAACGTGTCGACCCCGACCGACCAGTTGATCCACAACATCATGGCGACCACGATCTACCTGGTCTGGGCCGCCGTACTGGTGATCGCGATCCAGCTGCTGTTCGACAAGCCCGGCGACCGGGCACTGCGCTGGAGCATCCGGCTCGCCCTCGGTACGACGCTCGGCGGCATGCTGCTCGGCAACCTGATGTTCCGGGTCACGCCGGCCCAGGAGCAGGAGGCTGCCGAGGCAGGGAAGCAACTGCACTTCGGATCGCACTCCGTGGGTGTCGAGGACGGCGGCGCCGGGATGCCGATCACCGGCTGGAGCACCGATGGCGGCGACTTGAGGATCGGTCACTTTCTCGGCGTCCACGCCCTGCAGGCGATCCCGTTGCTTGCCGTCGGCCTCGTTCTGCTCGCCCGGCGGTTCCCGGTGCTGCGTCCCGAGGGTGCCCGAACCGCGTTGGTCTTCGTCGGCTCGGCGTCGTACGCGGGGCTGATCTGGCTGGTCACCTGGCAGGCGCAGCGGGGCGAGTCGCTGGTCCATCCGAGTGGCACGACACTCACGCTCGCCGGTTCGTGGCTGGGTGCAACTGTTCTGCTGTCGGTCCTAGTACTCTGCCGCAGACGAAGGACATCCCTCGTCTCCACGCCATTCCGGTGATTTCCCTTCCCCGGGCCCTCGGTCGGGCTCTAGGGTCACCCCCGGACGGGTCGTGGAGGGCGATCCGCGCACACAACTCCATGGAGCGTTGCTGTGATCTCATCACGCAGAGGGCGGGGGCTCCTGGCAGCCACCGCCGTCTCCGCCGCCACTGTGCTGGTCGTGACCGCCGCCGGCGGCGCCACGGCCGCGCAGACCGCCGGCCCGGACCAGGGCAAGGCGGCACAGGGCGAGAAACTCGGCGGCCGGGAACAGAAGGGCAACTACGACGCCCGCACCCCGAGCGCCAAGACCACATATGCCCGCGCCGCCAAGGTGGCCGGTAAGGAGACCGCGGCGTCGGAGAAGTTCCGCAACTCGCTCGGCACCCAAGGTGTCGTCGAGGTGGACCCGAACACCGGCACCCCGGCCCAGGTGACCAAGCTCGACGGCTTCCTGACCGGCAAGAGCGCCAAGAAGGCCCGGGACATCGCGCTGGACTACGTCAAGGCGCACCCCGAGGTCTTCAAGCTCTCCGAGGCCGACCTGGCCACGCTGAAGCTGCGCAAGGACTACGTCGACGACCTCGGCACCCACCACGTCTTCTGGACCCAGGTGGTCGACGGTATCGAGGTGTTCGGCAACGGCCTGAAGGCCAACGTCACCAAGAACGGCCAGCTGATCTCGGTCATGGGCGCCCCGGTGGCCGGCCTCACCTCCCAGGCGCAGGCCCGGTCCGCCGCGGCCGCGCCGAGGCTCACCGCGGCGGCGGCTCGCAGCGCCGCGGCCGAGGACATCGGCGGTACGGCGAAGTCGGCGACCGCGAAGACCGCCGGCGCCGAGACCAAGTTCAGCAACGGCGACGTCGTCAAGCAGGTGTGGTTCCACACCGCCGACGGGCTGCGCAAGGGCTGGATGACGTACGTCAACACCGGCGGCACCAAGATCTACACGCACGTGATCGACGCCCAGACCGGCGGCCTGCTCTACCGCCGGAACCTGTCCAGCGAGGGTGTCGGCGACGCCCTGGTCCAGGACAACTACCCGGGTGCCGCCAAGGGCGGCACGCAGCGGGTCGAGAACCTGATCTACAACAAGTGGCTGCCGAAGAACGCCAAGACCCTGCTCGAGGGTACGTCGGTCGCCGCCTGGGCCGACGTGAACGACGACAACCAGCCGAACGCCGGCGAGACGGTCAAGGTGCCCGGCACCAAGACCGCGGCCGAGTACAAGCTGACGCCGTTCCCGAACGCCTCGACGATCTGCTCGGCGACGTTCGTCTGCTCCTGGGACCCGGCCAAGCCGGACTCCTGGAAGACCAACATGAACCAGGACGTCACCAACGGGTTCTACCTGGCCAGCAACTTCCACGACTGGCTGGCCAAGCCGCCGATCAGCTTCACCCCGGCGGCCGGCTCGTTCGACGCCGCGGGCGGCGACCCGGTGCTGCTGAACGCCCTGGACGGCGCGGCCACCGGTGCCAACGGCGGACCGGACGCCAACCACGTCAACAACGCGAACATGAACACCCCGCCGGACGGCATCCCGCCGACGATGCAGATGTACCTGTTCGGCACGCCGGGCGACAACACGACCGTGGCCACCAGTTCGTCCAACGCGGCCGACATCCTGTATCACGAGTACACCCACGGTCTGTCCAACCGCCTGGTCGTCGACGCGACCGGCAACTCGACGCTGAACAGCATCCAGGCCGGCTCGATGGGTGAGGCCTGGAGCGACTTCTACGCGCTGGACTACCTGGTCTCGCACGGCCTGGAGAAGGACACCACGGCCCCGGGCGAGATCCTCGAGGGCAAGTACGTCACCGGCGGCGGCACGATCCGCACCCAGGCGAACGACTGCCGGGTCAAGTCGATCGCCCCGAACTGCGTCGCGCTGGACGGATCGAAGGGCGGCTACACCTACGGCGACTTCCCGACCATCGGCGGGACGCCCGAGGTGCACGCGTCCGGTGAGGTCTGGGCGCAGACGCTGTGGGACCTGCGGGAGCGCTTCGGCCGCAGCTACGCGATGAGCATCATCACCCGCGCGATGGAGCTGTCGCCGAACGACCCGACCATGCTCGACATGCGCAACGCGATCGTGCAGGCCGACCTGGTCGCCAGCGGCGGCAAGAACGCCGACATCATCTGGACCGTGTTCGCCAACCGCGGCATGGGCTGGTACGCCGGTGTCGTCGACGGTGGTGACGCCTTCCCGGCGGAGGACTTCCACAAGCCGCCGAAGGGCACGACCACCACGCTGACCGGGACGGTGAAGGACAAGGACACCGGTGCTCCGGTGGCCGGTGCGCTGGTCTACATCGGCGGTCACGCCTCCGGCTACGCGGGTGACTACGCCGACGCCACCGACGCGTCCGGCAAGTTCAGCATCACCGGTGTTGCCCCGGGCACCTACCCGAAGGTCGTCGTGTCCGCGCCGGGCTACGAGCTGATCGTCCAGCCCGTCACCGTCAAGACCGGTGCCACGGCGAGCTTCGAGCCGCGTCGCAACTGGGCCGCCGCCTCCGGTGGTGGTTCCGTGGTCGACTTCAACGGGCCGGACTACAGCCCGCAGTGCGGTCCGGACTACGCGATCGACAACGCCCAGGGCACCGGCTGGGGCAGCACCACCGGTGACGACAACGCGACGCCGACGAACGTGATGGTCGAGAAGCACATCGACATCAAGCTTCCCGAGAAGGTCAACGTCAGCGCGTTCAACGTCGACCCGTCGAACACCTGTGGTGACCCGGGCAGCTCCTCGACCGGCAAGTACCGGATCGAGACCTCGGCCGACGGCACCACCTGGGCGACCGCCCAGGAGGGTGAGTTCACCGCGGCGAACCGGGGCAAGTACAACCTGGTCACCCCGACCGGCAACGCGAGCGGGGTCCAGTACGTGCGGTTCTGGATGCTCAGCCCGCAGGTGCCCGACTTCGCCACGAACTGCCCGGCCGGCGCCTTCGGCGGTTGCCAGTTCACCGACATGACCGAACTCCAGGTCTTCGGCACGAAGTAACCCGCAGTACCACCCCGCGAAGGCCGGCCGAGCACCCGCTCGACCGGCCTTCCGGCCGAGCACCCGCTCGACCGGCCTTCCGGCCGTCCGGCTTTCCGGCTTTCCACATGATGGACAGCGGGAAGTAAGTGCAGTGAATTAGTCTAGTTTCGCGGGTGTGGATGCTGTGGCTCAGAGGTCGTCGTCACGCTCAGGTGGGCGGGGCGGCAACCGAGCCACGCTCGATCAGGGTCGGCGCGACGGTGGTACGACGGACGCGGCGGTTGGTGTCGACGGCAGAGGTCACCCGGGCCACGACGTCGGCGACCAGCTCATCGAGCGGCCAGTGGAAGGTGGACAGTGGCGGCGTGAGCAGCTGGGACAGTGGCTGGTCGTCGTACCCGAGCAGGGAGAGGTCTTCGGGGATGCGGAGGCCGAGCTCGCGGCTGGCGGCGTACACGCCGTAGGCCAGCGAGTCGGCGAGGGCCAGGATGCCGGTCGGCCGCGGACTGTCGCTGAGCAGGTCGCGGGCGACCCTGGTGGCGCCGGCCAGATCGTGTGGGGACGAGACGATGCGGAGCTTCAGCTTCAGCCTGGACGCGACCAGCTGGGCGATCTCCTCGGCCGGTCGCTCGGTCTCGAAGCGGCTCGACGGGCTGAGCATCGCCACCGTCCGATGACCCGCGTCGGCCAGCCGGCCCAGCGCCGTACTGACGCCGTTCTCGTTGTCGAAGATCACCTCGGACTTCGCCTTCGCACCCGGCAGCGCGTCACCGATCGCGATCACCGGCGTCTGCTGGGCGATCCTGGCCCAGCCCTTCGCGGCCGGGTTGATCGGGATCACCACGATCGCGTCGGCGCGGTGGTCGACCAGGTGCTGGGCGAGCTCGAGTTGCCGGTTCGCGTCGCCGGCCGAGTCGATGATCCAGGCGTTCCGGTCCGGCGCCAGCAGCTCCCGGCCGAGCGCGGCGGCGAGACGCTGCTGCCACAGGTCTTCCAGGGATGCGCAGAGCACGCCGACCGAGCCGCTGCGGCCGGAGGCGAGCGCCCGGGCGACCGGGTCGGCCTGGTAGCCGAGCCGATCGGCGGCGTCCTGGACCCGCTGTCTGGTCTCCGGCGTCCCGTGCAGGCCGCGCAGCGCGTAGGACACGGCCGCCATCGAGAGACCGGTCTCCGCGGCGATGTCCTTGAGGGTTGGCCTCCGGCCGTTTCCGGACATGGGTCGAACCCTAGCCCGTGGCTCGGACAGAAACTTGACAACGGGGGCTTTGAAGCGCTTCACTCAGAACATCCTGAAGCGCTTCAATTTGATCGGGAGGAGGGGCCGTGATCGACGTCCACCAGCACCTGTGGCCGGCAGAGTTCGTCGATCGGCTCCGGGCTCGCGACACCGCGCCGTACCTCGACGGCTGGACGCTGCACACCGCGACCGAGGCGCCGTGCGAGATCGACCCGGCGGCACATGCGATCGACAAGCGGGTCGCTGTGGAGCAGGACGTCGGCACGACGCTTGCCGCCGTGTCGCTGTCGAGTCCGCTCGGCGTCGAGCAGCTCGGCGATCTCGCGCTCCTCGACGCGTGGCACATCGGCGCTGCCGCACTGCCGGAGCCCTTCAAGGCGTGGGCGTCTGTCAGTCTTCTTGAGCCTGACCTGCCAGGTCTGGAATCCCTGCTGAGCACGGGGTTCCTTGGTCTGCAGCTGCCCGCGCATGTCATCGGTACGCCAGCCGGCTGGGCCGCGCAGGGTGAGCTCCTCGGCCTGCTCGAGCGGTTGAACAAGCCGCTCCTCGTCCACCCCGGCATCGCCCAGCCGGTCGAGGCGGCTCCCGGCTGGTGGGCCCCGGTCGTCGACTACGCCAACCAGCTGCAGGCCGCGTGGTGGGCCTGGCACGCGTACGGCGGCCGGCACGAGTTCCCTCGGTTGCGGCTGTGCTTCGTCGCCGCGGCCGGGCTCGCACCCGTGCACCACGAACGGCTGGCCGCTCGCGGCGGCCGGCTCGGCACCATCGACCCCAACCTGTACGTCGACACCTCGAGCTACGGCCCGCAGGGCATCGACGCGGTCGCGCGGATCCTCGGCATCGACCAGGTCGTGCACGGCACCGACCGGCCGTACGCCGGGATCACCGACCACCGCCAAGGCGCCGCCGCGACCGCGGTGATCCGCCACGACAATCCACACCGGCTCCTGTACGGGGCCGGCCAACCATCTCCTGAGAGGGGAGTGCAGTGACTGCTCAGCCCATCACCGACGTCCCAGTCGTCCCAGCGCGCCAAGCCAGCCGGCTCGTGGAGCTCAACAACTGTCTGTCGCTGGACAACCTTCCGGGCCGGGACCTCGATCCCACCGAGTTGTCCGAGCTCGCCGCGTCGATCGCCGCCCAGCCGCACCTGTGGGAGGACAAGGTCGCCTACAGCGACGAGGAGCGCGTCTTCGCCTCGCTGCACCGCGACGCCAACGTCGACGTCTGGCTGATCTGCTGGACGCCGGTCAACGACACCGGCTGGCACGACCACGACGTCTCGTCCGGTGCGGTCGCGGTCGCGCGCGGGAAGCTCGTCGAGCACAACCTGGCCATCGGCACCGAGTCGATCGAGACCGAGGTGGAGTCCGGCGACGTCTACGGCTTCGGCCCCGACCACATCCACCGCCTCACCGGCCTCGACAAGGGCAGCGTCACCGTCCACGCCTACAGCCCACCCCTGTGGCGGATGGGCCAGTACTCGGTCAAGGACGGAGTCCTCCGCCGAGTCTCCGTCTCCTACGCCGACGAACTCCGCCCCCTCGACTGACAGAACCTCTCCCGCGATCCCCATTCTCTGACCAAAGTCAGAGGATGGGGATCGCGGTGGTTCGGGAGTTCAATCGGGTGGTTACGGGCTGGCTCGGGTCGAGGCGAGTGGGGATGACGGGCGGGTTCGGATCGCGCGGCTGACGAAGCAGGGGGTGGCTGACCGGCGGGTGCTGGATGAGCGGTCCGACGAGTTGGCCGCGTCGATCCTGGCGCCGCTGAGTGAGCGGCAGCGGGAGCGGTTGGTCGCTGCGATGGAGGACGTGTCGCGGTTGCTGACCGCGTCGATGGTGGAGGTCGGGATCGTCGATCCGCGGCGGCCGGATGCGCAGTACTGCTTGCGGGCGTACTTCGATGAGCTCGGCGAGCGGTTCGACTTCGATCACACGCGGAGCATCTCGGCCGGACAATGCCGAGCTGACGTTGCCCGCCGGGTTGCTGCTGGTCGCGACCCTGCACTCGGAGCCGGTCGGGTGCGGCCCGCTGAAGCTGCACGGTGAGGAACCCGCGGAGATCAAGCGGATGTGGGTCTCACCCGAGGCACGCGGCCTCGGCCTCGGTCGCCGGCTGCTCGCCGAGCTCGAGCGCGAGGTGGCCGCTCGGGGTGCGAGCGTCGGACGGCTCGAGACCAACCGGAGCCTGGTCGAGGCGATCGGGCTCTACCGCGCCGCGGGCTACACCGAGGTCCCCGCCTTCAACACCGAGCCCTACGCCCATCACTGGTTCGAGAAGTCCCTGAAGGCCTGAAACCCGCGCATGTCACTTGTTTGTCGGTTGCTCATCGATCCGGCCCTGTGGGTGGGCGGTTGGGGGTCGGCAGGGTAGACATGATGCAGTACTGACACCCGGGGGCGGGAAACAGAGGGAGTGGAGGGGGATTCACGGATGGCGGAGCTTGCGATCGAGCCGTTGAACCCGGCGATCCTGCCGGCGGCTGCGGGCAACTACACGCACGGCGTGCAGGTGGACGGTGCCCAGCGGATGGTGTTCGTCAGCGGTCAGGTGCCGTGGGGCAACGAGCACGGGCGGGTGCCGGAGAGCTTCGAGGCGCAGTGCCGGATGGTCTGGCGGAACGTGCTCGCCGTGCTCGCCGAGGCCGGTATGGGAGTGCGGAACCTGGTCAAGGTGACGACGTACCTGTCGGACCGGCAGTACCGCGCGATCAACTCGAAGATCCGCGAGGAGGTTCTCGGCGAGCACGCGCCGGCCCTCACCATCATCATCTGCGACATCTACGCCGAGAACTGGCTGCTGGAGATCGAAGCCGTCGCGATGGCCTGACCGATCCACCGGCTGCCGAGTGGCTATGGAATCAGCCGAACAGGCCGCTTAGCGTCGGCGTATGAGGATCAGAGTGGTCGACGCGTTCGCGGAGCGTGCCTTCAGCGGGAACCCGGCGGCGGTGTGCGTGCTGGCGGCCGGTGAGTGGCCGGAGGCGGACTGGATGCAGTCGGTGGCGGCGGAGATGAACCTGTCCGAGACCGCGTTCGTGCGACCGTCGGGTCAGGCCGACGCGGACTGGGACCTGCGCTGGTTCACGCCGGCGATCGAGGTGGACATGTGCGGGCACGCGACGCTCGCGACCGCGCATGTCCTGGCCGGCGACCGTCTGGTCAGCGGGAAGGTCCGATTCAGCACGCGGAGCGGGATCCTGACCGCGGCACTGGGTGCGGGGATCACCCTCGACTTCCCGATCTCGCGTACGACGGAGATCGACGTGCCGGAGGGATTGGTCGAGGCGCTCGGCGCGAAGCCGGAGAGTGTCCACAGCACCGGTGCGCTGACCGACGTACTCGTGGTCCTGCCGGATGAGGCCGCCGTCCGGGAGCTCACGCCGGACATCGGCGGGCTCGAGGTGGTCAACCTGCGCGACCACAATCGCGGCACCATCGTGACGGCGCCGGCACACGACTTCGATTTCGTCTCGCGGTTCTTCGCACCGGCCGCCGGGATCGCCGAGGATCCGGTCTGTGGCAGTGCGCACACCGCGCTGGCGTCGTACTGGGCCGGGCGCCTCGGACGGAACGAACTGGTCGGCTACCAGGCGTCCGCCCGAGGCGGGGTCCTGCATGTCACCGCGGCCGGCGACCGCGTCTCCCTGAGCGGCAACGCGGTCACCACCCTGGACGGTGAGCTACTGCTCTAGGCCCAGGTCTCGGCGTGGGTGGCGACGCCGTTCGGGGCGATGAGTTCGGTGACGACGTCCTCGGCGTCCGCGTCCAGCGCCTCGAACGGATGCTCCGGTACGACGTACGCCCGCGCGCCGGCCACCATCTCGATCCCGGGCAGCTCGAACCACGCCTCGCCGACCTCACGGCTGATCTCGTAGATCGCCTGCTCGGCCGAGTCGACCGGCTCCTGCTCGCCGCCCTCGTCCAGCTCGGCCGGGTGCCGTTCCTGCGCGGCCCGGCCGGCCTCGATCAGCGCGTCCAGGTCGACCACGCGCAGGTCGAACCGGGACACCACGCTGATCACGTGGTCCTGCTCGACCGCTTCGTCGTCCTCGTCGTCGGCGCTGTCCTCCAGCAGCAGCGGCGCCGTACCGGTGTGCTCGAAGACGGCGTCGTTCCAGCCTTCGACGAGCTCCTCGAGGGCGGCGTTCTGCTCGTAGAGCGCGGCCTGCTCCTCGTCGCCGGTCATCGCCAGCAGGGCCTCGGTGTGGGCCTGGAGACGCTCCGCCAGCCGGCGGCTCGCCTCGACGAGCGCCTCCCGCGTCTCCGCGGAGAAGAACTGCTCTGCAGGTGCCGTGATCGGCTGTTCGTCCACTGAAGTCACTAGCTGTTCTTCCCTTGTCTGTCTGTGGGGGCGTGATTGCCAGGCGTAAGTATGCGGACTCGGCGGGCTGAGACGAAGTCCCACCCAAAGATAGCTGTCGGAATCAGTACCCGTGAGAGGTCCGTGAGAGCTGCGAGAGCCGGTGTGAGAGGCCTGTGAGAACACTCCTGAGCGGGCAACGAGCGGTGTGCAGTGGGCTCATGAGCACTTTCTGCGTGAGGTGGCGCCGTCATGTCTGACGTCATCTACCTCGCCGTCACCGTTGTCGTCTTCGCGGCCGTCTGGTTCGCGCTGCGTGGAGTGGAGAAGTTGTGAGCGCCGAGAACATCGCCGGCCTGGTGGTCGCCGCGGCTCTGATCCTCTACCTCGTCGCCGCCCTGATCTTCCCCGAGAGGTTCTGATGTCCGACACCGCAGCCGGCCTGTTGCAGGTCGGCCTCCTCGTCGCGCTCCTGGCCGCCGTGTACCGGCCGCTGGGGGGCTACATGGCCCGGGTCTACACGTCCGACAAGGACCTGCGGATCGAGCGCGGCGCCTACAAGCTGCTCGGGGTCGACGCGCGCGCCGATCAGACCTGGGCCGTCTATGCCCGATCCGTGATCGCCTTCTCCGCCCTCAGCCTCATCCTGCTCTATCTGCTCCAGCGGCTCCAGGCCCAGCTGCCGCTGTCCAACGATCTGCCCGGGGTCGAGTCTGGACTGGCGTTCAACACCGCCGCGTCGTTCGTCGCGAACACCAACTGGCAGTCGTACGTTCCTGAGGTCACGATGGGCCACCTGGTCCAGTTCGCCGGCCTCGCCGTACAGAACTTCCTCTCCGCGGCGGTCGGCATCTGTGTCGCGATCGCGGTGATCCGCGGCTTCGCCCGGAGCAAGACCGATCGGCTCGGCAACTTCTGGGTCGACCTGACCCGGACCACGCTGCGGGTCCTGCTCCCGATCGCGATCATCGGCACCCTGGTGCTGGTCGCGACCGGCGTCGTACAGAACTTCTCCAGCGGCCACGAGGTCACCTCGGTGGTCGGCCAGACGCAGACCATCCCCGGCGGCCCGGTCGCGAGCCAGGAAGTGATCAAGGAACTCGGCACCAACGGCGGCGGCTTCTACAACGCGAACTCGGCGCACCCGTTCGAGAACCCGAACCCGCTGTCCAACCTGTTCGAGATCTTCCTGCTGCTGCTGATCCCGGTGTGCATCACGCGCACCTTCGGCCTGATGGTCAAGGACAAGCGGCAGGGCTACGCGATCCTCGGGGTGATGGGCGTCCTGTGGGCGGCCTTCACCTTCTCGGTCACCTTCTTCGAGAACCAGGGCGCCGGTACGGCGACGCAGGCCGCGGGTGCCGCGATGGAGGGCAAGGAGACCCGCTTCGGCGAATGGGCGTCCGCCCTCTTCGCGTCCTCGACCACCGGTACGTCGACCGGTGCGGTCAACTCGATGCACGACTCCTACACCGCCCTCGGCGGCGGTACGACGCTCTTCCACATGATGCTCGGCGAGGTGTCGCCGGGCGGGACGGGGACCGGGCTCTACGGCATGCTGGTGCTCGCCATCCTCACGGTCTTCGTGGCCGGACTGATGGTCGGCCGGACACCGGAGTACCTGAAGAAGAAGATCACCGCGCGCGAGATGAAACTCGTCTCGCTGTACATCCTGACCACGCCGACGCTGGTTCTGGCCGGTGCCTCGATCGCGATGGGCCTGGCGGTGGCGCGGGCGTCGATCTGGAACACCGACAGTCCGCACGGTTTCTCCGAGGTGCTGTACGCGTTCACCTCGGCCGGTAACAACAACGGGAGCGCGTTCGCCGGGATCAGCGCGAACATCCCGTTCTACAACACCGCCCTCGGGATCGTGATGCTGCTCGGCCGGTTCGTGCCGATCGTGCTGGTGCTCGCGCTGGCCGGCTCGTTCGCGCGACAGCAGCCGGTGCCGGTGACCCAGGGCACGCTGCCCACTCACAAGGCGCTGTTCGTGACGATGCTGGTCGGTGTCGTGATCATCGTCACCGGGCTGACCTACTTCCCCGCTCTCACCCTCGGACCCCTCGCGGAGGGACTGTGACCACGCTCGTGAAGACCCCTCCTCCGGCTGCGGAGAAGGTGGCGAAGAAGGCACCGTCGGGTCTGTTCGACCCGAAGATGCTGCTGACCTCCCTGCCGGACGCGCTGCGCAAGCTCGACCCGCGGGTGATGGTGAAGAACCCGGTGATGTTCGTGGTCGAGGTGGGCGCGCTCGCATCGACGATCCTGGCCTTCACCGACTCCAGTGTGTTCGTCTGGTGGATCGTGGTCTGGCTCTGGCTGACCGTGATCTTCGCCAACCTGGCCGAGGCGGTCGCGGAGGGCCGGGGCAAGGCCCAGGCCGAGACGCTGCGCCGGGCCAAGACCGAGACGACCGCCCGGCGGCTGATCGGTGACCGCGAGGAGGAGGTGCCGGCCACGCAGTTGCAGCTCGGCGACCTCGTGGTGGTCGAGGCCGGCCAGATCATCCCGGGCGACGGTGACGTCGTCGAGGGTGTCGCCAGCGTCGACGAGTCGGCCATCACCGGCGAGTCAGCCCCGGTCATCCGGGAGTCCGGCGGCGACCGCAGTGCGGTCACCGGCGGGACCAAGGTGCTGTCGGACCGGATCGTCGTGAAGATCACCACCAAACCCGGTGAGAGCTTCATCGACCGGATGATCGCGCTGGTCGAGGGCGCGTCGCGGCAGAAGACGCCGAACGAGATCGCGCTGAACATCCTGCTGGCCAGCCTGACGATCGTGTTCATGGTCGCGACCGTGACGCTGCCGACGTTCGCGACGTACGCGAAGACCGATCTGAGCATCGTGATCCTGGTGGCCTTGTTGGTCTGCCTGATCCCGACCACGATCGGCGCGCTGTTGTCGGCCATCGGCATCGCCGGGATGGACCGGCTGGTCCAGCGCAACGTGCTGGCCATGTCAGGTCGTGCGGTCGAGGCGGCGGGTGACGTGAACACGCTGCTGCTGGACAAGACCGGAACGATCACGCTGGGGAACCGGCAGGCGGCGGAGTTCATCCCGGTCGAGGGAGTGACGGACACCGAGCTGGCCGATGCGGCTCAGCTGAGCAGCCTGGCCGACGAGACGCCGGAGGGCCGATCGATCGTCGTCCTGGCGAAAACCGGGTACGGGCTGCGCGAGCGGCACACCGGAGAGTTGCCGCACGCAACGTTCGTCGAGTTCACCGCGCAGACGCGGATGAGCGGCGTGGACGTGGACGGCCGGCAGGTCCGCAAGGGTGCGGCCGGGGCGGTCAACGCCTGGATCGGCAACCAGGGCGGGACCACAACTCCGCAGCTCGGTGCCGTCGTCGACGGGATCTCGGCCTCCGGCGGTACGCCGCTGGTCGTTGCTGAGAGCATCGATGGGAAGGCCCGCGCACTCGGCGTCATCCACCTCAAGGACGTGGTCAAGGAAGGCATGCGGGAGCGGTTCGACCAGATGCGCGCGATGGGCATCCGGACCGTGATGATCACCGGTGACAACCAGCTGACCGCGAAGGCGATCGCCGAGGAGGCCGGGGTCGACGACTTCCTGGCCGAGGCGACGCCCGAGGACAAGATGGCGCTGATCAGGAAGGAGCAGGAGGGCGGCCGGCTGGTCGCGATGACCGGTGACGGCACCAACGACGCGCCGGCGCTCGCGCAGGCCGATGTCGGCGTGGCGATGAACTCCGGTACGTCGGCCGCGAAGGAGGCCGGCAACATGGTCGACCTCGACTCCAACCCGACCAAGCTGATCGAGATCGTCGAGATCGGCAAGCAGTTGCTGATCACCCGCGGATCGCTGACCACGTTCTCGATCGCGAACGACGTGGCCAAGTACTTCGCGATCCTGCCCGCGCTGTTCGCGGCGGCGTACCCGGGCCTGGACAAGCTGAACATCATGCAGTTGCACTCGCCGGAGTCGGCGATCGTGTCGGCCATCGTCTTCAACGCGCTGGTGATCGTGGCGCTGGTCCCGCTGGCCCTGCGCGGTGTGCGGTACAAGCCGTCCTCCGCGTCGGCGATGCTGCGCCGCAACCTGCTCCTGTACGGCGTCGGCGGCCTGGTCACCCCGTTCATCGGTATCAAACTCCTGGACCTGGTGATCTCCCTGATCCCCGGGATCCGCTGAAAGGTAGTCGTTCATGGCAAGCAATCTCCCCGGCTCCGTCCGGCAGTTCGGGGTCGCACTCAGGGCCCTGCTGTTCTTCACGGTCGTCCTCGGCCTCGCCTACCCGCTGGTGATGACCGGCGTGGCCCAGGCGGTCTTCAACGACAACGCGAACGGCTCGATCGTCCAGGTCGACGGCAAGGACGTGGCCTCCGGCCTGATCGGCCAGGCGTACACGATGGACAGCGGAAAGAAGGATGCCGACGGCAACGCGATCATGGTCGCGGACCCGAAGTGGTTCCAGACCCGGCCGTCCGCGGTCGACTACGACGCGATGGGCAGCGCGGGGTCGAACTACGGCCCGAACAACGCCGACCTGCTCGCGGCGATCGAGGAGCGGAAGCAGGCGGTCGCCGAACTCGAGGGGGTGGACCCGTCCCAGGTCCCGCCGGACGCGGTGACCGCCAGCGGCAGCGGCCTCGACCCGAACATCAGCCCGGCGTACGCCGCTCTGCAGGTCGACCGGGTCGCGCGGGAACGTGGCCTGGACGTGGCCAAGGTCCAGGAGTTGGTGACGGAGAACACCGAGGGTCGCACGCTGGGCTTCCTCGGTGAACCCCGGGTGAATGTGGTCACGCTCAACAACGCGCTGGCCGCGCTGAGCTGACCTGAGAGCATGGAGACATGAGCAAGACGGGCCGCGGGCATCTGCGGATCTACCTGGGTGCCGCGCCCGGCGTCGGGAAGACCTACAAGATGCTGGGCGAGGGGCAGCGGCGGCTGTCCCGGGGCACCGATGTGGTGGTCGGGTTCGTCGAGACCCACGGCCGGCAGCACACCGCCGAGATGCTCGAAGGCCTGGAGGTGGTGCCGCGGCGGATTCTCGACTACCGCGGCGCCAGCTTCACCGAGCTGGACGTCGACGCCGTCCTGGCCCGCCGGCCGGACGTCGCCCTGGTCGACGAGCTGGCGCACACCAACGTGCCGGGCAGCCGGAACGAGAAGCGCTGGCAGGACATCGACGAGTTGCTGGCCGCCGGCATCGACGTGATCTCGGCGGTCAACATCCAGCACCTCGAGTCGATCAACGACGTGGTCGAGAAGATCACCGGGGTACCGCAGCAGGAGACCGTGCCGGACCGGGTGGTCCGGGCCGCGGACCAGATCGAGCTGGTCGACATGACGCCGGAGGCGCTGCGCCGCCGGATGGCGCACGGCAACGTCTACGCGGCGGACAAGATCGATGCTGCCCTGGGCAACTATTTCCGGGTCGGCAACCTGTCCGCCCTGCGTGAACTCGCGCTGCTGTGGCTTGCCGACCGGGTGGACGCCGGCCTGCAGCAGTACCGTGCTCAACATGACATCGACTCGACCTGGGAAGCCAGGGAGCGGGTGGTGGTCGCCCTCACCGGCGGCCCCGAGGGCGAGACACTGATCCGGCGTGCCGCCCGTATCGCCGCCAGGTCCTCCGGTGGGGACCTGCTCGCTGTCCACGTCGCCCGCTCCGACGGCCTGACCGGCGCGAACCCGAAACGCCTCGCCGAGCAGCGCAATCTGGTCGAGAGCCTCGGCGGCACCTACCACCAGGTGGTCGGCGACGACGTCCCGGCCGCGCTGTTGTCGTTCGCCCGGGCCGAGAACGCCACCCAACTGGTGCTGGGTGGCAGCCGCCGGTCCCGGGTCTCCTCGCTGTTGACCGGTCCGGGGATCGGGGTCAGCACGATCCGCGACTCCGGCGACATCGACGTCCACCTCGTCACCCACTCGCAGATGGGCCGCGGCCGGCTGCCCCGGTTGCGCGGCAGCCTGTCCCGGCGGCGCAAGATCGAGGGTTTCGTGCTGGCCGTCGTACTGCCGCCGCTGCTCGCGCTGGTGCTCGGGCTGGGCGGGGACCACCTCAACCTGACCAGCAACGTGCTCGCCTTCCTGCTGGCGGTCGTCGTGGTCGCCCTCGTCGGCGGGCTCTGGCCGGCGCTGTTGACCGCGATCGGTGGCACCGTCGTCCTGAACTACTTCTTCACGCCACCCACCCGAACTTTCACCATCTCCGAGATCAACAACGCCTTGGCGCTGGCGATCTTCGTGCTGGTCGCGGCGATGGTGAGCTCGGTCGTCGACCGGGCGGCCAGACGGACCAGACAGGCGGCCCGGGCCGCCGCCGAGTCCGAGACCCTGGCCACGCTGGCCGGGTCCGTACTCCGCGGCGAGACCGCATTGCCCGCGCTGCTGGAACGCGTCCGCGAGGCCTTCGGGATGACCGGCGCGGTACTGATGGAGCGGGTGGACGACGACGAGCTGACCGAGGTCTGGCGACCGATCGCCTCCGCCGGTACGCCGACCTGCCGCCGACCCGAGGACGGCGATGCGGAGATCCCCGGACGGGACAACCTGGTCCTGGTCCTGCAGGGCCGCCGGCTGGCCGCGGATGAGCGACGGCTGGTCGGGGCGTTCGCCGCCCACGCGGCCGCGCTGGTCGACAAGGCCCGGCTGAGCGAGGCCGCCGCGGAGGCGAAACCGCTTGCCGAGGCCGACAAGCTCCGTACGGCGCTCCTTCGGGCGGTCGGCCATGATCTCCGGTCGCCGCTGGCCTCGGCGAAGGCGTCCGTCACCAGTCTCCGCAGCGATGACGTCGACTGGAGCGAGTCCGAACGGGCAGAACTCCTGGAGACGGCTGACGAGTCGCTCGACCGGCTCTCGCGCCTGGTGGACAACCTGCTCGACCTCAGTCGCCTGCAGGCCGGCGTACTGCCGGTGTTCACCCGGCCGATGGCCTTGGACGAGGTGATGCCCGGCGTACTGGCCGAGCTCGGCGACGACGGCGACAAGGTCATCGTGGACATCCCGCACACGCTGCCGCTGGTCGACGCCGATCCGGCGCTGCTGGAGCGGGTGATCGCGAACCTGGTCGCGAATGCGATCCGCTACTCGCCGGCCGGGCGGCCGCCGCTGCTGACCGGGAGCTCGCTGGGCGACACCGTGGAGATCCGCGTGGTCGATCGCGGGCCGGGGATCCCACGGGCGGACCGGGATCGGGTCTTCGCGCCGTTCCAGCGGCTCGGCGACACGGACAACACGGTCGGGGTCGGTCTCGGCCTCGCGTTGGCTCGTGGTCTCGCCGAGGCGATGGCCGGCACCCTGCAGCCGGAGGACACTCCCGGTGGCGGGCTGACCATGGTGGTCGCGATCCCGACGGCGACCGTGAAGCCGGCCGACGCGCCGGTCCCGGGCGCCCGGGAACGGTCCGAACCGGAGGTGCACGAATGACCAGGGTTCTGGTGGTCGACGACGAGCCGCAGATCGTCCGGGCCTTGCAGATCAATCTGAAGGCCCGTGGCTACGAGGTGTTCCTGGCCGGCAGCGGCACCGCCGCGCTCAAGGTGGCGGGGCAGCATCCGCCGGAGCTGGTGATCCTCGACCTCGGGTTGCCGGACCTCGACGGGGTCGAGGTGATCCGTGGTCTGCGCGGCTGGACCGATGCACCGATCCTGGTGCTGTCCGGCCGGACCGACCAGACGGACAAGGTCGAGGCACTGGACGCCGGCGCGGACGACTATGTGACCAAACCGTTCGGGATCGACGAGTTGCTGGCCCGGATGCGCGCCGTACTGCGTCGCAGCAACCTGGCCCAGGACCAGCCGGTCGTGACCGTCGGCGGTGCGTCCGTCGATCTCGCGGCCAAGCGGGTCACCCTCGGGAATGGTGAGGACATCCGGCTGACGCCGACCGAGTGGCACCTGCTCGAGGTCCTGGTCCGGCACCCGGGCAAGCTCATGTCGCAACGCCAGCTCCTCACCGAGGTCTGGGGCCCCGGCTACGAGACGGCCAGCGGCAACCTTCGCTTCTACATGGGCCAGCTCCGCCGCAAACTCGAGCAGGACCCGGCCCGGCCGAAACACCTGCTCACCGAACCAGGGATGGGCTACCGCTTCGAACCCTGAGCGCCGGCGGGCCGATCGCCAGGGTCATCGGGGGGCGGCTGGCTGGTCGGCGACTCTGGGGGTGTGGCAGGGGCCTCCCGGGGAGCGGATCGGCGCCCGAAGAGGTGCAGCCTGCTCCGGCGATCGTCGTCTGGGTCGAGCTGGCGCTCGCCGCGGGGCGTGCCGTTCCCCAGCGCGCTCGCCGTGTAGGCGCGGGCGGTGTCGCGCTCGTCGATGAGGTCGTCGCGAGCCTGGCTGGCAGCGGCGGTCTCGCGGCGGGATTGCTTGAGCCCGCGGCGCGCCGCGCTGCCGCGGCGGGAGGTGCGGCGCGCGCCGGCCAGCAGCAGGGTCAACCCGAACAGGGCAACCGCCCCGACCACGATGCCGTAGAGGAACAGGGTGCCGGTGGAGCCGGTCACGTGGTAGCCGAACACCGCGAACCCGTCGTCGGTGAGGGTATCCGCGCCGCCACTGTTGCCGAGAACACCGGCCATGCCGATGATCACCGCGGCGAGCAAGATGATGAGCCCCAGGATGACGATCACGACGTACTCCGAACGTCTGCCTTCTAGACCTAGAGTTCAGCCGTTTGCCAGAGCTGTCAACCGCGCAGATCTACCTGCCAACGAATGCCTTTCAGGAGCCTGCTGCCTTTGCTGAGCACACTGCCGATGTCTGTTTCGTTCAAGACTTTGTCGGTGGGCTGCGCCAAGGTGAGGGCATGGACATCTTCAGCGCAGGCCGGGACTTTGTACGGCGGGAGGCGCGGCTGGTCGAGAGCCGGCTGTTCGCCACGATCTTCGAGGACGCCGACCCGGCCGGGGTCGTGGCGGCGTTGCGCGGTTACCAGAACGCGGACGGCGGTTTCGGGCACGGCCTGGAGCCGGACAAGCGCTGCCCGGACAGTCTGTCGCTCGACGTGGAGGTCGCGTTCGACACCCTGATCGCGTCCGGCGCCCGGGACGACGAGATGGTCCGGCGCGCTACGGACTGGCTGGACAAGACGGCGACCCCGGAAGGTGCGGTCTCGCTGGCCTCCCCGGTGATCGAGGGATACCCGCGGGCCGAGCACATGAGCGAGTGGACCTACCAGCCCGATCTCAACCCGACGGCCGGTCTGGTCGGCCGGCTGCACAAGCTCGGGGTCGAGCACCCGTGGCGTGAGCGAGCCGCCGCCTGGTGTGCCGCCCAGCTGGCCGAGGGCTTCCCTGAGGACGCCCACGGCATGCACGAGGCGATGGAGTTCCTGGAACACACCGAGGTCGACCTCGACCAGGTCCGCGACTGGCTGCCGAAGCTGAAGTGGTACCGGGCCGACGCCGCCGACCCGTCGTACGGCGTGACCCCGCTGCACCTCGCCCCGACCCCGGACAGCTTCTGGCGCCCGCTGTTCGACGACGCTCAGATCGAGGGACACCTGGATCGCCTGGTCGCGGACCAGCAGGACGACGGCGGCTGGACCCTCACCTGGGAACCCCCGAGCGCCGCCGCCACTCTCGAGTACCGCGGCATCCTCACCGTCCACGCACTCCGCACCCTGAAGGCCTACAACCGCCTCTGACCCGCACTACCAGGAGGACTTGGTGACTCCGGGGAGCTCGCCGCGGTGGGCCATGGTGCGGAAGCGGATGCGGGAGATGCCGGCCTTGCGCAGGTAGCCGCGTGGGCGGCCGTCGGCGACGTCGCGGTTGCGGACCCGGACCGGGCTCGCGTCCCGCGGGAGCTTCTGCAGCCTGAGCTGGGCCTCACCGCGTTCCTCGAAGGTCGACCCCGGGTCCGCGATGATCGCCTTCAGCTCGGCCCGGAGCTCGGCATAGTGCGCGACCGTCTGCTTGCGCTGCTCGTTCTTGGCGACCTTGCTGGTCTTGGCCACGCCCTACCGCTCTTCGCGGAAGTCGACGTGCTGCCGGACCGCCGGGTCGTACTTGCGCATCACCAGCCGGTCGGGGTTGTTCCGCCGGTTCTTCCGGGTCACGTAGGTGAAGCCGGTTCCCGCCGTACTCCGCAGCTTGACGATCGGGCGGAGGTCGTTGCGCTTGGCCATACTGTCCTTTCCTGGATCACCTGGCGGGTGACCCTCGCTGGGGAGAACACCGGCCGGGTGGCCGCTATTCCGATCCGGAGTGTACGTTGTACTGGTTATCGTTTTCAATAAGGCGGGAGTGCTGATGCTACCGGTGACCGTGCTGACGGGTGTCGACGAGCCGTTCCGTGCCGCCGTCGGGGGCAATCTGCTCGCCGCCGCCGGTCCGTCCGGGGTGCTCGTCGAGTACGACGTGAGCGGTCTGACCGGCGGGTCCGTCGTACGGATCGCCAGAACCGCCGGCGGGGTGATCGACCGAGAGGTGATCCGGATGGGGCACCCGTGCGTGTCCTGCGCGATGCGCGGCTCACTGGTCGCGCTGCTGGTCAGCATCGCGGCGGTCGAGCGGTATGACGTCGCGATCGTGTCGGTGCCGGGCGCGGGGGACACCCAGGCGCTGGCCGAGGAGATCGCCCGCGACGCCGCCGACGAGCTCCGGGTGGACGCGGTGGTGACCACGGTCGACGCCGGCAGCGTCGTCGAGGACCTCACCGGCGACCAGTTGATCCAGGATCGCGGCATCCCGACCGCCTCGGAGGATGGCCGCGCGATCGCCGAGGTGATCGCCCATCAGCTCGAGTACGCGAACGCGGCAGTGCTCAGCAGTGACGACGAGACCGTCCGGGCGCTGGTGCGGGCGATCAATCCGCAGCTGCTCATCCGGACCACACCGACCGGGCTGCTCGGCGTACGTCTGCATCATCCGGACGCGGCTGAGACCTGGACGGAGCCTGGTTCGATCAGTGCGCCGGTGGATGACGGCCCGGTGCGGACGCTCGTCTGGCAGTCGGACCGGCCGTTCCACCCCGAGCGCCTGTACGACGCGCTGGAGGATCTGGTCGCCGGTACGGCGCGGGGCCGGGGGACCGTGTGGCTCGCGACCCAGCACCGCAGCCGCCTCAGCTGGGACAGTTTCGGCACGAACATCTCGATCGGCGTGCTCGGCCCGTGGCTGGCCGACCTCCCGGCCGACCGGTGGTCCGGCGTCGGACAGCAGCACCAGGCCCGCTCGGCCCTGGAGTGGCACCCGGAGTACGGCGACCGGGCCACGTACCTGTCCATCACCGGGGTCGGTCTGGACGTCCGGGAATTACGGGAGCGCCTCGATGGTTGTGTCCTGCGTGCGGATGAAGCGGTCCACCCCCTGACCGATCCGTTCGCCCCTTATCTGGAAGGAAGTACCGCAGCATGAAGAAGGCCATTCACCCCGACTACCGCCGGGTCGTCTTCCGGGACAAGTCCGGCGACTTCAGCTTCCTCACCGGTTCGACGCGCGAGAGCAACGAGACCGTCGAGTGGCACGACGGGAACACCTACCCGGTCGTCGACGTCGAGATCTCGTCCGCCACCCACCCGTTCTACACGGGCCAGCAGCGTGTGATGGACACCCAGGGTCGCGTGGAGAAGTTCAAGAAGCGCTACGGCCAGAAGTAGCCCCTGGTCTTTTCAGCCCGTCGTCTCCCCGGAGGCGGCGGGCTGTTCTTGTCTCGGATGCGAGACGGCAACGGTGGCCAGGTTGCTGCCTGGGGGCGTGGGGCGGATCACACTGGGTCCGTGGAGCCGGTGGAGATCTCCGGGGTCGGGCTGACCCCGCTGGAAGCGGTCGCGCTCGGGCAGCGCCGGACCGCGGTGCGGTTGAGTGACGACGCCCGGAAACGGATGAGCGAGTCGGCCCTGGCGGTCGCCGAGGTGGCGCGCCATCGGCCGGTCTACGGGCGGACGACCGGGGTCGGCGCCAATCGGGATGTGCTCACGTCGGATCCGGAGCACGGGGCGCGGTTGCTCGGATCGCACTCGACCACGGGTACGACGTCGTACCCGAAGGATGTGGTCCGGCTCGGGCTGCTGATCCGGGTCAACCAGCTCGCGGTCGGTGGATCGGGCCTGGACCCCGACGTCGCCGACGCGATCGTTGCTCTGCTCAACGATGACGAGCTGCCCGACCTGCACCGGGGTGGCGCGATCGGGACCGGCGACCTCGGTCCGCTGGCCGAGCTCGGGCTCGCCCTCGGCGCCGTCGTCGACGGGACCAGCGCACTGCCGCTCCTGTCGAGCAACGCGATCACCTTGGCCGAGTGTTGTCTCGCGTATGTCGAGGCCGCCACGCTGATCAACGTCGTACCGCTGGTCGGTGCTCTGTCGCATGTCGCGCTCCGCGGCAACGCCGAGGTGTACGACGTCCGCGTCCACGAGGCCAGGCCGCAACCGGGACAGGTCCGGGTGGCGCGCCGGATGCGCGGACTGCTCGACGACCTGCCGATCCCACCGGTGCGGGTCCAGGACCCCTTCGGACTCAGAGCCTTCGCCCAGGTGCTCGGTCCGGCCGTCGACCATGTGGATGCTCTGGGCAACAGTCTGCGGATCGACATCAACGCGTCCGCGGAGAACCCGCTGGTGGCCGGCGACACCGTGCTGCACAACGGCAACTGGCACGCGATGCCGATCGCGCTCGCCCTCGACTCGCTCCGGCTGAGTCTGCACAGCGTGGCCACCCTGTCGACGTCCCGCGTCGCGAACCTGGTCGATCCGGAATTCTCCGGGCTGAGCCGGTTCCTGGCCAGCGGTGCGGAGGCGAGCTCGGGCGTGATGATGATCGAGTACGTCGCGCACGACGCGCTGGCCGCGGTCCGTTCGTCGGCGCAGCCCGCGACCCTCGGTACGGCGACGCTGTCACGAGGAGCCGAGCACCACGCCAGCTTCGCGCCACAGGCCGCCGTACTGACCGCGCAACTCCTCGACGCACTGCGTGAGGTGCTGGCGAGTGAGCTGGTCACCGCGGTACGGGCAATTCGCCTCGCCGGGCTGACGCCTGACGATCTCGCCCCGGCGGCGGTCGGACCGTGGCTGGCCGACGCGCTGGCCACCTTGCCGGGCGACCTCGCCGACCGGTCGCTGCGAGAGGACCTGGAGATCGCCCGCGGTGTGCTGACGCAATGGGGCGACCGCCAGGTCGAACATCCCGCCGAATCGGGTTAGAGCTGGGTGTGGTGGAGGAGCGGCTGCGTAGCACGCGTGGGGTAGTTAGCCGTGGAGGCGGCGGGTTAGGGCGGTGGCGGCTTGGCGGATGCGGTGGGCTAGGAGGTGGCGGTCGGTGGGAGGTACGGCGTCGGTGCGGAAGGTGACGCTGATTGCGGCGACCGGGTGGCCGGCGTGGTCGACGGCTGCGCTGGCCACGGATGAGAGGCCTGGGCTGATGAAGGAGTCCTCGACGGCGAAGCCCTGGCGTTTCTCGTCGGCGAGCAGGCGGCGGAGCTGACTCAGCGACTGCGGTCCGTGCTCGGTACGCCGTACGAAACTCTCCGGGCCCGGGAACAGCGCACGGACCTGCGCCGGCGGGAGCTCGGCGAGCAGGGCGCGGCCGGAGGCGGTCAGGGTGGCCGGGAGGCGTACGCCGACGTCCGTCACGAGGGTGACCGGGCGGGGCGGCTGCTCCTTCAGGAGGTAGACGAGTTCACGACCGTGCAGTACGCCGAGATGCGCGGTCTGGCCGACCTCCGCGACCAACTGGACGAGCAGTGGGCGGGCGAGTCGCTCGAGCGGATCGTGGCGCAGGTAGGCCGAGCCGATCTCGAACGCCGCGACCCCGAGCCCGTACCGCTTCTCCTCCGGCAGGTGCACGACGAAACCCTCGTCCATCATTGCCCGCAGCAAGTGGTACGTCGACGAGCGCGGCAGGCCGACCGCGGAGGCGATGCGCTCCATCGGCACCGGACCGGGCTGGGTGGCCAGGAACGTCAGCACCCGCAGAGTGCGGGTCGAGGCGGGAACGTTGCCGCTCACAACGGCAGCGTAACCGCGAAGGTTCAGATTCCGGACGATTCGTGGGACTTGGCGCGGCCGCGGCGCAACCACAGCCGGGCCCCCTCGCCGGCCAGCGCGACCCCGAACAGCCCGCCGGCGATCAGCCAGTCGACGTCCTGGTCGTCACCCGACATCAGGACTCCGGCGCTGAGCGAGAGCACGCCGAAGAACGCGAGTACGAGAAACAGACGCATCAGAGGGCCTTCTCCGCGGTCCAGGCGGCCGACGACACTGTGTAGCCGAGCCACGTGTTCACTGCCAGCATCGGCGCGTTCCCCGCGTCGTTGCCGGTGTATGCCTGGGCGAATCCCGCGTCCCGGGCGCGTGCGAGAGCCGCCGACTTCACCACTTTCGCCAGCCCGCGACCGCGCTGCGCCGGGATGGTGCCGGTCAGGTTGGACCAGATCACCCGCCGCTCCGGATCGGCCGTGGTGATCACGAACGAGAGCACTGTGTCACCGTCGAGCACCGCGGCACTGAGGTCGCGGCGCAGATCCGGGTGTCCCCAGTCGGTTGCCAGCCATTCGTCGTACGGCGGTGCGAACGAAAGACCGCTCGGATCGCCCTCAGCGACGGCCACGACCGCGCGCCACAGCTGCTCCGGCTCCACCTGCTCGAGATCGGTCACGCGCAACCCGTCGGGCGCGGGCACAGGCTCGGGTACGGCGCTCAGGTCCGCACGCGAGTGGCTCATCCGGCGGCCGATCGTGAACCCTCGCCGGATCGCGAACTCCTTGGCCTCGTCGCTGTCCTCGACCACGACCAGCAGGCCGGCCGCACCGGCCTGCTCGGCTTCCGCGCAGATCGCCTCGGCCAGCCGGCTGCCGATGCCGCGGTGGCGGAACTCGGGCGGCACCTGCACGGAGATCCGCACCCGTGGCGCTTCGGCGCCGGGGTCGGGCAGGAACACGTTCCCAAAGCCGACCACGTCGGAACCGTCGACCGCGACCAGCACGATCCGGCGCGTGCTGTTGCGGAGTTCGGCCTCGATTCCGCGTGCCGTCTTCACCAGCTGCGGCATCGCGGCGGCCCAGACCCGGGCGATCCCCACCGCATCCTCCGGCCCCGCCGTCCGGATCTCGAACACCATTCCTGAAGCCTATGCGCCGGGCGGTCCATCGGATGTCTCAGATGCGAGACAGAAAGTGCACGGCGCTGCTGTCGGTTGCCGGTGCCGCGCGGTGGAATGAACGCGTGGATGAGCAGAACGAGGTGATCGTCGGCGTCGGGCCGCTGAGTGCGGCCGAGGTCGTAGCGGTGGCACGGCACGGGGCCCGGGTCCGGATCGACGACCAGGCGCTCGAGGAGATCGCGAAGTCGCGGGCCGCGATCGAGGCACTCGCCCACGCCGAGACCCCGCACTACGGCGTCTCGACCGGCTTCGGCGCGCTCGCGACCCGGCACATCGCACCGGAACTGCGCGCCCAGTTGCAGCGCAGCCTGGTCCGATCGCACGCGGCCGGCTCCGGCCCCGAGGTGGAGGCCGAGGTCGTCCGAGCCCTCACCCTGCTCCGGTTGTCGACCCTCGCGACCGGCCGCACCGGGGTGAAGGTCGAGACGGCCCAGGCGTACGCCGGCCTCCTCAACGCCGGCTTGGCTCCGGTAGTGCACGAGTACGGCAGCCTCGGCTGTTCCGGTGACCTCGCGCCGTTGTCCCACGTCGCTCTCGCGGCGATGGGCGAAGGCCAGGTGCGAGATGTCGAAGGCAACCTTCTCGACGCCGGCGAGGCGCTGCGAGCACACGGCCTGACGCCGGTCGTGCTCGCGGAGAAGGAAGGTCTCGCCCTGATCAACGGCACCGACGGCATGCTCGGCATGCTGGTGCTGGCCCTCGCCGACCTCGAACGGCTGCTCAAGACCGCTGACCTCGCCGCCGCGATGAGTGTCGAAGGACAACTCGGCACCGATCGGGTGTTCGCCGACGACCTGCAGGCCTTGCGACCTCATCCGGGGCAGCGGTCCGCCGCCGCCAACCTGCGTGCGATCCTCGCCGACAGCGCGATCGTCGCGAGCCACCGCGGTCCCGAGTGCAACCGGGTCCAGGATGCTTACTCCTTGCGCTGTTCGCCGCAGGTGCACGGCGCTGCTCGCGACACCGCGGCGCACGCGGCCACGGTCGCGGACCGCGAGCTCGCCGCCGCGATCGACAACCCGGTGGTGCTCCCGGACGGTCGCGTCGAGTCGAACGGCAACTTCCACGGTGCCCCCGTGGGTTACGTGCTCGACTTCCTCGCGATCGCCGTGGCCGACCTGGCCAGCATCAGCGAGCGTCGTACCGACCGATTCCTGGACGTCGCCCGGAACCACGGGCTGAACGCGTTCCTGGCCGACGATCCCGGCGTGGACAGTGGCCACATGATCGCGCAGTACACGCAGGCCGCGATCGTGTCCGAGCTGAAGCGGCTCGCGGTACCGGCCAGTGTGGACTCCATCCCGAGCAGTGCGATGCAGGAGGACCACGTCTCGATGGGCTGGTCGGCCGCACGCAAGCTGCGCAGGGCGATCGACGGGCTGCAGCGCGTCCTCGCCGTCGAGATCCTGACCGCCGCGCGGGCGCTCGACCTGCGCGCGCCGCTGACCCCGGCGCCGGCCACCGCCGCCGTCCGGGCCGCCCTCCGGGAGCATGTCGAGGGGCCGGGCACCGACCGGCACCTGGCTCCCGAGATCGAGCACTCCGTCCGCCTTGTTGCCGACGGCACCTATATCGAAGCGACCGAGGCCGTCACCGGCCCGCTGTCCTGAGCAGAAAGGCTGGATCACCCATGTCCGGACCCCGTCCCGTGCGCGCACCCCGCGGTACCACCCTGACCGCCCGCGGCTGGCAGCAGGAGGCCGCGCTGCGGATGCTGCAGAACAACCTCGACCCCGAGGTGGCCGAGCACCCCGACGAGCTGGTCGTGTACGGCGGCTCCGGGAAGGCGGCCCGGGACTGGAACTCGTTCGACGCGATGGTCCGGACGCTGACCACGCTGAAGGACGACGAGACGATGCTGGTGCAGTCCGGCCGTCCGGTCGGTGTGATGCAGACGCACGAGTGGGCACCGCGGGTGCTGATCGCGAACTCGAACCTGGTCGGCGACTGGGCCACCTGGGAGGAGTTCCGCAAGCTGGAGGCGATGGGGCTGACGATGTACGGCCAGATGACGGCCGGCTCGTGGATCTACATCGGCACCCAGGGCATTCTGCAGGGCACGTACGAGACGTTCGGTGCGGTGGCCGAGAAGAAGTTCGGCGGCTCGCTGGCCGGCACCATCACGCTGACCGCCGGGCTCGGCGGCATGGGCGGTGCGCAGCCGCTGGCCGTGACGATGAACGACGGCGTGGCGATCTGCATCGACGTCGACGCCACCCGGATCGACCGGCGGATCGAGCACCGGTACCTCGATGTTCGCGCCGGTTCGCTGGACGAGGCGTTGCGGTTGGCCGAGGAGGCCACGAAGGCCCGGCGGCCGTTGTCGATCGGTGTCCTGGGCAACGCCGCGGTGATCGTGCCGGAGCTGCTGGAGCTCGGCGCTCCGATCGACATCGTCACCGACCAGACCTCGGCGCACGACCCACTGATGTACCTGCCGGTGGGGATCGACTTCGACGACTGGACCACTGCCCGCGAGAAGGACCCGGCCGGCTTCACCGAGCGCGCACAGGCATCAATGGCTCGGCACGTCGCCGCGATGGTGGGCTTCCAGGACGCGGGCGCCGAGGTGTTCGACTACGGCAACTCGATCCGCGACGAGGCCCGCAAAGCCGGGTACGGGCGGGCGTTCGAGTTCCCCGGCTTCGTGCCGGCGTACATCCGGCCCTTGTTCTGTGAGGGAAAGGGCCCGTTCCGGTGGGCCGCGCTGTCCGGTAACCCGGCCGACATCGCCAAGACCGACCAGGCCATCCTCGATCTGTTCCCGGACAACGAGCACCTGACCCGGTGGATCAAGCTGGCCGGCGAGCGGGTCGCGTTCCAGGGTCTGCCGGCCCGGATCTGCTGGCTCGGCCAGGGCGAGCGGGACAAGGCCGGCGTCCGGTTCAACGAGATGGTTGCCTCCGGCGAGCTCGAGGCCCCGATCGTGATCGGGCGGGATCACCTGGACACCGGCAGCGTCGCGTCGCCGTACCGGGAGACCGAAGGAATGCTGGACGGCTCGGACGCGATCGCGGACTGGCCGTTGCTGAACGCGATGGTGAACGTGGCCAGCGGCGCGTCCTGGGTGTCGATCCACCACGGCGGCGGCGTCGGCATCGGCCGGTCCATCCACGCCGGCCAGGTATCGGTTGCCGACGGCACCGAGTTGGCCCGGCAGAAACTGGAACGGGTACTCAGCAACGATCCGGCGATGGGTGTCATCCGGCACGTCGACGCCGGCTACGACACGGCAGCGGAGGTTGCCGCCGAACGAGGGGTCAGGGTTCCGATGCAGGAGTCCTGATCACGGAGTGCGACCCTAGCATTCTCTACCGCTATGGTGCACTTTCCGAGGGATGGGAAACCGGGCGATCACGTGGCTTCGGTCTCCCGTTCCGCTAGGGTCGATCGGGCGACCGACGACGAGCGCGAAGGGGCGCCATGATCGAGTTCGAGGACGTCACCAAGCGGTATCCGGACGGCACCGTCGCCGTCGACACACTGTCCCTGCGGATCCCGAGCGGTCAGATCACTGTGTTCGTCGGCCCCTCGGGCTGCGGCAAGACCACCTCCTTGCGGATGATCAACCGCACCATCGAGCGGACCAGCGGGACGATCTCGATCGACGGCGAGGACATCACCGGCAAGGACCCGGTCGCGTTGCGGCGAGGGATCGGGTACGTGATTCAGCACGCCGGGCTGTTCCCGCACAAGACAGTGGTGGACAACGTCGCCACGGTGCCGAAGCTGCTCGGTTGGGACAAGCGCAAGACCCGCGACACCGCGATGGAACTGCTCGAGCGCGTCGGCCTCGACCTCAAGCTGGCCGAGCGGTATCCGGCCCAGCTGTCCGGTGGCCAGCAGCAACGAGTTGGCGTCGCGCGAGCACTGGCGGCCGACCCGGCGATCATGCTGATGGACGAGCCGTTCAGCGCCGTCGACCCGATCGTCCGGCACCAGTTGCAGGAGGAGCTGCTCCGGCTGCAACGCGATATCGGCAAGACCATCGTCTTCGTCACCCACGACATCGACGAGGCGATCAAACTCGGCGACAACGTCGCGGTACTGCGGGTCGGCGGCAAGCTGGCCCAGCTCTCGCCGCCGTCCGAGCTACTGGCGAACCCGGTCGACGAGTTCGTCCGCGGCTTCGTCGGGCAGGACCGCGGCTATCGTGCGCTCACCTTCGTGCACCCTGACGAGTTGCCGGTCAAGCCGTTGCCGCCGGAGCTCGTGCTGGACGATGACGGTGTGCCGGTCGGCTGGCGCACCGACCACGAGATGCTGCCCATCGGCGCTGTCTTCAAGCGGACTGATTCGCTGCGTGCCGCGCTGGACGCCGTACTGACCTCTCCGACCGGCTGGGGCGTCTGCGTGGACGACAACGGCAAGGCGGTCGGGGTGGTCGACCAGGTGATCGTCGCTGAGGCGCTCCGCCCATGAGCTGGATCGCCGACAACCTCGACCTGATCTGGGAACAGCTGCGCGAGCATATCTACCTGGCGATCATCCCAGTCATTCTCGGACTGCTGATCGCGGTGCCGCTCGGCTACGTGGCGACCCGGTTCTCCTGGCTGGCGAACCCGCTGATCGCCCTCGGCGGCGTGCTGTACTCAGTGCCCTCGATTGCGCTGTTCATCGTGCTGCCGGCGGTCCTCGGCACCAAGGTGCTGTCCCCGGTCAACATCATCGTGGCGCTGACCATTTATACGGTCTCGCTGCTGATCCGCAACGTGATCGACGGGCTGCGCTCCGTGCCGGTCGAAGTCCGGCAGTCCGCGGTCGCGGTCGGGTACGGCTCCATGCACCGGCTGATCGCGGTCGACCTGCCGATCGCCGTACCGGTGATCTTCGCCGGTCTGCGCGTCGTCACCGTCGCGAACATCTCGATGGTGAGCGTCGGCGCGGTGATCGGGATCGGCGGCCTGGGCGAGTTGTTCACCTTGGGCTTCCAGCGGGACTTCCTCACCCCGGTCGTGGTGGGCGTGGTGCTCTCCCTGCTGCTGGCGCTGCTGGCCGACCTGGCCCTGGTCGGGCTCCAGCGCGTCCTCACTCCGTGGGCCCGCGTGATCGCCGCTCCTCCGGTGGAGGTGGCCTGACATGTGGGAATACCTGACCGACCCGTTCAACTGGTCCGGCCCGGAAGGGATCTGGGCCAGGATCATCGAGCACGTCTGGTACACGTTCGCCGCCCTCGGGCTCTCCGCGGCGATCGCGCTGCCGGTGGGGTTGCGGATCGGCCACACCCGGCGCGGGGCGTTCCTGGCGATCAACCTGGGCAACGCGGCGCGGGCGCTGCCGAGCCTGGGACTGCTGATGATCGCGGTGCTGCTGACCGACCAGATCGGGTTCCTGCCGGTGCTGATCGCGCTCGTCGCGCTCGGTGTCCCGCCGATCCTGGCCTCGACGTACGCCGGTGTCTCCGGTGTCGATCCGGCCACGATCGACGCCGCCCGGGGGATGGGGATGACCGGGCGCGAGATCCTGACCAAGGTGGAGATCCCGATCGCGATGCCGCTGATCATCTCCGGTCTGCGCGGCGCGACCCTGCAGATCGTCTCGACCGCGACGATCGCCGCGCTCGTCTCGCTCGGCGGCCTCGGCCGCTACGTGGTCGACGGACTGAAGCTCCGCGACTTCCCGCAGATGTTCACCGGCGCCCTGCTGGTGGCCCTGCTCGCCATCCTGCTCGACGTGATGTTCGCCGTCCTCGGCCGGGTGGTCGTGTCCGACGGCCTGAAGGTCGACTGAAGTGTCGGACCGGCCTGATCTGATGAACCTGATGAATCTGATGAACCGCCCCACCGAAACATCCACCGGCAACGGCCGGTGGCTGACGAGACACTGGAGGCTCTCGTGTTGAGATCCACACTCATCCGTACTGCGATCGCCGGGGTGGCGGTGCTCGGCCTGGCCGGCCTGGCCGGCTGTGGGGGTGGAGGCGATCAGCTGGGCGACAGCGACGCGGGTTCCTCGCCCGCGCCGGACAAGGTCACCAGCATCACCGTCGGTTCGGCGGACTTCTCCGAGAGCCAGCTGCTGGCCGAGATCTACGGTCAGGCGCTGGCCGCCAAGGGCATCGAGGTCACCCAGAAGCCGAACATCGGCAACCGCGAGACCTACATGGCCGCGATCAAGGACGGCTCGGTGCACCTGCTGCCGGAGTACACCGGCGCCGCGCTGCACTACTTCAAGACCGACGCGACCGAGACCGAGGACCAGGCGACGTACGACGCGCTGAAGGCCTCGCTGCCGTCCGGGCTCGAGGTGCTGGAGAAGTCGCCGGCGGCCGACGAAGACACCATCGTGGTGACCAAGGCGACCGCGGACAAGTACAGCCTGAAGTCGCTGGCCGACCTGAAGGCGGTCGCGAAGGACATGGCCGCGGGCGGCAGCTCCGAGTTCAAGGTGCGTGACGCCGGGCTGAAGGGTCTGAAGGAGAAGTACGGCGTCGAGTTCGGCAAGGAGTACAAGACGCTGGACGCGGGTGGCCCGCTGAGCCTGAAGGCGCTGCTGGACAACCAGATCCAGGTGTCGAACTTCTTCACCACCCAGTCGCTGATCAAGGACAACAACCTGGTCATGCTGGAGGACCCGGAGAACATCCTGCCGCCGAACGCGATCGTTCCGCTGATCCGGACCGACCACAAGTCGGATGACGTCGCGTCGACGCTGAACGCGGTCTCGGCCAAGCTGACCACGGACGGGCTGACCGAGATGGTCAAGCGCATCGACGTCGACAAGGAGTCGCCGAACGCGGTCGCCAAGGACTGGCTGTCGAAGAACCCGTTGTCTTGAGCTTCGAGAACATGTGGGCGGCGCTGGCCGCCGTCGGCCGGGACCCCGACACCGGGGCCTACCGCCGCGGCGGCTGGACGCCGACCGAACGCGAGGCAACCCACTGGTTCCTCGACCAGGGCACCACCCGAGGCCTCACCATCGAATCAGACGGCATCGGCAACCACGTCGCCTGGTGGGGTCCTTCAGAGGGTGCTGGTGTGGTGACCGGGAGCCATCTGGATTCTGTGATTGATGGTGGGGCATTCGACGGGCCGCTTGGTGTGGTGTCTGCGCTGGCGGCTGTGGATCGGTTGCGGGCGGAGGGGTTTACGCCGTCGGTGCCGATCGGGGTGGGTGCTTTTGTGGAGGAGGAAGGGTCGCGGTTCGGGATGCCTTGTCTTGGGTCTCGGGTGGCGACGGGGGTGTTGCCGGCTGACAAGGCACTGGCGTTGACGGACAGATCAGGGGTTTCGCTGGCCGCGGCGTTGGAGGCGGCGGGGACGGATCCGGCGGGTGTCGGGCCGTCGCCGTTGCTGAAGCGGATGGGGACGTTCGTCGAGTTGCACGTCGAGCAGGGCCGCGGGCTGACGGCACCGGTCGGTGTGGCCAGCTCAATCTGGCCGCACGGGCGGTATCGGTTCACCTTCGGCGGCGAGGCCAACCACGCCGGGACGACGCTGATGGAAGACCGGCACGACCCGATGCTCACCTACGCGATGACCGCACTGGCCGCGAACAAACAGGCCCGCCTGGCCGGCGCCCGCGCGACCTTCGGCCGTCTGTCGGTCGAGCCCAACGGCACGAACGCCGTGCCGTCCCAGGTGACCGCCTGGCTGGACGCACGCGCCGCCGACGACGCAACGCTGCAATTGTTGCTGGCAGCAATCACCAAACAAGCCACAGAGCGCGCCGAGCGCGACGGTACGACGCTCGAGGTCGTACCGGAGTCGGTGTCGCCGGTGGTCGATTTCCCGGCCGGATTGCGGGACCGGCTGGTCGACGTGCTGGATGGTGCGCCGGTGTTGCCGACCGGTGCCGGGCATGACGCCGGCGTGTTCTCGGCTGCCGGCATCCCGACCGCGATGCTGTTCGTGCGCAACCCGACCGGCATCTCGCACTCGCCGGCCGAGTACGCGGAGATGGACGACTGCCTGGCCGGCGTCGACGCGTTGGCCGCCGTACTGAGGGATCTCGCGAAGTGACGTCGTACTGGTGCTCGAGCGCGCTCCTCCCGACCGGGGTCGCCGAGCGGGTGCTGGTGACGATCGTCGACGGACGGTTCGCCGCGGTCGAGACCGACGCGGATCCGGGTGACGCGATCCGGCTGATCGGCCTCGTGTTGCCCGGGTTGGCGAACTGCCACAGCCACGCCTTCCACCGCGCCTTGCGCGGCCGGACGCAGACCGAGCGTGGCACGTTCTGGACCTGGCGCGAGCAGATGTACGCCGTCGCCTCGATGCTCACTCCGGAGACCTACTACCAGCTCGCCCGGGCCGCGTACGGCGAGATGGTGCTGGCCGGGATCACCGCGGTCGGCGAGTTCCACTATCTGCATCACGCACCGGGCGGTCGTCGCTACGCCGATCCGAACGCGATGGGTACGGCGCTGATCGCGGCGGCCCGGGACGCGGGGATCCGGATCGCCTTGCTGGACACGTGTTACGTCGCCGGCGGCATCGACCAGCCACTGAACTCGGTCCAGGAACGGTTCAGTGACGGCGACGCCGCGGGCTGGGCCTCCAGGGTCTCGTTGCTGACCGGCTCCGACGATGTCGTGATCGGCGCGGCGGCGCATTCGGTGCGCGGCGTGCCCCAGCACCAACTCGGCGCTGTCGCATCGGCGTTGCCGAACGCACCCTTGCACATCCACCTGTCCGAGCAGGTCGGCGAGAACGCCGCGTGCCTGGACGCCTACGGTCGTACGCCGGCCCAGGTCCTCGACGAGACCGGCTTCCTCAGCGGGCGGACGAGCGCCGTCCACGCGACCCATCTGACCGACGTCGACGTGGGCCTGCTCGGCAGCTCGGCGACGTACTCATGTTTCTGCCCGACCACCGAGCGGGATCTGGCCGACGGCATCGGTCCGTCGGCGGCGCTGCGCGATGCCGGGTCGCCCTTGACACTCGGGTCGGACAGTCACGCGGTGATCGATCTGTTCGAGGAGATGCGCGCGGTGGAACTGGACGAGCGACTCGCCTCCCAGGAGCGCGGCCACTGGTCCGCGGCCGAGCTGCTCAAGGCCGCGACGGTCGATGGGCACCGGTCGCTCGGGTTCGACGACGCCGGGGCGATCGAGGTGGGTGCCCGCGCGGATCTGGTCGCCGTCCGGCTGGACAGCGCGCGTACGGCGGGGACCGGAGGAACTGTGGAAACCATCGCCTTCGCGGCGTCGGCCGCCGATGTCAGTGACGTGATCGTCGGCGGGCAACAGATGGTTGCTGCGGGCAATCATATGATGCTGGACGTGCCGGCGGAACTGGCCGCCTCGATCGCGGCGGTGACCGAATGATGTCGCTGTTGTTGACCGGTATCGGTTCGCTGGTGACCAACGACCCCGCGCGTGGCGAGCTGCTCGGCGAGGTGCGGGACGCAGCGCTGGTGATCGAGGGCAGCAAGGTCGCGTGGGTGGGTTCCCGTCGCGACGCCCCGGCTGCGGATTCCGCGCTGGACCTCGGTGGGCGGGCGGTGATCCCGGGGTTCGTGGACTCGCATGCGCATCTGGTGTTCGCCGGTGACCGGGCCGAGGAGTTCGCCGCCCGGATGACCGGTACGCCGTACTCCGCGGGCGGGATCCGGACCACGGTGGCGGCGACCCGGCAGGCCACCGATGAGGTGCTGACGGCGAACGTGGCTCGGCTGGTGACCGAGATGCGGCGGCAGGGCACCACCACGGTCGAGATCAAGTCCGGGTACGGGCTGACGGTCGCGGACGAGGCGCGGGCGCTCCAGATCGCGGGTCAGTTCACCGAGGAGACGACTTATCTGGGGGCGCACGTCGTACCGGCGGAGTTCGCCGACGACCCGGCCGGCTATGTGGCGCTCGTGACCGGCCCAATGCTCGAGGCGAGTTCGCCGTACGCCAAGTGGGTCGACGTGTTCGTCGAACGCGGCGCCTTCGACGAGGACCAGGCCCGGGCGATCCTGACGGCCGGCCAAGGAAAGGGTCTGCAGGCCCGGGTCCACGCCAATCAGCTGGGCGAGGGCCCGGGCGTGCAGCTGGCTTGCTCAGTCGGTGCGGCGGCAGCCGATCACTGCACCTATCTCACCGACGCCGACATCGATGCTCTCGCCTCGACGGGCGTGGTCGCGGGCCTCCTTCCCGCGGTCGAGTTCTCGACGCGTTCGCCGTACCCGGATGCCCGTCGGCTGCTCGACGCCGGCGTGACCGTTGCCCTCGCCACCGACTGCAATCCGGGCTCCGGCTACTCCTCCTCCATGCCGCTCTGCGTCGCCCTGGCCGTTCGCGAGATGCACATGACTCCAGCCGAGGCCATCTGGTCCGCGACGGCGGGCGGTGCCGCGTCACTTCGTCGTACCGACGTCGGCCGGTTGGTGCCTGGGGCACGTGCGGACCTGGCCGTTCTCGATGCACCGTCGTACATCCACCTCGCCTACCGCCCCGGCGTACCGCTCGTCACCCGGACGTTCGTGGGCGGGCGTCCGGTTTAGAGGTGGCGGATCTCCAGGCCATCACAATTGCCGCAGTACTCGCCGGCCACGGCTCGCGATGGCGGTCTCGCGTGGATTGCGATGGCCTGGAGATCCGCCCATCGCCTGCCCGATCGCATCCACCACCCAGGCGGGGTCGAACATCACGTCCTCCCACGAGAACCTGAGCAGGCGCCAGCCGCGAATCGTGAGATTGACGTGTCGGCGGCAGTCTCGGGTGAGCGCACTGCGCGTGCCGTGATGAGCGAAGCTGTCGGCCTCGAGGGCAATCAGCAGCTCCGGGTGCCCCAGGTCGATCCGGGCGGAGAAGCCGCGGTCCCGAACCACGACCTGAGGTTCGAAGCCGTCGATGTCGGCCTCGATCAGAAGGGCGCGCAGGGCAGACTCCAGCGCGGACTCAGCCCGGGCGTCCGCGGCCGCCGCCACCCGGCGGGCCCGACGGCAGCCGGGACCGCTGAGTTCGGCGGCCGCGACCAACAGTCGCGATCGGTCGAACGCGGCGAGCCGGAGCGCCGAGTCCGCGACGGTGAGACCCGCGGCGAACGGCAAGGTACGTGTGCAGTCCAGGACGGTTCGGAGCTTGCCCGTCAGGCGCCCGTCGGAGGGGACGTCGTCGGCCCAGTGCAGTTCGCAATCCACCGGACTCAGCCGACGGTGCTGCCCGCGCGGCACGGTGATGTGCGGCTTGTCCGGCAGGTCGAGCACCGAGAATCCGTGCAGGACGGCGGCACTGAGATGCGACACGATCCCTCCCTGGGCCCTGGCTGCAGCGAGTGGATCGGCGGCCGGAGGCATCGCATAGATGCCTTTGGCAATCCGGCGGATCGCTCCGTCGGCCAAGGCGCTGCGAATCGCACGGCCGGAGACGCCAGCTCGCAGTTCGGCGAAGGTTGCCGTCCCTCCGCGCCGCTGGAGCACTTCGATGACCTCGGACATCCCACGATGGTCGCTCAATTGCGGCGAGGCGGGCCGTGGTTACCCACAGGCAGACCGCCAGGCCATCACATTCGGTGTCTAGCCCTCAGCTCCCACGGACGGGTGGGGACGAGAGGCGATTGTGATGGCCTGGCGGTCCGCAACTTCACAGCCGACGTACGTCGATCAGGCTGCGAAGCGGAAGGTCGTGGCGCAGTCGCGCGTTGCCGAGGCCGTCGACGACACAGGCAGCGCCGATCCAGTGGGCGCCACAGTCCTCGACCAGGGCACGGGCGACCAGCGCGGTCGCACCGGTATCGGCCCAGTCGTCGACCATCAGGACCCGATCACCGGCCTTGACCAGGCCGTGGCGAAACCCGAAGACGATGTGCCGATCCTGGTAGTCCGGCCCGGTCGTCCGCAGTACCCAACGATCGCTGTCGGCTGCCTGGCCGTTGTTCTTCCGGATCTCGGCGAACCCGACTCCCAGCGCCGCCGCCGTCAACGCACCGAGCATCGACCCGCGAGATACCGGACCCACCACGACTGTCGGCGTCACGTCGTACAGACGGCCCAGCGCGGGCCCCAGGTCACGCAACAGCTCGGCGTCGCGCCACCAGCCGGTGACGTCGGCGTAGTTGCTTCAGGCGCCGCGGTCCGTGCGCCAGACGAAGGCGTTGCGCAGTCGCTCCTGCAGCTGTGTGGTCATGGCTCAAGGGTGACCGGAAGTCGCCGGCCACGCACCCGATTTAGTCGGTGAGCTCCTTCGAACACAGGGCTGTGGTGGTGCCGTCGGGACGACGGAGTTTGCCGACCTCGACGAAGTCGCGGCCGGCGTGGAAGGCGAGGCCGGCGACGTCGGGCGGGTCGGAGCGGATGCCGCAGACCAGTCGGTCGAAGGGTTTGGCGGAGCGTTCGACGGCGCGGTAGACCGCGGTCGCGATGCCCTTGCGGCGGTGCGGCTCGGCGACCACGATGCGGTCCAGGTGGAGGAAGCGGTCGACATAGGTGCCGGCGAACCATTGGAAGTCGAGGCTGTCGTGCGCGGAGCCGGGCGCGAAGGTGAGGACGAAGGCCGCCACCTCGTCGTCCAGGTCGACCACGGCGGCGTGCGCGGCGATCAGTCGGAGCCAGTCCAGCCGGTCCGGTCCGAGCGGCTCGACCAGACCTTCCGCGGCGATGTTCAGGGCAAGAACCGCGGCGTCGTCAGCGGAGGTCATGGGGCGGAGCTTCACTGTCACACCATCCCACGGAAAGCCTTTGCCGCGGCAGGGGTGCGGGCGTCCGGATTCCGGTGCATCGAAGGGTCGCCGGACCGGAGATTCCCGGGTCCGGGCCGGGGGAGGACCCTGGGCGAGCCCTGGGAAACCGGGGGCCGGGTTGGGAATGAGCCGGCCGTATGCCATGTTGAGTCAGGTGTACTCAAGTCTGCTCGGTCACGGATTTGAAACCGGGGCGGCTGGAAGGCAACATTGAGTCCGCATCACTCAACTTCGTGGAGGTAAGCACATGGCCCGCGCGGTCGGTATCGATCTCGGTACGACGAACTCCGTCATCGCCGTACTGGAAGGTGGCGAGCCCACCGTCATCCCCAACGCCGAGGGAGCGCGTACGACGCCCTCGGTGGTGGCCTTCGCCAAGAACGGCGAGGTCCTGGTCGGCGAGGTGGCGAAGCGCCAGGCCACCACGAACGTCGACCGCACCATCCGCTCGGTCAAGCGCCACATGGGCGAGGCCTGGAGCGTGGACATCGACGGCAAGAAGTTCACCCCGCAGCAGATCAGCGCGTTCGTGCTGCAGAAGCTGAAGCGGGACGCCGAGGCGTACCTCGGGGAGCAGGTCACCGACGCGGTCATCACCGTGCCGGCCTACTTCTCCGACGCGCAGCGCCAGGCGACCAAGGAGGCCGGTGAGATCGCCGGCCTGAAGGTGCACCGGATCGTCAACGAGCCGACCGCGGCCGCGCTCGCCTACGGCCTGGACAAGGGCACCGAGCAGACCATCCTGGTCTTCGACCTCGGTGGTGGCACGTTCGACGTGTCGCTGCTGGAGATCGGCGACGGCGTCTTCGAGGTGAAGGCGACCAGCGGTGACAACCACCTCGGCGGTGACGACTGGGACAACCGGATCGTCTCCTGGCTGGTGACCCAGTTCAAGAACAAGAACGGCACCGACCTGTCCGGCGACAAGATGGCCATGCAGCGGCTCAGCGAGGCCGCCGAGAAGGCCAAGATCGAGCTGTCCGCCGCGGCCGAGACCACCATCCACCTGCCGTACCTGAGCCTGACCGAGTCGGGACCGCTGCACCTGGAGGAGAAGCTCTCCCGGGCCGAGTTCCAGAAGATGACCAACGACCTGCTGGAGCGCGCCCGCGCCCCGTTCAAGGCCGTCATCAAGGACGCCGGCATCGACGTGGCGAAGATCGATCACGTGATCCTGGTCGGCGGTTCGACCCGGATGCCCGCGGTGGCCGAGCTGGTCAAGGAGCTAACCGGTGGCAAGGACCCGAACAAGGGTGTGAACCCGGACGAGGTCGTCGCCGTCGGTGCCTCCCTGCAGGCCGGTGTGCTGAAGGGTGAGGTCAAGGACGTCCTGCTGCTCGACGTGACCCCGCTGAGCCTCGGGATCGAGACCAAGGGCGGCGTGTTCACCAAGATCATCGAGCGCAACACCACGATCCCGACCAAGGGCTCGGAGATCTTCACCACGGCCGAGGACAACCAGCCGTCGGTGATGATCCAGGTCTACCAGGGCGAGCGCGAGATGGCCCGGGACAACAAGTCGCTGGGCAACTTCGAGCTGACCGGCCTGCCGCCGGCGCCGCGGAACGTGCCGCAGATCGAGGTCACCTTCGACATCGACGCGAACGGCATCGTGCACGTCAACGCCAAGGACCTGGCCACCGGCAAGGAGCAGCGGATGACGGTGACCGGCGGTTCGGCGCTGCCGAAGGACGACATCGACAAGATGGTCCGCGACGCCGAGCAGTACGCCGAGGAGGACCGCCTGCGCCGCGAGGCGGTGGAGAGCCGCAACCAGGCCGAGGGCCTCGTCTACCAGACCGAGAAGTTCCTGTCCGAGAACGAGGACAAGGTTCCCGACGACGTCAAGACCGAGGTCAAGGACGGCGTCGCCGAGCTGAAGAAGGCGCTCGAGGGTGACGACGCCGACGCGATCAAGGCCGCGTCGGAGAAGCTCGCCCAGTCCAGCCAGAAGATGGGTGCCGCGATGTACGCGAACGCCCAGGCGGCCGGCGGATCCGAGGAGAGCGCGTCGTCCGACGACACCGCGAGCTCGAGCAGCGACGACGACGTCGTCGACGCGGAGATCGTGGACGAGGACCGGCCGCAGGACAAGACGGAGGACAAGTGACGGATCGACCGACTGGCAGCGAGTTCGGCGACGGTGACCCCGTCGTCCGGGACAAGCGCCGGATCGACCCGGACACCGGCGAGCTGCGGGAGACGTCCCTGTCGGACGCTCCCGCGGCCGGCGCCGCACCGGGCATGCCGGGCACCCCGGGCGCGCAACCGCCGCGGGACCCGTCGGACCTGATCGGCCCGTCCGCCCAGGAGGCTCTGTTGACCGAGGCGCTGGCCGAGCGTACGGCGGACCTGCAGCGACTGCAGGCCGAGTACGTCAACTACAAGCGCCGGGTGGACCGGGACCGCGAGGCGTCGCGGGAGCTGGTGATCGGCTCGGTGCTGACCGAGCTGCTCGGCATCCTGGACGACATCGGCCGGGCCCGCGAGGCGGGTGAGCTGGAGGGCGCGTTCAAGGCGGTCTCCGAGTCGCTCGAGCGGGTCACCGAGAAGCTCGGCCTGGTGCGGTACGGCGAGAAGGGCGACCCCTTCGACCCGCGGATCCACGAGGCCCTGCTGCACAACTACTCCGACGAGGTGGACGGCCCGACCGCGACGATGGTGATGCAGCCGGGGTACCGCCTCGGCGAGCGAGTCCTGCGTGCGGCCCGGGTGGCCGTCTCGGAGCCGACCGAGCAACTGCCGGCCGACGCCGCCAAGGCCGACGTACCGGTGGAGAGCACTGATGACGACCAGCCCGCAGACAAGTCTGCGGAGTAACAGACCTGGCGGGAGGGGAGGCGTCGAATGAGTACGAAGGACTGGCTCGAGAAGGACTTCTACAAGGTTCTCGGCGTCTCCAAGACCGCCGAGGCCGACGAGATCAAGAAGGCCTACCGCAAGCTGGCGCGCAAGTACCACCCGGACTCCAATGCCGGGGACGCCAGCGCGGAGGCGAAGTTCAAGGAGGTCTCCGAGGCGTACGACGTCGTCGGCGACCCGAAGAAGCGCAAGGAGTACGACGAGGCACGCCGGCTGTTCGGTAGCGGCGGCTTCCGGATGCCGGGCGGCAGCACCGGACAGGGCGGCTTCAATTTCGACGTCGGCGACCTGTTCAACCGCAGCGGTACCGGCGGCGGGAGCGGTGGTCTCGGCGACATCCTGGGCGGCATGTTCGGCGGTGGCGGCCGGACCACAACCACCTCGTCGACGGCCCGGCCGCGGCGGGGTGCCGACATCGAGACCGAGGCGACGATCGAGTTCGCCGAGGCCGTGAACGGTGTCACCGTGGCGCTCCGGATGACCAGCGACGAGCCGTGCAAGACCTGTCGTGGTACCGGCGCGAAGTACGGCACGGTGCCGAAGGTCTGCCTGAAGTGCGAGGGCACCGGGATGCAGACCTCGGTCCAGGGCGGCGTGTTCGCCATGACCGAGCCGTGCACCGAGTGCAGGGGTCGCGGCCTGGTCGTCGACCAGCCGTGCGAGACCTGCCACGGCTCCGGCCGCGGTCAGTCGAGCAAGACCATGCAGGTCCGCATCCCGGCGGGCGTGCAGGACGGTCAGCGGATCCGGCTCAAGGGCAAGGGCGCGGCCGGCGAACGGGGTGGCCCCGCGGGCGACCTCTACGTCACCGTGCACGTGAAGTCGCACCGGATCTTCGGTCGTCAGGGCGAGCACCTGACGCTGACCGTCCCGGTGAGCTTCACCGAGGCGGCGCTGGGTGCCGAGATCAAGGTGCCGACCCTGGACGGCCTGCCCGTCACGGTCCGGATCCCCGCCGGTACGGCGAACGGCAGCAAGTTGCGCGTCCGTGGCAAGGGATCGGTCCGGCGGGACGGCAGCAAGGGCGACATCCTGCTCACCATCGAGGTGCAGGTCCCGCACGAGCTGAGCGAGGAGCAGCGCGCCAAGCTGCAGGAGTTCAGCTCGGCCTCGGACCAGCCTGACCTGCGGGCCGGGTTGTTCGGGAGTACGTGATGGGTATCCCGTTCAGCCAGGTGCCGACCTGGGACGACCGCACCCCGATCTACGTGATCTCGGTGGCGGCCCAGCTGGCCGGCATGCATCCGCAGACACTGCGCCAGTACGACCGGCTCGGATTGGTCACGCCGAGCCGGGCGTCCGGCCGCGGCCGGCGGTACTCGGCGTACGACGTGGCGAAGCTGAGGTATGTGCAACACCTGTCCCAGGAGGAGGGTGTGAACCTGGCGGGAATTCGGCACATCCTCGCGCTACAGTCGGAAGTGGAGGACCTGCGCAAGCGGGTCAACCAGCTACTCGCAGAGGTCCAGCGTGGTGTCGGTGCCTCCCGACGGAGCACCACCGGCAGCCGGGTCTTCTCGGCCGGTCCGGCCGGCGACGTGATCGCCATGGGCCGGCAGCAGACCACGACCCGCTGGATCCGGACCCAGCCCTTGGAGCTGGGCCCCCGCTGACCCGATGAGCCCGGGCTCAGGCCGATCGTGCTGAGCCCAACGACCCGGAGGTGTCCGCCCCCCTCGGACCCTCCGGCCAGTGGAGATTGTCGTCCCCCCGACGTCTCCACCGCTGAAGGTGCGCCCCACCCCCCGGGCGCCCTTCGGCCCCCCGCAGGGTGGTCCGATTCAGGACCGCCCTGCGGTTCGGCAGATGTGGCAACGCGACCTACCCTGGCTGAGTGACGCTCAGTCTGCAGACGGACCGGTTACTGATCCGGGATTGGGAAGAAGACGACGCCGACGCCGCACTCGAGATCTACGGCTCGCCCGAGGTGGCGCCGTGGCTCTCACCGGCGATCGACAAGGTCGGCGATGTGGCCACCATGCGTGCTGTCCTGGCTGCCTGGATCGAGGCGCAGCCGAACTTCGTCGTACCGGCCGGCCGCTGGGCCATCGTCCGCCGGGAGGACAACGAGGTGGTCGGCGCCCTGCTGATCCGGTTGCTCCCGCCGTACGAGGAGGATCTGGAGATCGGCTGGCAGTTGCGGCCGAGCGCGTGGGGGCACGGCTATGCGACCGAGGCCAGCCATGCGCTGATGCGCTGGGCGTTCAAGGACGGCGAGACCGACGAGCTGTTCGCCGTCGCCCGCCCGAACAACAAACGTGCCATCGCCACCGCCGGCCGGCTCGGGATGGAATGGGTCGGCGAGACCGACAAGTACTACGACCTGAACCTGCAGGTCTACCGCATCCGCGCCTCCGAGTTCACCGAACTCAGAGCGAGACCCACCAGCATCGCGCAGAGCCGGTAGGCGTCACCGGCCACTGACTGGGTGACCGTCAGGTCGAGCTCCTGATCGCTAGCGCCCCCAGCCGGGTTGTCCACAGCCAGTTTGTCCCCCAGCCAGGGTTGTCCACAGGTGGCCAACTCATGCTCAACCGGCAGCCATCAAACGGATACAACTTGTAGTAGATCCATCTCTCGCACCCTGGGGAACCCTGACTGATCCCCAGGATTTCTCAGAGTTGAGTGGAATGGACTCAAGTTTGGATAGGTTGTATCCAGTGTTTGCTGTTCGTTGAGCTTGAAAGGCTGGAACCAGATGGACGTTCAGCGGTTGACGACGCTGGCCCGGGAAACCCTGTCGGTCGCGATCCGTCAGACCTCCGCGGCGGGCAACCCGACCGTGGAGCCGATTCACCTGCTGTCCGCGCTGCTCGCGCAGCCGGAGGGGACCACCGTCGGTCTCCTCGAGGCCGCCGGTGCGGACGTCGACGCCGTACGCCGTCGTACTGCCGAATTCCTGAGCCGCCTGCCGAAGGCGAGCGGCGGCAGCGTGCAGGCGCCGAGCCTGTCACCCAAGACCAGCGATGTGCTGAACCAGGCTGAGCAGCGGGCCCTCGGGCTCGGGGACGAGTACGTCTCCACCGAGCACCTGCTGATCTCGCTCGCCACCGTCGAAGGCAACGCGAAGACCGCGCTCGGCGTGACCGCCGACGCGCTGCTGCAGGCGTTCGACCGGATGCGCGGCAACCGCCGGATCACCTCGCCGGAGGCGGAGGGCACCACCAAGACCCTGGAGAAGTACGGCGTCGACCTGACCGAGCGGGCCAAGGAGGGCAAGCTCGACCCGGTGATCGGGCGTGACTCCGAGATCCGCCGGGTGGTCCAGGTGCTGTCCCGCCGGACCAAGAACAACCCCGTCCTGATCGGTGAGCCCGGTGTCGGCAAGACCGCCGTCGTCGAAGGGCTGGCCCAGCGGATCGTGGCCGGTGACGTGCCCGAGTCGCTGCGCGGCCGGCGGCTGATCAGCCTCGACCTGGGCGCGATGGTCGCCGGTGCGAAGTACCGCGGTGAGTTCGAGGAGCGGCTCAAGGCGGTGCTGACCGAGATCAAGGAGTCCGACGGCCAGATCATCACCTTCATCGACGAGCTCCACACCGTCGTCGGTGCCGGTGCGACCGGCGAGGGCGCGATGGACGCCGGCAACATGCTGAAGCCGATGCTGGCCCGCGGCGAGCTGCGGATGATCGGCGCCACGACCCTGGACGAGTACCGGACCCGCATCGAGAAGGACCCGGCGCTGGAGCGCCGCTTCCAGCAGGTCTTCGTCGGCGAGCCTTCGGTGGAGGACTCGATCGCGATCCTGCGCGGCCTGAAGGAGCGCTACGAGGCGCACCACAAGGTCGCCATCTCCGACAGCGCGCTGGTTGCCGCCGCGACGCTGTCCCACCGCTACATCACCGGCCGCCAGCTGCCGGACAAGGCGATCGACCTGGTCGACGAGGCCGCGTCCCGGCTGCGGATGGAGATCGACTCCTCCCCGGTCGAGATCGACTCGCTCCGCCGTACCGTCGACCGGCTGAAGATGGAGGAGCTCGCGCTGTCCCGCGAGGAGGACCCGTCCAGCCAGGAGCGGCTCGAGCGGCTGCGCGCCGACCTCGCCGACCGCGAGGAGGAACTACGCGCACTCGAGTCCCGCTGGGAGAAGGAGAAGTCCGGCCTGAACCGGGTCGGTGAGGTCAAGGAGCGGATCGACGAGCTCCGCGGCCAGGCCGAGCGCGCCCAGCGCGACGGCGACCTGGAGACCGCCGCCCGGATCCTGTACGGCGAGATCCCTGAGCTCACCAAGGAGCTGGAGGCGGCCGACGCCGAGCCCGACGTCACCGACGGACCGGACGCGATGGTCAACGAGGAGGTCGGCCCGACCGAGATCGCCGAGGTGATCGCGATGTGGACCGGCATCCCGACCGGCCGGCTGCTCGAGGGCGAGACCGGCAAGCTGCTCCGGATGGAGGACGAGCTGGGTCGCCGGTTGATCGGCCAGCGCGAGGCGGTCAAGGCCGTCAGCGACGCCGTCCGCCGGGCCCGGGCCGGCATCTCCGACCCGGACCGCCCGACCGGCAGCTTCCTGTTCCTCGGTCCGACCGGTGTCGGCAAGACCGAGCTGGCGAAGGCGCTCGCGGACTTCCTGTTCGACGACGAGCGCGCGATGGTCCGGATCGACATGTCGGAGTACGGCGAGAAGCACAGCGTCGCGCGGCTGGTCGGTGCTCCGCCCGGCTACGTCGGGTACGAGGAAGGCGGCCAGCTCACCGAGGCCGTGCGCCGGCGTCCGTACTCGGTGATCCTGCTCGACGAGGTGGAGAAGGCACACCCCGAGGTCTTCGACATCCTGCTGCAGGTGCTGGACGACGGCCGGCTGACCGACGGTCAGGGTCGTACGGTCGACTTCCGCAACGTGATCCTGATCCTGACCAGCAACCTCGGCTCGGCCTACCTGGCCGACCTCAGGCTGGACGACCAGGCCAAGCGCGACCAGGTGATGGCCGTGGTGCGGCAGTCGTTCAAGCCGGAGTTCATCAACCGGCTGGACGAGATCGTGCTGTTCGACGCTCTCGGCAGTGAGGAGCTGACCCAGATCGTCGCGCTCCAGATCACCGCCCTGCAGCGCCGCCTGGCCGACCGCCGGATCACCCTGGACGTCGGCGACGACGCGATGGAGTGGCTCGCGATGACCGGGTACGACCCGGTCTACGGTGCCCGCCCGCTCCGCCGCCTGGTCCAGTCCGCGATCGGCGATGAGCTCGCTCGAGGACTCCTGGCCGGCGATATCCGAGACGGCGACACGGTCAAGGTCACGCTCAACGAGGCCAAGGACGCGCTGGACGTCTCTCGCGCCTGACCCAGAGCCGGGCCCGCACGCTGCGGGCCCGGCTCTCGTGTTTGCCCAACCCGTCGGGGTCTGGAGATTGTTGAATGGGTGAGTGACGAATCCGCGCGCCGAATGGGTGAACACCACGCACGACTGGGCCGGCACGGTCGACCAGGAACACCTGGAACAGATCCGCTCCGAGCCCGCTCGCTACGCCCCGGGCGGTCTGATCCACTTGGTGCTTGAAGTCATCGCGTACCCGGAGGACGAGGCTGAATCAGCCGGCCGGCGCGGCACCTGCACAGTCACGCTGCATGTCGACGGCTCCATCGCGATCGAGGACGACGGCCGTGGCACCGACACCCGCGTCGACGAACACGGTGAGCTGATGAAGAAGCCGATCATGGCCACCCAGGACCTCCGCTTCTTCGCGAACCCGTCGACGCCGCGCCTCCCCGACGACCACCCTCGCCGAGGCATGTCCGTCGTCGCCGCCCTCAGCGACTGGCTCGTCCACACCAACCGCCGCCTCAACGGTTCCTGGACCCAGCGCTACGAACACGGGCTCCCAGTCACCGACCTGGACCCAATCCCCACCACCCCGACCACCGGCACCACCGTCCACTTCCACCCCAATCCTGCCTACTTCCCCGGCAACAATCTCACCGCCGACGACCTCCGCCCCTTTCTGACCTTGCCCAACCTCGACCTCCGCATCGTCACCAGCGCCTGAGGCGCGGGGGAAGGCCGTGGTTTGGGGGATCTGGGAGGATCGAGGGTGAGCTGGTGGAAGGAACCCTTCAAGGCATGACCGAGCAGCACGGCAACAACTCCGGCGAGGACCGTCCTGGCCCGTACCAGGGTGTCTTCGGCTCGGGCGACGGTCCTCCCAGCTCGCCACCTGGCTCACCCTCGCCGGGGTCGCAGCCGCCCGGTTCACAGTCGCCTGGCTCGCCGCCGTACGGTGATCGACCGAGTCCGTACGGCGACCTTCCCGGAGCGTACGGCGGTGCGTTCGGCACCCAGCGGCATCAGGACGCGCCCCCACCCAAGCAGGTCACCATCGCAGCGGCGATCTCGCTCGGCCTCGGCGTCATGTGCTTCCTGCTCGCCGGCCTCGCGTTCACCTCCGCCGGTGAACAGATCTCCGAGATCGTCACCGGCTCCAAGGACGCCCAAGGCACAGTCGTCGCCGTCATCCTCGCCTGCGCCGCCGCCTACATCATCCCGGCGATCTACCTGCGCAAACGCTACGCCTGGGCCCGCTACCTGCTGATCGCCGTCGCCGCGATCGGCATCGCCGGCGGCCTGATGGCGCTGCCGAGCAGTCTTCTCGGCCTCGCCATCCACAGCACGCTGCTGTTCCTCATGCTCCAGCAGCCGACCAAGCTCTGGTTCCACCACCGCTGACCCGAAGGACCTCACCTGTGGAGATCTGGATCAATCCCGCCTGCTCCAAATGCCGCACCGCCACCAAGGCCCTCGACGAAGCCGGCATCACCTACACCGTCCGCCGCTACCTGGACGACCCACCCACCGCCGAAGAACTCACCGCCGTGCTGGCCCGCCTCAACCTCGAACCCTGGGACCTGGTCCGCCACAACGAACCAGCCGCCAAACCCCTCCGCAACCTCCCCCGCGACGAGGCCCACCGCCCCGACTGGATCCAGGCAATGACCGAATCCCCCATCCTCATCCAACGCCCCATCCTCACCGCCGACGACAACACCACCGCAGTAGCCCGAGACCCCGAAACCCTCTCCCACTTCCTCCCGAAGTAACCGCACCAGCCGGACCGCAGTCCGGGCCCGGCGATCTGCCCCGCGATGCCCCAGGCTGCCCCAGAGAACCTGTGGATGGCGCCGAGCACAGGATTGCCAACTCCTGCAGAATCCGTTGGTGCCCAACTCACCCGCGCCAGACCCGCCGCTGGTCACCTGGGTCGACGAGTCCGTCGTCGTCGGCGACGATCACCGGCCGGGCGCCTACACGCTCGCGGCAGTCATTGCCGACGATGCCGCGACCGAGGGCCTTCGCGAGGAGCTCCGCGCGTTGACCGAGCGGAAGATCGTTCGGCTCCACTGGGTCGCAGAGTCCACCAAGCGCAGGGATCTGATCTCCGAAACGATTGCCAGGCTCGGCATCGTGGCGGTTGTCGTCGTCGGTACGCCTGTTCACAGGCAGAAGCAGGAACGTGCCCGGAGGTGCTGCCTCGAACGTCTGCTGTACGAGCTGGATCAACTGCGCGTCGGGCAGGTCTGGCTCGAGTCACGAGCGCCGTCGCAGGACAAGCGGGACCGGAGCCTGGTCGACAGCGCGCGGGACAAGGGACTGTTGTCGCGCAGAACGTCGGTCGGATTCGCGCGGCCGCTTCAGGAACCGATGCTCTGGCTTCCGGACGCAGTCGCCGGAGCGGTGACGGCGGCCAACCTGGGGGAGCGGAGGTGGTTGCTGGCCTTGTCGGAGATGATCGCCGACCATCACCTGACGGTCCGCTAGAAAGCGCGAAAGCTGGGCCCCATCATCCGGTGGGAATCCCAGCTTCACTTCTCTCCAAGCAGCACCTGGGGAGCTACCGTCAGTATGCCATAGGCAGCTGGTGATGTGCCTCGTCATCCACACGTGGTGTGGTCAGAGTTTTTGGAGGCGGGTTAGGGCTTCTTGGAGGATTTGGGGTTGTTTGCAGAAGGCCCAGCGGACCAGGGGGCGGCCGGGGTCGGGGTTGTCGTAGAAGACTTGGTGGGGGATGGCTACGACGCCGGTGCGTTCGGGGAGCATGCGGCAGAAGTCGATGCCGTCGGTGTGGCCGAGGGGGCGGATGTCGGTGGTGACGAAGTAGGTGCCCTGTGGGCGGTGGACGCCGAAGCCGAGTTCCTCGAGGCCGTCGCAGAGGAGGTCGCGGCGGGACTGCAGGTCGGCGCGGAGGGCGTCGAAGTAGTCGTTGCCTAGGGCAAGTGCTCCGGCGACGGCGGGCTGGAACGGGGCGCCGGAGGTGAAGGTGAGGAACTGCTTGGCCGTGGTCACCGCGGTGACGATCGCCGGTGTCCCGGTGACCCAACCGATCTTCCAGCCGGTGACGGCGAAGGTCTTGCCGGCGCTGCTGATCGACACGGTGCGGTCGGCCATTCCGTCGTACGCCGCGAGTGGCTTGTGCTGCCCGCCGTCGTACACGAGGTGTTCGTAGACCTCGTCGGTGATGACGATCAGGTCGTGCTCGACCGCGACCTCGCTGACCCCGCGGAGTTCGTCGTCGGTGAGGACGGTGCCGGTCGGGTTGTGCGGGGAGTTGATCAGCAGGACCTTGGTGCGCGGGGTGACGGCGGCGCGGAGTTCGTCGAGGTCGAGGCGGTAGTCCGGGGCGCGGAGGGTGACCGGGACGCGGCGGCCGCCGGCGAAGGCGATACCGGCCGAGTACGAGTCGTAGTACGGCTCCAGCGCGATCACCTCGTCGCCGGGCTCGACGTACGCGAGCAGGGCGGCGGCGACCGCCTCGGTCGCGCCGGTGGTGACGAGGACCTGGGTGTCGGGGTCGTACGACAGGTCGTAGAAGCGCTTCTGGTGGTCGGCGATCGCCTGGCGCAGCGCGGGGACGCCGCGGGCCGGCGGGTACTGGTTGGCACCGGCGCGGATCGCGGCGATCGCGTCCTCGAGCAGCGAGTCGGGTCCGTCGCGGTCCGGGAACCCCTGGCCGAGGTTGACCGAGTTGGTCGCCACCGCGAGGGCCGACATCTCGGCGAAGATCGTCGTCCCGAGCCCGTTCAGCCGCTGTGCGTGTTCGCGCATGCCCCGACCCTAACCCGCGCAGCGGGATCCCTCACGTCAGACGGGTCAGCTCCACGGGGACGGCGGCGGCGGCGGTACGACGGGCGGGCGGTCCTCGCACCAGGTCGCGCCGGTCCAGCCGCCGTCGTTGCCGGACAGCAGGCGGACGTCGAACTCCGGCGTACCGTCGAACTGGAACGTGCCGCAGTTGTTCACGAACGGGGCACCGACGTTGCGCGCGTCGACATTCTCGAACGTCGCCCAGCCGCCGACCCGGGCGTTGACCACGTTGGTCCCGGTCCCGTCCACCTTGATGTTGCTCACAGCAACGTTCGTGATCGCGTAGTCGTCCTTCACCGGCCAGTCGACGACGAACAGCATCGCGTTGTACGTCGAGTCCAGGAACGAACTGTCGGTGATCTCGATCCGGCCGGCCATCGTCGACTGCAGCGCGTACAGCCAGATCGCGCCGAGCCCGAGGTTCCAGTTCAGGTCGCGTGGGCCGCCGCGGACCGTGGCGTTGCGGGCGAACGTCAGCGTTCCTTCGAACGGCGTGGAGTTGAACCGCGATCCCGCGTGCAGCGTGCTGCCCTCGCGGATCGGATCGGCGACCAGATTGTCGGTGACCGCGTTGTCCCTGCCGCCGTAGATGGCGATGTTGTTCGCCAGTACCGGTGTCTGCACGGTGTTGTGGTCGTAGACGTTGTTGTGGTTGACCAGTCCGTCCGGGTTCGACTCCGACCACATCGCGAGCCCGTCGTCACCACTGTTGCGGATGAAGTTGTTGGTCGCCCGGACGTTCGAGACGCCGAGATGGAGGTTCATCCCGTCGGCGATCGCGTCGGTGATGATGGTGTTCCGGATCAGCAGTCCGTCCATCGGGCCGTCCAGCCAGATGCCGACCTTGGTGTGGTGCAGGTACAGATTCTCGATCGTCGAGCCGCCGCCGATCGCGCCGCCGATGCCGTTCACCTGGTCGGTGTCGATCCGTTCGCGTACGTCGCTCTCGATCGCGAAGTCGGCCAGGTGGACGCGGGTGCTGCCGCCGTTCGCGGCGTATTTGCCGTAGAAACCGGGTGCGCTGTGCACCGACTTGTCCGGTGCGGGCTCAGGCAGCGGCAGGACCTTGCCCTTGATGATCGTCCACCAGGTGCCGGCGCCGCGGACGGTCACCTTGTCGACGACGATGTGCCGGTTGACCTGGTAGGTGCCCGGCGGGATGAACACCGACCAGCCGATCCGTTGGGCCGCCGCGATCGTCCGTTCGATCGCGGGCGCCGCATCGTGTCGTCCGGTGGGGTCGGCACCGAACCACAGCACCGACAACGACTTCCGTGGTTGCTGCAGCGGTGCGCCGACCAGTTCGAAGTCGGCCAGGTCCAGCACGTACCAGGCAGCGGACGTGTTCCGCGGTACGGCGAACCGGACCCGGTCGCCGGCCTTGTACGTCCGGTCGAACAGGAGTCGCTGCTCGTCGTAGAAGTGGTTCGGCCGGAACGGCTTGGCGACCGGATCCGGCTCGGGCTTCCACCACCCGGGGATCGGGTCGACATTCGGGTCGTTGGAGAACGGGTACATGCCGTACAGCCAGGCGTACTCCGACGTCAGCGTCATGGTCCGCTTGTGCTTGCCGTTCACGGTCACATCGAGCGGCGCCCGGATCCCGCCACCCGCCGGCGCGTCCGGAATGCTGTAGCGCAGGGTCAACGCGTTCGCAGGCTCGGTCAGGGTGAATTCGACGTACTGCGTCGACGTGAGGCGTACGGCGGTTCGTCCGGAAGCCTCGGCCGGGAGTGTGTAGGCCTCACGGCTCGGTCCGATCTTTTCGCCTGTGTGGTAAGCATTTTCGGCTTCTTGCTCGACGAAGGCGACGTCCGCACCGCGTCCTGCGACGAGCGCCGGGTCGAGTCCGGCGCGGGTGATCCGCGGGGCCGGACGTGTGGCCGCGGCGGGGGTAGTGAGCAGGGCACCGAGCAGGGCGGTCGTCAGTGCGACGGCCACGGCGCGCAGATGTGATCGGGACATTGGCGGATCCCCTCCAGACGAACAGCCGGCGCCTGGAGGTTATGCAGCCGCGCACAAGACTGCAAGATCTCGACAAGAAGAAGAAAGAACTGCTCAAGCACCGCCTCGCTTCGCTCGGTGGGTTGGTTTCAAGGCCGAGTCGATCGAGGGGCTGGGTGGGCTGGTCCTCGGACGCGTCAGTCCGTCGGTGGGTCAACCTGGGGTTCGGGGCGGAGGGCGCGGAGCCAGAGCTCGGTCTGGGCGATGTGGGCAGACGCGGCGGTGGCGGCCGCGGCCGGGTCGCGGCGGGCGATCGCGGAGAGGATGGCGCGGTGGCCGCGGTCGCTGGTCTGCTTGATCGCGTCGAACTCCGCGCCCGGCTCGAAGATGCGGTAGTGACCGCCGCGGCCGCGGATCACGCCGGTGAGCGCGGTGACGGTCGGGTTCCCACCGGCCGTGCAGATCGCGCCGTGGAACTCGGCGTCCAGCTGCTGGATCTCGGTCGCGTCGGTGGTCTCCTCCAACCGGTCGAGGATCTCGCCCAGCTTCTTCTCCAGGTCCGGGTCCTGCCGGGCAGCGGCCGCGGCGGTCGCGTGTGCCTCGAGCACCCGCCGTACCTCCATCAGCTGGAGCACGCCCTCGAGCGGGATCAGCTCGACCGACAGTGAGAACCGGCTGATGATCTCGGCCGGGTCCAGCGCCGAGACGTACGTGCCGGAGCCGTGCCGCGACTCGATCACGCCGAGCGCCGCCAGCGACCGGGCCGCCTCGCGCAGCGAACTGCGGGACACGCCGAGGTGGTCGCACAGCTCGGGTTCGGGTGGGAACTTCGCGCCCGGTCCCAGCTCGCCGGAGGCGATCATCTGGCGCAGGCCGGCCAGCGCCTTGTCGGTGGCTGCCATTCGTACCTCCTCGTCGCGGACCGCCTGATCCCAAAACTCACCTGCAGAGTAAGTCCTCAGACCTCTTGTGGTCACATCTTCGCCGAAACCTTGTCATTCGCGCGCAATGGTCACTAGGGTGCCGGGAGCGGTCGATCAATTCATCAGATGTCCGCGCCGACGTCTGATGCCCTCCCCTGGGCCTACATCCGCTAGGAGAAGCGCCATGTCCCACCGACCACGCACGATGTTCGCATCTCTCACCGCCGCGGCGACTGCCGCCGCGCTGCTGCTGTCAGCCTGTGGCCCCGGCCCGGCCGAGAAGGCCGAAGGTCAGGTCACGCTGCAGATGGTCGAGAGCCTGACCAACCCGACCCGGACCACGCTGCTGAAGAAGCTGATCGCCGACTTCGAGTCGAAGAACTCCGGCATCAAGGTGCAGTTGATCTCGCCGCCGACCAACCAGGCGGACCAGAAGATTCAGCAGATGCTGCAGTCCGGCAAGGGCGTCGACGTACTGGAGGTGCGGGACACCACTGTCGGCCCGTTCTCGACCAACAAGTGGATCTACGACATGGCCCCCGACCTGAAGGGCTGGGACGGTCTGCAGGCGCTGACGCCGAACGCGCTGAAGGTGACCGAGCAGGGTGGCAAGTCGTACATGGTCCCGTACGGCTTCTACGGGCTGTCGCTGTTCTACCGCAAGGACCTGGTCCAGCAGGCCGGGTTCAGCGGCCCGCCGAAGAGCTGGGCGGAGATGGTCGAGCAGGCGAAGAAGATCAACAACCCGTCGAAGAACGTCTACGGCTACTCGTTCCGCGGCGGACTCGGGGCCGGCGGCAACGCGATCGCGATCATCTCCGGGTACGTGATCGACGAGATCAACCGGGACAACGCGTTCAAGCTGACCAGCGGCAAGACGATCTTCTCGTCGCCGAAGGCGGTCGACGCGCTGAACCTGTACCTCGACCTGTTCAAGAACGCCTCCCCGCCGTCCTCGGTCAGCTGGGGTTACCCGGAGATGGTGCAGGGCTTCACCTCCGGTACGACGGGCTTCCTGCTCCAGGACCCCGAGGTGATCGCGACCGTCAAGCAGTCCAAGACGATCAAGGAAGACCAGTGGGGTACGGCGCCGCTGCCCGTCGGGCCGACCGGCAAGGCCGCCCAGCCGCTGGCGAACGCGGGCTGGGGTGTGGCACAGGGCAGTGAGCACAAGCCCGAGGCCGTGAAGCTGGTCAAGTTCCTGACCTCCGGTGACGCCGCGATGACGTTCTCGAAGGAGAACAGCCTGGTCCCGATCCTGAAGTCGGCGGCCGAGGACCCGTTCTTCAAGGACGGCCCGTGGGCGTCGTACGTCGCGATGAACGAATCGCCCGACACCTATCTCGTGGTCACCCAGCCGCGCGGCGTCCCGTGGTCCACCGAGTGGGGCAACAAGTCCGACGCCGACGTCCAGAAGCTCATCACCGGGAAGGCCCAGCCCGCCGAGATCCTGAAGAGCTGGGACGAGTACTGGACCAAGAAGTGGGCCGGGAACTGATCGATGTCTCTGACTGAAACGGACCGGCCGGCTCTGAAGCCACCCGCCTCGAGGCGGCCGGTCAGTGGTCGGCGGCGCTGGTCCGGACGGACGGCGTTGGTGCTGCTCGCCTTCATGTTGCCGGCGCTGGTGTTCGTCGGGGTGTTCACCTATTACCCGCTGCTGAGCGGGATCCAGATGGCGTTCCGGAACTACAACCTGAACGACCTGTCGGACACCTCGTGGGTCGGCCTGGACAACTTCCGCACGCTGCTGGACGACCAGATGTTCCGCGGCACGGTGACGAACTCGGTCGTCTGGGTGGTCGGTTCGCTCGTGCCGCAGTTCCTGATCGGCTTCACGATGGCGCTGTGGCTGCGCCGGAGGTTCCGCTTCCGCGGGGCCTATCAGGCGCTGGTGTTCTTCCCGTGGGCGGTGTCGGGGTTCCTGATCGGCATCCTGTTCCGCTGGATGTTCAACGGTGAGTTCGGCGTGGTCAACGACCTGCTGATGAAGTCGCACCTGATCGACACCCCGGTGCCGTGGCTGGCCGATGCCCGGTACGCGATGATCTCGGTCATCATCGCGAATGTCTGGTACGGCGTGACCTTCTTCGCGATCATGATCCTCGCCGCCCTGCAGGGGGTGCCGGAGGAGTTGTACGAGTCGGCCGCGATCGACGGGGCCGGCAAGGTCCGGACCCTGTTCAGCATCACCATCCCGTCGATCCGGACCACGCTGGCGCTGACCGTGCTGCTGCGGGTGATCTGGATCTTCAACTCGCCCGAACTGATCTTCGGCATGACCGGGGGCGGCCCGGCGAACGAGACGCACATCGTCACGTCGTACATGATCCAGGTGACCCAGGAGGGCGATTACGGACGCGCCTCGGCGATGGGTGTGATGGTCGTGTTCGTGCTGATGCTGTTCGCGGTCTTCTACCTCTTGGCGATCCGGCCGCGGAAGGGACTCGCATGATCCGCTCCGAAACCCTGGCCGGCCGGATCGTGAAGTTCGGCGGGCTCGGCATCTGCCTGATCGTCACGGTGTTCCCGCTGTACTGGATCCTGATCACGTCGTTCAAGGATCCGGGCACGATCTTCGCGTATCCGCTGCGGTACTGGCCGGGCACCTGGTCGCTGGAGAACTACCGCGGCCTGTTCGACCAGTCGAACTTCGCCGTCTACCTCGGCAACAGCCTGATCGTGTCGACGGTCGCGGCCGCCCTGGCCACGGTGGTCTCACTGTTGTCGGCGTACGTGCTGGCCCGGTTCGAGTTCGTCTCCAAGGGCGCGGTGATGGGCGCGTTCCTGGTGACGCAGATGATCCCCGGGTTCATCGCGCTCGGCTCGCTCTACATCCTGATGACGCGGCTGTACCTCGTCGACAACCGCTGGGGCCTGGTCCTGGTGTACGTCGCGATGTCGATCCCGCTCTGCACGGTGATGTTGCGTGGGTTCTTCGAGAACGTGCCGGCCTCGCTCGAGGAGGCCGCGATGGTGGACGGGTGCTCGCGACTGTCGGCGTTGTTCCGGGTGCTGGTGCCGGTGATGACGCCGGGGATCGCGGCGTCGTACATCTTCAACTTCGTCAACTGCTGGAACGAGCTGTTCCTGTCGGTGACGCTGCTGAACAGCGACAGCAACAAGACCATCCCGGCCGCGCTGAACGGCTTCATCAGCAGCTACAACATCGACTGGGGCTCGATGTCGGCCGCCGCGGTGCTGAGCATCGTGCCGACGATGATCCTGTTCGCCGTGGCCAGCCGCTACATCGTGGAGGGATTGACCGCGGGCGCCGTCAAGGAGTGAAGGAAGGCCGGCAGATCCCAGACCTGCCATTGCCGTACCCCGACCTGCTGGTACGGCGCTCGGTCGCCGGCCGCCGGTGGTCCGCCGACCAGGACGGTGGCCATGCCCCGAGCCCGCGGAACCTCCAGATTGACCGGGAGGTCGTCGAACATCGCCGCGCGGCCGGGGTCGACGGTGAAGCGGGTCAGGAAAGCGTCGAGGCTCTCCTCGTAGGGCTTCGGGATGAGGTCGCCGGCCAGGATGTCGAAGATGCCGTCGAAGCAGGCGGTCAGGCCGAGCTGCCGCAGCGCCTGCTCGGCGTGGTACTCCGACCCGTTCGTGTAGACGAAGCGACGACCCGGGAGGGCACTGAGGGCGGCGGCGAGTGCCGGGTTCGGGCTCAGCACCGAGTAGTCGATCCGCCGTTCGAAGCTGAGGAACTCGTGCGGGTCGATGTCCCGCGTCGTCATCGCTCCGCGCAGAGAAGTGCCGTACTGCGCGACCAGCTCGGCCTGGATCTGCCGGGCGCCGACCACATCGGTGCCGTAGAACTCGGCCACCGACGACAAGATGCCGTGCGTCACCTGCGCGGCCAGGGCCGAGTCGGCGGGGTAGAGCGTGTTGTCGAGATCCAGCACCCAGGCGTCGATGTCGGTCAGCACGCCACCAGAGTAGTGACAGACTGGGGAGTGCCGACTGGCACCTACGGGAGGACGGAGAACGTGGCGACTGCGCTCATCACCGGGCCGGCGACCGGGATCGGACGGGCGTTCGCGGACAAGCTGGCGCTGGAGGGCTACGACCTGGTGCTGGTGTCGCGGGACGAGGCGCGGCTGAAGGAGACCGCGGCCGAGCTCACCCGCGTGCACGGGGTCGCCTGCGAGGTCCTCGCGGCCGACCTGACCGACGCCGAGGACCTTGCCAGGGTGGAGGAGCGGTTCCGGACCGGGCCGATCGAGGTCCTGGTGAACAACGCCGGCTTCGGGCAGAAGAAGCCGTTCTGGTCGAACCCGATCGAGGTCGAGGAGAAGCAGTTCGACCTGCTGGTGCGGGTGGTGATGCGGCTGACGCATGCCGCCGTACTGCCGATGATCGAGCGCGGGTCGGGTGCGGTGATCAACGTGTCGTCGATCGCCGGGTTCCTGCAGCGCGGCAGCTACAGCGCGCACAAGTCCTGGGTGACCACCTTCTCCGCCGGGCTGGCGACCGGGCTGCACGCGAAGGGCGTCGCGGTGATGGCGTTGTGCCCGGGGCTGGTGCACACCGAGTTCCACGATCGGATGGGGATGGACAAGACGATCATCCCGTCGTTCCTGTGGCTGGACGCCGACGACATGGTCAACGCCGCCTGGAAGGACCTGATGCGCGGCAAGGCGGTCTCGATCCCGTCCGTCCGCTACAAGCTCATCGCCGCCGCCGCGCGCTACATTCCCCGATCCCTGATCGCGCGGGTCTCCACCATCGGCCTGGACGGCCGCCGTCGCGGCTGAGGTGTCACTGCCAACCAACTCGGTGTTGCGTGCGTCAAAGCGTGCACACATCGAGGGGGAAAGGTTGGTGCCATGTACGGACGGGGAGTACGACGGGTGACCGGTGCGGTCGGGCTGGTCGGGTTGGCATTGGGCTTGGTGGCCTGCGGCAACGAAACCGACGGGGGTACGCCGGTGGGGAACGCGGGGACGACGCCGAGCGTGACGCCCAGTACGACGCCGGAGCGGTCGGTTCCTGAGCCGGTGAAGACGCCGACGATGGCGCCGACTCCGACAACGAAGCCGGCGGCGGTGCAGTTGCGCACGTCGATGCTGCTGACCGGACCCGACGTCGCCAAGGCGGATCCGAACCGCGGCTGGATCGTGACGACCGGCTCCGCCGACCCGATCTGCGGTCCGTCGTCGACCCGCGGCAACGGCGTCCGCGGCAGCCTGAACCGGAACTTCACCACCGAGCTGGACGCCTCCGGCGGGCAGTGGCTGACCCGGTACGACGACGCCCGTGCGGCCAAGGCCGCGTACGACAAGATCGTCGCGACGATCAAGTCCTGCAAGGCGCTCGACCCGGCTCCCACTCACGCCCGCAAGCTGACCGAGAACCGGACGCTGCCGCTGGGTGACGCGACCGCCATCGTTCGCTGGTACGACTTCCCGCTCCCATCGGACCCCGGCAGCGAGCCCGGTGGCTTCCCGTACGCCATCACCCGCAAGGGCAACGTCGTCTCCGTCCTGGCCTTCCGCGAAATGGGCGACGGCGTAAAACCCACCAACTTCGAAAACCTGACCCGCACCGCAGCCGCCCGACTCGGCTGAGTCAGAGCTTCTCGGCGACCTCGGTGAGGACGGCGAGGGTTGCGGTGATGAGGGGGTGGTCGGCTCGGCTTTGGCGGACGGCGGCGTAGACGCGGCGGGTGGGGACCGGTTCGGTCAGGGGGCGGGTGACGGCGAGCGCGGGTACGGCGAGGCGGGGGACGAGGGAGACGCCGCCGCCGGCTGCGACCAGGGCGGCGACGGCGCGGAAGTCGTCGGACTGATGGACGACTCGGGGCTGGAAACCGGCTTGTTCGCAGGCCAGGAGGACGACGTCGCGGATCGGGTTGCCGGGTGACGGCATCACCCAGTCGTCGGCCGCGAGCATCGGGAGCTCGATCGTGTCGGCCGCGGCGGCCGGGTGGTCCGGCGGGAGGACGGCGACGAACGGCTCGGCGTACAAGGGGATCCGGGCCAGGCGCTGATCGTCCGGGCGGGGCGAACCGCGATGCTCGACGGCGATCGCGATGTCCGCGTCACCGTCGAGCAGCTGGGTGATGCCCTGGTGGCCTTCGGCGTCGCGGATGACGAGGTCGAGGCCGGGGTTGGTTTCGCGGAGGCGGGCGAGGGCGGGCGCGACGAGCAGGCTGATCGCGGTCGCGAACGCGGTGACGCGGACCTCGCCGTTCTCGCCGTTCGCGTGCAGCCGCATGGCGTCCTCGGCCCGCTCGACCTCGGCGAGGATCGTGTCGGTGTGGGCGAGCAGCAGGCGACCGGCCGAGGTGATGGCGACGCGGCGGCCGCGGCGTTCGAGCAGTTCCTGACCGACCTCGGACTCCAGGGCTGCCAGTTGCTGCGAGACCGCCGAGGGCGTCAGGTGCAGCACCTCGGCGGCCGCGGTCACGGTGCCGTGATCAGCCAGCGCGCGCAGCACTCGCAGTCGTCGTACCTCGATCACGGACCTCAGCTTCGCACAGCTCGTGATCGGTTCCGGCCACCAGCGTCAGCGTGGGACGTGGCTCGACCGGCGCCGGCTGCGGCGACGGATCTCGGCCCTGCAGCAGGCGGCGGACGGCGCGCACCGGGTGCCGGCGTGGGCGCAGCGGTCTGTGCGGGACGACCGGTGCGTTCGGAAATGCTGAGTGGGTCTGCTCGTGGATCGCCTTGACCATCGAGAACGGGATGTAGTTCACGGGGATTCCTTTCGTCCCTTCGACGGTAAGAACTGACCCCTTCATACGTCCAATGAAATTTTCTCGCAGAGTTGATGTCTTTGGTGCATGATCGTGGTCATGGAACTGCGTCAGCTCAGATCGTTCGTGGTGGTGGCCGAGGAGATGAACGTCGGCCGGGCCGCGACCCGGCTGCATCTGACCCAGCCGTCGCTGAGCCGGCAGATCGCCTCGCTCGAGCGCGATCTCGGGGTCGAGTTGTTCGCCCGGGTACGCCGCCGCTTCGTGCTGACCGCGGCCGGGGAGACGTTCCTGGCCGAGGCGCATGACCTGTTGCGACGATCCGACGAGGCGGTCCGCGCGGCGCAGCGGACCCAGCGCGGCGAGCTCGGGACGTTGCGGTTGCGCTTCGTCCAGTCCGCGACATTCGAGGCGCTGCCGCGGTTGCTGCGTCCCTTCCGGCAGGCGTACCCGGAGGTCGTGCTCGATCTGGAGAGCGTGACGACCATCCGGCAGACAGAGGCGTTGCGCGACGGCCGGATCGACGTCGGCCTGATCCGCCCGACGACCCCGGAGGGTGCGCGGACCACGGCCGGCCGCACGAATGGACTGCTGACGAAGGTGGTGTCGAACGATCCGCTGGTGGCGGTGCTGCCGGCGCGGCATCGGCTGGTACGGCGGAAGCGGATCCGGCTCGAGGAGCTCGCGGACGACCCGTTCGTCTTCTACACGCGGTTGAGCGGGCCTGCCGTTCACGACACGATCGTCGGCTACTGCCGCGCGGCCGGGTTCACACCCCGGATCGAGCAGCAGGCGGCCGACGTACAGACGATCGTGTCGCTGGTGTCGGCCGGACTCGGGGTCTCACTGCTCATCGGCCCGACCCCGCCGTCGAACCCGGACGCGGTCGTCTACCGCGAGTTGTCCGATGACCTACCACCGTGGAAACTCTCCGTGGCCTGGTCACCGGACAACCGCTCGCCGGTTCTCGCCCGTTTCCTCGAGCTGGTCTGACTCTGACCCGGCCTCCGGCCGAAGCCTCAGCCGAAGACGTCCGGGTCGCCGCCGGTGCGGACGCCGGTCTCGAGGTCGGCGATCGCCGCCATGTCGTCGTTGTCGAGCTGGAAGTCGAAGACGTCGAAGTTCTCCTGGATCCGGCTCGGGGTCTTCGACTTCGGGATCACCACGTTGCCGAGCTGCAGGTGCCAGCGGATGACCACCTGGGCCGGCGTCTTGCCGTGCTTGCCGGCCAGCGTCTTCAGCGTGGGCTGATCGAGCAGCTCGCCCTGCGCCAGCGGGCTCCACGCCTGGGTGATGATGTCGTTCTCCGCGTTGAACGCGCGCAGCTCGTCCTGCGGCAGTGCCGGGTGCAGCTCGATCTGGTTCACCGCCGGCCGGATCGTGGTCTCCTCGAACAGCCGCCGCAGCGCCGGCTCGTGGAAGTTCGACACCCCGATCGCGCGGACCCGCTTGTCGGCGTACAGCTGCTCGAACGCCTTCCAGGTCTCGACGTACTTGTCCTTCTTCAGTGACTGCCAGTGGATCAGGTACAGGTCGACGTACTCGAGCCCGAGCCGCTCCAGGCTCGCGTCGAACGCCGCCAGGGTGGTGTCGTAGCCCTGGTCGCTGTTCCACAGCTTGGTGGTGATGAAGAGGTCGTCGCGGGGGAGGCCGGCCGCGGCGATCGCCCGCCCGACGCCGGCCTCGTTGCCGTAGATCGCCGCGGTGTCGACATGCCGGTAGCCGGCCTCGAACGCGGTCGTCACGACGTCGGTGACGAGGTCGTCCTCGATCTGCCAGACCCCCAGGCCCAGCTGCGGGATCTCGACACCGTTGTCCAGAGTGATGGTGGGGACTGTGCTCATTTGTCTATTCCACCGGGCCGAAGGGTTCCGGCCCAGTCATCCGACGTGTGACAACAACCTCATCAACTGGCCGTAACCACCTCGTAGGTCTTCGCATCCGGTTCCAGGAACCGCAGCAGCCCCGCTCCCTCCCGCTCCAGCTCGGTCCCGGTCTTCTTCGTCGTACGCCCGAACGGGGTCAGCGTGAGAGTCGCCACACCACGCTTCTTCTCCGCCGTCCACAGGCCCGCGACCAGCCCGTCCACGGTGTACGTCGCCTTGACCCGCAGGTTCTTCGTGAACACGGCCGGCTTGTGCTCGTCCGCGATGATCCGCTCGCGTTTGGCGTGTGCGAGCAGCAGATTGTCGAACTCGGGCAGGAATCGCACCGGCGCCGGGGTGTCCGGACCCGGCCGCGCCGCATCCGGTACGTCGTACAGCGTTTTGCCGGCCTCGTCGGTGAACTGCTCGAGCTCGAGGCCGTCGAAGACCGGCTTCGCCTTCGGTAGTCCGGACCACGTCTGGAAGTCGGCCGGGGTCGCCGGACCGAACGCCTCCAGATAGCGGACGACGAGCTCCTCGGGCACCGCTCTCGTGTGGAGCTTGCCGCTCAGCCACGCCTCGGCCGGGGTGAACTTGGCGTTCGCCGGCCAGCCCCAGCGGGTGCCGGTCGGGTACATCACCAGCGGCACCATCATCCGGGTGCAGAACCCGAGCGCCCGCTCGTTCACCGCCGGGAACTCCTTCTGCAACGCGTCCCGCACCTCGGTGAACGTCAACGGCTCCTTGGCCAGCAGCTTCTGCGCCGCTGTGACCACCTTCTCCGGCTCGAGCCCCTCACCCCGCTCCTTCAGCATCCGGAGCCCAGCCTCCAGCACCGGCGCCAAGGTCGCCCTGAACCGCAGATAGTCCGCCGCCGTCACCAGGTGCAAGGTCCCCCTGAAGAGGGTCGCTCGCACAACCTCCCGCCCCTCGACCGCCCGATCCAGGTCCCCCTCGGAGAACCCCTCCACCCGAGACCACAACCCCACATACGGATGCTTGGGCTCCTGCCCCTGCATCCCCACCAACCGCCCGACAGCCTCCACCGTCGACACGTCAGCCCGCTCCAGCAACAACTGCCGAGCCAGCGTCGCCCGGTTGATTGACCTCGCACTCAGAACCGCCATGCCCACATCCTGCCCGCGAGGACCGACAACGTCAGCTGTAGTCCTTCTCGTCGTACTTCGGGAGGCCGAGCAGACGTCGGATCTCGGCGGCCGGCGCCTTGCCGCTCTCCGCCGAGGCGAGCCGGACGTACTTCGCCATCGCCGACAGACTGTCGGCTTCGGCGACCCGCAACCAATGCGGGCGGGCCGCTGCGTCTGCTGCCGCGAGCGCCCGGATCTGCGTGGCCACCTTGGTCGGCCAGGCAATAGCCCGGAGCTGCCGCGACTCGGTCAGATTCGCCGCGGCGACAGCCCGGGCCCGGGCCTGCAGCGTGGCCACGGACGCGCCGCTGTTGGCCGCCTTCTCGAAGCGCTCCAGCGCCACGTTGTACGGCCGAGTCACCGCCAGGTACCGCTTCCCCGCCGCGGCCACACTCAGCTGAGCCGGCTTCGCGGTCACCACTGGAACACTCCGCACCGGGGCAGGCGTAGTGCTGGGCGACGGCGCCGCACTCGGGTTCGCAACATCAACTGGCTGCTGCTTTTCACCCCCACCGCACCCGGCCACACCCAACAACCCGACGACACCAACAACTGCCAGCACTCGACGCACGATGCTCCCTCACCCAGACCGAACCGGCTCACCCTAGCCCGAGCGTCCGAATATCGCCCTACGTGGATGAGTCCGAGGTGGGGCCGAGGGTGCGATGTTCCTCTGAGAGGGAGAGAGGACGAGAGAAATGGCCATTGACACGTTTATCGCGTACGTCGGGGTGTACGACGAACTGGCCGACGCAGAGGCGGACTACCAGCTCGTCAAGGACCTGCACACCAAGGCCGGTCTGATCGACTCGTACGACGCGGCCATCGTCGAGCGCCGTGAAGACGGGAAGGTGAAGATCGCCCGCAAGCACGAGACGCCGACACGGGCCGGCGGCGTGCTGGGTGGCGGAGTGGGCCTGGCGACCGGCCTGGTCGTCGCGCTGTTCCCGTTCGCCGCGATCGGCGGCGGGCTGCTCGCGGCCACGACGGCCGGCGGCGCGGTCCTGGGCGCGGTGGCCGGACATGCCGCGGCCGGGATGAGCCGCGACGACCTCAAGGAACTCGGCGAGCACCTCGACGCCGGCCAGGTAGGCCTCGTGGTCGTCGGAGTGTCGGACATGGGCGCCAAGGTCGAGAAGGCGATGAAGCGGGCCAAGAAGACCGAGACGAAGGAACTCAAGGCCGACACCGCCGAGATCGAACGCGACGCCCGCGCCGCGAGCACCGACGACAGCTGATGGTGCGAGCCGCTGGTCTGGTTGTCGCGGCCCTGCTCCTCAGTTCCTGCGGAGACACCGGTTCCCTTGACCGGCCGTCTGCGACTTCGACGCGCTCGCTGGCGTCTCCGACGGCGACGCTCCCGGACCCCACCCGCTCGCCGGACCGGGAGGAGAGCCCGTCCACCTCCGAGCCTGCGGAGGAACAGACTCGCACCCGTTCGCCGGAACGCGAAGAGGGCACCTCCCCGACCGAGAGCGCGCCGGCCCCAAGTCCCACCAGATCATCGGAGAGCCAGCCGGCGCCAGAACCGAGCCCCACCCGGTCTTCGGTACCCCAGGCAGCCCCGTCGCCGACCCAGCAGGCACCGGAACCGACCTCCACCCAGTCATCGGAACGTGCGGAGACCACCGCGCCGACCCAGGCGGCGCCCACAGCTGCCCCGTCGCCGACGATGTCGCCGTCGGTGCAGCCAACCTCGGCCGAGTCGGACGGTGCGCCCACCTGGTTGTGGTGGGTGCTGGGCGCGGCACTGCTCGCGCTCGCCATCGGCATCCCGCTGCTTGTCCGGGCGAGCCACCGCCGGGAATGGCGGGCCGACCTCGCATCCGCCGAGGACGAGGTGGCGTGGTTCGCCCGCGTGCTCATCCCGGAACTCCGCGGGCAGGCTTCGCCCGCGGAAGCCTCCGGCGGCTGGAACATCGCGGAGAGCCGGGTCGCCGCGGTGGAGGATCGCCTGACGGCGCTCGAGCCGTCGGCACCGGACGACGCCGCGCAACTTCGGGCGGTGTCCCTGCGAGACGCCGTACGGGCAGCACGGAGCAGTATCCGGGAAACGCTGGAATCCGGCCGCCCGGACACGATGGCCCAGGACTTGGACGCTGTTGCCGCCCAACTCGAGCAGGTCCTTGGCCCACCGGCCCCCGAACTCTGACAGCTACCCGGCGAGTGCCGCGCGGGCCTCGATGAAGGCGGCGATGGCGCGTTCGACGTCTTCGGTGGAGTGGGCTGCGGAGAGTTGGACGCGGATGCGGGCCTTGCCGTGGGGGACGACCGGGTAGGAGAAGCCGATGACGTAGACGCCGAGGTCGAGGAGTTTGTCGGCCAGGCGGCCGGCTTCGGCGGCGTCGCCGATCATGACCGGGGAGATGGGGTGGTCGCCGGGGAGGACGTCGAAGCCCGCCTCGGTCATCTTGGTGCGGAAGAGTGCCGTGTTGGCCTTGAGTTTGTCGCGGAGCGCGGTCGATCCGCCGATCAGCTCGAGGGCCTTCAGGGACGCCGCGGTGACGGACGGGGCCAGCGAGTTGGAGAAGAGGTAGGGGCGGGAGCGCTGCCGCAGCAGCTCGACGATCTCGCGGCGGCCGGAGACGTAGCCGCCCGAGGCACCGCCGAGGGCCTTGCCGAGCGTGCCGGTGAGTACGTCGACGCGGTCCTTGACGCCGAACAGGGACGGAGTGCCGGCACCGTCCGGGCCGACGAAACCGACCGCGTGCGAGTCGTCGACCATGACGAGGGCGTCGTACCGGTCGGCCAGGTCGCAGATCTCGTCGAGCGGAGCGACGTACCCGTCCATCGAAAAGACGCCGTCGGTGGCGATCAGTCGGTAGCGGGCGTCGGCCGCGTCCTTGAGTTGCGCCTCCAGGTCGGCCATGTCGCGGTTCTTGTAGCGGTAGCGCTTGGCCTTCGACAGCCGGATGCCGTCGATGATGCTGGCGTGGTTGAGCTCGTCGGAGATGATCGCGTCCTCGGCGCCGAGCAGGGTCTCGAACAGGCCGCCGTTCGCGTCGAAGCAGGAGCTGTAGAGGATGGTGTCCTCGGCGCCGAGGAAGTTGCTCAGTGCCCCTTCCAGGTCCTTGTGGATCTGCTGCGTGCCACAGATGAAGCGCACCGAGGCCATCCCGAAGCCCCACTGGTCCAGGGCGGCGCGAGCGGCCGCGATCACCTCGGGGTGATCGGCCAGACCGAGGTAGTTGTTGGCGCAGAAGTTGAGCACCTCCTTGCCGGAAGCAACGGAGATCAGCGACTGCTGGGGTGAGGTGATCACCCGCTCGGACTTGTACAGCCCGGCGTCCCGGATCTCGCCGATGGTCGCCGTCAGGTCGTCCCGCATCCGCCCGAACATCAGTGCTTCTCCTCCAGAGATTCAGCCGTCCAGTCCATGATCACCTTGCCGCAGTGCCCTTGCCGGGCGACGTCGAAGGCCTGCTCGAAGTCGCCGTACCCGAACCGGTGGGTGATCACCGGGGTCAGGTCCAGGCCGCGTTCCAGCATCACCGACATCGAGTACCAGGTCTCGAACATCTCCCGGCCGTAGATGCCCTTGATCGTCAGCATGTTGAGCACCACGGTGCTCCAGTCGATCGCGATCTCGTCCGACGGCAGCCCGAGCATCGCGATCCGGCCGCCGTGGGTCATGTTCGCGAGCATGTCCCGCAGCGCGGCCGGCTGCCCGGACATCTCCATCCCGACGTCGAACCCCTCCCGCATACCGAGGCTCTGCTGGGCGTCGGCGATCGACTCCTCGCCCACGTTCACCGCGCGGGTGACGCCGATCTTGCGGGCCAGGTCCAGCCGGTACTCCGACAGATCGGTGATCACCACGTTGCGCGCACCGGCGTGTAGTGCGACCGCCGCGGCCATCACGCCGATCGGCCCGGCGCCGGTGATCAGCACGTCCTCACCGACCAGCGGGAACGACAGTGCGGTGTGTACGGCGTTGCCGAACGGATCGAAGATCGCGGCGACATCCAGGTCGAGCGGATCCTTGTGGACCCAGGCGTTGCTCGCGGGCAGAGCGACGTACTCGGCGAAGGCGCCCGGTACGTGGACTCCGAGGCCGCGGGTCTTGATGCACAGGTGGCGGCGGCCGGCCCGGCAGTTGCGGCAGCGGCCGCAGACCAGGTGACCCTCGCCGCTGACCAGGTCACCGACAGCGACGTCGCGAACGCCGACGCCGATCTCGACCACCTCACCGCAGAACTCGTGCCCGGTCACCATCGGCACCGGCACGTTCTTCTGCGCCCAGTGGTCCCAGCTCTGGATGTGCAGGTCGGTGCCGCACAACCCGGTCCGGAGCACCTTGATCAGGACCTCGTCGGCCTCGATCTTCGGCTCCGGGACGTCCTGCAACCACAGACCGGGCTTCGCCTCGGCCTTCACCAGTGCCCTCACGGCACACCTCCACCTTCGACGATCGTCCACATCGTCGTCCCGGGCAACCACCGGCGTCCATCGACACGTCGTACACAGCCTTTGCAGTTCATCTGCATACTGATCCGCCCACGGTCCGCACGAAAGCGTGAACTGCGCGGTGATCTAGGCTTGTCCGCCATGAGCTTCGATCGGGACGGTCTGCTGGAGCAGGTGAAAACCAAGGCCATCGTGCACGGCCGGGTGACGCTGGCGTCGGGGAAGGAGGCCGACTACTACGTCGACCTGCGCCGGATCACGCTGGACGCGGCCGCGGCCCCGCTGATCGGCCCCGCGATGCTCGAGCTGACCAAGGATCTCGAGTACGACGCGGTCGGCGGACTGACCCTCGGTGCGGACCCGGTGGCGATGTCGATGCTGCACGCGGCCGCGCAACAGGGCCGGACGCTCGACGCGTTCGTCGTCCGCAAGGCCGAGAAGACCCACGGCCTGCAGCGGCGGATCGAGGGCCCGGACGTGAAGGGCCGTCGGGTGCTCGCGGTCGAGGACACGTCCACCACCGGCGGTTCGGTGCTGACCGCGGTCGAGGCGTTGCGTGAGGCCGGTGCAGAGGTGGTCGCGGTCGCGGTGATCGTGGACCGATCCACCGGGGCGCAGGAGAAGGTCGAGTCGGAAGGGCTGGAGTACCGGTCCGTGTTCGGTCTCGAGGACCTGGGTCTCGGCTGATGGACATCAGTCCGGTCCTGTTGATCCTGATCGCCCTGGTCGTCGGGGTCGGGATCTTCTACTTCAACTACATGGCGGCGAAGAAGCGCCGCGAGTTGTTCGCCGGCTTCGCCGCGCAGAACGGCTGGTCGTACGTGCAGGCCAACAACGGCCTGGCCAACCAATGGGCGGGTACGCCGTTCCGGACCGGTGACAACCGGCGAGCGACGAATGTGCTGACCGGTGCGTTCAACGGCCACCAGATGGTTGCCTTCGACTACAGCTACCAGACGCACTCGACCGACTCGAAAGGCCGTCGTACGACGACCACGCACAAGTTCGGCGTGGTCGTTCTGCAGTTGCCCGGTGCGCTTCCGCACCTGGAGGTCACCCATGAGGGCATCTTCGGCGGGGCGGTGGCGAACGCGTTCGGGTTCCGCGACATCCAGTTCGAGAGCGATCAGTTCAACCGGGCCTTCCGGGTGAAGGCGGACGACGAGCGGTTCGGGCACGCGGTGGTGACGCCGCGGATGATGGAGCTGCTGCTGGCCCGCGGCGAGATCGGCTGGCGGGTCGAGGGCAACTCGCTGGTCGGCTGGGACAAGGGTGCGCACAACCCGGCCGAGGTGATGAACCGCCTGTCCCTGCTGCAACAGGTGGTCGAGCAGGTCCCGCCGTACGTCTGGCGCGACTACGCCGGCGTCGACCCGCGCGTGCAGCCGCCGCAGAACTTCTAGACCCGACAGCGGCCCCGGCGACCCGTAGAGTCGCACCTGAGCATCGCCAACACTCGGGAGCAGGGGAATGCTGACCTTCGTCATCATCGCGATCGTCGCGGTCGTCGTGATTCTGGGAATCACGCTGATCGTGTCGTACAACCGGTTCGTCAAGCAGCGGAACCTGATCCAGGAGTCCTGGCGGCAGATCGACGTCGAACTGCACCGCCGCTACGACCTGATCCCGAACCTGGTCGAGACCGTCCGGGCGTACGCCGCGCACGAGCGGCACGTGTTCGAGGAGGTCGCCCGGCTGCGCACCCAGGCGGTCAACGTGCAGGGTGCCCCGCCGGAGCAGCGGGCGGCGGCGGAGAGCGAGCTGTCCGGTGCGCTGCGTCAGATGATGATCTCGGTCGAGGCGTACCCGCAGCTGCAGTCGAACCAGAACTTCCTCAACCTGCAGCGCGAGCTGACCGACACCGAGGACCGGATCGCGGCCGGCCGGCGGTTCTTCAACGCCAACGTGGGCGACTACAACACCCGGGTCGAGGCGTTCCCGTCGAACCTGATCGCGAACGGCTTCAAGTTCGAGAAGGCCGGCTACTTCGAGGTCAACGACGAGCAGGTGCGCTCGGTCCCGCAGGTCTCGTTCGGCACCATCGGCTCGGTGGCCGGTGAGCAGGCGCCGCCGCAGATGCAGGCCGGGCCGCAGTCGTCGGGGCAGATCCACCCGCAGATTCCGGGTGACCAGGGCAACTATCAGGGGCAGCAGCAGTTCCCGGGCTACCAGAACCAACCAGGTCAGTATCAGGGCCAGCCGCCGTACCAAGGCCAGCCGCAGGGCCAGCCACCGGTGGGCGGCCCGCCTGCGAGTTCCCCCAGCCCGCAGGACGGACAGCCGCCGTTCACCGGTGGCCAGTAGGCACCGGTTTCCCGTGGTCCAGGACCCCCGACCCCGAACCCCCACCAGTGCCAGGCCCGGTTGTGACGGCGGTCAAGTCGCCACGCCCGGGCCTGCCCTCCCCCCGGTACCTGTGTCAACAGTGCCGCACTGAGATACATCCGGCGTACATCGGCCTTCACGCCGGGTACAGCCGGATGCCACGATAGGTCGGTTCAAGAGTGGAGAGGCGAATCAGGTGGACAGTCTGAGGTACGGAATCCTCGGACCTCTGCGCCTGATCCACGTCCAGGGCCAGCCGCTCCGGGCCGCCAAACCGCGTCAGTTGCTGGCGACGTTGCTGCTCCACCCCAACCGGTTCGTCTCGACCGATCTGATCGCCGACGCCCTCTGGGAGAACAGTCCGCCCCGCTCCGCGACGGCGAACATCCGCACCTACGTGCGAGCTCTCCGCGGCGTCCTGCAAGAGGCCGGGCTTCCCGCGCCGATCGACACCTCGGCCGCCGGCTACAGCATCGAGGTCGGTGTCGACGAGCTCGACGCCAGCCTGTTCGAATCACTGCTCGCGGAAGGCGGCCACCTCCGCGACGCCGGTGACAGCCGCCAGGCGATGCAGGTGCTGTCCCGGGCCTACTCACTCTGGCGCGGCCGCCCGTTGGAGGACCTGTCGATCCCGGCTGCGTGGGAGGGCTCGCTGGCCCGTCTCGAGGCGCAGCACCGCGGCCTGGTCGACGTACTCCTCGATCTCCGGCTGGAGCACGGCGACGCGAGTGGTGCGGCGGTCTTGCTCAGTGCGCGCCTCACCGAAGACCCGTACGACGAGCAGATGTGGCGGCGACTCGTCGACGCGCTCCTGGCGGCCGGACGGGTCGGTGAGGCCCGAGCCGCGTACGCCAAGGCAGTGCAGACCCTCGCTGACGAGCTCGACATCAAGCCCGGCCCCGAGCTCGAGGCGGCCGGTGCCCGTGCCGAGAACGGCCGCTCGGCCAACTGGCCGAACCCTGGGATCCCCGCCGCGCGTACGACGGAACGCCAAGGGCCGGACGCCGTACCGGCAGGCCCGATGTCGGCGCCGGAGCTGACCGATCCGCAGCGACCGCCGAGTCAACTGCCGCTCGATCTGCCCGACTTCAGCGGTCGGCAGCACCTCCTGGACCAGTTGCGCGATCTCGTCTGCGGCCGCGATCCGGTGCGTCCGCCGATCGCGGTCATCTCGGGCGCGCCGGGCACCGGGAAGACCTCGCTCGCGGTCCGGCTGGGGCATCTGGTCCGGGAGTCGTTCCCGGACGGGCAGATCTATCTGGACATGCACGGTGCGACGCAGCCCCGGGATCCGGCCGCGGCACTCACCGATCTGCTGCTCAGCCTCAACCTGCCCGACTACGCGATCCCGACCGACCCGGAGCGGCGTTCGGCGATGCTGCGGTCCGAGCTGGCCAGCCGCCGGGTGCTGATCCTTCTCGACGACGTCGCCACGGCGAGTCAGGTGACGCCGCTGATGCCGGGTACAGGCGCATCGGCGGTCGTCGTCACCAGCCGCAACCGGCTGATGGACCTGGCCGGTGCGGACAGCTTGGCGCTGGACACCTTCGGCGACAACGAGGCCGCTGACCTGCTCGAGCAGGTGGCGGGCCCTGGTCGCGTCGAACGCTCCTCGCCGGCGGCCGAGGAGATCCTGGCCGCCTGCGGGAACCTGCCGCTGGCAATCAGGATCGTCGGCAGCCGGCTGGCCCAGCGGCCGGACCTGAGCCCGCGTGAGCTCGCCCGGCGGTTGCGCGACGAGACCTCGCGGCTGGACGAGCTGAGTATCGGCGAGCTCGCCGTCCGCACGAGTGCGGATCTCAGCTACGACGCGCTCAGTCCGGAGGATGCCCGGCTGTACCGGTTGATCGGCCACTTCGCGGTCGGGGTGTTCTCGGCCCGTGCGCTCGAGGCGGTCGCGTCGCCGGCCGCCGTACGACGCAGTCTGGACAGCCTGATCGAGGCCAACCTGGTCCGGATCAGCTCGGTCGACCACCGCGGTACGGCGCGCTATCGGGTCCACGATCTGCTCCGGTTGCATGCGCTCGGGGTCGGTGACGACGAGCAGAAGGCGCAGGCAGTCCGGGACGTGACCACCGTGCTGGACGCGATCCTGAACAAGATGCGCCGGGCCAACGCCGCGCTCGCCTTCGAGTACTTCGGCGTCATGGAGCACACCGGGCCGCTGACCGCGCCGGATCCGTCGCCGTTCACCGAGACCGATGCGATCGCGTGGTTCGACAGCGAGCGCAGTACGTTCGTGCCCGCGATCCGGGCGGCCGCGCAGAACGGGTTGCACGATCAGGCCTGGCGGATCGCGTCCGCGTGGGGGCCGTACCTGGACATGCGGGCCGGTTTCGACGACTGGAACACCTCGCACCAGCAGGGTCTGCTCAGTGCGATGGCCTGCGGGGACCGGCGCGGTGAGGCGATCATGCACCGCAACCTCGGCCAGCTCGCGCTCTACCAGGACGACTGGGACGCGGCCTGGCGGCATCTGGACGCGGCGGCACAGCTGTCGGCAGAGGTCGGGGACCGGCTCGGGCAGGGCATCGCCGCGGTCGGGCTCGGCACCTGGCTGCGCGAGCGCGGCCGGCGAGACGAAGGGCTGAAGCAGTACGAGAAGGCGGTCGAGGCGTTCGTCGAGGTCGGTAACGCGAACGCCGAGGCGCTGGCCCGGACCGCGATCGCGAACATCTGGCTGGCCCGCGACGACACGGTGACCTCGGGCCGCTATCTGGCTGAGGCTTTCCTGCTCGCCGTCCGGCGGGTCGACAGCCACCGGGAGGCGAAGGTACGGCGCCGGATCGCGGCGCTGCGGTCCCGCCAAGGGCGGTACGACCAGGCCGTTCGGCAGCTGCGGACGGCACTGGCGATCTTCAACGGCATGGGTGACGACCACTGCGCGGCGTACACGCGGGCCGACCTCGGGCAGACGCTGATGGAGCGCGGCGAGGTGGCGGCCGCGCGGAAGATGCTGCTCGACTCGATCGACATCGGTCACCGGCTCGGCGACCGGAGCGTCGAGGGTCAGGCGGCCCAGCACCTCGGGCAGCTCTACCTGTCCACCGGGAACCTCGACTCGGCCCGCCGTACCCTCGACCGCGCCGCACGGGTCTGGCAGCAGGCCGGGAACGACGCCCGCGCCGCCGAGTGCCGCCGCGCGGTCGCCACCTTCGACACCACCACCGCGGCCGGCTGATCTTCGCCGGTTGCGAATGTACGGCGGGTGTATTCCGGTCGGACAGGATTTGTCCTGCCACGGCAACAGGCCTGGCGGTTTCGGGGGCCCTGCAGTTTCGGGGAACGGGGGAAAGACAGCTATGGCCTGGGGGGAGGTTGTTGTGGAGCGCCGGATCGCGGCGCGGGTGGCGAACCCGCGGGACACCGAGGCGGCGCTGAACTGGCAGCTGGAACGGGTGGGGTCGACGGCCTGGCAGGACTGGCCGTTGAAGTTCCAGCGGATGGCCTTCGGCTATGCCCAGGACAGCGGCTGGCACGATCCGTCCGACGCAGTGCGGTGGCTCGACCATCACGCCCTGCTCCAGGAGGGGGCGGCGCCACGGGGGGCGCTGGTCTGGTACCAGGCGGCAGACCGGATCCGGGTGGCCTGTTCACTCGGTTCCGGTCAGGTGGTCGGCCCGCTCCTCAGCGGCCCGGTGGAAGTCGCCGCACTCTCCGACCTCAGCACCGACTGGGTCTGGTCCGAGGCCCACTTCCCGTTCGGTCAGTAGACCAACCAAACCCGATAATTGCCGCGTGGGAGAACTCGACGCGGTCACGCCAGCCCAGTCCGCCCCGGCTCAGCCGATTCGCCATGGCGCCCGGCTGTGGTTGCAGCACCGGTTCTCGGCCTCATGGGGCTGGGCGCGACTCCTGCTGGCGAAGAACTGGGCGGTGGTTGCCGGTACGGCGTTGTCCCTCATCGGTGTGCTCGCACTCGGCGTGGAAACCCTCGGCACCGGAGTCATCGCGATCGTGCTCGCGATCGTCGGCCTGATCCCGCTGGTCAGTGACTGGCTCAAGGTCCGCCAGGAGCTCCGGGACCTCTACTCGATCCACCGGCCGATCCCCGACGTCGTCCCGGACGGCGACTGGGAACTGGTCCGCTGTTCGCAGGGCCGCGTCGTCACCAGCCCGTCGGTCGACCAGAGCCTGGACCGGCCCGTCGTCCTCGACTCGCGTCAGTACGCGCTCCCGCCCGACCTGGCGGCGATCAAGCCGGCCGTGATCGCGCTGGCCCGGTCCCAGCGGTCCCGTACGGCGGCCCCGGCGTTCGACGGACTGAACATCGGGCTCCGCGACGATCCCGATCTGTCCGGCGGCCCGGTCCACCTGCAGCCGGTCCGGTACTTCGACATGATGGCGTCGAACTACCTGGCCGGTCAGCAATGGCTGAGCCGGGGACTCGGCCGGGTGGTGGCCGACATCACCCGTCGTCTGATCGCCGACGACGGACGGCTGATCCCGCTGAGCGACACCGAACTCGGCAACCAGGTCGGCGTCTCCACGGTCGCGCTGACCTCGGACGGCTGGATGCTGCTGGTTCACCAGGGCGTGGCCTCGCGCTCGTCCGCGGGGCTGGTGGCGCCGAGCGGTTCCGGAAGTCTGGAGCCGCTGGACGTCGAGGGGCGGGACCGGCTGACCGACGTCGTGGCGGCCGGGATGGAGCGCGAGTTGCGGGAGGAACTCGGCCTGGTCAGCGCGGCGATGCGGGAGGTCCGCATCGAGACGACCGTGCTCGGGTACGGCCGCTGGCTGGAGAAGGGTGCCAAACCCGAGTTCTACGGCTTCTCCCGGATCCACGCCGCGTTGCGCGATCTCGACGTACGGATCGACGTGTCCGAGCGGCAGTTCGTCACCAAGCACGCTCGGATCAGGCCGGACGACGTCCAGCGCCTACTGGCCGGGGAGCGGTTCGAGACGCTCGGCCAGGGGGTGCCGTCGGTTCCGCTCGAGCTGTGCCTGGCCCGGCTGCGCGAGGTTCAGTCGTTGAGGTGATTCGTGGTGGCCGCGTGCTTCGGGGCGACGGCCGCTGCGGTCCGGGCGCGGCGCTTGGCCAGGAACCACTCGACGAACATCGGCACCACGGAGATCAGGACGATCAGCAGGATGGCCGACTCGAGGTGCTCGTGGATGAACTTGACCTGCCCGAGCGCGTGGCCGAGCAAGGTCAGTCCGGTGGCCCAGAGGACGGCGCCGACACCGGTCCAGACGAAGAACTTCTTCGGGTCCATCTTGCCCGCGCCGGCCACGATCGTGATGAAGGTGCGCACGATCGGGACGAACCGGGCCAGCACCAGCGCGCGCGGGCCGTACTTCTCGAAGAACGCGTGCGTCTCCTCGATGTACTTCGGTTTCAGGAACCGCGCGTTCGGGTTGGTGAACAACGTCGTCCCGAGCACCCGGCCGATGTAGTAGCCGGACACGTTGCCGAGGAATGCAGCGACGGTCAGGATCACGCAGGCCAGCCAGAGCGGTACGTCGATCGTGCCGTGCGCGATGAACAGGCCGACGGCGAACAGCAGTGAGTCACCGGGCAGGATCGGGAACAGCAACCCGCACTCGATGAACACGACCGCGGCCGTGCCCCAGAGGGCCCAGTCACCCAGCCAGGTCAGCAGGTATTCCGGGTCCATCCAGTTCGGCATCAGCATCGCGACAAGAGGAAGCACGCGGACAGGGTAGCGTCCAAACCTGTGCGTGAGCTTATCGACGAGGAGAACCGGGACCGGATCGGTGCCGACATGGTCGGACCGAACGAGGTCGGCGTGGGTCCGTGGCAGGGCGAATGGCCGGACGATCCCCGGCTGGATCCGGAACTGCTCGCGACCGGTGATCGACGGAACGTGGTCGACAAGTACCGGTACTGGAAGCTCGAGGCGATCGTCGCGGACCTGGACCGGCAGCGGAACCCGTTCCACGTCGCGATCGAGAACTGGCAGCACGACCTGAACATCGGCTCGGTCGTCCGGACTGCGAACGCCTTCCTCGCCGCCGAGGTCCACATCGTCGGCAACCGGAAGTGGAACCGCCGTGGCGCGATGGTCACCGACCGTTACCAGCACGTCCGCCACCACCCGCAGCTCGAGGATCTGGCGTCGTACGCCGCCGAGCACGGACTGCCTGTGATCGGGATCGACAATCTGCCCGGCTCGGTCCCACTGGAGACGTACGAATTGCCCGCGGCCTGCGTACTGCTCTTCGGTCAGGAGGGACCGGGCCTGACCGCCGATGCGCACGCGATCTGCACCGATGTGCTGTCCATCGCCCAGTTCGGCTCCACCCGCTCCATCAATGCCAGTGCCGCGGCCGCGATCGCGCTGCACGCCTGGATCCGCCGCCATACCTTCGGACAGAAGCCATGAGCCCGTGGGCTGACCACGCGATCTGGTGGCAGGTCTATCCGCTCGGCTTCGCCGGTGCGGACAAGACCGCTGGGGCTGGAGTCGTGCACAGGCTGTCCAGGCTGGAGAACTGGCTGGACTACGCCATCGAACTTGGTTGTTCCGGCCTGCTGCTGGGCCCGGTGTTCGCCTCCGAGACGCACGGCTACGACACCGTGGACTACTTCCGTATCGACCCGCGGCTCGGGGACGACGCCGACTTCGACCGGCTCGTCACCAAGGCTCACGAGCGTGGGTTGCGGATCGCGCTCGACGGGGTGTTCAACCACGTCGCCCGGTCGTTCGACGCGCCGTCGGAGTGGTTCCGCCGACGCGACGACGGGTCGCTCGACACGTTCGAAGGGCACGAGCACCTGGTCGCACTGGATCACAGTCAGCCGGCGGTCGCGCAGTACGTGAAGGACGTTCTCTCGCATTGGCTGGGTCGTGGTGTCGACGCGTGGCGGCTCGATGTGGCGTACGCCGTACCACCGGAGTTCTGGCGGGCAGTGCTGCCGCGGGCTGAGTACCCGGAGGCCTGGTTCTTCGGCGAGGTCATTCACGGTGATTACGCCGGGTACGTCGCCGAGAGCGGGCTCGACTCCGTCACGCAGTACGAGTTGTGGAAGGCGATCTGGAGCTCACTGAACGACGGCAACTTCTTCGAGCTCGACTACGCCCTCGGCCGGCACGACGCGCTGCTGGACACGTTCGTACCGCAGACGTTCGTCGGCAACCACGACGTGACCCGGATCGCGACCCAGCTGAAGGACGAGCGGCACCTCGGTCACGCGCTCGCGATCCTCTTCGCGGTCGCCGGCGTACCGAGTGTCTACTACGGCGACGAGCAGGCGTTCCGCGGTCTGAAGGAGGACCGGGCCGGTGGCGACGACGCGATCCGCCCGGAGTTCCCGGACACACCTGCGGAGCTGTCTCCGCTCGGCCTCCCGACGTACGAGCTGCATCAGCGTTTGATCGGCGTACGGCGGCGCAACGCCTGGCTGACCCGGGCCCGGACGAAGGTCGAGCAACTGACCGACGAGACGATCGTGCTCCGGTCGACGGGAGGCGGCTCGGAACTGGTCCTGCTGCTCAACATCTCCGACGCTGCTCAGCAACTCCACGAGGTCGAGGTTCCGGCGCACAGCTGGAGATTGCTGACAGGTCCGTAACCTCCGCGGTGGCTCCCGCGTTGTTGAGACGTAAGTGAGGCTTCTCGACCAAAGTCAGCCCCAACTCGGGCGGGGCGGCGTGCATCGTGCATGTCGTACTGGGTTTGTGACGGGAATAGGGGGTAGTTGATGAGTTCTCTGTGGGACGAATTGATCTACGAGCTGGGGACCGTGCGCGCCTTGAGCGCGGCGGCTCTGGAGGCGCGCACGGAGATGTCCCGGGTTGCGCTGATCACCCTGCTGGACGCCGAGACCGCCGAGATCTCGGCGATCCTCGACCGGATCCTGCATGAGGCACACCAGTCGTCAGCGGCCTAGGAGTGTGGACAGGGCCTGCTGGAGCGCCTCGGTGGCATCGTCGGGGAGCTCGAACTGCCGGTAGGCGATGTGCGCGTCCGGGCGGACCAGGAGACACCCTTCGTCGGGGATCTCCCGCGCCCGCGACCAGTCGCCGTACAGGTCGTCGAGCTCCCGGCCCGGCCCGATCACGAACGGTTCGATCGGTACGCCGAGATGCTCAGAGACAGTCTGAGCGGCCTTCACCCACGCCTCGCCACCGATGCCGGTGAGCAGGGTGAAGCGGCCCTTGCCGACGACGTCGAGGGTGCTGACGGTCTCCGAGCCGCGGGTCAGCCAGCAGTGCGGGATCCGCGCACCCGGCCAGGTCGTCGGGTGGTAGTACAGCTCCGGATCCTTGTCGTACGACGGTTCCGCCGTGCCGTCACCGATCACCGCGGCCGACCGGTACCGCTGGCCGAGTTCGACACCGTGGGCGTTGAACTCGTAGTCCTTCAGCTCGATCGCGGTCCGCAGTTCCTCGCGTTGCTCGGCGCCCGCCGGGGTGTCGTCCTTGCGTGACTCGATCGTCCGGCCGGGCGGGGCGTCCGGTGTCATCCCGAGCGCACGGAAGATCTGGCCGAACTGCGTGCGGCTCTTGTTCGCCCGCTCCACGATCTGCCGGGCGATCGGCACCCGCTCCTCGTCGTAGGTTTGCAACAGCGCCGGCGAGGCTTGGCCGCGGAGCACCAGCGCGAGCTTCCAGGAAAGGTTGTACGCGTCCTGGATCGACGTGTTCGAGCCGAGCCCGTTGCTCGGCGGATGCCGGTGGATCGCGTCGCCCATGCAGAAGACCCGGCCTTTGGAGGCCTGCTCGGCGTACATGTGGTTGACGCTCCAGACCGACGTACTCTTCAGCTTCACGTCGATGGTGTCGTCGCCGACCAGGTTGTGCACGATCTCGGTCGCCATCACCTCGTCGACCTCCGGCGCCGGCTGGTGGATGTCGTAACCCCAGACGATCAGCCACTCGTTCCACGGCCGGACCATCCTGACCAGGCCGGCGCCGATCCCGCCGATTTGCGCGCCGGGCTGCAGGACCCAGTACAGGACGCTCGGGCGATGAGCGACGTACCGGGAGAGGTCGGCCTCGAAGACGATGTTCATCGAGCCCTCGATGTCCATCGCGCCGGCCATCGGCAGGTCGATGTCCTGGGCAACCTTGCTGCGGCCGCCGTCCGCGCCGATCAGGTACTTGGCGCGGATCTGGTACGTCGTGTCACTCAGCCGGTCGCGGACGGTCGCGGTGACCCCGTCGTCGTCCTGTTCGAGTGAGAGGTACTCCGTGTTGAACCGCAGCCGCGCGCCACGACTGGCCGCCGTACTGAGCAGAATCGGCTCGAAGAGCGTCTGCGGCAGGTCGCACGGCAGCGTCGGACTCGCCTCGGTGTAGTCGGCCAGCCGGCGCGGATGCGTACCCCAGGTGCGGATCCGGCCGATCTCCTCACCGGCCAGGCTGGTGCAGAACGCGGTCTCACCCATCAGCGCGTGCTCGGTGCCCTTGTCCAGCACCTGGTCCTCGATGCCCATGTCACGCATCAGTTCGATCGTGCGCTGGTTGGTGATGTGGGCGCGCGGCGTGTTCGCCGTCCAGCCGTATCTGGTCAGTACGACGTTGTCGACGCCGTACGTGGACAGGAACAGCGAGGCGGCTCCGCCGGCGGGGCCACTGCCCACGATGAGCACGTCTGTGGTGATCACTGCGTCTCCTCGGTGGTGGCGAGCACCAGGTCGTAGTGGACGGTGTAGTACGGCTGATCAGGTGTCTTGCCATCCGGGGCAGGGGTGCCGGCCGGATGTTCGGTGAAGTCGGCGATCAGGGAGTCCTTGACGCCGAAGACCGCGTCGTTCGCGAGGTACTCGTCGCCGGCCGCGAACACGTGCGTGATCAGGCGGGCGTACCCGGGTGCGGTGACCATGAAGTGGATGTGCGCCGGGCGCATCGGGCCGCGGCCGCCGGCCCGGAGCAGTTCGCCGACGGGGCCGTCGTCGGGTATCGGATAGGCGACCGGCTTCACCGCCCAGAACGTATAGTTGCCGTCGGCATCGGTCGTCAGATGGCCGCGGTTCTGCGGGCCGTCGAGCTCCTTCTGTACGTCGTAGAAGCCTTCCTCATCGGCCTGCCAGGTCTCGACGAGGGCTTTGGGGATCGGCTCGCCCTTGGTGTTCAGGACGCGCCCCGACACCAGACAGGGCTGTCCCGGCGCACCGTTCGCGATGTCGCCGCCTTGGGCCACTTCCGGCGATCCTTCGACGAAGAACGGGCCGAACACGGTCGACTCGGTGGCACCCGGTGGTTTCGGGTTGCCGAGGCCGACGGTCAGCATCGACAGCCCGAGTACGTCGGCCAGCAGCACGAACTCCTGTCGGGTACCGGTCGAGATCTGCCCGGTCCGGGTGAGGAAGTCGATCGCGGTGAAGTACTCGTCCTCGGTCAGATTCACCTCCCGCGCGAACGCGTGCAGATGACGCACCAGGGCGCTCATGACGGTCTTGGTGCGCGGGTCGGTGCTGTGGTCGAAGCTGGCCACCACCGCCGCGGTCAGGTCGTCGCCGTGCAGATCCATCTGGTTGCTCCTCATGCCTCGATCACCATCGCCAGGCCCTGGCCCACGCCGATGCACAGCGTGGCCAGCCCGTAGCCACCGCCGCGCCGTCTGAGCTCGTGGGCGAGGGTGGTGAGAATGCGGGTACCGGAACTGCCGAGCGGATGGCCGAGGGCGATCGCTCCGCCGTTCACGTTCACTGTGTCGCGGTCGAGCTCAGGCCATTGACTGAGGCACGCCAGACTCTGGGCGGCGTACGCCTCGTTGAGCTCGACCAGGGTCAGGTCGTGCCATCCGATGCCTGCTTTGCGCAGCGCCTTGCGTGACGCCTCGACCGGTCCGATTCCGAAGTACTGCGGATCCACCGCATGGACCGCTCGACTGACGATCCGCGCCATCGGCGTGAGGTCCAGGCGGTTGGCTGTCTCCTCTGATGCGATCAGTACGGCCGATGCGCCGTCGTTCAGCGTGGACGCGTTGCCAGCGGTGACGGTGCCGTCCGGTCTGAAGGCCGGCTTGAGTCGCGCCATGATTTCCGGCGTGCCGCCGTCGCGGATGGACTCGTCGCGGGTGAGTGGCGGTCCGTCGATGCCGAGGTGCTCCCACGGCACGAGTTCCGCGTCGAAGGCGCCGGCTGCCCAGGCTTTGGCCGCCTTCTCGTGGCTCTCCAGTGCGAACAGGTCCTGGGCCTCTCGTGTGATGTTGTGGAGGTCGGCCAAGCGCTCGGTCGCCTCGCCGAGGGAGATCGTCCACTCCGTCGGCATCTTCGGGTTGACCAGCCGCCAGCCGAGTGACGTCGACTCCGCGGTCAGGCTGCCGTGCGGGAAGGCGCGATCCGGTTTCGGCAGCACCCAGGGTGCGCGGCTCATCGACTCGACTCCGCCGGCGATGACCAGGTCGGCGTCGTCGGTCTCGATCGCCCGGGCCGCCTGGATCGCGGCTTCGAGTCCGGATCCGCAGAGGCGATTGACCGTCGTACCGGGGACGCTGGTGGGGAAGCCGGCCAGCAACGCGGCCATTCTGGCGACGTCGCGGTTCTCCTCGCCGGCGCCGTTCGCGTTGCCGAGGAAGATGTCGTCGAGCTCGGCCGGGTCAACGTTTGTGCGGGCGGCGAGTTCTTTGAGCGTTGCGGCGGCGAGGTCGTCCGGGCGGGCTGAGGCAAGCGCACCGCCCAGCTTGCCGACCGGGGTGCGGACCGCGTCCAGGATGTAGGCGGGTCTCATCGGGTCACTCCTTCGGGCCTGGTTCCTGCCCAGGCGCGGGTGAGGATCTCGTCGGCATCGAAGGCGCGGGCTGCTTCCCTTGCCTGCTCCTGAGTGAGGCCGAGGTCTTTCAGGTTGGTTGGGATGCCGGCTTCGGTGAACAGGTCGAACAAGCCGGTCGCCAGGTCGTCGGTCTGGAGCGCGTCCTCCAGGCGGGCTTTGGCCTGCGGGACGGCAGGTGCCTTGATCCGGGTGACCTGGGGGAGTACGGCGGCGTGGGTCTCCGCGTGGGGGAGGTTGTAGGTGCCGCCGAGCAGGTGACAGAGCTTGTGGTGCAGGCCGGTTCCGGCGGTGGCCAGAGCCGATCCGCCGAGGCAGGCGCCGTACAGAAGGTTGCTTCGGGCATCTAAATCGGTGCGCGCCTGGAGGACTTGGCGCAATCCGGCGGCCAGCGCTCGTACGCCTTCGACTGCGGTCGTCTCGGTGATCGGATCGGCCTTGGGTGTCCAGATGGCTTCCACACAATGCGCCATCGCGTTGGCGACGCTCGCGGCCGTGACCTTCTTCGGGAGGTGCTGGCTCAGCACGGGGTCGTAGACCACGGTCCTCGGCAACACCTTGAGGTCTGTCCCCGTCGTCTTGCTACCGCCTGCTGTCTCACCCCAGACCGGTGTCATCTCCGAGCCCGCGTACGTCGTCGGTACGGCGACGATCGGCAGCCCGCTCGTCAACGCGACCGCCTTCGCCAGCCCGATCGCCGACCCGCCGCCGATCGCGACCAGTCCGTCGGTGCTGGTCTCCTGTGCCTTGGCGCGTGCCGCGGTCGCGACCTCGGTCGGCACGTGCTGCGTCACGCCGTCGATCCGGCCGGCGAACCGGTCGTTCAGTTCGGCCTCGACCACATCCGCCGCGTCCCGGGCCGAATTGGTTGCTATCAGCAGCACCCGGCGTACGCCGAGCAGCTCCGCTTCCGCGGCGACCTGGTCGAGCGTGCCCGGCCCGAAAACCACCCGGCCCGGCAGGAACGTGTGAATGAACTCAGACATCGGCCGGCTCCCGGTTGCGCAGACCGTGCAGGGCAGTGAGTTCGACCTCGGTCGGTGGGTCGACCTGTTTGATGCTGTCGGCAACCTTGAGCTGCCAGCCTGTGGCCTGCCGCGCCTGATCGACGGTCACACCCGGATGCAGTCTGGTCAGGGTCAGCTCGTTGGTCTCGGGGTCCGGCTCGAGTACGCCGTGATCGGTGATGACGAGGGTCGGACCCGCGCCCATGGCCTCACGCTCGCGTCCGGTCGGTCCGTAGCCGACGGAGGTGACGAAGTCGACCTGCTCGACGAAGGTCCGCGGCGACTGCTTGACGATGACGATCACCCGCCCGGCCGCGGCCGCGATCTCCGGTGCACCGCCTGCGCCAGGAAGCCGGGTCTTGGGATCGGCGTGGTCACCGATCACGGTCGTGTTGATGTTGCCGTACCGATCGATCTGCGCGGCTCCGAGGAACCCGACATCGATCCGCCCGGCGCCGACCCAGTAGTTGAACATCTCCGGCACCGACACCACCGCGGTCGCCGTCGCGGCCAGATCGTCGTCCCCGATCGACAACGGCAGCCTGCGCGGCTTGGCGTCGATCGCACCCGACTCGTAGACCAGCCGGCAGTTCGGCGCATGCGTCCGCCGGGCCAGATTCGCCGCCAGGTTGGGCGGACCGACGCCGACCAGGCACACGTCCCCGTCGTGCAGCTCGCGTGCCGCCGCAATGTTCATCATGTCCGCGCTGTCCCAGCTCTCAGGCATGTGCGTTCACCTCCTGCGCCGCCGGTAGGCCGTTCTCCTGCGCCCAAGCGAGGAACGCGTTGCGGTCCCGCGACACCGAGTCCCACTGCTTGTAGAAGTCGTTGTCGCGCACGGAGTACCCAGCGGCGTACGACGGCCACGCCCCACCCGGTACGACGCACACCGCGGACAGCACCCAGTTCGGCAGCACCACCGCGCCGGTCCGCTCCGGGAACTCGTCCACGACCTCTTCCACCGTGACGATGGCCCGCTTCGCCGCCAGCACCGCCTCACGCTGCACGCCGGTGATTCCCCAGAGCATGACGTTGCCGTCGCGGTCCGCCACCTGCGCGTGGATCACGGTCACGTCCGGGTTCACCGCCTTCACCGCGGCCAGTTCCTCACCGGTGAACGGGCAGGTGACCCGGCTGATGATGGACTGCTGCTCCTCGAGATCCGTCCCGCGATATCCCCGCAGTACGGCGAACGGCAGTCTCGCCGCGCCGGCGCCGTACGCGTTGGCGAGCCCGGCGTGGCTGTGTTCGTGGACGGTGAGGCGATGCGGCCAGTGCTTCTCCACCGCGTCCCGGAGCCGGTGGAGTGAGCCGACGCCCGGATTGCCGCCGTACGAGAAGACCAACTCGTCCGCGACGCCCAGCCCGATCAGCTGGTCGTAGACGAGGTCGGGCGTCATTCGGACCAGCGTCAGATGCCGACGGCCCTGCCGGGCGATCTCGTGGGCGGCGGCGAACGGGATCAGGTGGGTGAAGCCTTCGAGCGCCACAGTGTCGCCGTCGTGCACGTGGGCCGCGATCGCTTCGCCGAGTGGAACTGGACTTGGCATGCGCTGCTCCGCTAGGATTTCGCTGAGCGAAAAATTCTTCTTTCAACGAAAAGGTTAGCCGATGGCCGGTGAGGCGTCCACAGGCACGTTCCTGCAAGGGCTCGACCGCGGGCTCGCGGTGATCCGCGCGTTCTCGGCGGACGCACCTTCACTGACGCTCAGCGAGGTGGCCCGCGACGTCGGGATCACCCCTGCGACGGCCCGGCGGATCCTGCTCACCCTGTCGGAGCTCGGGTATGTCAGCAGCGATGGCCGGCGGTTCTCGCTGACGCCGCGCGTGCTCGCCCTCGGCTGGGCCTACCTGTCGTCGCTGGACTTCGGCGAGCTCGCCGGACCGTTCATGGAGGAGCTCAGCGCGAAGACCCGCGAGTCCTGCTCGATCGCCACCCTCGACCTACCGGACATCGTGTACGTCGCTCGCGTCCCGACCAGCCGGATCATGACCGTCGCCCTCGGGGTCGGCGCCCGGCTGCCGGCGTACGCGACCTCCATGGGCCGTGTCCTCCTCGCCGGCCTCCCCGACGACGAGCTCACCGCCTACCTGTCCTCGGTCAAGGCCGAGCCGCTGACCGACCGCACTGTCACTTCGCCGGACGAACTCCGCGACGTCATCACCCGAGCCCGGTCGGACGGTTACGCCCTGGTCGACCAGGAACTAGAGCTGGGCCTCCGCTCCATCGCGGCCCCCATCCGCAACTCCCGAGGCCGCACCATCGCCGCCCTCAACGTCTCCGCCCACGCCTCCCGCTCCACCCCGAGCTCCCTGCGCACCGGGGTCCTCCCGCATCTGCGGGCCACCGCCGACCAGATCACCACCGCACTCACCCACCGAGGCCACCTCTAACCCCACCGCGTGCCGGTGAGGCCTTGGAGCTCCGCGCCGCCCCAACCCCACCGCGGCCACCCCTAGGCCTTGTTCAGTCGGTCCATCTGCTCGGCGTCCAAGCGGATCTCGACGGCATCCAACGCCTCATCGAGCTGACTGACGGACGAGGCTCCGAAGAGCGGGATGACGACCGGATCCTGATGCAGCATCCACGCCAGCACGACCTGGTTAGGTGTCGCGCCCAGTTCCTGCGCGACCTGGCGCAACACCTCGAAACGCATGTAGGCGGTCGGATGCGCATACCCGCGCTCAGCCGGAAATGGACGCTCGGGATGGCTGTACGAGCCGGCCAGCAGCGGGCTGTAGGCCACCAGCGTCAGGTCGCGATGCTCGTTGAGGTAGTCGAAATGCTCTACCCCGGCGTTCGGGAGATGCGGGCTGCCGAGACGTTGGAGCCCGTCCTGCGCCAACGGGCTGGGCCACAGGTAGGTGTAACGCTGCTGAACGACCGAGTACTGCGCGACGCCCTGATCGGCGGCGAGTTGCCGAGCACGTTCCAACCGCCAGCTGGTGATGTTGCTGCAACCGATCAGGTCGACGACGCCCTCGGCGGCGAGTCGTCCGAACGCGCCGACGGTCTCTTCCAGTGGGGTGGACCGGTTGTCGATATGCGCGTAGTACAGGTCGATGCGGTCGACGCCCAGCCGGGTGAGACTGTCCTTGACGGCGGACTCGATGACTGCCGCGCCGAGTCCTTCCCAGTGTTCGTCGTCCGGGTTGCCGGGAACGGTCGTCTTGGCGCCGCACTTCGTCGCGACGACCAGTTGGTCGCGGTTGCCGCGAGAACGCATCCAGCGGCCGATGAGTTCCTCGCTCTCGCCGGCGTCGCCGGTCCATTGGCCGTAGTTGTTGGCGGTGTCGATGAACGTCCCGCCGGCGGCGACGAAACGGTCGAGGATCGCGGTCGCTGTCTCGCGGTCCGTCGTACCGCCGAAGTTCATCGTGCCAAGGCACAACGCGCTGACGGTCCGGCGATTGCCAATGGTTCGGTACAGCATGGAGTGCTCCCTCAGATGGTGGATTGTCGACGTCAGGCTCAGAAGCGCTCGACGTCAAGCCGTGCGTGACACGACCTAAGCTCTGGTCGTCCGCGACCAGTCCCCGGACTACGCCGGTACTGCGGATGCCTGCGAGCGCCGGTATCCCGCGATCTTCCGGTTGATCACGTCCAGATCGCGGTGCAGGTCGGCGATGTGGTTCAGGACCCGATCGCGATGCGCCTCCAGCAGTTGTCTGCGCTCCGGATCGGTGACTGCGCCGGCCCGCGCGAGTTCGGCATAGCGCAGCATCTCGCTGACCGGCATGCCGGTTGCGCGCAGTCGCATCAGGAGCGCCAGCCGGCGCAGGTCGACCTGCATGTACTGCCGGCGGCCGGAGGCGTCGCGAGCGACGCCTTCCAGCAGGCCGACACGCTCGTACCAGCGCAGCGTGTCGGCGGACAAGCCGGTCAGTGCGGCGACTTGCCCGACGGTGAGCGGTTCGTCGACGTCCGGGATGAGCTCGTCGACCCCGCAGGTTTCCTCGCCCGGTGCTTGATCGTTCACGCCCTCCAGACTTCCTCCTGGAGTGCACTCCAAGTCAAGGCTCTTTTCGATCAGCCCTTCAGTTCGGCCAGGATCTGCAGGTAGTGGGGGTTGGTCATGATGCCGATGATGTTGCCGAACGGGTCGGCGACCGCGGCGGTGCGGAAGCCGGTGTTGCTGCCTCGTTCGGTGATGGGTTCGATCTCGGTGGCGCCGAGGGAGAGAAGCCGCTCGAAGGTGGCTTCGAGGTCGTCGACGTGCCAGTGGATGATCGCGCCGGCGGGGCCGTCGGTGACCTGGTGCCGCGCGTACTTCGCGTCGATGATGCCCAGTTCGCACTGGAGGTCGCCGAAGCGGTACTCGAGGTAGCCCGGGTTCTCGAAGTCCGGCACGGCGAAGTACGGCTCGATGCCCAGCAGTTCGGTGTACCACGCCCGCGCGGCGTGCATGTCGCCGGCGTAGAAGCTGACGGTGGCAAATCCTCGCAACATCTCGGTGGTCCTTCCTTGGCGTTCCCGGTTGATGACCACCACCTTTCCACCCAAACTGCTCACCAAATGAGCACTTTTACCGACGACCCTCGGAGGTCGTGCTGGGCCGGGCGGCGTGCTAGTCGGTCTGCGTGACCTTGCGGAGGCCTCGGGGGGCGTCGGGGTTCAGGCCCAACTTCCGGGCCAGGGACTCGATGGCCCGTTGGGCAGGGATGACCAGGGCCAGGGGGGCCAGGGTTTCGGGGAGGTCGGGGCCGGCCAGGTTGACGTCGCAGCGGGAGGCGAAGGTGGAGTCGCCGCCGATGCCGAGGATCTTGCTGCCCTTCTCGCGGACGAGGCCGGCCAGTTCGATCATGCCCGGGAGGGCAGGACCATCGCCGGCTGCGACCAGGATGGTGACGAGGTCCGCGTCGACGACCGCGATCGGGCCGTGCTTCAGGTCGGCGTACGAGAGACCGCGGACCGGCTGGAGGCAGGTCTCCTCCAGCTTGAGCGCGACCTCGAGCGTCGTACCGAAGGTCAGCCCGCGACCGCTGGCCAGTACGTCGTGCGCACCCGCGAGCAGGTCGGCGGCCTCCTCGACCGAGCCCTCGAGCATCTTCGCGGCGGCGTCCGGGACGCGGGCGATGTCGCCGTCCAGGGTGCCCGGCTTCTGTGCCAGCGCGTCGACGGCGACGGTGATCGCCGCGAGCTGCGTGGTGTAGGTCTTGGTGGCCGGTACGGCGAGTTCCTGGCCGGCCTGCGTGATCAGCGCGACGTCGGCCGTCGACGCCAGCGGGCTGTTGCCGTCGTTGGTGATGCCGACGATCGCTGCGCCGTTGCGCTTGGCCCACTCGGCGGTGTCGACGATCTCCTGGGTCGCACCCGACTGGCTGACCGCGACGACCAGCGAGTTCGACAGGTCGAGGTTCGCGCCGTACAGGGTGGCCACCGAGGGGGCGGCCAGGGAGGCCTGCCGGCCGGCGTGGATCTCGGTCAGATAGCGGCCGTAGACACCCGCGTTGTCGGACGATCCCCGGGCCACGAAGATCACGTGCCGGCGCCCCGCGGCCAGTCGCGTGATGTCGTGCCGCAGTGGCAGAACGTGCTCGAACGTGGCCGCCAGCGCCGCCGGCTGCTCGGCGATCTCGCGCGCCATCTGGGTTTCCTGGGCGGGGACAGACACCACTACGATCACTGGTCCTATCTGGTCTTAACAGGTATGCTGCGCACGATAGCAGTGAGCGGCGTCCCGGGGCACCCCCGAGACCCGCCCAGGTCTGGAGGATCGAGATTCGATGGTGGCGACCAAGCGGGCCCAGGTCCGATCGGTACTGGAACGGCTGATCGATGTCGAACTGCACCCCGGGGACCCGATCCCCTCCGAACGCGCCCTGGTGGACAAGCTGAACGTCTCCCGGGTGACCGTCCGGCAGGCGATCAGCGACCTGGTCGAGTCCGGTGCGCTGGAACGCGTGCACGGCAAGGGAACCTTCGTCACCGGACCGCAGGTCGACTCCCAGTTGCACCTCACCTCGTTCTCCCGGGAGATGCGCGCCCGCGGCCTCGAACCGGGCACGGTGGTGCTGTCGGCCACCGAGATCGAGGCGTCCGACGAGACGGCCAAGGGACTCCGGGTCGCCAAGGGCACCAAGGTGATCCGGGTCGAACGGCTCCGCACCGCCGACGCCTCGCCGATGGCCTACGAGGTCGGCTACTACCCGTCGGCGCTCTTCCCCGGCCTGCTCGGCCGTGAGCTCGGCACCCTGTACGACGTCTTCGCCAGCGAGTACGACGTCGTCGTCACCTCCGGCGAGCAGACCGTCCGGGCGGACAACGCCGATGGTCATGTCGCCCGGGTTCTCGGCGTGGCCAGGCGGGCACCCCTGCTGGTCCTCGAGCGCACCACCTTCGCCGGCCGCAAGGTCGTCGAACTGTCCTGGTCGGCCTACCGGGCCGACCGCTACCGGCTGCACATGGCCCTGACCCCGCGCGGCCCGAGGTCCGGCTCGGCCTGAGCCGACGTCATCAGGTCGCAACGAACTGGACCGGTCCTGTTCATCAACTGGTCTGCAACCCTGCCGAATGCTCCCCGGCCGCCTGGCCGGTCCGGCAGGCGGGCCGCCGGGTACGACGAAGTGCCCGCCGGTGATACTGGAGCTCAACCCACAAGAACTGTGTTGTGAGGAGTACCGCGAGACATGCCTATTGCCACCCCTGAGGTCTACGCCGAGATGCTGGACAAGGCCAAGCAGAACCGCTTCGCCTACCCGGCCATCAACGTCAGCTCCTCGCAGACGCTGATCGCCGCGATCCGCGGTTTCGCCGAGGCGGGCTCGGACGGCATCGTCCAGGTCTCCACCGGCGGCGCCGAGTACCTGTCCGGGTCGACCGTGAAGAACATGGTGACCGGTTCGGTCGCGCTGGCGGCGTACGCGCACGAGGTCGCCAAGAACTTCCCGGTGAACATCGCGCTGCACACCGACCACTGCCCGAAGGACAAGCTGGACGGCTTCGTCCGGCCGCTGCTGGAGATCTCCGCCGAGCGGGTCGCCCGCGGCGAGAACCCGCTGTTCCAGTCGCACATGTGGGACGGCTCGGCCGTGCCGCTGCAGGAGAACCTCGAGATCGCCAAGGACCTGCTGGCCAGGTCGGCCGCGGCGAAGATCGTGCTCGAGATCGAGGTGGGTGTCGTCGGCGGCGAGGAGGACGGTGTCGCCAACGAGATCAACGAGAAGCTCTACACCACCGTCGAGGACGGCCTGGCCACGGTCGAGGCGCTCGGCACCGGTGAGAACGGCCGCTACATCACCGCGCTGACCTTCGGCAACGTGCACGGCGTCTACAAGCCGGGTGCGGTCAAGCTGCGGCCGGAAATTCTCAAGGAGATCCAGGACCAGGTCGGCGCCAAGGTCGGCAAGGAGCGCCCGTTCGACCTCGTCTTCCACGGCGGCTCCGGGTCGACGCTGGAGGAGATCCGCGCCGCGGTCGACAACGGCGTGATCAAGATGAACGTCGACACCGATACGCAGTACGCGTTCACCCGGCCGGCCGCGGGCCACATGTTCAGCAACTACGACGGTGTGCTGAAGGTGGACGGTGAGGTCGGCAACAAGAAGGCCTACGACCCGCGCGCCTGGGGCAAGCTGGCCGAGGCCGGCATGGCCGAGCGCGTCGCCGAGGCCTGCGAGAGCCTCCGCTCCACGGGTACGTCGCTGAACGCCTGACATCTGTTTCTCCTGACAGAGCTGGGGTCTCGAGGGGCTCACCGCTGTTTGCGGTGGGCCCCTCGCTCACATCCGGGCACGGGCGAGGTCGAAGTGTCTAACTCCGGTACGGCGGGAGGCGCGGGCGAAGGTGGATCGGATGCGGTCGACGACGCGTGACGGGTGGTCAAGGTCGGACCAGGAGATCCAGCAGTGCTCGACCGGACTTGGCGCGGACGGATCGACGGGTGCCGCGGGGACGGTCGGGTCGATCTCGTCCGGGGCAAAGTCGTCGCACCAGAACGGGTAACGCGGCTCGAACTCCAGCACCGTGCGCTCCTCGGGAAACCACAGGATGCCGGTGTCCGGACCGACTGACTCCGGGAGGTCTGGGTCCGGGGCCGAGGATGGTGATGGGCTGGGCAGGCCGGCTTCGGCGAGCATGAAGCGCAGCCGCGATTCGGCGACCGATGCCGATTCCGTGCAGGCGCGAGCCATCACCTGAAGTGCGCGTTCGTTGCCGTGATCCTGGGCTGCGCGTTTCAGGGAACGTCTGGTGACCAGGCCGCCGTACAGCGCGGCTTCGGTCAGGGCGACGGCCGGGCTGATGGGCGCGGTCGCGGCTACCTCGACGACGGCGCGGGCCGGTGAGACCATCCGCAACTTGTTCCAGACCTGGATGCCAGGGCCAACGGGATCACGGATGTGCCGGTGCACTCCACCCACGCAGCCGCCTCGCCCGTGCGGGGCGGTCACGTGCACACGGGACAGGTCCAGACCCCAGAGCGGCAGGGCATGGAGTGCTGCCGCCGACTGGTGGCTCGCGAAGACGGCTGGGCCGCCGGAGCGGAGCACGCGGTACACCTTCCGCAGGTGCAGGACCTCAGCGGTGACGAGCGTGAGCGCCCGGTGCGCGGCATACGTGCCCGGCCGGATCCGGCGCCAGCCGCCAGTGTCCAGCAGAGAGTCGATGTCCGGGTCGGGGTAGCCACAGGCGCGCGCGTCGGCACGGGTGAACACCCCGCCGCGGATGGTGGCCATCACGGCGAGTTGAGGGTTCATGCCTAGAAAGTGCCGTGATCAGCCTCGCGATCTCAGCCCGACTTCAAAACTGTGGACAGCGGGCATGAAAAAAGCCCGTCATGTTTGTATGACGAGCTCTGCGCGGGTTGGAACCCAGGGTTGCCAGAGGAGCGGCATGTTGGCCTCACTGGGGGTGCGGTTGCCCTTCCGCTCATTACAGGAGGCATGGGCGGCCACGGCGTTCAGCCACTCGGTGCGGCCGCCCCTGGATCTGGGTTGGACGTGGTCCATGGTGTCGGCGTTCTCCAGACCGCAGTACGCACACCGGAACTTGTCCCGCCGCAACACTCCGTGCTTGCTGTACTTCATCCGGCCGGCCGCGTAGCGCCAATGCGTGACGACGTACCGGACCAGGCGCAGCACCCGTGGAACCGGAAAAGGGCCGATGGTCCGTTCGCCGTGCGCCTCTTCCACCACCGCAACCTCGCGGACCAGCATCCGGATGGCGTGCTGGATCGACACGGTGTGCAGCGGCTCGTATGACGCGTTCAGGACTATGACGCTCATCCGGTGCCTCCTTCCGGCCGTAGCTGGGAACCACGGCGGCTATCACGCAGGGTCTCAAGCATCCGTGGCCGATCGGTGAACGGTCAACGGATTTCGCCAGACGGTCACGTGCCGGTTCGGCTGCGTGATCGGCGAAGATGTGCTTATGGAATTGAACAATCTGCTCTCAGGTCCACCCGAGACACTACTCCCCGTAGACCCGGCCGCGGCGGAACTCGCCGCCGGGGCCGCTGCGGTGGACGTCGCGGCCAAGTTCCCGACGTCGTCCCTGGCCTGGAGTCAGCTGGCCGAGGCGGCGCTGGCGGACGGCCGGACGATCGAGGCGTACGCGTTCGCCCGGACCGGCTACCACCGCGGTCTGGACCTGCTCCGCCGCAACGGCTGGAAGGGTCACGGCCCGGTCCCGTGGGAGCACGAGCCCAACCGCGGGTTCCTGCGCTGCCTGGCCGTGCTGGGCAAGGCGGCCGCGATCATCGAGGAGAAGGACGAGGCCGAACGCTGCGCGACGTTCCTGCGTGACTCGTCGCCGACGGCGGCGGATGCGCTGAGCTGAAACGTGGTTGTGGGGCTGGTCGCCCGGCGGCATGATCCGTCGGGTGACGAGCCCCTACGCGCAAGACGGATTCCGGGTCGGCTTCGATTGGGCCGCCACCGGAGCAGCCGCTGTGCCCGGCAGCATCACGGCTGTGGTGGACGTCCTGTCCTTCACAACGGCTGTGACGGTCGCAGCGGACCGCGGTATCGAGGTCTACCCCTACCGATGGCGCGACGAGAGCGCTGTCGCCTACGCGAAGCAGTACGACGCCGTGCTGGCAGTTGGAAGGTCCGAAGCGGGCCCGGGCGAGGTGAGCCTGTCGCCGGTCACGATCCGTCAGGCCCAGGGGATCGAGCGGTTGGTACTGCCGTCGCCCAACGGCTCGACCATCTGTCAGCAGCTCAGTGAGACCGGGTCGACTGTCATCGCCGTCTCACTGCGTAACAGAGCTGCCGCCGCTGAGTGGGTCAGCAAGCGGCTGGCCGAAGACCCCCAGCTCACTGTGGTGGCGATCGCAGCGGGGGAGCGCTGGAAGGACGGGTCGCTCCGGCCGGCTGTCGAGGACCTCTGGGGTGCGGGCGGGTTCCTCGCCGCTCTCGACGTCGACGGCTTCTCCCCGGAGGCACGAGCGGCCGCCGCGGCCTTCAAGGACGCACAGGACGACCTCCCAGACCTGCTCCACGAGTGCGCCGGCGGTCGCGAACTCACGCAGTACGGCTTCCCGGAGGACGTGGCGATCGCGGCAGAGGTGGACAGCAGCCGGTCCGTGCCGGTTCTGCAAGACGGTAAACTGAGCGCGTCAACCTGAACCTCGAGGTTTCTGCCCGTTGACAGAGCCGGCAGGCGGCGCGCGTCCCCGCTTCCTGCCGAACATGGACGGTTGTAGGCGGACTCGGACAGACCGGTGAAGCTGGACGCCCACGGTCGGTCCCCGCCCCAGCGGGTAGCGGAAGGTCTCACCGTGCCGGCACTCACCGGACGGATCAGCACGCCCACAACCAACTACGCAGCGGTACTGCGTACTCCCGGTGCGTGGAAGTTCTACCTGGCGGCCGCACCGGCTCGCATCGGTCTCGCCATGACCAGTCTGGGCATCGTCTGGCTGGTCCACGGATCCACCGGCTCCTACGCTGCCGCGGGCAGTGTGACCGGTGGCTTCGCAGTCGCAGAGGCTCTGGCGGGTCCACAGGTCGCCCGACTCATCGACCGCTTCGGCCAAACTCGCATGCTGCCGATCACACTGCTGGCACACGCGGCAGCCGTCGCTCTCCTGATCGGCGTGACTGTCTCACAGGCGCCACTGTGGGCGCTCATCACAGCGGGAGTCCTGGCAGGTGGGTCAATCCCGCAGGTGGGCGCACAGACCGGAGCTCGCTGGTCGCATGCGCTTCGCGGCACGCCACTGCTCTCGTCTGCCTTCGCACTGGAGGCCTTGGGTGTCGGAATCGCCTTCATGGTCGGGCCCGCGCTCATCGGCACAGTCAGCGCGACCGCCAGCCCGGTGGTTGGTATGGCGCTGGCCACCAGCCTGGTGCTGACTGGTGGATTCTCCTTGGCCGTGCAACGCCGTACGGCGCCACCGCCGGCCAAGCGTGATCGCACCAAGGACCCGGATCGTCTGCTGCGCAAGGGTTTCCTGGCGCTGGTGGGCACGAACATCGGTATCGGCATCTTCTTCGGCAGCATGCAGGTCGCGGTCACCGCGTACGCCGTCCACCGCGGTACGCCGTCACTGGCCGGACCGCTCTACAGCATCACCAGTCTGGTCGGGCTGGTCGCCGGATTCGCCTACGGTGCTAGGCGTTGGCGGATGCCGGCGCGCAACCAGTTCGTCGTCGTACTGGCGGCTCTCACCATCAGCACGATCCCGCTACTAGTCGTCGAAACCCCTCTGGCTATTGGAATTGCGTTGGCACTGCCCGGCCTGGCCATCGCTCCGTTCCAGACCCTGTCCGCTGTGCTGGCCGAGTCGGAGGTGGAGTCCGCCGTACTCACGCAGGCCTTCACCTGGCTGAACTCAGGCAGTGCGGCAGGCATCGCCCTGGGCGCCGCCTTCGCCGGCCGAGTGGTCGACACGAGCGACGCTCACTACGGCTTCGCAGTCGCTCTGCTGGCCACGTTGGTCGCGACGGCGATGGCACTCGTGGTCAGGGTCAGCGGTAGGTGATTTGGCGTTCCGCGGCGGCGCGGGCTGCGTACTCGGCGGGGGTGAGACCGATCTGCTGCTTGAACTCCTTGGAGAAGTGGGCCTGGTCGAAGTACCCGAGTGATGCCGACAGTTCGGCCAGCTCGGAGACCTCGCCCTGCGCCAGCAGCTCGGCGCCGTCGTGGAGCCGGTAGCGTCGGAGGACCCATTTCGGGCCGACACCGACGTACCGCCGGAAGAGCCGTTGCAGCGTGCGGATCGGGACGCCGAACTGCTCGGTGATCTGGTCCACCCGGGCCACCGAACGATCCGCCGCCATCGCCTTGACGATCTCCCGGACCAGCTCGTACGACGGGTCCGGGGGCGCGAGCTGGTCGCGCAAGAAGGCCTCGAACACGGCCCGGCGCCGTACGTCGGAATCGGCCGCGAACATCAGGTCCGCGAGCCGATCGCCGTCCGGGAACACCGCGGTCAACGGCAGCACCTGGTCCCGGAACGACGCTACGTCCAGCCCGGTCACCGCACCGAACCCACCGGCCCAGAACTTGACCCCGAATGCTCGGCCCCGGCCGATCAGCTCCCGCTCGAACTTGCGCGTGCAGACCCCGTTCACGAACGCGCCGCCCGGCTGCTCGAACGTCACGTTGACACTCGGGAACGGCAGCACCTCGGCCGTGTACGGCTCGTCCAGGTCCCACTCGACGATCCAGTACCACTCGACGAACCGGCCGACGTCGGGCCCGGCGGCGAGCCGGCTCAGCGTCCGGTGCCGGGCCTGCTCCCGCGGATGCAGGATGCCCTTCTCGCTCTCCGGCGTGCTCAAATCTGCCTGTCGCTTTCTTACAAGACCGGTGCGTCGTGGACGCGTTGACTAACTGTCATGACGACGAACACGGTAAACCCCATCCCCGACGGTTATCACTCGCTGACCCCGTACCTCGCCGTACCGGACGGACCGAAGGCGATCGAGTTCTACCAGTCGGTGTTCGGGGCCGAGGTGATCAGCCGGCAGGACCTGCCGGACGGGCGGGTCGGTCAGGCGGAGCTGAAGTTCGGGAACTCGATGCTGCAGTTGAGCGACCAGATGCAGCAGATCGGGCTGCGGGCGCCGAACGGTGAGTGGGTGCACTCGTCGCTGGTGCACTACGTGCCGGACGTGGACGCGACGTTCGCGAAGGCGGTCGCGGCCGGGGCGAAGCCGGTCGAGGAGGTGCAGACGTTCATGACCGGAGACCGGTTCGGGACGGTGATCGACCCGTTCGGGCACCGGTGGGCGATCCTGACGAAGGTCGAGGACGTGTCACGGGAGGAGGCGGACCGGCGGGTGAAGGAATGGCTGGCCTCCAACCCGGAGGAGCTGCAGTAGGCGGTCTAGGCCAAGTGGATCACGATCAGCCCACGTAAACGTCCGAGGGAGCGGCTGCCGGCGGCCAACAGCGGGCCGTCACGCTCCGCTCTCTCGGCATGCACTCACATCCACGGGCCTTCATCTTGTCTGCCATGTCAAAGGGGTGAAGGGCGCGCCGACCTGCGAGCTCAGGACACCGGCAGTGCAAGGATGCCGTCATGGACCCCGCCGCCGTCTCCCCCTGGCGCCGACTGACGCGGGCGGTCGTCTACGCGGTGGTCTTCGCCGTCCCGCTGGCGATGCTCGCGTTTCTCGTCCGCACCAAGTACGACCCGCTGGTGACCCTCGACGAGGACATCATCTTCGCCGCAACCGACTACACGCGCGTCCACCCACGGTTCCGGTCGTTCGTCGAGACGTGGGAGGCGATCAGCCAGCCCTGGGTGATGTACCTGGTCCTGGGCCTGCCGGTGAGCCTCTACGTCTGGTTCGGCAAGCACCTGCGGACGCGGGCCTGGTGGGCGCTGGCGACGATGGCTGCCGGCTGGGCCATCGCGGGCGTGCTCAAGCTTCTCGTCCGCCGTGCCCGTCCCGAGATCGACGACCCGATCGCCCAGCATGCCGGCTTCTCCTTCCCCTCCGGTCACGCCACCAACAACGCCATCGTCGTGACCGTGGTCGTCCTGCTGATCTGGCCCCTCGTGGGTACCGGCATCCGGAGGCTGCTGATCGGCCTCGGTGCGGTGTGGGTGATCGTGACGTGTGCCGACAGGCTCTTTGCGGGCGCCCACTTCCTGTCCGACGTCACGGCCGGTGTGCTGCTCGGGTGCGGCCTGACGGCCGCGTCGTACGCGGGCTATGTGGGCTGGAGGCCGCCAACCCCCACCGACAGCACGACGAAAGGTGCAGACTGATGGCGTTCCTCACCCGCTGGCAGGACGACACGTCCCGACCCACCGCCAAGGAGGCGGGCCGTGACCTGGTGGTCCGCGCACTCGCCCCTCTCGTGGTGTGGTGGCTGGTCGTGGTCGGGATGGGCTGGCTCCTCACCGACGGCCCGCTGAACGAGCTGGGCGTCTCCGAGGGCAGCGTCAGCAAGAGCTTGGAGTCGTCACGCATGGCGTTCGGTGACGCGGTCACGCTCTTCTTCTCGTGGACGGGCGCGACGGTCAGCATCATCGGCGTGTGCCTGGTCGTGGTCGTCCTGGTCTGGCGGCGGACCAAGCAGTGGTGGTTCGCGGTCGTGCCGCTCATCGCGATCAGCCTGCAGGGGTTGGTCTTCTTCTTCACCCAGCTCCTCATCCCCCGTGAGCGCCCCGACGTCGAGAAGCTGGACAACTCGGCGCCGACCTCCAGCTTCCCGAGCGGGCACACCGGTGCCGCGACCGCGCTGTACTTCACGCTCGGGCTGATGGCCCTGCGGATCACGAACCCGGTGCTCCGCAGCGTAGTGGTCGGCGTGTGCCTGGCGATCCCGTTCCTCGTCGCGACGGCGCGGCTCTACCGGGGCATGCACCTCGTCAGCGACGTGGTGGTGGCCATCGTCAACGGCTTGGTCGCGGCCCTGCTCGCCTGGTGCTGGCTGCGTCGCGGCAAGGCGGAGGATCAAACGCGCGCGTAGCGGGCACGCGCGAAGGAGTACACGCCGTACGCCGCCAGGCCGAGCGCGACGCCGAGCAGGATGAACGTGCCGGCGGGCAGGTCCAGCATCGATCGGAGCGCCCCGTCCAGGCCGGTGACCTTGCCCGCCCGCTGCTGGATCGCGGCCGTGATGAAGAGGATGCCCACGGCCGCGAGCGCGATGCCCTTGCCGATGTAGCCGACCTTGGCGGCGATGACCACCCACCGACCCGGGTGCTCCTGCAGGTCCCCGAGGAACCGTTCCCGCCAGCCCTTGTCCACGTGGTAGGCGGCGATGCCGATGATGGCGGCGCCGACCAGACCGACGAGCACCCGGCCACCCGGTGCCTCCATCAGGGTTACCGTGAATTCCTTGGTCTGCTGGTTGCTCGACGTACGACCGCCCGAGGCGAACGTGAAGGACATCCAGGCGAGCGCGCTGTACAGCACGAGCTTGCCGCCGGCCTTCGCCTTGTCGGACGCCTCGCGCCGGGTGACGAGCTCGGTGAGCTGCCAGAGGGCGAGCAGGGTGAACCCAGCCGCGATCACCCAGAGCAGGCCCTGTCCCAACGGCTCCTCGGCGAGTGTCGCCAGCGCCCCCGACTGGCTCGCCTCCTCTCCGCCGCCGCCGCGAGCGATCTGTACGGTCAGGTATGCGAGCAGCAGGTGCAGGACGCCGCTGGCGCCGTAGCCGAGGCGAGCCCCCCACTCGACCACGGGACTGTCACCGGCCCTGGCTGCGGCCTTCTTCGCCGAGTCGCTTCCCCCGCCGGGCCGATTACCGCTGCTGTTCATGATGTTCTCCCTCGCCTACGTGTACCCAGCCACCGCCGCTGGTAAGCCACGCAGGCGCCGTGCAACAGTACGCGGGTGGAGGCTAAGGGTCCTGAGGTCGTCGTCGTCGTCAACCCGACGAAGGTCGACCTCGCCGACGTGCGCGAGGTTCTCCAGGAGGCGGCTGCCGCGGCGGGCCTCGAGGCGCCGACGCTGGTCGAGACGACCGAGGACGATCCCGGCTTCGGCCAGACGCGCGAGGCCGTTCGCGGCGGCGCCGGTCTGGTGTGCGCCCTCGGGGGCGACGGGACCGTCCGGGCGGTGGCGCAGGAGCTCGTCGGCACCGGCGTCGCGCTGGGTCTCCTTCCAGGCGGTACCGGGAACCTGTTGGCCCGCAACCTCGGCCTCCCGATCGACTCCCTGGCCGCCGCGGCCGCCGCGGCCTTCTCCGGCCAGGACCGCACGATCGACGTCGGATGGTTGGTCGTCGAGCCAGACGAGAGCCAGCGCGCTGGTGACCTGCGCACTGGCGCGGACAACGTCCACTGCTTCACCGTCATGGCTGGGGTCGGTTTCGACGCCCAGATCATGAATGACGCGCCCGAGGGCGTGAAGGACAAGGCCGGCTGGGCGGCGTACGTCGCCAGCGGCGGCACGCACCTGACCGACGACCCGTTCGCGCTCGACCTGGTGGTGGATGGGCGCACCGCGGCCACCGGCCAGGCCCGCACGGTCGTGGTCGGCAACTGCGGCGAGCTCACCGGCGGCATGGTGCTGCTGCCCGATGCCGAGGTCGATGATGCCCGGCTGGACGTGGCGACGGTCAGCCCCGAGAGCCTGACCGAGTGGATCGGGGTGGCCACGCGGGTGCTGGCCGACCGGGGCGACGGACCGTCGCTCCAGCGTGATCGGGGCCGTGACCTCACGGTGCGAGTCGACCCGCCACAGCTGTGCGAGGTCGACGGTGACGTGCTCACCGAGGCAGGCCGGCTGCGCTTCGTGGTGCAGCCGGCCTGCCTGGTGGTACGCGTCGGACGAGACAGCGCCTGACGGCACGACGAACTACCGACGGGGAAAGGGACAGTCGTCGCCCGCGAGGATGGAGAGACTGCGCCTCGGAAACGAGACTGTTCTCGTCAGAGAACGAGACAGCGGCCCGCCGGAACCGTCCCCTGCGGCAGTTTCGGCGGGCCGCTGACTAAGAGTGTGCATGCGATCACGGAAAATGGCAACCCGTTAGGTGATGAAACACCTACTTCAAGTGACCGTTTCAGGCCTGTGGACGGTGAACGTCCGGGTGGACCCGGTTCCGGTAGGCTTTGGTCGCAAGAGCCTGGATGCGTTGCCGGATGAATGTCCGGTGAACGTCTCCGGGCTTCACCGTTTCCAGCGTCGGGCTGTCGTGGAGTCGTGAGGCGGTCGGCCGGCGCGTGAAGAGGAGGGCTGAGATGCCCGCAATCGTGCTCGTCGGCGCCCAGTGGGGCGATGAGGGCAAAGGCAAGGCGACCGATCTGCTCGGCAACACGGGCGAGGTCATCGACTATGTGGTGAAGTTCAACGGCGGCAACAACGCCGGTCACACGGTCGTGATCGGGACCGAGAAGTACGCACTGCACCTGCTGCCGAGCGGGATCCTCACCCCGGGTGTCACCCCGGTGATCGGCAACGGGGTCGTGGTCGACCTCAGTGTGCTGTTCGAGGAGCTCGACGCACTGCAGGCCCGTGGCGTCGACACGTCCCGGCTCGTGGTCAGCGCGAGCGCTCATCTGATTCCGCCGTACAACCGGACCCTGGACAAGGTGACCGAGCGGTTCCTCGGCAGTCGCCGGATCGGGACCACGGGTCGCGGGATCGGGCCGACGTACGCGGACAAGATGAACCGGATCGGTATCCGGGTCCAGGACCTGTACGACGAGAAGATCCTCGAGCAGAAGGTGACCGGCGCGCTGGAGCAGAAGAACCAGCTGCTGGTGAAGGTCTACAACCGCCGCGCGGTCGAGATCGCCGAGGTGATGGACGAGCTGCTCGGGTACGCCGAACGCCTCCGGCCGATGGTGGCCGACACGAGCCTGCTGCTGAACAAGGCGCTCGACGAAGGCAAGACCGTGCTGATGGAGGCCGGCCAGGCGACCCTGCTGGACGTCGACCACGGCACCTACCCCTTCGTCACCTCCTCCAACGCGATCTCCGCGGGCGCCTGCACGGGCTCCGGCATCCCGCCGACCCGCATCGACCGCGTGATGGCGGTCGTCAAGGCCTACACGACTCGCGTCGGCGAGGGCCCGTTCCCGACCGAGCTGCTGGACGCGGACGGTGAGTGGCTGCGCCAGCAGGGCGCGGAGTTCGGTACGACGACCGGCCGGCCGCGCCGGTGTGGCTGGTACGACGCGGTCATCGCCCGGTACGCCGCCCGTGTCAACGGCGTCTCCGACTTCGTCCTCACCAAGCTGGACACCCTGACCGGTCGCGAGACGATCCCGGTCTGCGTCGCGTACGACGTCGGCGGCGTCCGGCACGACGAGATGCCGATGACCCAGACCGACTTCCACCACGCCACCCCGGTCTACGAGGAGTTCGACGGCTGGTCCGACGACATCACCGGCTGCCGCAGCTTCGAAGACCTCCCGAAGGAAGCCCAAACCTACGTCCGCGCCGTCGAGTCCCTCAGCGGCGCCCGCATCTCCGCCATCGGCGTAGGCCCCGAACGCTCCCAAATCGTCCAGCTCTGACAGCACCCAAGCCGACCACCTGGGTAGCTTCACCCGGGTGGTTTGCTTTGGTCATACCGCGGTCATACCATGACGGTATGGCGGTGAAGAAGAAGACCCTGTCCTTCGACGAGGACCTCTGGGCAGCCGTCGAACGGCGAGCTCGCGAGGCGGAGACGACACCCTCGGCCTACGTGAACGAGTTGGTGGCCAAGAGCGAGCGGCTGTACCGAGGTTTGCAGGCAGTGTCGGACTGGGAGTCCGAGCACGGCGCACTGACCGCGGACCAGCTCGATTGGGCGGACCGAGCACTGGCGGACGCTCAGCGTGAAGCGGCTGACGACGAGGTGGCGGACTCGGGTGGGAGTTCGAACGCGTGACGCAGTTGGTCTATGACGCCGGTGCGCTGATCGCCGCCGAGCGAGACGACCCCCGGCTGTGGGCGATTCACCTACGAGCGCTGATGCGCGGCATTGAGCCGAGCGTTCCCGCTGCGGCGCTGGCCCAGGTCTGGCGAGGTCACAAGCAGCGCGGCCTTCGGCGGCTCATCGACGGGTGCGACGTCGTACCACTCACTCAGGACCTTGCGACCAGGGTCGGTGAGTTGCTGGCCGTCGCCGATCGCGCCGACGTCGTTGATGCGCAGGTCGTGGCGTGCTGCTTCGAGTCGGCGGCAACCTGTGTGACCTCGGATCGCGGGGACATCGCGCATCTGGCAGAGGCGGCGCGTACTGGTGCGTGGCGCGGCAACACCCGGTGGAAGGTGCCGATCATCTCGCTCTGACCAGGCTCGCCTTCAGCGGCCGATGAAGGGGAGGTCTCGGATGAAGGGGGCTTCTCGGAGGTCGTCGAGGGTGGGGCGGTTGTTGAGGTCGGGGGTTTGGATCGGGGTGCGGGCCCAGGTGGAGCCGTCGCCCTGGGTGGCGCTGTAGAAGGCGGCGGCGCCTAGGGCCAGGAGTGCGGCGGCGACTGTTGCCGACAGCCAGTGGGGGCGGAACGCGTTGCGGGCGGCGATGTGGGCTCCGCGGCGGAGCGACGTACCGCCGGGGCCCCACCAGGCGAAGAAGAGGGCGGTGAGTGCCGCACTGCCGAAGCCGACGGCTGAGAGTGGCTGCCATTCGAGGCCCTGGGCGGTGGCGAGTACTCCGGTGACGATGCCTCCGACGACGACTCCGGTCAGGAGCGGCAGGATCAGGCACGGCAGGGTGATCAGAGCCGCCATGACGAGCTGCAGTGGTGTGGAGGCTGCGGCGACCACACCGTCGGAGCGACCGGATCGGCCGCGCATCTGACGACGTCGCATCAGTGCGGTGCTGGAGCGGTCGACAGTACGCGCGATCACGAACAGCACGACTGCCACGAGTGAGCCAAGACCCGGGTAGAGCGCGACGAGACCGGTCAGCGCCACCATGAGGCCCACGACCACAGCAGTGCGCTTGCCGGTGGCGGGAGCCCGCTGCGGCTTCCCGTCGTACGGATTCGCCTGGTACGGCGAGCCGTCCCTGCGCTCCTGTTGCTGCGGCGGCTGGGCCTGCTGATACGGCGCGGGCGGCTGAGCCTGGTACGGCGCCGGAGTCGGGCTCTGGTACGGCGCAGGCAGTTGACTCTGGTACGGCGAAGTCGGCTGACCGTAGCCGGGAGAGGCCTGGTACGGCAGCGGCATCGCAGCAGGTGCAGCCGCGTTCGGCGCCGGGCTGTAGGTCGCAGGGTGACTGCCGGCGGCATAACCGGCCGGGCCAAGTGCCCCACCAGCGCCCACCGCGGCCCCGGCGCCACCAAGCGCAGCGCCAGCACCAGCCGCGCCAGCACCTGCCGCACCAGCGCCAGCACCAGCGGCGGCCGCAGCCTTGCGAGCCGCCGCAGCGTCGCGGATCTTGTCCCGGATCGGTGCGAAGGCAGCCAGCGGCGGGATGACCGAGGGAACGAGCTGCGCCACCTCTGCCGGCGATGGCTCCCCCGAGCCTGAGCCTGAATCTGAGCCGTTCTCCTCCGGCATGACCCGGGTCATCTGAGCCGTTGGCGGGTTGAGCTGAATGGTCGGCGGAGCGACCAGCACCGTGGGCTTCTCACGCGGTGGCAACGCGTCCCGACCCTCGGCGTACCGGTTGAGCCCGGTCATGATCTCGTCCTGGGTCGGGCGGTCGCGCCGGTCCGGAGCGAGCGCCGCGGCGAGCAGTGACTTCAGCCGCGGGTCCAGCCCGTCGAGGTCGGCCTGACCGGTGTGCACCCGGTGCAGCACGGCCTCGAACGGTCCCTTGCCGAACGGGCGCCGGCCAGTCGCCGCGAACGTCACAGTGGCCGCCCAGCCCCACCAGTCGGCCGACTCCGACACCGTCTCGCCCTCGATGAGCTCGGGTGCCAGGTAGCCCGGCGTACCGATGACCAGACCGGTCTGGGTGAGTCGCAGGTCGTCAGCGGCCTGGGCGATGCCGAAGTCGATCATCACCGGCCTGCCGTTGCACATCATCACGTTGCCCGGCTTGAGGTCGCGGTGGATCACCCCGGCCTGGTGGATCGCCTGCAGCGACTCTGCCAGGCACCCGGCCACAGGCAACCACTTCCGCGGTGTCAGCGGTCCCCGCTCGTCCACCTGCTCGTCCAGCGGTCGGCCTGGCACGAACCGCGTCACCAAGTACGGCTGGTCGCCTTCCAGGTCGTGGTCGAGGATGCCGGCCACACCGGGGTGGCTCACTTTCTGCAGTGTGGTCGCTTCGCGCTGCAACCGGGCGCGTGCGATCGGGTCGTGCGCGACGTGCGGCCGCAGCACCTTGAGCGCGACCTCCTGGTGCTCGGATCCTTCGGCCAGGTAGACGACACCCATGCCGCCCTGACCGAGCCGCCGGATCAACCGGTACGGCCCGACCCGCTCCTCCACCTCCTCCACCGGTGAGGAAGGAGGACCCCCTGTCACTGACATGCCATCTACGGTACGTCGGCAGCAGACCAATCGGCCGTGATGACGTCTGAGGTAATCGTCTGGATTCACCCAGTGCCGGAGGCTGGGGGCACCCGAACAGAGGAGCCCCAGCCATGAAGCATTACGCGATCGCCAACCTGCGCAACGTCCGCCTCGGCGCGGGCATCACGGAGTACCTCGAACGCATCGACGCGACGCTGGCGCCGTACGACGGTCACTTCATCGTGCACGGCGGGCAGCCGGAGTACATCGAGGGCACCTGGGACGGCGCGCTGATCGTGATCGAGTTCCCCGACTACGACCACGCCCGCGGCTGGTACGACTCACCGGCGTACCGCGAGATCCTGCACCTGCGGACCGACAACTCCGACGGCGTCGCGATGCTCGTCGAAGGTGTCGACCGCACCCACAAGGCCACCGACGTACTGGGCTGATTCGGGTGGCCAGATCCTTGCGAACGGCGTCCGGTCGGTCACTGGTGGTCCAGCGCACAGGCCGGTTGGGTTGAAGCCATGCGAATCGAGATGCTGGTGTTCGACGGGCTGGACGAGATGGATCTGATGGGTCCGTTCGAGGTGTGGAGTCACGCGGCCAAGCGGACGGAGCTGGAGCTGGCGTTGGTCGGGCTGGACGGGCCGCTCGAGGTGACCGGGCTGAACGGCCTGCAGTTCAAGGCGCCGGAAGGACTCGGCACGCCGGACGCGCTGTTCGTACCGGGTGGCGGCTGGCTGAACCGGGCCGAGAAGGGTTCCTGGGGTGAGGCGCGGCGCGGTGTGATGACGGCACGGATCGCCGAGCTCGCGCCGCAGCTCCGCTTCATCAGCTCCGTCTGCACCGGGTCGATGTTGCTGGCCGAAGCCGGTCTGGTGAAGGGGCGGGCGGTGACCACGAACCGCAACGCCTGGGCCGAGCTGGAGGAGTTCGGTGCGGACGTGAAGAAGAACCGGGTCGTCGACGACGGCGATCTGGTCACCGCCGGCGGCATCACCGCCGGTATCGACCTGGCCCTGCACATCGTCGAGCGCGAGTACTCCGCCGAGGTCGCCGACGGCATCGCCGCCACGATCGAGTACACCCGCGACCGCGACCTCTACGCCAGCCGGAAGGTTGCTGCAGGCAACTGAGTCAGCGGCGCCGGAGGAGAACGCCGCGGCTGCCGCGTTTGCGCAGAAGCGCGCTGGCGAGCTCTTCGAGCCGTGGCGCGACGAGCTCGATCTCCTCCTCGACCGACCACGCGGGCGGCCAGACCTGCCGGGCCAGCTCACCGGCTTCCATCGCGACGAACAGGTGGTCGGTCGGGAACCGATCGAGCAGGCTGAGGTCCTGGCCGTAGTACAGGACCTCGATCAGCAGGTACGCCGACCCGGTCAGCCGGGCCGTGGTGGCCAGATCCTCGAAGCTGTGCGGATGGATGCGTACGTCGCCCGCGACGTTCGAGCGCAGTCGCTCGAGGAGGAGTTCGTTCGGCTCGGTCGCGTCGACGGAGTACCCGTCAGCCAGCAGTCGTCGGGTCAACGCACCTTCGTGCGCTCCCACCTCGATCACCCGGCCCGCGATCGGATCCAGGTGCCGCCGTACCCACTCGACCGTCGAGTCCACGCGTTCCTGCTCGTACGGCGACGCCGCGACCTCGACCGGATCGAGAACAACGGGCGCGCCGACCGGCAGGGTTTGCCGGACCGGGCCCCCGACCGCCGCCGCGATGTCGAGGGCCCAACGGCCGTGGATGGTCCGGGTGTCCGACGGGTGGTGGGTCCAGACCGTGAACGGAATGGCGCCGGCTTCGCGGACGATCGCGGCGGCCGCGGTCGCCGGAGAGAACGGCTTGTCGCTCTCGCCGGAACTGGCGTGCAGTGCCGCGATCGCCGCGAGACGCCCTTCCAGCGGAACACCGGCGGGCAGCTTCAGGTAGGCGCCGCGCTCGGCGGCAAGCAGGTGGACCTCACGGCCGTGAGACGGGTCCAGGACGGACAGGAAATCGGTGACGGCATCTTCGGGGCGGATTACGGCGAGGACGTCGATCATCGCTTCCAGTTTACGCAGAGTCCTTACCGAAAGTTGTCGGCCGCGTGTCGATCAGTTGACGAGTTGCGGATAGGTGGCGGTGAGGTCCTGGGACACGCCGGCCTTGGCGCCGCGGGCGGTGTCGTCGGCGAGCACCTCGTGCGCTCCGGCCTCGATGCCGTCGAGGGCCTGCTTGGCGATGTCCTCCGGGCGGGACTTGGGTGCGGTGACCGCGGTCACCATGTCGGTGTCGACGTACCCCATGTGCAGGCCGGTGACGCCGATGCCGCGACCGAGCAGCTCGAGCCGGATGGCGTTGGACTGCAGCCAGAACGCGGCTTTCGTCGCCGCGTAGGCGCCGTGCAGGGCGACCCAGGACAGCGCCGAGTGCGCGTTCAGGATGTGGCCGCCGCCGTTGCGCTCGATCACCGGGACCAGCGCCTGGGTCAGGTTGAGCGGACCGAAGAAGTTGGCCTCGAAGACAGCGCGGACGTCCTCGATCGGGGTGTCCAGGTAGGTGTCCGGCGAGCTCGCGCCGGCGTTGTTGATGAGGATGGTGACGTCCGGCACGGCCGCGACCAGCGCGTCGATCGAGGCCTGGTCGGCGATCTCGAGCGGCAGCGGTACGACGCGGGGATCGCTGCTCGGCTTGGGGTCGCGGGCGGTGGCGTAGACCTTCGCGACTCCCCGGTCCAGCAGGTCCTCGACGATCGCCTTGCCGATCCCGCGCTGCCCGCCGGTGACGAGGACGACGGCGCCTTCGAGTGTGGTCATCTGAACTCCTGTGCTAGAAACCGATCTGTTTCCACAGCGTAAACCGATCGGTTTCCTTATGCAAATCCAACCGGTACGCTCGTTGCATGACCACCTCGGCGACACCCCGCGAGCGGCTCCTGGACGCCGCGGGTGAACTCTTCTACCGCGACGGCGTCAACATCGGTGTGGACGCGCTCTGCAAAGCGGCCGGGGTGTCGAAGAAGTCGATGTACCAGCTGTTCCGCTCCAAGGACGAGTTGATCGCGGAGAGCCTGGCCAGCCGCGGCCCGTCGTACCAGACACTGCTGTACCCGGGCACGGACGACGACCGGCCGGCCCGGGACCGGATCCTCGCGGTGTTCGAGCGGCAGGACCGGATGGTTGCGGAGGGCAATTACCTCGGCTGTCCCTATGTGAGTACGGCGGTCGAGCTGAAGAACCCGGAGCACCCGGGCTCGGTGGTCGCCCGGCACTTCAAGCAGCAGCTGACCGACTTCTTCCATCGGGAGCTGGTCAAGGCGGGTGCGGAGGATCCGGGCACGCTCGCGATCCAGCTGACGATGATCTTCGACGGCGCCAGCGCCCGCGCCGTCGTCCGCGCTCAGACCTTGGGCGGTATCGGCGTCACCACCGCGGCCGCGCTGCTGGACGCGGCGGGTGTCCGCTCCGGCGAGTTGGCGACCCACGCGCGCTGAAGCCGCCCGGGTCGCCGGAGCTGGCGCGCTCGCTACAGAGGGTAGTGCCGGGCGGCCATGGCTGCGGGTCCGACGGTCAGGAACTGGCGTCGTTCATGGGACAGGACCTGACTTTGTTCCGCAGGAAATGGGACAAACTCACGGGTTGTTCCATTGTGAATTTCGTACCTGCTGGATATTGACGTGCTCACCGTCCGTCGTCAAACTTTCGCAAAGACCCTGCGCTAGTGCCTTGGGCACTCGGGGGATCGCAGTGTCCTACCGCCCCGAAGAACAGGACATCCGCCCATGCGAAAGAACCCCTTGGTCTTGGCTGCCGCGTGTGCCGCGCTGGTTGCCGGGGCCCTCAGCAGCCCAGCAGTCGCCGCCCCGAAGGCAGCGGTGATGGTTCCGCAAGCGCCGGCCGTGTTCACTCATCCCGGTGTGGGGGTGAGCCGGGCGCAGCTGGACTTCGTCCGGGCCAAGGTGCAGGCCGGTGCGCAACCGTGGACGAACGCCTTCAACCAGGCGAAGAACAGCAAGTACGGGTCGCTGACCCGGACGCCGACGCCGCGTGCGGTGGTCGAATGCGGCTCGTACTCGAACCCGAACTACGGCTGCACCGACGAGCGTGAGGATGCGATCGCGGCGTACACCGACGCGCTGCTGTGGTACATCACCCGCGACGATCGCTATGCACAGAAGGCGATCCAGCTGATGGACGCCTGGTCGGCGACCATCCGCGACCACACCAACAGCAACGCGCCGCTGCAGACCGCGTGGTCGGCCTCGTCGTGGCCGAAGGCGGCCGAGATCATCAAGCATGCGTACGGAAACTGGCCGAACGCCGGCCGGTTCGCCACCATGCTGCGCAACGTCTACCTGCCCGAGATCATCAACGGCTCGAACTCCAACGGGAACTGGGAGTTGAGCATGACCGAGGCGATCCAGGGCATCGGCGTGTTCCTCGACGACAAGACCGTGTACGACAAGGCGATCTCGCTCTACCGGGTCCGGGTCCCGGCCTTCGTCTACCTCGAGTCGGACGGCCCGCTGCCGAAGACGAAGCCGAGCCAGAACCTCAACACCCGCGAGAAGATCATCGCGTACTGGCAGGGCCAGGACACCTTCGTCAACGGGCTGACGCAGGAGACCTGCCGCGACTTCACCCACACCGGGTACGGCATCTCGTCGATCTCGCACGTGCTGGAGACATCGCGGATCCAGGGCATCGACCTCTACCCGGAGTTCGGTGAGCGGCTGCGGCACGCGCTCGGCTTCCAGTCCCGCTGGGAACGCAACCTCGAGCCGGTCCCGTCCTGGCTGTGCGACGGCTCGATCCATCGCGGGCTCGGCCCGATCACCGAAGTCGGCTACAACGCCCTGCACACACGGCTCGGGATCGCGATGACGAACACCCAGGCCCTGACGGAGTTCCGCCGACCGGCCGGCTCCAACAACCTCTTCGTGGCTTGGGAGACCCTGACTCACGCCGAGAACCCGTCCTGACAAACCTGCGGCTGGGGAGCGTGGAGCTCCCCGGCCGCAGTACGTCGGTTAGTCGGTCAGATCTGCGCTTCGCCGCGTTTCCAGTAGCCCTGGAAGGAGATCGCGCTCTTCGGCATCCCGGCCGCGTTGACCAGATGGCGGCGTACCGACTTGATCATCGACGACTCGCCGGCCACCCAGGCGTAGTCGGCGCCGTACGGGAGATCGGCGGCTTTGAGTGCCTCGAGCAACGACTTCGGGCCGTCGGAGGTGGGCGCGATCCAGGTGATGTCGGCGGTGCCCGGCGTCGGCAGGGGACGTATGTCGCGGAGATCCGGAACCTCGACGAAGACGTTCGCGTGGGCGGTGGCCGGCAGTTGCTCGAGGATCCCGGCGAGCGCGGGCAAGGCGGTCTCGTCGGCGACGAGCACCCGGCGGATGCTGGTGGCCGGCGGGACGTAGCCAACGCCGGAGTGCAGCAGGCCCTTGGTGCTGGAGGTGTCGACCGCGAACGGCAGGATCAGGCCGAGCTGGTCGCCCACCTGTGCCTCGCTCACCCAGGCCGAGGCGGGTCCGTTGACGCCGTGCAGGACGAACTCGATGTCCATCTCGGCGACCTCGGGACGGAGCGCCCGGATCGTGTACGTCCGCATGATGAAACGCTCCTCGGCCGGCTGCGCGCACCACTCGGTGTACCAGTCCGGGCCGGCCGGGAGCTTGAGCTCACTACCGTCGGGCGGCGAGAGCAGCACCTTGATCCGCTGGTCCGGTCCGGCCGTCACCGCCTCCGCGATCCGCGGTGCGACGAAGGTCACGCGACGCAGGTGCGGGCTGAGGTCGTCGACCGCCGCCACGGTGGCCAGGGCCGAGTCGAACACGATCGGCCGCTCGAGCACAGTCGTCATGCTGTTTCTCCATAAACCTTGCAGGGGAGGCTCAGATGCGGACCCGTGGATGGCCGGGTTATTCTGAGGCGTCTAGAGGTTAGCCTTACCTAAGAGGATCCCAAAGTCCAATGCCCCCGCCCACTGCTGTGGCCGAATCCACAGGTCCGGACGTCGCTGCCCCGTCGCGCCCGCGGCGGACCCGGCGGGTCACGCTGTTCCTCGGGCTCTTCGGCTGTATCGCCGTGCTGGTGCTGATGACGTTGCTCAGCATCGCGGTGGGTTCGAAGCAGATCCCGCTGTCGACCGTGTTCGATGCCTTACGCCACTACAACGACGCGGATACCGATCACGTGATCATCCGCTCACTGCGCGTACCGCGGACCGTGATCGGTCTGCTGGTCGGCGCCGCGCTGGGGCTGTCCGGCGCACTGATGCAGGGTGTCACCCGGAACCCGCTGGCCGACCCCGGCATCCTCGGAGTCAACGGCGGCGCCGCCCTTTTCGTTGTCGCAGGCATCTATTGGTTCAGCATGTCCAGCCTGACGTCGTACGTCTGGCTGGCGTTTGCCGGCGCGGCCGCCGCATCGATCGCGGTGTATCTGCTCGGGTCGCTCGGCCGTGAGGGGGTGACCCCGGTGAAACTGGCGCTGGCCGGTGCGGCGATGACGGCGATGCTCGGATCACTCACCACGGCGCTGCTGATCGGTGACGTCGACACCTTCGACCAGTTCCGGTTCTGGGCGGTCGGATCGCTGGCCGGTCGCGGGTCGGACATCGCGACGCAGGTCGCGCCGTTCATCCTGATCGGGATCGTGCTCGCGCTGGTCTCCGGACGGGTGCTCAACGCTCTCTCACTGGGTGACGAGGTGGCCAAGTCGCTCGGCCAGCGGGTCGGGCTGGCCAGATTGTTCGTCGCGGTGGTCGTCGTACTGCTCTGTGGAGCTGCCACCGCGGCCGCGGGACCGATCGGTTTCATCGGACTGACGATTCCGCACGTGGCGCGGCTCGTGACCGGTCCGGACTATCGCTGGATCCTGCCGTACTCGATGGTGCTCGCCCCGATCCTGCTGCTCGGCGCCGACGTCCTCGGCCGGGTCGTCGCCCAGCCCGGTGAACTGCAGGTCGGGATCGTCACCGCGGTGATCGGTGCGCCGTTCTTCATCGCGCTGGTCCGGCGGCGGAAGCTGGCGGACCTCTGATGGCGACGACGGCTGAGGCAGTTCAGATCATCACCCGGGCCCGGGCGGTCCGGCAGGCTCGTTCGCTCGCCGTGATCGTGGTACTCGCCGTGCTCGTGTTCGCGGCCTTCTGTGTGTCGCTGTCACTCGGCGACTTCAAGATCCCGGTCATCGACGTGGTGAAGACGCTGTTCGGCGGCGGCGACCGGGCGACCGACTTCATCGTCAACCGGCTGCGGTTGCCCAGGGCACTCACCGGCCTGATGGTCGGTGCCGCGCTGGGCATGTCCGGCGCGATCTTCCAGAGCATCGCCCGCAACCCGCTCGCCAGCCCCGACATCATCGGAGTCACGTACGGCGCCAGCGCGTTCGCCGTGTTCGCGATCATCACGCTGGGCCTGACCGGGGTCGCGGTGTCGATCTTCGCGATCGCCGGGGCGGTGCTGACCGCGTTCCTCATGTACGTGCTGGCCTGGCGACAAGGGGTGTCGAGTTACCGGCTGATCCTGATCGGGATCGGGATCGGTGCGATCGCCACCAGCATCACGTCGTACCTGTTGACCAAGGCACGGGTCGAGATCGCCCAGCAGGCGCTGATCTGGCTGACCGGCAGCCTGAACGGGCGGGACTGGTCGAACGTCCGGTCGATGGGGATCACCCTGGCGGTGCTGACTCCGCTGATGGTGTTCCTGATTCACCGGCTGCGGATCCTGCAGCTCGGCGACGAGACGGCGTACGGGCTCGGGTTGCGGGTGGAGAGCTCACGGCTGGGGCTGATCGTGATCGGCGTACTGCTCGCGGCGGTCGCGACGGCCGCGGCCGGGCCGATTGGGTTCGTCGCGTTCGTCGGGCCGCCGATCGCGCGACGGCTGACCCGGTCGCCCGGGCCGGCGATGATCGCGTCCGCTTTGATCGGGGCGCTGGTGGTGGCGTTGTCGGATCTGATCGCGCAGCACGCGTTCGGCGATACGCAGTTGCCGGTCGGGGTGGTGACCGGCTTGGTCGGAGCGCCGTACCTGATCTTCCTGCTGGCCCGGGCCAACCGAGTCGGGAGTGGTGGCTGAGAGATGGAGAACTCTGTGGATTCCGAGATCTTGCACAGCTTGGCTGCTGACGGCCTCGCGGTCGGCTACGACCAGCGGGAGATCATCCACGACCTGTCGGTGCGGATCCCGACCGGGAAGATCACGGTCATCGTCGGCGCCAACGCGTGCGGCAAGTCGACCCTGCTGAAGACGCTGGCCCGGCTGCTCAAGCCCTCGCGCGGCACCGTCCTGCTGGACGGCAGGAGCATCCAGTCGATCCCGACCCGCGAGGTCGCCACCAAGCTGGGTCTGTTGCCGCAGTCACCGACCGCGCCGGAGGGGATCACGGTCGCCGACCTGGTCGGGCGCGGGCGTTACCCGCGCACGCGGTGGATCCGGCAGTGGACCAAGACCGACGACGAAGCGGTCGCGGCCGCGATGACGTCGACTGACGTGCTCTCGATCGCCGAGCGGCCGATCGACGAGCTCTCCGGCGGACAGCGGCAGCGGGTGTGGATCGCGATGGCGCTCGCGCAGGAGACCGACATCCTGCTGCTGGACGAGCCGACGACGTTCCTCGATCTGACGCACCAGTTCGAAGTACTCGATCTGCTGGTCGACCTGAACAAGCAGCAGGAGCGGACGATCGTGCTGGTGCTGCACGATCTCAACCAGGCCTGCCGGTTCGGGGATCACCTGATCGCGATGAAGGACGGCGCGATCGTCTGCGAGGGCAACCCGCGCGAGGTCATCACCGAGGAAGTCGTCCAAGACATCTTCGGCCTGGCCGTGAAGGTCATCCCTGACCCGGTCGCAGGTACCCCGATGGTCGTCCCGCTCGGCCGCCACACCACCCGGACTGACCGGCCCCAAGACCTGCCCAACGCCAACGCCACTGTTGCCTCGGCCTCTGGGTCCGGCGGTGCTGCGGGCTCCGGTGCTGCGTCGGGTGCGGCCTCGGTTGGTGTCAGCCCGGCTGCTCAAGCCTTGGCCGCAAGTGCTGCTGCCAACGGCATCTGTCGCCCGAGCGACCGCTAGACGGTCAGTCGCAGGCCGTCGTACGCGACCTTCCAGTTGGTGAGGTCGGCGGCCAGGGCTGTGGGGGACAAGTGGGTGAGGACCAGGTCGCGGCAGGTGAAGCGGTTGCGGTGTTGGGCGAGCGTCTCGAGGTCCAGGTGCCAGCGGATGGGTGTCGGGCTGTAGCCCTCGCAGAGGAAGAGGTCCACGTCGTCGGCTGCGTCGAGGAGCGCCTCGGTCCACTCGGTGTCGCCTGAACAGGCCAGCGAACCAGCGGGTGTTTGCAGTTGTACGGCGTACGCCGGAGCGCCGGACGCGTGGCGGACCTCGTACGGCGTGATGCGGAGATCGCCGAGCTCACGCGACTGGCCGTCCGCGTGCTCGAGTACGTGCACCTCGAAGCGGCGCTGGACTTGGGATGACCCGGGGTAGAGCGTCTCCATCGCGGTGGTGAGGCGTTCGCGCGTGCCTGGCGGACCGACAACCGTCAGGTCGCGGCTGCGCCGACGGAACTGCCCATCGAGGATGAAGAACGGCAGCCCGCCGAAGTGATCGCCGTGCAGATGTGTGATGACGATCGTCTCGATCTCGTTGGGATCGAACTGTTGTCCGCGCAGCGCGGTCAGGCTCGTCGCGCCGCAGTCGACCAGCACGCGCGGTACGTCGTCCACCGCCACCGCGATACAGGTCTGAAACCGCCCACCTGACCCAAACGCATCACCGCTCCCCACCACCGTGACATCCACCCAAGCACCGTCGCACACGGCTGGGTCCAGACTCCGGCCGGTGCTTACCCGCGCGCAGTGCGGCGGGTCTGGTAGAGGATCAGGCCGGCGAGGAGGGCACCCAGGGTGCCGAGGCCGAGGTCGCCGAGGGTGTCGGTGTAGGCGGTTTGGAGTTCGGGGGAGGAGCGGATGAAGGCGAAGTACTCACCGATCTCCCACACCACCGCGGCGGTCGCGCCGAACCCGAGTGCGACGAAAGCCGTGAGCCCGCGCGAGAGGCCTGGGGGTGCGAAAGCCAGCAGGACGCCGGCGGTGAGCAGGCCCCAGAGGATGAAATGCATCGCGTCGTCCCACCAGGTCACCGTGTCGAAGAGGTTGAGCCGGTTGCCGATCAGGTCGATCAGCCAGGGCAGGGTCATCAGCAGGTCGGCGTGCCAGGGGAAGCCGCGGTGCAGTTTGCTGCGCGTCCGGCCGTACGCCCACCACCACAGCGGCAGCACCATCGCGCCAAGCGGGTAGACGATCAGCCGCGCGGTCGACGCCTTGCCCTTGATACCGCTCAGGTCCGGCCAGATCAGGGCCGTCAGCAACAAAGCGAAGAGCAGGATCTTCGCGGCCAGGGCGGCGTACCGCACCCAGTTCACCCGTGCGGTGGGAACCGTGGTGGCAACCATCGTCGTCATGCCTCCCAGTCAAACCGGCCGCTGGGCGAGGCGGATGAGTACAACTACGGGAAGGACCCCCGCGATGCTCGCCATTGTGGCGGATCGCGGGGGTCCCGGGACAGATACCCGCCGCGGCTCGCGCTGAGCGGATCGATGGTGCGCTCAGCGAGAGCCGTGCGGTCGAGCAGTACTGCGGTCTGGCGCCGACCCAGATCAACGAAGAAGAGTTAGCCGACGCTGACCCGGGGTCGAGGACGAAGTGTCACCCGACGCTAATCGGTCAGCTGACGCTGACCAGGTCCACGACGAAGATCAGGGTCTCGCCGGGCTTGATCGCGCCGCCCGCGCCGCGGTCGCCGTACCCCAGGTGCGGCGGGATGACCAGCTTGCGCCGGCCGCCGACCTTCATCCCCTGAACGCCGGTGTCCCAGCCCTGGATGACCTGGCCGACGCCGAGCTGGAAGGCCAGCGGCGCGCCCCGGTTGTACGACGCGTCGAACTCCTCGCCGGTCGAGTGGGCGACACCCACGTAGTGCACGTTCACCCGCGAGCCGGCCTTGGCCTCATCGCCGTCACCGACGGTGATGTCCGTGATTTCCAGCTCCGCCGGCGGCGGTCCGTCCGGAAAGTCGATCTCTGGCTTGTCAGTCATGCCCCCCAGCTAATCAGACGTCCCACCCGAGTTCCTCCCAGGGCCGTCCCACCGCGCCGGTCGCGTCCGATTGCCGGAGGACGACCGGCACGGGCACGGGGCTGCAACGGTCGTGACCCGGAGCGGACGCGGGGCGTGCAAAGAGGCGCAACCCGGAGCGGCGTCTGTGAGGTCGGTGGTGGCGTGGCGCCGTACCCGGTGGAGTGAGGTACGGCGCCCCGCGACTACCGTCGGTCCCCGCACCGTCGGAGCCCGAGCTGGCCAGAGGCCCGTGCCCGCGGAGGCCCGAGCCGGTGGGTGCTCCTGGACCGGCACCAGCATGAGCCGGCCGCGGTGGCTAGCGGGGGAGGACCTCGCGGAGTTTGGTGGCGAACTCCTCTGGTTTGCCGGGCATGCCGTACTCGTTGCCGAGGAAGCCGCCGTGATTGCTGGGGAAGATGACTGGAGTCAGGCCGAGGCGTTCGGCGGCCACCAGGCCGCCGCGGTGGGCGAGCTCGTCGACAGACTCTTCGCCGACGGCGATCACCAGTCGGTCCTTCGCCTTCGCGAGGGCATCGAAGTCGGGTTGGTACGACGTACAGCCCCGGAGGTTCTGCGCGATCAGGGCATCGCCGCGGGAGCCGTCGTCCTCGGTCGGGAGGCCGAACATCGCCGGATCGGGCGCCGGCTGCTCGGTGTAGTCGTCCGGCACCTCGCCCTTGAAGCTGGTGATCGCGATGAACTTGGCCATCCCGGCGCCCATGCCGTCACGCTGGTACGTCTGATAGATGTCCTCGACCGCCGCCGTCGCCGCCTTGGCGTCCGGCAGGATCCCCGCCAGCGGCGGCTCGTGCGCGACCACGGTGTTGACCAGGTCGGGTCGCTGAGCGAGCAGAGCCAACGCGTTGACCGCACCGCCGCTGCTGGCGAAGAGGTCGACCGGTCCGGCGTCGAGCGTCTCGATCAGCGTGACCAGGTCGGCGGCGTGGTCGTCCGGGGAAAGTTCGGCGTCGTCGTCGCTGCGGACACTCCGCTCCACCCCGCGGGGGTCGTACGTGACGATCGTCCGATCGGTGAAGTGCGACGCCAGGGTCGGGAAGCCGCTCGCCCCCATCGGTGACCCGATCAGCAACAGCACGGGCTGATTGCTGAGCTCGCCGCGTACGTCGTACGTCAGTGTCGCCCCGGGTACGTCGATCGTGCTGGTGACTGGCTCCGGCATGAACAGCTCCTCTTTGAGCGTCCCATCCCCCTCGGCGGGACTCGTGATCGTGAGCCTAGACCGGCTCAGGTGGAACGGACCAGGACCTCAACCTGCACCCAATCGGCATTAATCTCGAACTCCATGCGGACGAAACCGGCGTTGCTCGCGGCAACCCTCGCGGCGGTCCTGACCGTGGCCGGCCTCGCCGCGACCGCATCAGCCGACACCTCCGGTGCGAAGGCTGACACGGAGGACTACGGCCAGTACTCCCTCATGTTCGAGAAGGCGGCAGGCCAGTACTGGGCAGGCCAGTTCGCAGCCGGGCAGTGGGCCTGGACGCCGCTCAGCGCCACCGAGTCCGACATCTCCTGGGGCGACCCGAAGGCCTGGCCGCCGAAGTCCGCCGAGCGCTTCATCCACGACGGCGACTGGGTCCTGCTGGACGGCTACAACGACGGGGCGGGTCGCCCGCTCACCCAGATCCAGCGCGTCACCTCGGAGCAGATCGGCGACGCCAACTGCGCCGACATGAAGGACATCCCGTCAGCCAACGGCCGCCAGCACTACGTCCAGTGGAACATCCCCACCACCGGCTACTGCCTGGACGCCACCGGCACCATCAAGCCGCCGAACGGCTCCACCACCGTCAAGTTCCGCCACCTCCAGAGGTGGCTCCCGCCGCACCCCTGCTCCAACCCGTACTTCACCGGCCAGACCTGCATCACCCAGTTCGAGCAGTGGTGGGACGACAACCAGCACCCGTACTCCCTCCAGCTCTCCCGCACCGTCGAGCTAGCCCGAGGCCTCGGCATGGCCTTCACCAACCGAACCACAGTCCCGGTCACCTGGAACGCCAACGCTCGCTACTACTGGCACTATTAGCCATGGGCACCGTCGGCTACCTGCTCTTGTTGTTGCTGGCGGCAATTGTCAGTACGCAGGTGCTGATGCTGTCCAGTCGCCGTACGCCGTTGGACAAGCGCCTCCGCGACCTGAGCGAAGGTGGCGACGCCGCGTCCCTCGGGATAGCCGCCTCGATCACCTTCGGCGCTCTCGGAGCCTTCATCGGCCATCTCTTCGACGCCCCCGGATCAGGCGCGGCAGCCGGCCTGGCGATCGCCCTGCTGAGCACTGCCGCAGCCATCATCTGGGCCCACAAACGTCGCCAACTGCCGCCCCGCCACCGCGGCGACTAGGTCACGGCCAGCCTGCCTTTGGGGTGGGGGCTTTGTGGGTGAGGAGGCGGCCGGTGGGGGTGGCGAGGAGGCGGTCGAGGTTCGCGTCGAAGGGTTCTTGCATGTGCCAGTCGGCGGTGAGCATGTAGAGGGTTCGGCCGTCGTCGCCGCCCAGGGCGCAGGCGAAACACGCGTGCTCGAGGAGGATGGTTTCGAGGATTTCGCCGCCTTCGGCGACGCGTTGGCAGGCCGGCTGGTCGTCTGACCAGCTCGGAGCCCAGATGGCGCCATCGGCGTCCATGCTGATGCCGTCGCCGGTGCGTGGGGCCCAGACGCGGCGGTTGAAGAGGGTGCCATCGGGGGAGATGTCGTAGGCGGTCAGCTGAGCGGCGAACGACTCGACGATGATCAGGGTCGAGTTGTCCGGGGTGATGACCATGCCGTTGGGAAACGCGAGTTCGTCGGCCACCTGTCGTACTGAACCGTCTGGAGTGACGAGCAGGATGAAGCCCGGGCGTTCACCGGAAGCCGGCTGGAAGTCGCAGCCGCCGTTGACGTAGATGTTGCCGCGGCCGTCGACCACGATCTCGTTCAGACCGCCGTACGACGTCATGTCCGCATGCGTGACCAGGTCACCAGAGGGCTCCTGCCGCAGCAGCAGCCCCTCCGGCCCGGAGACCACCAGCAGACGGCCGTCCGGCAGCCAGTCGATCGAGAACGGGAGAGTCGTCGGCACGCGGGCCATCACCTCCCGCTTACCGGACGCGTCGACGGCGAGGACCTCCTGTGCACCCCAGTTGGAGCACCAGAACCGTCCGTCATGCCACCGCGCCGACTCCCCAATCACAAGCCCTTCAAGCAGTACCTCCGTCATGACAACTCCTCTCGTCTTTCCTACTACACGAATGGCGGAGGAGCAGATCGACAGGTGTCGTCAGCGCTCCCGCCAGGCGAGGGGTGAGGTCCGAAGGGCAGCTTCAGCCAGGCGCCAGCCGAAGGGGGTCTGGATCCGGGAACGGGATGACTCGATCCAGCCGTCAACCCGCTTGTAGCCGGATTCGCCGTACTCGACGGCCTGCATGAGGCACTCGAGACGATCGGCATCCTTGGCGCACCGAGCCTCGATCGTTTCCGCGGCCTCGTACTCGTGGACCGCCTCGCGGATGCTCTTGGCTGCGGCATCGGGGAGAACCGCGACCTGGTCCTCGGTGATCCGCTCGTTGCCGACGACGTCCAGGTACGGCTTGGCGCTGTGCGGGATGTCTCCGATGCGCGTCTCCTGGGAGTCATGCCACATACCTAGGTAGGCGGCGCGAGCGGGGTCTCCGCCTTCCTCGCTGGCGATCAACGCCGCAAGCTGGGCGACTCGGAGGCTGTGCTCTGCGACCGATTCCGGGTCGCGTACGCCGACGTGCCACCAGCCGGCTCGGCGGAGTCGCTTGAGGACCCCCATCTCGTAGGCGAAGGTGACAACTCCGGTTGCATCATGGTCGATGGTGTCATCCGGCACGGCGGTTGCCTTTCTGTCATCGGGTGGTTGCCGCGTCATGGCCAGGCCGGCGTAGCACGCGACGGGGGAGCGGGCGTAGCGGGCGCGGGGGGTCGACCGTCCCGCGCGGTCGAACCGCAGTCATACCATCGCGTGGGCCGCACCGTCCGGAGTGTGCGTTAGGTGCACTAGGCTGATGGCCCGTGAAGGTCTTGGTGATCGGCTCGGGTGGCCGCGAACACGCATTGGTCTGGGCGCTGGCCCAGGACCCTGAGGTCCGGGACATCGTGGCGGCCCCGGGTAACCCTGGCATCGCCGTGTTGCGGCCGGGGTACGACGGGCAAACGATCGTTTGCCGATCGGTGGACATCTCCGACCACGATGCGGTCGTCGCGCTGGCGACCGAGTGCGGCGCCGACCTGGTCGTGGTCGGTCCCGAGGCGCCGCTGGTGGCCGGGCTGGCCGACCCGCTGCGCGAGGCCGGGATCGCCGTCTTCGGTCCGTCCAAGGACTCCGCCCAGATCGAGGGGTCGAAGGCGTTCGCCAAGGACGTAATGGCCGCGGCGAGTGTGCCGACCGGCCGGGCCTACGTGTGTACGACGCCCGAGGAGGCCGCCGAGGCGATCGACGCGTTCGGGCCGCCGTACGTGGTCAAGGACGACGGTCTGGCCGCCGGCAAGGGTGTCGTCGTCACCTCGGACCGGGACGAGGCGCTGGCGCACGCGGCCGGGTGTGAGCAGGTGCTGATCGAGGAGTACCTGGACGGCCCGGAGGTGTCGCTGTTCGCGATCACCGACGGTACGACGGTGCTGCCGATGCAGCCCGCGCAGGACTTCAAACGCCTTGCGGACAACGACGAAGGCCCGAACACCGGTGGCATGGGCGCCTACACACCGTTGCCCTGGGCACCGGAGAAGCTGGTCGAGGAGATCACCGAGAAGGTGCTCCAGCCGACCGTGGACGAACTGCGCCACCGCGGTACGCCGTTCAGCGGCCTGCTGTACGCCGGTCTGGCGCTGACGTCACGCGGCGTCCGGGTGATCGAGTTCAACTGCCGCTTCGGTGATCCGGAGACGCAGGTGCTGCTGCCGCTGCTGAAGACCCCGCTGGGCGGTCTCCTGTACGCCGCCGCGACCGGCAAGCTGGCCGACCACGAGCCGCTGAGCTGGAAGAGCGCGGCCGCGGTGACGGTGGTGCTCGCGGCCAAGAAGTACCCGGCCAACCCGCGCAAGGGTGACGTGATCACCGGTGTCGACCAGGCCGAGGTGGACGACGTCCGCGTCTTCCACGCCGGTACGGCGCTCGAGGACGACGAACTCGTCACGTCGGGCGGCCGGGTCCTCGCGGTCAGTGCGACCGGCAAGGACCTCGACGAGGCCCGCCAGCGGGCGTACGCCGCCGTCGGCCAGATCCGGATCAAGGGCTCCCAGCACCGCACCGACATCGCGCTCAAGGCAGCGCGTGGCGAGATCGCCGTCTGACGGACCGAAGGACAGGAGGTGTCCGATGCCGCGCACCTCGGCGGTCGGATGTCGGCGCCCGTTCTGACGGATACCTCCTGTCCTTCCGCACCTGTCCCGGAAGGAGCCTCTGTACACGCCATAGTGGTGGGCTGCGGACAGCTGACGGTCAGGCGGTGACGGTCTGGGAGAATGGGGTTCGTGCCCAGCTCGAGTAAGCCCCGGATTCCCAACGTTCTCGCCTCGCGTTACGCCAGTCTGTCGATGGCTCAGCTGTGGTCGCCGGAGCACAAGATCGTGCTCGAGCGGCGGCTGTGGGTGGCGGTGCTGACGGCGCAGAAGGAGCTCGGCGTCGCGGTGCCGGACGGCGTGGTGGAGGACTACGAGCGGGTGCTGAAGCAGGTCGACCTGGAGTCGATCGCGGCCCGGGAGCGGGTCACCCGGCACGACGTGAAGGCGCGGATCGAGGAGTTCAGCGCACTCGCCGGGCACGAGCACATTCACAAGGGCATGACGAGCCGGGACCTGACCGAGAACGTCGAGCAGCTGCAGATCCGGGCCGGGCTCGAGCTCGTCCGCGATCGCGCCGTGGCGACCGCCGTACGGCTCGGGCAGAAGGCGGCCGACCACGCGGCGCTGGTGCTGACCGGGCGCTCGCACAACGTCGCCGCGCAGGCGACCACGCTGGGCAAGCGGTTCGCGTCGGCCGCGGATGAGCTGCTGGTGGCGATCGCGCGGATCGAGGAGCTGATCGAGCGGTACCCGCTGCGCGGGATCAAGGGCCCGGTCGGTACGTCGCAGGACATGCTGGACCTGTTCGGTGGCGACCCGGCCAAGCTGGCGCAGCTGGAGTCCGGGATCGCCGAGCACCTCGGGTTCAGCCGGACGCTGACGAGTGTCGGCCAGGTCTATCCGCGGTCGCTCGACTACGACGTCGTCTCGGCGCTGGTCCAGCTGTCCGCCGGGCCGTCGAGCCTCGCGACCACGATCCGGCTGATGGCCGGGCACGAGCTCGTCACCGAGGGGTTCAAGGAGGGCCAGGTCGGGTCCTCGGCGATGCCGCACAAGATGAACACCCGGTCCTGCGAGCGGGTGAACGGTCTGGCGGTGATCCTGCGCGGGTACGCCTCGATGACCGGCGAGCTGGCCGGCAACCAGTGGAACGAGGGCGACGTCTTCTGTTCTGTCGTACGGCGGGTGGCGCTGCCGGACGCGTTCTTCGCGCTGGACGGGTTGTTCGAGACCTTCCTGACCGTGCTGGACGAGTTCGGGGTGTACCCGGCCGTGGTCGGCCGGGAGCTGGAGCGGTACCTGCCGTTCCTGACCACCACCAAGGTGCTGATGGCCGCGGTGAAGAACGGCGTCGGCCGGGAGACCGCGCACGAGGTGATCAAGGAGCACGCGGTCGCGACCGCCCTCGACCTGCGCAAGGGGCTGGCAGAGAACGATCTGTTCCATCGCCTCGGCGCCGACGGCCGCCTCGGCCTCACCGAGGAGCAGATCGTCGGCATCGTGGGCGAGCCGCTGTCCTTCACCGGCGCGGCCGTCGACCAGGTGAACACCGTCGTCGCCAGGATCGACGAGCTCGCCAAGCGCCACCCCGAAGCCGCCGCCTACAGCCCGGGTGACATCCTCTAGTCCGTGTTCGAACCGCTCACCTGGGCGCTGGTCGCCCTCTCGCTGGTCGCGATGGTGTTCGCCATCGTGCTGGCCGTGCTGGACAAGCGGATCAACTGGACCCTGCTGGCGATCCTCGCCGTGGTCGAGGTCGGGCTGCTGGCTCAGCTCGTCGTGGGCATCGTCCAGTTGGCCGGCACCGACCGGGACGTCTCCGGAGTGTTCTTCGTCGGCTACCTGATCGGCGGGCTGATCGTGCTGCCCCTCGGTGCGCTGTGGGCCCTCGCCGAGAGCAGCCGGTGGGGCGCCGGTGCGCTGGCGTTCGCCTGTCTGGTGATCCCGGTCGTCGAGCAGCGCCTGCACGTGATCTGGACCACCTGAGATGACCGACCCGGCGGCGACCAGACACGGCCCTGGCCGGATCCTGATTCTCGTGTACGGCGTCTTCGCGCTGGCCGCGACCGCCCGGGCCGGCGTCCAGATCGCGACCCAGTTCGACCAGGCGCCGATCGCCTACGTCCTGTCGGCCGTTGCCGCGGTCATCTACATCGCGGCGACCTTCGCGTTGGCCAGGGCAACCAAAGTCGCGCGTCGCGTGGCCACCGTCGCGATCGCGGTCGAGTTGGTCGGGGTCATCGCCATCGGCGCGTTCAGTTACGCCGTACCCGAAGACTTTCCGGACGCCACCGTGTGGTCGCACTTCGGTCAGGGTTACGGGTTCGTGCCGCTGGTGTTACCGGTTCTCGGGTTGCTCTGGCTGCGCCGGACCAGCTGATCCGGACTCCCAGGAAACTGCCAGCCGCGCGCAGGGGATGGCTCAGGTTCACCGGCCAGCATCGGTGGCATGCAGATTCCAGGTCATCCTCGGGTCGAGATCGTCGTACCCGTCAAGAACGAGGAACACGACCTCGGTCCGAATATCAGGCGGCTGCGTGAGTTCCTGGACACCGCCTTCCCGTTTCCGGCCGAGGTCTGCATCGCGGACAACGGAAGTACGGACGCGACCTATGAGATCGGTGCCCTGCTGGCCATCGAGCTGCCCGGGGTCCGGGTCGTCCGGCTCGAGCAGTCCGGCCGCGGCCGGGCGCTGAAGAAGGTCTGGTCCGAGAGCACCGCCGACGTGCTCGCCTACATGGACGTCGACCTGTCCACCAACCTGAACGCGTTGCTGCCGCTGGTGGCGCCGCTGTTCGCCGGCCATAGTGACGTTGCCATCGGCACCCGGTTGTCGAACGGGTCGCGGGTGGTCCGGCGGCCGAAGCGGGAGTTCATCTCGCGCTCGTACAACCTGTTGCTGCGGGCCACCTTGAGCGCGCACTTCTCCGACGCCCAGTGCGGGTTCAAGGCGATCCGCGCCGACGTCGCGCACCAACTGCTGCCGCTGGTCGAGGACACCAGCTGGTTCTTCGACACCGAGCTGCTGGTTCTGGCCGAGAAGGCCGGGCTGCGGATCCACGAGGTGCCGGTGGACTGGGTCGACGACCTCGACTCGCGGGTCGCGATCGCCAAGACGGTCGGCGAGGATCTGCGTGGGATCGCCCGGCTCACCCGCAATCTCGGCCGCGGTCAGATCGACCTCGAGCCGGTGCGCCAGGCCTTCGGCCGGCCCCGGATCCTCGATCCACGGACCGCACTGGCCGCGCGGGTGCTGCGGTTCTGCGCGATCGGGGTGCTGAGCACAGCGGCGTACGCGCTGCTCTATCTCGTCCTGCGGCAGGGCATGCCCGCGCAGGTGGCGAATGTGCTCGCCCTGCTCATCACAGCGGTCGGCAACACGGCTCTCAACCGGCGGATCACCTTCGGGGTCCGCGGCATCGAGAACCGCTGGAAGCACCAGTTGCGCGGACTCGTCGCCTTCGGCATCGGCTGGAGCCTGACCGCCTCGTCCCTGTGGCTGCTGCACACCGCGGTGGCGGTGCCGCACCAGGCCGTGGAGATCACTGTTCTCACCCTCGCGAACCTGGCCGCGACCGTGGTCCGGGTCAGCCTCTTCCAGGCGTGGGTCTTCGACGACGACGCACCCACCTTGCCCACCTTCGAACCCCAGGCGGTTCTCGACCAGACCCGGAGCAACTGATATGGCCACGCTGAGCAATCCGGTCAAGGCCGACCCCGTCGAGGCGAGGCCCGGCCGGGTCGGGCCACGGACAGTCGCCACCTCGTACACGATCGGCCGCGACAAAGTCCTGTACGGCGGCCTGCTGGCCCTGACCGCGATCGCGTACCTGTGGGGCCTGTCCAAGAACGGCTACGCCAACGAGTACTACGCGGCCGCGGTGCAGGCCGGGTCGACGAGCTGGAAGGCCTGGTTCTTCGGCTCCTTCGACGCGTCCAGCTTCATCACCGTGGACAAGCCCCCGGCCGCGCTGTGGGTGATGGGACTGTCGGGACGGATCTTCGGCTTCAACGCCTGGAGCATGCTGGTACCGGAGGCGCTGATGGGCGTCGCGAGCGTCGGCTTCGTCTACGTGTCGGTCCGCCGGTGGTTCTCTGCGAACGCCGGTCTGCTGGCCGGGGCGATCCTCGCGCTGACGCCGGTCGCCGTACTGATGTTCCGGTTCAACAACCCGGACGCGCTGCTGGTCATGCTGCTGTGTGCCGGTGCGTGGGCGGTGACCCGAGCGACCGACTCGGACAAGCATGCTGCCCGGTGGATGATGCTGGCCGGAGCCTTCGTCGGCTTCGGGTTCCTCACCAAGATGCTGCAGGCGTTCCTGATCCTGCCGGCCTTCGGGCTGGCGTACCTGATCGCCGGGAAGCCAGCGCTCGGGAAGCGGATCGTCCACAGTGTGCTGGCGCTGGTGTCGCTGATCGTGAGCGCAGGGTGGTGGATCGCGATCGTGGAGCTGATGCCGGCCTCGGGGCGGCCGTACATCGGCGGTTCGCAGAACAACAGCATTCTCGAGCTGACCCTCGGCTACAACGGCCTCGGCCGGTTGAACGGCAACGAGACCGGCTCGGTCGGCGGCGGTGGTGGCGGTGGCGCCGGCTGGGGCGGTGCGACCGGCCTGCAGCGTCTGTTCGGCGGTGAGTTCGGCAGCCAGATCGCGTGGCTGCTGCCGGCCGCGTTGCTGGCGACGATCGTCCTGGTCGTTGCTGCGGGCAAGGCCTCGCGTACGGACAAGACGCGGGCGTTCGCGGTGCTGTGGGGTGGCTGGCTGGTCGGCACCGGGCTGACGTTCAGCTACATGCAGGGCATCATCCACAGCTACTACATGGTGGCGTTGGCGCCGGCGATCGGTGCGCTGATCGGTGCGGCGATGTCGGTGCTGTGGCGGCGCCGGACCGAGTGGTTGCCGCGGGCAACCCTGGCCGGTGGGGCGCTGCTGACCGGCGGCTGGGCATTCGCGCTGCTGAACGGGACGCCTGACTGGCACCCGAGGCTGCGGTGGGTCGTGCTGCTGACCGGCGTACTCGGCGCCGGGGCCGTGATGATCCTGCCGGAGCTGAAGCTGAACCGTACGGCGGCTCGTCGGGCCGGTGTGTTCGCCGGGGTGCTGCTCGCGGTGAGTGCGCTGACCGGACCGGCGGCGTACTCGGTCGCGACGATCAGCACGGCACACGCCGGTGCACTGCCGTCGGCCGGGCCTTCGGGTGCCGGTGGAATGGGCGGTGGCCCTGGCGGTGGCGGGATGGGCCGGATGGGCACGCCGCCCGGGCAGGCCGGGAACGGCAACGGTACGACGGGTGGCCCGGCGACCGGCGACGGTACGAACGGTGTGCCGGGGACGACCGGCAATGGGACCACTGGCAATGGCACTACCGGGAACGGGACCACCGGGACCGGTCGTGGCGGTGGTGGCGGGGTCGGTGGGTTCCTTGGTGGGGGCGGGATCAGCGGCGTGTCGAGTGAGCTGATCACGCTGCTGCAGAACGGCTCCAAGGGCTACACCTGGGCGGCCGCCGCAGTCACCGCGAACGGGGCCGCGCCGCTGCAGATCGCGTCCGGCGAACCGATCATGGCGATCGGCGGCTTCAACGGCACCGACCCGGCGCCCTCGCTGGCCGAGTTCCAGGAACTGGTTGCCCAGGGCAAGATCCACTACTTCATCGGTAGTGGTGGCGGTGGAATGGGCGGCCGGAGCGGCACCTCGAGCGAGATCGCGACCTGGGTCGCGGAGAACTTCCAGGCCCAGACCGTCGGCAGCACCACCGTCTACGACCTCACCACCAGTTGAGAAACCGGAGTACAACGCTATGACTCAGAACACCAATCCGCCGGCCAACGAGGCCCAGTGGCAGGCCGCGCGAGCGGGCACCCCGGACGAGCCTGCACCCGCCGCAGGGCACCAGGCGGAGGAGGGGAAGGGGAAGGGCGACGGGCGGCCGAGCAACCTGGTGCTGGCCGGAGCCGGGTCTCTGCTGGCGGTGCTGGCGTTCCTGGGTGGGACTGCGGTTGGTCACGCCTGGGATGGCTCCAGCACCCAGCAGAACCAGTTCGGCGGCCCGGGCGGCGGCGGAGGCCGCCAGTTCCCTGGCCAGCAAGGCCAACAGGGCCAGGTCCCAGGCCAGGGCACGAACGGCCAAGGTCAGGGTCAAGGCACTGTCCCAGGCCAAGGCAACCAGCCCAGCACCGGCACCGGCCAAACCCAAACCAGCTGACCCAACAAGCAGTCCGGTGGGCTTGAGGGCGGACAACCCAGCCCGCCGGGCGCGGGCCACCCGCTCGGGCCTTCGCAGGGCGCCGGGTAGACCACCTGTTGGGGTGGTTCGTGGGGTGGCAGCCCGGCCCAACTGGGATGTACTTCCGGTTGGGCCGGGCTTTCGTGGTTGCGGTCACAGTGGGTTGCGACACGCGGGGACGGTTCGGGGAGGTGCGTGGAGGGGTAAGGATCGGGGGGTGGAATGGTCGAACGTCACCTGGTTCCTGACCGCCCTCGGTGCGGTCGTCGTACTGCTGACGCGCGTCCGGCTCGGTGGGACCGTTGTCGACGGCACCGGTCATGGCGCCGGTCGGCATGGGTACTCCGCCGTCCTGCTACGCCTGCACACCGTCGTCGGAGTGATCACACTGATCGGCTGGGTCGTTGCCCTGGTCACCGGTCGTCGTGAGATCGCCCTGATCATGCTGGTCGGGTGGTGGCTGCTGACCCTCGTCGGATTGTTGCTCCTGGCCCGTTGGCTGCCCAGCCACGCCAAACACTCGGAGGACGTGAAGACCGACGCCTGGGGTTCCGGCGCCGGCCTGTCCGTTCTCGGCCACGTCGGCATGCTGGTCGGCGTCAGCTACTTCACCTTCGTCACCATCACCGATCGGTTCTGAGCCCGTCCAGGAGTGCGGTGACCGAACGCCGTACGCCGGTCTCGAACTCGTCCTGGGAGAGCGTGGCCCCGACCCCGGCGACGCGGTCGTACATCAGCCCGTCCAGCATCGCGGCCACCGGCCAGGCCGTCTCCGACGGACTCGGGACCCCGAGGCCACCCAGGAGTTGAGCGAGCATGGCTCGCAGTTGGCGCGAACCTTCGTCGATCGCGGCCCGGAGTTCCGGCTGCCGACTGGCTTCCAGTGACAACTCGTAGCGCGCCACCAGATCGTCCGGCCGGTCCGTTGCCAAGCTGACCGCCATCTCGATCAGCAGGTCCAGCGGTGATCCCGCGTTCATCGGCGGCGAGGCGCTCAGATCGCGGGCGAGCATCCGGTTCACGCAGGCGGTGAGCAGCGCGCTCCGGGTCCGCAGGTAGTACGACGTCGAGCCCGGCGGCAGACCGGCTTCCGCGTCGACCGCGCGGTGCGTCAGCCCACGCAGACCGCGGGTCGCGACCAGATGGATCGCGGCATCGGCAATGGCATCCCGGCGATCCGCACCCAGCGGAACCTGCTTCGTCACGGCCGTCAGTCTCCCACTGTTCAGATTGACTCTACAGATGTAGAGTCTGGCGCATGAGTACGGCGATCGTGGTGGGAGCGGGAATCGGCGGGGTCACGGCGGCCGTCGCACTGCAGCGGTGCGGCTGGCAGGTCACGGTGCTGGAACGGGCGCCGGAGTTGGGTGAGGTGGGTGCCGGGATCTCGGTCTGGCCGGCCGCGGTCGCCGTCCTGGAGGAGCTCGGGGTGAAGGGCGTCGAGAAGGCGGCCGCGCTCTCCGCGCCGGCCGGGATGCACAAGCCCGACGGCCGCTGGGTGGTGGAGGCGGCCGACCTCGGGGTCGAGCTCCCGGTGATGATCCACCGGGCGCAACTGCACGACCTGATCACGGACCAGTTCGGCCCGGGGATCACGGTCCGGACCGGCTACACCGTCACGAAGGTCGTCCAGGACGACTCCGGGGTGACGATCAATGACGACCTGCGGGCCGACCTGGTGGTCGCGGCCGACGGCATCCGCAGTGTGATCCGGCAGACGCTCTACCCGGAATACAAGGGCACGCGGTACTCCGGTTACACGGCGTACCGGGGGATTGCCGACGTACAGATCGACGACGGTGGTGGCGAGACTTGGGGCCGTGGGCAACGGTTCGGGTTCGCACGGCTGATCGACGGGCGGATCTATTGGTACGCGACCGCCAACCAGCCGGCCGGGCAGAGTGGCGATCACGCCACGGTGACCAGCGACTTCGGCGACTGGCACGAGCCGATCCCGACGATCCTCGCGGGCACGCCGCCGGAGGCCGTTCTGCAGAACGACATCCACGACCTGTCGGTGCCGCTGGTCCCGTTCGTCCTGGGCCGCGTGCTGCTGCTCGGCGACGCCGCTCACGCGATGACACCGAACCTCGGCCGCGGCGCCTGCTCGGCGATCGAGGACGCCGGCGCTCTCGCCAGACACCTGGCCGGCGGCGCCGAGTTGGGTACGGCGCTGGCGGCGTACGACAGGGAGCGCCGCCCCTTGACCACCAAGCTGGTCAAGCGGTCGCGTGGGGTCGGCCGGGTCGGTCAGGTGGAGAACCGGGTGGTGTGTGCGATCCGGGACGGACTGCTCGGGCTCGGCGGCAAGCTGGTGTCGCTGCGGAGGCGGAAGTAGCGGTCCCGGCGGCGGATGGAAGAATCGCGGTGTGACCACAGCTCCTGAGATCCCTGGCGCCAAGCACCTCCACTCCGGCAAGGTCCGGGACCTGTACGAACTGGAGTCCGGCGAGCTGCTGATGGTCGCCAGCGACCGGCAGAGCGCGTTCGACTGGGTCCTGGAGACGCCGATCCCGGACAAGGGCAAGGTGCTCACCGCGATGAGCCTGTGGTGGTTCGAGGTGCTGGACGTGCCGAACCACATCCTGTCCACCGACGTACCGGTCGAGGTGGCCGGCCGCGCGGTGGTCTGCGAGAAGCTCGCGATGTTCCCGGTCGAGTGCGTCGCCCGCGGCTACCTGAGCGGCTCCGGTCTGCTCGACTACAGCGCCACCGGCAGTGTCTGCGGGATCCCGCTGAAGCCCGGACTGGTGGAGGGCTCCCGGCTGGACGAGCCGATCTTCACCCCGGCGAGCAAGGCCGAGTTCGGCGAGCACGACGAGAACGTCTCGTACGACGCCGTGGTCGCGACGGTCGGTGCGGAGACGGCGGCGGCACTGCGGGACACGACGCTGGACATCTACACGCGGGCACACGGGATGGCGGCAGACCGCGGGATCATTCTGGCCGACACGAAGTTCGAGTTCGGGGCGCGGGCGGACGGGACGATCGTGCTGGCCGACGAGGTGCTGACGCCGGACTCGAGCCGGTTCTGGCCGGCTGAGCAGTGGGAGCCGGGGAAGCCGCAGCCGTCGTTGGACAAGCAGATCATCCGCGACTGGCTGCAGTTCGAGTCTGGCTGGGACCGGAAGTCGGGTGAGGCGCCGCCGCCGTTGTCCGACGAGGTGGTCGAGCGCACCCGCGCTGCCTACATCAACGCGTACGAGCAGCTGACCGGCCGCACGTTCACTGCCTAGAACAGGCTGACGCCCAGGGCCAGGAGGACGAAGCGGGCGGTTCGGCCGGCCAGGACCGAGAGCGTGAAGGTGATGACGCCCATCCGGGAGGCGCCGCCGATGAGGGCGACGCCGTACAGGGGTGGGATGCCGACCGACGCGCTCAGCAGGGTGACCGGGATGCCCCAGCGGCGGTCGCTCATCGCGTCCAGCAGTCGCTTGCTGACGTCGCGGTTCCACTGGACGAAGCGGCCCCAGCGGGTGGTGAGGTCGACCGCCTTCGGTTCCTTGGTCTTGCGAGCGGCGTACCCCGGGCGGTATCGGACGGCGAGGAACATGGCGACCTTGCCGATCGTCTGCCCGACCGACACCCCGATCGCCGCCACCACCGGGTCCAGTGCGCCGGAGACGCCGGCACCGAGCACGTACGCCTCGGCGTTCATCACCGGTATCACGGCGGACCCGATCCCGAAGCCCACCGCCAGCACCAGTTGCCACACCCACATGACTTCGAGGCTATGCGCTACCAGCGCGGTTGCCACGCGGGGCACCTCCACTCCGGGGCAGAACCAGGGCCCCACCCCATCCACTACCTCCCACCCTTGACAGCACCCCTCAAGCCGTCAGAGCGGGTACGGCGGGCCGACGGCCCCGGAGGATGGTCAGCAGGCGGTAGGTGGACGCGACTTTCACGACCAGTGCACCGATCGCAACGCCGTACGGAAGCCAGTGGGCGCCGGTCTGGTGCGCGACGATCAGCGAGATCACCACGGCGGCTGTGTTGACGGCTTTGGCGGGCTTCGACCAGTTCCAGAGCCAGATCGGCCGGTCGACCTTGTAGAAGTAGTTGGGGCTGAGCGTGCCCGGCCAGAGCAGGAACGCGAGCGAAAGCATCGTGTCCAGTACGCCGAACTGGACCAGGAAGATCGCCAACGGCCCGATCGTCGCCGGGAACGTCGCCATGAACGCGGCCGCCAGCAGGAACGAGCAGGCCCGGTCGCAGACGATGTCGAACACCGCACCGGCCACCGACTCCTCGTTCCGGTACCGGGCGACGGCCCCGTCGGCCATGTCGCCGACCCAGTAGGCGGCATACCCGATGACCAGCCAGCTCAGCGCCCCGGTGCGGAACGCGACCGCCGCGATCACCATCGCGACAACCGTCCGGACCAGCGTGATGCGATTCGGGACACCCAGCAGGAGCGCTGGGCGGACGACCATTGGGATCGATGGGGTCGTGGTCATGGGGCCTCCCGGCCTGGACTGAGGAGCGGAGGGAGCCTGGTCATGGGGCCTCCCGGCCTGGACTGAGGAGCGGAGGGAGCGCAGCGACTGGAGCGACGAGGGAAGGCCGGGAGCAACAGCCCCATGCCCGCCGCGCCGGAGGCGTGGCATCCAACACAGCGACTGGAGCAACGAGGGAAGGCCGGGAGTCAAAGCCCCATGACCCTGCCGGCGCCGAAGGCCCGGCCAAAAGCACTGTCATCAAGCTGCCCTCAGATTCTCGGGGTCTAGTGCGTCCCGGAGTTGGTTGCGTAGGAAGAAACCGGCGGCGACACCGGCGAGCAGGCCGAGCAGCCAGCCGGCGGCCATCAACCCGGCGGCGGTGAGCAACTTGCTCGGCGCGAAGGAGTCGGCGTCCCCGCCGGTGATCCGGCCGAGTCCGAGCAACGCTCCCAGGAACAGACCCCCAGCGAGCGCCGGTGCGGCGACCGTGGTCAGCTGCCGGCGGATGACGCGGCGGAGGAAGCGTGCGTCGACACCCAGTGCGGTGAGGCAGGCGATTTGGCGGCGCTGATCCACCAGTTGATCGGCCACGCCGACGACGAGTGCGGCGATGCCGGTCAGCACGATCAGCAGTACGCCGACCGATGCGAGCACGTAACCCGTTACGTAGAAGCCGGTCCGATCGATCAGGTCTTCGGGCTCGGTCGCGGCGCTGATCGTGCCGTCGGCCAGGGTGCCGACCAGGAAGCCGCAGGACGCGAGCAAGGTCGCCATCCGGCTGGCGGGTCGTGCGTCGGCGACGAGACGGATGCCGGTCAGCAGATTGGCCGGGTCGCCGGACCGCTGGAACCGGCGGGCGATGGTCTTGATCCACAGTGGTGCGAGGCTCAGGAAGAACAGCGCCAGCCCGACCACGAAGACGGTCGAGGCGACGTACCCGAACCAGCGGACCGTGGCCACCCCGAGGACGAGCATGACCGGTCCCACGATGATGCCGGTGCGGACCTGCTCCGGCCTCTCCACGCCCGGCAGCAACTGATCGCGGTGCAGTAGACCTCCGATCAGCGCACCGCCCGCGGTCGTCATTACGACCACCGGGACCCAGATGAGCAGGTCCAGCAACTCAGCGCCCGGGAGGACCTGGGCCATCCGCGGCAGGACGCCCAGCAGCAGGCTGAGCACCAGATAGATCGGCCCGGCGAGCAATCCGCCGGCCAACCCCGCCAGGGCCGCGTCTGTCACGGACAACTGCCGCACTTGCTTGCGGGAGGCTCCGGCCAGTCGCAGTGCGACCAGTCGCCGTTCGCGTGCCGCCGTACCAAGTCTCAGGGCCTGAACGGCGAGGCCTGCGGTGAGTAGGGCAAGGATGATGAGGATCGCCACCAAACCGGAGCGGAGTCCGCTCTCAGCGACGTAGTTGCTGTAGACGTCGGCACCCAGCTCGCCTTTGCCCAGCCGGGCGATCCGCAGTGCGCCGAGCAGCAGCGCTCCGCCGAGCCCTAGTGCCGCTGTGGCCAGCTGGATGCGGCTGCGGTCTGCGGGCGTGCGGGATCGAGCGAGCTGGACCAGCGTCTCGAGCGTCATCAGAGCGCGACCTCGTGCTGGATCACGCCGTCGCGCAGCCTGATCTCCCGGTCCGCCGAGGCCGCGATGAGGTTGTCGTGCGTCACCATCACCAGCGCCGAACCGCGGTACCGGGAGGCCTTCAGCAACAGCTCGAGCAGCTCCTGCCCGGCCCTGCTGTCCAGGCTGCCTGTCGGCTCGTCAGCCAGTACGACGGACGGTCCGGTGATGAGAGCACGGGCCACGGCTGCCCGCTGGGTCTGACCGCCGGAGAGCTCGGCCGGTACGGCGTCGGCCTCGTCGGCGACGCCTACCTGCTTGAGCCAGTCCAGCGCGGACTCATGCGCCTGTCCTCGCTCATGACCGTCGAGCAGGAGTGGCAACGCGACGTTGTCGATGAGTGGGAGGTCCGGCACGAGCTGACCGAACTGCAACACGATGCCGACCTTCGTACGACGCAGACGAGCGCGCTGGTCCTCCGGCAACGTCGCCAGGTCCTGTCCAGCCACTCGGACCGTGCCGACGTCCGGACTGAGGATGCCGCCGGCGCAGTGCAGCAGAGTCGACTTGCCGCAGCCGCTGGCCCCGGTGACCGCGACCACCTCGCCGGGCTTGACCTGAAGCGTCACACCCCTGAGCGCCGCGTTCCGGCGGTAGGAGTACTCGACACCACTCAGCTCCAGCGCGGGCGATGAGCTCATTGGTGAGCCTCCTTCTGTTCGGAGATGTGTTCCAGGGCGGTGTCCAGCCAGCGGAGGTCGGCGTCGAGGTGGGCCACGATGTACTCGCGGACCAGTGGAGACGTCGGGTCGTCCTCGGCCGGTGTCTCGCGCAACTCCCGGATCCGGCGCAGGTGGCTCGCGCGCTGCCGGGCCAGGAAGGCGGCCGCGTCACCGCCGGTCCGGATCGCCGCGACCAGCTTCCGCAATACCTCGTCCGCGCTGCCCCAGGCAGGTGGCACCGGATCGTTCAGCCAGTCCGCGAGATGCTCCCAGCCTTTGTCGGTCAGTGCGTAGACCGTCCGGTCCGGACCGCCGCCGGAGGTCTTGTCCACCACCTCGACGAGTCCGTCCCGCTCCAGTCGTCCGAGCGTCGTGTACACCTGCCCGAACGCCAATGGCCGGCTGTCCGGGAACCAGGCGTCGTGGCCCCGCTTCACGTCGTACCCGTGGGCAGGGCCGCCTGACAGCAGTCCCAGCACCAGTTCCGCAGTGGCCATGACCCGACTATACACTGAGTGTATGTACTGAGTGAATAGTCCGGTATTCCGGCCGATGCGGGGGAACCTGGGATCGGTCGGTAGGATTCAGGGCGTCACCCCGGAACGAGACCTGGAGTAGTCAGTGGCTCGCGTTGTCGTCGATGTCATGCTCAAGCCCGAGATCCTCGACCCGCAGGGCAAGGCGGTGCACGGTGCGTTCGGCCGGCTCGGCTTCGACGGCGTGGCCGATGTCCGCCAGGGCAAGCGGTTCGAGATCACCCTGGACGGCGAGGCGACCGAGGAGCGGGTCGCCGAGATCCGCAAGGCCGCCGACACGCTGCTGGCCAACCCCGTGATCGAGGACTACGCCCTCCACGTGGAGAACGACCAGTGAAGATCGGCGTCGTCACCTTCCCGGGCTCGCTGGACGACGCGGACGCCCGGCGCGCGGCCGCGGTGGCCGGCGCCGAGCCGGTCGCCCTCTGGCACGCCGACGCCGACCTGCACGGTGTGGACGCGGTCGTCCTGCCGGGCGGTTTCTCGTACGGCGACTACCTCCGCGCCGGTGCCATCTCCCGGTTCGCGCCGGTGATGGAGACCATCATCACCAAGGCCGGTCAGGGGTTGCCGGTGCTGGGTATCTGCAACGGCTTCCAGGTGCTCTGCGAGTCGCACCTGCTGCCCGGCGCCCTGATCAAGAACCACCACCGCAAGTTCCTCTGCAAGGATCAGCCGCTGCGGATCGAGAACAACCGCACCGCGTGGACGTCCGACTACGACGCCAACCACGAGCTCACCATCGTGGTCAAGAACCAGGACGGCTCGTTCGTCGCCGACGAGGCCACCCTGGACCGGCTGGAGGGCGAGGGCCGGGTCGTCGCCCGCTACCTGGGCGAGAACCCGAACGGTTCCTACCGCGACATCGCCGGTATCACCAACGAACGCGGCAACGTGGTCGGCCTGATGCCGCACCCGGAGCACTGCGTCGAGACCCTGACCGGCCCGAGCACCGACGGTCTGGGCTTTTTCACCTCGGTGCTGAAGGCCGTCGTCGCCTCCTGATGAAGCTGTTGGGTCCGAAGAACTGGGGACACTTCTCCGTGCTTCTTCGGACCGTGGCGATCGCCGTCGCGGCCGCGGCGGCAGTGGTGGGATCGGCTGGTACGGCGAGTGCGCAGCCGGTGACGGACCAGAGTCTGCTGGCCAAGGTCGTGGTGATCGGCGTGCCCGGTCTGACCTGGAACGACGTCAAGGCGTCACCCGAGCTCACCGCATTGGTGAACCAGTCCCACGTCGGCTCGATCACCGTGAAGACGGCCGGCCCGCACACCTGCCCGGTCGACGGCTGGCTCACCGTCAGCGCCGGCACCCGGGCGTGGGGCAGCGTCCCCGACCAACCCTGCGGTGACCTGCCCGCTGTGACCGACGGCAAGATCGCCGGCTGGCAGACGTACGTCGACCGCCAGGCAGAGCACCACACCGGCGCACCCATCGGGCGCCTCGGCCAGACCGGCTACCCCATCTGCGGCTTCGGCCCGGGTGCAGCGGTCGCCTTGGCCCGCACTGACGGCACGGTGAACAACTGGCTGCCGGAGTTCTCCGCATCACGGCTGACCAGCCCGGACTGTGGTGACGCGATCGTCGACGCAGGCGCACTTCCGCTGGGGGAAGGCCGTGACGAGGCCCGCAAGAGGGTCGCAGACCTCGTCGCACAGGCCAGAGCGGCCGACGGCTGGGTGTTGCTCGTCGGCGTCAGCCAGGAGACGGCCGACGCGCACCAGGAGCCCCTGGTCGCCATGCAGTTGCCGCCGGACAACGGGCCGCGCTGGCTGACCAGTGACAGCACCCGCCGCCCCGGACTGATCCAGCTGACCGATGTCACCGCGACCATCCTCAAGGAACGGGACGTCGCCGAGGTCGACCCGGCCGGTGCCGAGAAGGCCGGTCCGCTGGACGGCAACGAGATCCACTTCACCGGGCCCCGCCTCACCGATGCGGACGCGGTGATCGAGAACCGGCTCGACACCAACGAGCGGTTCGAGCAGCCGCGGCCGATGCTGGTCGCGGTGTCGATGACGATCCTGGCCGCGGAGCTGATCGCGCTCGCCTGGTTCCTGATCACGCGCAGCCCACGGTCCCGTCGTACCTTCGTCTTCACGTTGCTGACGCAGGGCGGGTTCTTCATCGCCGTCTTCCTGTCCACGGCGACCGTGTGGTGGCGCTGGCCGGCGCCCGGTTTCTCCTTGTACTGCGTGGTCCTCGGCATCAGCGCGGCGATCGCGGCCGCGGCGCAACTCGCCTTGAAACGCTATGCGTTCCTCGGGATCGCCGTGGCGGCGTACGTGCTCCTGCTCGTGGACGGCGTGCTGGGGACACCTCTGCAGTTCGGCAGCATGTTCACCGACGGGCCGGTGGTCGGTGGGCGGTTCTACGGCTTCGGCAACTCCACGTTCGCCACGCTGGCGGTCGCCGCGCTCGTCACGGCGGGCTGGGCAGCGCAGCGGCTGATCGACAAGAGCCGGAAGCAGGCAGCACTCGCGGTGCTCGCGATCGGCGGAGCGGCCATCGTGGTCGACGGCAGACCCGGCTGGGGGACTGACTTCGGCGGCATTCTCGCCCTGACCCCGGCTGTGCTGCTGATGGCTTGGCTGACCTGGCGTGGAAGCATCTCCTGGCGCGCACTCCTCGGTGTGGGCGCGGCAGGCGTGCTCGCGGTGTCGGCGGTCGCCTTCCTCGACTACCTGCGGCCGGAGGACGAGCGGAGCCACTTCGGCACGTTCGTGGCCAGGCTGCTGGACGGTGACGTGAGCGACGTACTGATCCGCAAGCTCGAGATGGCTGTGCAGTACTTCGCCGGCCCGGCCGGCTGGGCGATGCTGGTCGGTGTGGTGCTGGCGATGCTCGCCACTGTGCTGCCGGACCGGGTGCCGTCCCCGGCGTACCAGGCCTTCTACACGAGTCTGCCGATGGTCCGGCCGACTCTGCTCGCGCTGTCGATCTGTGCTCTGGTCGGCATGCTGCTGAACGACTCCGGCGTCGTACTGTCCGCGATCATGACCGGCTTCGCCCTTCCTCTGCTGGTGGCCCACCTCGTGGCCTCCGAGCAGCCCGCTACCGTTTCACCTGAGTCCCACCTACTGCAGGAGTCCTGAAGTGTCGACCGACACCGTTAGCAACGCCAGTACCACCCCTGACGTCGAGCAGCCGTGGGCCGAGCTGGGCCTGAAGCCGGACGAGTACCAGCGGATCCGCGACATCCTGGGCCGGCGGCCGACCAGCTGCGAGCTGGCGATGTACTCCGTGATGTGGAGCGAGCACTGCTCGTACAAGTCGTCGAAGGTGCATCTGCGCAGGTTCGGCGAGATCCCGCAGGAGACGCCGGCCGGGAAGATGCTGGCCGGTATCGGTGAGAACGCCGGGGTGATCGACATCGGCGAGGGCTACGCGGTCACGTTCAAGGTGGAGTCGCACAACCACCCGTCGTACGTCGAGCCCTACCAGGGCGCGGCGACCGGGGTCGGCGGCATCGTCCGCGACATCCTGGCGATGGGTGCGCGCCCGGTCGCGGTGATGGACCCGCTGCGGTTCGGCCCGCTGGACGCTCCGGACACCAAGCGCGTGCTGCCCGGGATCGTGTCCGGGATCGGCGGCTACGGCAACAGCCTCGGCCTGCCCAACGTCGGCGGTGAGGTCGTCTTCGACTCGACGTACCTGGGCAACCCGCTGGTCAACGCGCTCTGCGTCGGCGTGATGCGGCACGAGGACCTGCACCTGGCGAACGCGACCGGTATCGGCAACCAGATCATCCTGTACGGCGCCAAGACCGGCGGCGACGGGATCGGCGGGGTGTCGGTGCTGGCCAGCGAGACCTTCGCGGAAGGCGGTCCGACCAAGCGGCCGGCGGTCCAGGTCGGCGACCCGTTCATGGAGAAGCTGCTGATCGAGTGCACCCTGGAGCTGTTCGCCGCGAACGTGGTCGAGGGGATCCAGGACCTCGGCGGCGCCGGCCTGTCCTGTGCGACGTCGGAGCTGGCCAGCGCGGGTGAGGGCGGGATGTACGTCTCGCTCGACAAGGTGCCGCTGCGGGACGCGTCGCTAGCGCCGGAAGAGATCCTGATGAGCGAGTCGCAGGAACGGATGATGGCGGTCGTCACGCCGGACAACGTCGAGGCCTTCCTGAAGATCTGCGCCAGGTGGGACGTCCAGGCCGACGTGATCGGCGAGGTCACCGGCACCGGCCGGCTGGAGATCGACTGGCACGGTGAGCGAGTGGTCGACGTACCGCCGCGGACCGTGGCGCACGAGGGCCCGGTGTACGAGCGTCCGTACGAGCGCCCGGCCTGGCAGGACGAGCTGCAGGCGGACGGCGCCGAGAAGTTGCCACGGGCAACCACGGGTGCGGAGCTGCGGGACACCCTGCTGCGGTTGGTTGCCTCGCCCAACCTCTGTGACAAGTCCTGGGTGACGGATCAGTACGACCGGTACGTGCTGGGCAACTCGGTGCTCGCGCAGCCCGAGGACAGCGGGATGATCCGGGTCGACGAGACCAGCGGTCTCGGAGTCGCGGTGTCGACCGACTGCAACGGGCGGTTCGCCAAGCTGGACCCGTACACCGGCGCCAAGCTGGCGCTGGCCGAGTCGTACCGGAACGTGGCGACCACGGGTGCCCGGCCGGCCGCGGTGACGGACTGCCTGAACTTCGGCTCGCCCGAGGACCCGGCGGTGATGTGGCAGTTCGCGGAGGCGATCCGCGGGCTGGTCGACGGCTGCATCGAGCTAGGCATCCCGGTCACCGGTGGAAACGTGTCGTTCTACAACCAGACCGGCGACACCCCGATCCTGCCGACGCCGGTGGTCGGCGTCCTCGGGGTCATCGACGACGTCACCCGCCGGACGCCGATCGGCTTCACCGCCGAGATGGAGGGTCACCAGCTGTACCTGCTCGGTGAGACCGAGGAGGAGCTGTCCGGCTCGGAGTGGGCGCACGTCGTCCACGGTCACCTGGGTGGCCGCCCGCCGGCGGTCGACCTGGCCGCCGAGCAGCAGCTGGCCGACATCCTGATCAACGCGTCCCGGGACGGCCTGATCGACGCCGCGCACGACGTCAGCGACGGCGGGGTCGCGCAGACCCTGGTCGAGTCGGCTCTGCGGGGCGGAGTCGGTGCCCGCGTCTGGGCGCCGGACGGGCTGGACCCGTTCCTGTTCCTGTTCGCGGAGTCGGCCGGCCGTGCCGTGGTCGCCGTACCGCGTACCGAAGAGGTCCGGTTCACCGACATGTGCACCGCGCGCCGCTTCCCGCACGCCAAGATCGGTGTCATCACCGGCGACACCCTGGACGTCCAGGACCAGTTCGAGCTGCCGCTGACCGAGCTCCGTACTGCGTGGACCGCAACCCTCCCGGCCGCCCTGAGTTGATCTGATGCCGCTCCGCCGGTCTGACACACTCGAAGGGACGAGTGAGGTGAGGCTATGGCGGAGCGGCGTACGGGTAAGCCGGCGGTTGGTGAGCTGATGGGGCTTGCGGCCGCTGCCGGGCAGGAGGCTCGGGTCGCGGCGGCTCGGCGGCGGGCGGCGGGGATTCGGCTGACCGACGAGGAGCGCCGGATCTGCACCGACGACCTGGCTGAGCAGTTCGCCGTCGGGCGGCTGGACGAGGACGAGTTGCATGCCCGGGTCGACCGGCTGAACGAAGCCGTCACGCATGCGGACCTGCAGCCGATCTTCGCCGGGCTGCCGGCGCCGTCGCTGTACAAGCCGGCGCCGAGCAAGCCCGGTCGATGGCGGTGGGCCGCGTTCGCCGGTGCGGTCTGGCTGGCCGCGCCGTTCTTCCTAACCGGGCTGGTGCTCCTGGTCTTCGGTCGTGAGGTCGCCGCCGCGATCTTCGGTCTACCCGCCCTGGCGTGGACGTTCGTCGCGTACCGCTGGGCGGCCGGCAAGACCAAACGCTCCCGCCGGCCTTGAGGCCGACGGGAGCGGGGCAGACCTACTTCTCCGGCTTGGCGCCGACGAAGAGGATGACCTCGCCAGGGGCGTGCGACATGGCACCGTGCACGTACCAGTTGCCGGGGGCCGTCTGACTGCTGTCGAGGTCCGGGGCGTTGCCGCTCAGGTAGCTGACCACCTTGACGCCGCGCGCCGCGATCTGGGGGAGGACCTGCGCGACCGGCTTGTTGTGGATCACCAGACCGGCCAGCATCTCGCCCTTCGCCGTCGCGGATCCGGAGGTGTGCAGGTACATCTCGCCGGGCTTGGCCTCCCGGCCGAACTCGATCAGCGCCTCGCCGTCGTAGTTCTTCGGCAGCTCCAGGCCCTCCTGGCAGCCGGGATCGGCGGCGTTCAGCGTGCCGTTGCATTTCTCACCGGGAGCGAGCCGGTGCAGTGGTTTGAAGTCGCTCTCTGTCCGTCCAGTGATGCCGGCGATCATCCCGACCATCGGCGGGCTGACCGCGATGGTCTTGACCGTGATGTCCAGGCCCATTTTCTCGAACTCGGCGTTGTACCGCTTCGGATCCGCGGTCGGATCGACGATGCGGACAATCAGCTTGTCGCCCTGCTCGGTGAACGACAGCGCCTGCGGCTGGTTCTGGCCGGGCCGGTTCACCAGGGTGGCGGCGACGACACCGACGATCAGCAGGCTGGCCGCGGCCGCCAGGAGCAGGCGGGGGCGGGCCGGGCGCCGGCGGGGTTCGAGGCTGACGGCCGGGGCGTGTTCGCTGGTGACGTTCTCGGCCACCTGGGTCCACGCCGCGTCGGTGATCCGGTCCTCGGTGCGGGTGAGGGCGAGGCCGCGGACGGCGGCGTCGATGTCATGCGTCTTCATGTGAGGTCTCTTCTCTGAGGGCGACCAGGTTCCGGTTCGCCAGCGGGGCGGTGAGGCAACTTGGCGAACCGCTTCCGGGCGCGGTGCAGCCTGATTCGTACGGCGTTGCTGGAGATGCCGAGCACAGTCGCGATCTGCGCGGTGTCGAGCTCCTCCCAGGCCACCAGGGACAGCAGTTCTCTGTCCTGCTCCGGCAAGGCGCGGAACGCTCGGGCCGCCGGGGTGTCGTCCGGTAGCGCAGTGTCCGCCGTGTCCAGCTCGGTGAGTTCCTGGCGGAGCTTCGTGGCCAGTGCGTGCCGACGGCCCTCACCTCGGCGGTGATTGGCCAGCACTCGGCGCGCCACGCCGTACAGCCATGGTCTGGTCTGGTTGCCGGGTGGCACGTCGTCCAGCCGCCGCCACGCCACCAGGAACGTGTCTGCGAGCAGGTCGGCGGCATCGTGGCCGCTGTCGGTCCGGCGGCGTAGGTAGCCGAGGACGGCCTCCCTGTGTGCGCCGAAGACCTCCTCGAACCGCTCCCGGTGTGGGTCCGGTGGTGGGTGCACGGCTTCCTCACTCACCGGCCCAGCCCAGGCCTTGATCGGTGTCTGCGCCATACCCGAGAGATGTCCGGCATCGGGTCTGTCCATTTCACCCCGCGGGTGTTGCGGAACTAGCCTGTGGGGCGTGGAGGCTGTGTTGCGACTCGCTGTGCCCGCGGACGGGCCGGCGATTGCCGAGTTGGCGCGTGCCTCGGTGCGGGAGCTGTTCCCGGCGTACTACGACGCCGCGCAGACGGCGAGTGCCGCGGAGAACATCACCACGCTGGACCAGACCCTCATCGACGACGGCACGTACTACGTGCACGAGGCGGGTGGGGAGGTCGTCGCCTGCGGCGGCTGGAGCCGGCGCAACAAGCTGTTCAACGCCAGTACGGCGGGCGCCGACGGCCGACTGCTGGACCCGGCGACCGAGCCGGCCCGGATCCGGGCGATGTTCGTGCGCAGCGACTGGACCCGGCGTGGACTCGGCAAGGCGATCCTGACTGCCTGTGTCGAAGCGGCCAGGGCCGAGGGCTTCACCCAACTCGCGCTGATGGCGACACTGCCCGGCGTACCGCTCTACAAGGCCTTCGGATTCACCGAGATCGAGTCCGTCGAGCTGCCGATGCCGGACGGCGTCCTGCTCGATGGGGTAGCAATGGAACGTCCAGTCGACCCTCCCGACAAGGAGAAGACCCTATGACCGAGCGGAGCGAGGTCATCATCCAGCACAGTCCGTCTCGCGCCTCATCGGCGCCCGGAGCGAAGCGAGGACGACGATGAGCTCAGGCACCACCGCCGCTGCGCCGGACGGCACCGAGGTCGTCCTCGGCGAGATCGGTACGCGCGTCCTGCTGAAGAACTCACGGGTCCGAGTCTGGGAGGTCTCGCTCGCTCCCGGTGAGGCGCAGGGCTGGCACCTGCACCACAACCCGTACGTCGTGCTGTGCCTGTCCACCTCTCCGTGTCACATGGACTGGCTGGACGGCAGCCCGGCCCGGCACCTCAACGAGACCGTGGGCGGTTCGGTCTACCGGCCGGTGTCGCCGGTGCACATGCTCACCAACGACGGCGATGCGCTGTACCTCAACCGGCTGATCGAGGTGCTCGACCTCGGTGAGGAGGCGTCCGGCGACCCGTACTTCGTGATCGAGGGGGTGCCGGCCGACGCCGGGTTCGAGCAGGTCGGTGAGGTCCCGGCCAAGGTGGTCGTCGACGAGGACGACGTACGCGTTCAGCACGTCACACCGGACGCGGGGGAGTCCTACACGTGGCACACCGGTGCGTACCCGGCGCTGGTGGTCGACCTCGACCTGGACAGCCCGGACGTGACGTACCTGGAGCCTGGCGAGAGCTACGCCCTCCCTGCCAAGCCCACCCGCAAGTCCGGCTTCAACCTCGTCGAGCTGCTGTACTACCGCCGTACCAGCTGACGCACCTCGGCCGCATCGCGGGCTGCAAGCACGGCAGCTGTTGGCACCTGGGTGAGGTCCGTCTGCCGGAGTAGTGCCTTGACCACTGGTACCTGCGGGCCGACGGCGCTGAGCTCCTGCACACCAAGGGCAGCCAGCAGTACGGCGCTCTGCGGGTCGCTGGCCAGGTCGCCACAGACGGCGACCCGCACCCCGGCGTTCCGGACGACGTGGTCGATCAGTTGCAGTACGGCGGGGTCCAGGCCGTCGGCCAGTGAGGCGACCGCGGAGTTGGTGCGGTCGGCGGCAGTTGTGTACTGGGTGAGGTCGTTGGTGCCGATGCTGACGAAGTCGAGGCCGGCGGCAAGGATCTCGATCCGGAGTGCGGCGGCCGGGACCTCGACCATGATGCCGACCTCCAGCCCGTCCGGCCGCGGCCCGAGCTCGTCGAGCGCCCACGCCACCTCGTCGGCGGTCGTCACCATCGGGAACATGACGTGCACCGGGGTCTCTTCCGCCACCTGCCGGATGGCCTGGAGCTGATCGCGCAGCAGTTCGGGTCGCCGGCGGAAGACGCGGATACCGCGCTCGCCCAGGAACGGATTCGCCTCGCGGTCCTGCGGCAGGAACGGCAGTGGCTTGTCGCCGCCGATGTCCCAGGTGCGGATGGTGATCGGCTTCCCGCCGAGCGCGGCCGCGACCGCCCGGAACTGCTCGACCTGCTCGGCCACAGTCGGCGCGGTACGCCGGTCGCCGAAGAGCACTTCGGTCCGGACCAGGCCCGAGCCGTCCGCTCCGCGCGCATCGACCGCATCCTGCACGGAGCCGACGTTGACGAGCACCTCGACCGTGCGCCCATCGAGGGTCGTGGCGGGCTGGTCCGCCTCGGCCACGGCCTGCTCTCGCTGCGCGAGCCGATCCGTGATCGTCGTACGGAACGCTGCTTCATCCGGCGAGACCTCGAAGGAGCCGGTGCGGGCGTCGAAGGCCACGGTCGCACCGGCTGGTACGACGACGTCGCCGATGCCGGTGATCAGCGGGATCCCACGGGAGCGGGCGACGATCACGCCGTGGCCGGTGGTCCCGGCCGCGCGGATCGCGATGCCGCCGATCTGCCCGGCGTCGAGGGTCGTGGCGGTGGCCGCATCCAGCTCGGGTACGACGAGGATGCCGCCGGCCGGTGTCTCGTCGCTGGTCGTGGTGCCGGTGAGGGCGCGCAGGACACGGTCGCGCACGCTGCGGACGTCCTGGGCGCGCTCCCGCTGGTAGGCGTCGTCCAATCCTTCGAACGTCGCCGCGAGTTCGTCGTACGTCTGCTTCCACGCGTCCGGGGCGGCCGAACCCGCGGAGATCGCACTGTGGATCGCGTTGAGCGGGGTGTGGTCCGTCAGCAGGGCGAGGTGCGCGTCGAAGAAGCTGCCGTGGTCCGGGCTGTTGTCCCGGAGGTGTTCGAGCTCAGCGGCCGCCGACGACACGGCCTCGTCGAGTCGGCGTCGTTCCTCGTCCCCGGGGATGTATCCGCTCAGGTCCACCTCGGTGTCGACGACGACCGCCGGTCCGATGGCGACATCGAGTCCTGAACCGCTGGCCGCCGTTGGTGCTTCCACCGCAGGCACGTCGCCGAAGTTCTGCGCGGCCAGGTCGGTGATCGCGGCCAGCGCCTCGGCTGCCTGCGGGCCGCTGGCGCCGACCTGGAGGCGATGGCCCTGCAACGCATTGAGGGTGGCGACCATGCTGAGGCTCGCGGCATCGACCGGCCCACGACCGGTGTCCAGATCGGTCAGCGTGACGGCGGCGTCGAACGAGTTGACCAAGGCAACGAGTTGCGCGGCCGGGCGGGCGTGCAGTCCGTGCTCGTTGCTCAGTGCAACTTCAATGGTCTGGTCGGCCGCCGACAGCTCTGCTTGCTGCACAGGGGTCGCATCGCCGAGATGATCCTGTTTGGCGACCAGTCCGCGCTCGGCCTCGGCGATGACCGCGTCGAGGGAGGCGCCGGTCGACGCGGTGACCACGGCCGCGACCAGCCCTTCGATCAACGGAGCGCTCGACAGCTTCACCCGCTCGGCGACCTCGGGATCGACGAACTCCAGCGCCAGCTCCGCGCTCAGGACCGCACTGCCCAGATCGAGCAGGACGAGTACGCCGTCCGGGCTGTCGACCGCTGTGATCGCCTTGGAGACCGCCATCGCGTCGGTGCCGAAGGTCTTCTCGTCCAGCCCGGCCGCCACCGCGATCACCGGGCGATTGTCCTCGGCAACCATCTCGGCGGCGAGCCCGACCGCGGCGGTCGCCAGCGCATGGCTGTGCGACACCACCACGATCCCGATCATGCGAGGGTGCGCGCGGCCGACTCCAGCAGCAGGGTGGTGCTCGTCGCGCCGGGATCCTGGTGGCCGGCGCTGCGGTCACCGAGGTAGCTGGCGCGTCCCTTCCGGGCGACCAGCGGGATGGTCGCGTCCCGGCCCTTCGCGGCCGCCTCCGCCGCCGCGTTCAGCGCACCGCCGAGATCCGATCCGCCCGCGACGGCAGCGTCGTACGCGTCAAGTGCCGGCGCCCAGGCGTCGTACATGGTCTTGTCGCCGAGCTCCGCCTTCCCACGCTGGAGAATGCCGCCGACGCCGGCCTTGAACGCCTCGCCGATCACCTCCGGGGTGATCGGCGAAGCGCCGGCCAGCGCGGTCCCGAAGCGCAGGAAGAACGTCCCGTACAGCGGCCCGCTCGCCCCGCCGACCTTGCTGACCAGCGTCATCCCGGCCTTCTTCATCAGCTCGTCGGCCGATCCGAAGGTGGACTCGTCCAGCACCGCGACGATCGCCTGAAAACCACGGTCCATGTTGGCGCCGTGATCCGCGTCCCCGATCGCCGAGTCCAGCTCGGTCAGGTACGCCGCGTTGTCGTGCAACACGGTGGCGGCGTCACGTAGCCAGTTCTCGAGGTTCTGCAACTCCATGCTCACGCGCCCCAGCGTAGGCCTGGGGTGTTGACCGGTGCGTCCCAGAGGCGTACCAGTTCGTCGTCCACCTTGAGCAGCGTGACCGAGCAGCCGGCCATCTCCAGCGAGGTGATGTAGTTGCCGACCAGTGAGCGGGCGACGGTGATACCGGCCCGGTCGAGCAGCTGGGCGACCTCGTTGTACATCAGGTACAACTCGATCAGCGGCGTACCGCCCATCCCGTTCACGAACGCGATCACCGAGTCGCCCTGCTGGTAGGGCAGGTCGCCGACGACCGGATCGACCAGCATCGCGGCGACGTCCTTGGCCGGTGCCAGCGGCAACCGCTGCCGGCCGGGCTCGCCGTGGATGCCGATCCCGACCTCCATCTCGTTCTCGGCCAGCTCGAAGGTGGGCTTGCCCGCCGCCGGCACGGTGCACGAGGTGAGCGCCATGCCCATGCTGCGGCCGTTGTCGTTGACCTTCTTGGCCAGGTCGGCGACCTCCTGCAGCGAGCGGCCCTCCTCGGCCGCGGCGCCGACGATCTTCTCCAGCAGCACGGTCACGCCGACACCGCGGCGACCGGCCGTGTACAGGCTGTCCTGGACGGCGACGTCGTCGTTCGTCACCACCGACAGCACCTCGGTCCCGGCGTCGGCGGCGGCCAGTTCGGCGGCCATCTCGAAGTTCATCACGTCGCCGGTGTAGTTCTTCACGATGTGCAGCACGCCGGCCCCGGCGTCGACCTCCTTGGTCGCCGCCATCATCTGGTCCGGCACCGGCGAGGTGAACACCTCGCCCGCACACGCGGCGTCGAGCATCCCCAGCCCGACGAATCCGCCGTGCATCGGCTCGTGCCCCGACCCGCCACCGGAGATCAGCCCCACCTTGCCCGGCCTCGGTGCGTCCGCGCGGTACACGATCCGGTTCTCGTGATCCACCCGCAACCGATCCGGATGCGCTGCCGCCATCCCCCGCAGCGCCTCACTCACAACATCACCAGGTTCGTTGATGAGCTTCTTCATGCTCCCCATCTGAGCACAACCCGGACGTCAGCGGGAGGCCCCCACCACCCCCGGGCGAAGCGAGGGGTTCGTCAGTCCTTCGGACGGAGGAGAGGACGAACGACCTCGCGGGCGTCGTGGATGCGGGACTTCACGGTGCCGAGCGGGGCGCCGACGACGGCGGCGATCTCCTCGTAGGACAGGCCGTAGACATCTCGGAGGACGAGGGGCGTGACCATCTGGGGACGGTCGCGCTCGAGGGTCTCGAGGGCCTCGAGGAGGTCCAGGCGGGTGCCGGCGATGACGCTGGTGGTGCGCGGATCCGGCCGCTCCATCGTCTCCGGGTTGTGCGCGGCCTGGGCGCTGCGCTTGAGCTTGCGGTACGTCGACCGGGCCGAGTTGGCCGCGACCGAGTGGACCCAGGTGGAGAAGCTGCTGCGGCCGGAGTACGAATTGATCTTGGTGGCGATGTTCAGCAGGGCTTCCTGGGCCGCGTCCTCGGCGTCGGCGGAGTACGGCAGCACGCTGCGGCAGATCCGCAGTACCCGCGGATGGACCAGCCGTAGCAGGTCGTCCATCGCGTGTTTGTCCCCACCCTGGGCGCGCTCCGCCAGGGCCCCGAGGTCGTCGGTCGGGCTGCTGCTCTCGCTCATCTGTGCCTTTGCTGTCATCAGGCCCCCGGCATGGGACTCCCAGTGATCCATAATGCCCTGTATGGGGGTCCCAAGCAGACTAGGTCGTTACGTCGTGCGACGACGCCTGGGCTCGGGCGGTTTCGCTACGGTGTGGCTTGCTCACGATGAGCAACTGGATGCCGAGGTGGCGATCAAGGTCCTCGCGGACAACTGGGGGCACGACGACACGGTCCGCCGCCGGTTCCTCGAGGAGGGCCGGTTCCTGCGCCGGGTCGAGTCCGAGCACGTCGTCCAGGTCCACGACGTCGGCGAACTCGAGGACGGCCGCCCGTTTCTCGTGCTCACGTACGCCGATCGCGGCACACTGGCCGATCGGCTGAAGAAGGAACCGCTGCCGCTCGCGGAGGCGGTCGACGTCGTCGTCCAGGTCGGTCGCGGCCTCCAGGCCCTGCACCGGCGCGGTCTGCTGCACCGGGACGTGAAACCGGCGAACGTTCTGTTCCGCAGTACGGACGAGGGTGAGCGGGCCGTGCTGTCCGACCTCGGCCTGGGCAAGTCGCTCGACGAAGTGTCGCGAATCACAATGCCCGGCGGCACCCCGTCGTACGTCGCCCCCGAACAGGCGATGGGTGAGCGGCTGGATCAGCGCGCCGATCAGTACTCCCTGGGAGCGGTCGCGTACGCCGCTCTGACCGGGCGCTCACCACATCAGGTCGACGGGCTGGGCGCGGCCTCCCGGGTGACCGCGGCGCCACCGCCGAGCACCCTCGGGTTCCTGCTGCCGGAGCAGGTCGACATGGCGATCGTCCGCGCCCTCGACCCGGACCGGGAGAAGCGCTGGCCGGACGTCCAGTCGTTCACCCGCGAACTCGTCGGCGCGCTCGACGAGACCACCCACGACTTCATCCCGTCGACCGTCTCCGCCCGCGAGACCGTCGTCGTCTCGGCCGCCACCGCCACGTCCGACGTCGGCGAGAACACCGCGTTGAGCGACGCCAACAAGCCGACGATCGTGAGAACGCCCGCGCCGGCAGAGGCCGTGGCCGCTCCCACCGAGCCGCCGGCCGCCGCGGAGCCGGCCCAGGTCGAGGTCCAGGCGCCGAAGCGCCGGCGAGGTCGCTGGGTGGTCGCCGCTGTCCTCGCCCTGATCGTCGGCGTGGGAGCCGGGTTCGTCGGGCAGCGGTACCTGGCCGACCGTGAGTCCATCACGGTCTCGCAGGGCGGGTTCTCGGTGGACCTTCCGCGCGGCTGGGCGAAGTCCGTGGCGCAGTCCGACTGGCAACCGCCTGGTGGCTCCGGGTCGTATCCGGCGCTCCGGGTGAGTCAGGATGCCGACTGGGCGTCGACCGGCACTCCCGGCATCTTCGTCGGACTGGCCGATGCGAAGCTCACGCTCCCGGACAGCGGCCAGTTCGGGTGCAGCCAGGACGAGGACCAGCCGAGCGGGCAGAACCCCGACGGCCAGACCACGACGGGCCGGCTCTCCAGGGGCTGCGGGGATGCCGGTATGGTGCTCCTCCAGCGAGTCGTGGAGCGGGGGGACGCCGGCTCGCTGCTCGTCCAGGTCATGGTGCCGCAGTCGGACCTTCTCCGCGCAGTCGAGATGGCCGATTCGGTGAAGTACTCCGGTTGAGGAAGTCCCTCATGCGTTTTCCGAGCGAACGGCTCCGGCCCTCGCCTGCCTTCATCCACTCGGCCCGCCGCCGCTTCTATCGCCTGCGATCCACCATCTTCCGCACCATCTGGCCGATCGACTGAACCCCTCACCGACTCCGGTCGCCGGGGGGCTAGTTGGGCTGGTGTGAGTTGAGCGGGCTGTCCCGCCGGACGACGCTCGCGGCGGCCTTGTCGAGGACTGCCATCAGGGCTTCCTTGTCCTGGGGCAGGCCGGTGGAGCTCATCTCGACGGCGCAGAGGCCGCTGTCGTCCGCGACCCAGCGGACGATCACGTAGCGGAGCGTTGCCACCGGCGCCAGCGACGCGGGCGGGACGTAGGTGTAGACCAGGGTGGCGTAGTTGCCCTCGACCGTCTGCGAGATGTACTTCACCATCTGGTCCTTCGGCAGCCGGTTGAGGTCTGCGATCCGCGCCTGCATCGACGCGGCCGGCGCGCGCTGGATGGTGAAGCCGGCCTCGATCCGGATCCAGCGCTTGCCGGTCGGGTCGGTGAACCGGGCGGTGCGCGGCGGGTCCGGCCGGGTCATGCCCCAGTTGGAGGGCACGCGGGCCGAGACCTGCGACTTGTAGACGTACTCCACCTCGAACGAGCGGGTCTTGTAGCGCAGCTCGTCGGTATCGAGCGGGGGTGAGTTGTCGGGCTGGATCTCGCGCGGTGGGGAGGTCGGCGAAGGGGTGGCCGAGGGCGTCGACGGCCGGACGGTTCCCAGCGGAGCCGCCGTACCGGTGGCCGCGACCGATCGATCGACCGCGGTCAGCAGGCCGACTCCGTATCCACCCGCCCCGCCGAGTGCGGTGATCGCCACCAGTCCAGAACCCAGCAGAGCGCCTACAGTCCCCCGACGAGCCACGCCTGCCTCACCTCCCCAGTTTCCCCTACTCCCAAAGACACCGTAGCCCGCCACCAGGTTGCGGCAGCCGCGTAACAATTCCGTGAAACCCGCCCTCCGGGCACCGCCGAATACGTCAGTCCTCCGGTGTCGCCGACTTGGCCGCCTGGTCGGCGATGAGGTTCAGCGCCTTCATGTCCTGCGGGAGTCCGGTGATCGACATCTCGACCGTCGCCAGGGAGTCGCCGGCGGTCGCCACCCAGCGGACCAGGACGTACCGGACGGTCTTGCCCGGGATGAAGGTGTAGGCGACGGTGGACGTCATCCGCGGCCGGCCGTCGGTGCCGGTGATCGTGTCGTCGGTCTTGGCGACGATCTGGAGGTTGTTCTCGTACGGCTGGCTCGACTCGAGGCCCTGGATCAGCTTGTCCCGCATCTGTGTCGGGGTCAGGCCGGGCTGGAACCCGGCCTCGATCCGGGCGCCGCGCTCCCGCAGCGAGTCGAGGAACTTCACCTCGCCGGGCGTCTCCTTGTTGATCGTCTTCTGCCAGCCGTCCGGCACCCGCACCGACAGGCGCACCGGCGGCTGCGAATCCTGCTGGACCGTGAACTTCTGGGTCCGGAAGTCCAGCTCGCCCGGCTGCAGGGCCGCGAGGTTGTTCGGCTCCGGGGTCTTCCGGCTCAGCTCCGGCTGACTCGGGGAGGCCTCGCCGAGGGGGACGGCGGCGCCGGCGGCGGTGGGGGCGGGGTGTTCGGTGCGGTCGCCGGTGTAGTAGCCGGCGGCGGCGCCGAGGACGGTGATCAGGACGATGGCGCTGACCAGAATCGGACGTTTCACGCGTGCACCGGCCCGGGCGTCATGCGGCCCCGGCCGATCCCGTCGGACGGCATGACGGGGCGCAGCACGTCGTACGGCGTGCTGGCTGGCAGGGCGCAGGCGGTCGCGGGCACGGCGACATCTTCTCAGGCGACCCGGGCAGCGACCCAAACAGTATTGGAGCGCCGGACCGGACTGAATCCTTTCAACGAGGTCTTGACACCCCCTCGGGCCGTCCGTAGCGTCCCGCGTGAAGAATGTAACACGACATCGCGGTTACTTCACATCACTCGGCGGTAATTCAGGGGCGGCTCTCGCCCCGCGCTCAGGAGGAACCATGGCACTCGATCAGTCCGTCAGTCGGAGGCGTCTCCTGCAGCTGATGGGTGGCGCCGCCGCCGTCGGCACGCTGGCGGCCTGTGGCGGCAACGGCGGCGGCTCGTCGTCGTCCGGCGGACAGGTGAAGGTGATCGGCGCCGGCAGTCAGGAGGCCGGTCTGCGCAAGGCGCTGGACGACTACAAGAAGGCGCACTCCGACTTCGACTTCAACCTGTCGTTCTCCCCGGCCGACCAGCTGCAGACCGCGCTGCGCGCCCAGCTCGCGGCCGGTAACGCACCAGACCTGCACGCGGTCTACCCGGGGAACGGCAGCGCGATGTCGATGGTCCAGCTGAGCAAGGCGAACCTGCTCGCCGACCTCAGCGACCAGGCCTGGACGCAGAAGATCCCGACCGGTTTCAAGGGCGCGTTCCAGAACGACGGCAAGACCTTCATCTTCTCGCCCGGGACCAGCGTGCTCGGCGCGATCTACAACAAGAAGGCGTTCGCCAGCGCCGGTGTCGAGCCGCCGAAGACCTGGTCGGAGCTGCTGTCGGTCTGCGACAAGCTGAAGAAGAAGGGCATCGTCCCGATCGCCCTCGGTGCGCAGACCCCGTGGGTGACCCAGCTGATCGACTACGCGCTGGTGCCCGGCACGGTCTACGCCAAGACGCCCGACTTCGACGACAAGATGACCGCCGGCAACGCGTCGTTCGCCGACTCCGGCTGGGCCGATGCGATGGACAAGTACCTGGAGCTGCAGAAGAAGGGCTTCTTCAACGACAACCCGAACGGGACGACGTACGAGCAGGCCACCTCGATGGTCGGCACCGGCAAGGCCGCGATGGCCGTGCAGGTGTCCGCGGTCCTGCAGGCCTTCCGCGAGGCGGCGCCGTCACCGGACGACCTGGGCATGTTCCCGTTCCCGGCCACCGACGTCGAGGCGGACAACTGGATCCCCGGCGGCGTCGTGGTCGGCATCGCGGTCAGCGCGAAGAGCAAGAAGGCCGACCAGGCGAAGAAGTTCATCGAGTACTGCGGCCAGCCGGAGGTCGTGAACGCCTGGGCCGAGGCGGTCGCCTGCGTCCCGCTGTACTCCGACGGTGACGCGAAGGTGGACCCGGTCCTGAAGCCCTTCCTGCCCTACCTGAAGGACAACAAGGCCGTCCCCTTCATGGACCAACGCTGGCCGAACGCCGAGGTCCAGCCCACCCACTTCGCCGTCGTCCAGGAACTCCTCGGCGGCAAGACCACGGTCCCGGGTGCTCTGAAGAAGATGGACGAGGCCTACCGGAAGAGCGCATGACGGCTATCACCACAGCGGTACGGCGGGACGCCGCGAAGGCACCGCGGCGTCGCGGGGGCGGCATCGCGCCGCCGTGGTTCTTCGCGGCGCCGGCCCTGCTCGTGTACGCGCTGGTGATGCTCTACCCGAGCATCGTCGGCGCGGGCTCGGCCTTCACCGACTGGTCCGGTGTCGGAGAGCAGCGGTCGTTCGTGGGGCTGGAGAACTTCAAGCAGCTGGTGCATGACGACCAGGCGCTGGGGGCCTTGCGCAACACGTTGCTGCTGACGATCGCGATCGTCGTCGTACAGAACGGGATCGGGTTGCTGCTGGCGCTCGGCGTCCACACGGGGATCAAGAGCCGGATGGCGTTGCGGGTGATCTTCTTCGCGCCGGTCGTGGTCAGCCCGGTGATGGTGTCGTTCCTGTGGAAGTACGTCTACAACCCGGCGCCGGACGCGGGGCTCAACGCCGCGCTGAACGCGATCGGTCTCGGCGCGCTGCGACAGGACTGGCTCGGTAATCCGTCGTTGGCGATCTGGTCGGTCGCGTTCACGGTGATCTGGCAGTGCGCGGGCTACTCGATGGTGATCTTCCTGGCCGGGCTGGAAGGCGTACCGCAGGAGTTGCACGAGTCCGCGATGGTGGACGGCGCCGGCCTGTTCGCGCGGTTCCGGCACATCACCTGGCCGTTGCTCGCGCCGGCGACGACGATCAACGTGATGCTGTCGACGGTGGGCGGGCTGACACTGTTCACCCAGATCATCGCGATGACGAACGGCGGTCCGGGTTACGCGACGGACACACTGTCGACGGTGCTCTACAAGCAGGCCTTCGTGTTCGGGAAGTTCGGCTACAGCACCGCGGTCGCACTGGTGCTGGCGATCTTCGTCGCGGCGGTCTCCTTCATCCAGATCGGCTATCTGCGTTCGAGGGAGACGACGGCATGAGGACCAACTACCGCCCGCGCACCCTGGTCCGCGAGCTCGTCATGATCGCGGTCGCGATCATGTTCCTGTTCCCGGTCTATGCCCTGGTGACGCTGGCCTTCAAGGACCCATCACAGATCGCCAACCGGCCGCTGTCGCTGCCGAATCCGCCATCGGTCGGCAGCTTCGGCGAGGCGTGGCAATCGGCGTCACTCGGGTCGGCGTTGCTGAACAGCACGCTGATCACGGTGTCGAGTGTGGTGATCCTGATCGTGCTCGGGTCGCTGGCGGCGTACTTCCTGGCCCGTACGGCGTCCCGGCTCAGCTACAGCCTCTACATCTTGTTCCTGGTCGGCATCATCCTGCCGTTCCAGCTCGGCATGATCCCGCTGTACCAGCTGGTCAGCGACATGGGCCTGCTCGGCACGTACCAGGGGATGATCCTGTTCTACACCGGGATCCAGCTGCCGTTCACGGTGTTCCTCTACACCGGGTTCATCCGCTCGCTGCCGGCCGACTACACCAACGCGGCGCTGATCGACGGCGCCTCGCACCTGCAGGCGTTCGGGTACGTGATCTTCCCGCTGCTGCGGCCGATCACCGGCACCGTGCTGATCCTCAACGCGGTGCACATCTGGAACGACTTCTTCACGCCGCTGCTCTACCTCGGCGGCTCCGGCCGGGAGACCGTCCCGGTCCGGGTGTTTGCCTTCGTCAACGAATACACCTCGGACTACGGACTCGTCGCAGCCGGCCTGGTGCTGGCCGCGCTGCCCATTCTGCTGGTTTTCCTGGTCCTCCAGCGGTACGTGATTCGCGGCTTCTCCAGCGGCCTGAAGGGATAACCGTGGCACTTCCCCCTCGCTTGGCGTCGGTCCTGACCGATCCGCCCAGGGCCTACTCACCCGCGCCCATCTGGTGGTGGAGCGGCGAACCGCTCGACCCGGCCCGGCTGCGCTGGCAGCTCGAGCGGTTCGTCGAGGGTGGGGTGTACCAGCTCGTCATCCTGAATCTGGCTCCGGCCGGGTCGGATCACGGCTGCGACGCGGACGATCCGCCGTTCTTCTCGGAGCGGTGGTGGGAGATCTTCCTCGGGGTCTGTGACGACGCTGCCGAGCTGGGTGTCTCGCTGTGGTTCTACGACCAGCTCGGGTTCTCCGGGGCGGACATCCAGGCCCGATTGGTGGCTCGGCAGCCGGTGTACGCCGGTCGACGGCTGCAACGGCTGACCGTCAGTGGGACGGGTCGGCTGGAGCTGCGGTGTCCCGCCGGCGGTCGGGTGATCTCGGCAGCGGTGGAGCCGACTTCTGGGGTGGATCTTGATCCCTCTGGCGCTTCCTGTCAGGTGTCGGTTGAGTCCGAGTTGTCGTTGTTCTACGAGACGGACCATGGGTTCGACTACCTGAGTCCCTCCGCCTGTACGGCGTTACTGGACCAGGTGCACGGTGAGTTCGAGCGGCGGCTGGGGGATCGGCTCGGTCGGGTCGTGGTCGGGTCGTTCCAGGACGAGCTGCCCTCGGTGCCAACGTGGTCCGCTGACTTCGCCGAGCGTTTCGTGGCGCGTTATGGGTACGACCTCCGCGACCGGCTCGGTGCACTGTGGGATTCCGCCGTACCGGAGGGGGATCGGGTACGGCGCGACTACCACGCGCTGCGGGCGTCGTTGGCGGAGGAGGCGTTCTTCCGGCCGTTGCATGAGTGGCACGAGAAGCACGGGCTCGTGGTGGGCTGCGACCAGCAGGATCCGGCGCGAGCCGGGCTGCCCGTCGAGGGTGTCGAGCTGTACGCCGACTACGCGCGGACGCATCGGTGGTTCAGTGCGCCCGGGTCGGACCACCATGGGGATGCGCGGATCCACTCGTCGTTGGCTCATCTGTACGAGCGACCGCGGACGTGGATCGAGGCGTTCCACTCCACCGGGTGGGGCGGGACGCTGGAGGAGACGTTCGACTGGTTGCTGCCGTGGTTGCGGACCGGGGCGACGTTGTACAACCCACATGCCGTCTACTACACGACGCGAGCCGGGTGGTGGGAGTGGGCGCCGCCGTCGACGGACTGGCGACAGCCGTACTGGCGGCATCACAAGTCGTTCGCGGATGCGGTGGCGAGGCTGTGCGCGGCGTTGTCGTTGGGACGGCACGTGTGCGAGGTCGCCGTACTGTTCCCGAATGCGACAGCTCAGGCCGATCTGACGATGGACGGGCCGGGTCCGGACGCGTTGCGTGCTCAGGAGGTGTATCGGGAGCTGATCGGCGATGCGACCTGGTTCGCGCCGGTGCTCGGGGTGCTGGATCGGGCCCGGATCGACGCGGATGTCATCGACGACGAGTCGCTGGCCGGCGCCGAGGTGATGATCGGGGCCGGGGTCGTGGATGGGGCGCAGCTGTCCGTCGCGGACGAGCGGTACTCGGCCATTGTGTTGCCTGCGGCAACTGTGCTCGAGGAGGCGGTGGTGGAGCGGCTGGCGGAGTTCGTCGCCGCCGGCGGGTTGGTAGTTGCCGTGGGCGCCGTTCCCGACGGGTTGCCGGGCGAGGTTGTAGCGGTTGCCGAGGCCGCAGATGTGCCCTCGGCGTTGGCGCGGTTGCCGCGGCGGGTTGAGGCCGAGGTGCCGGTGCTGACCCGGGAGGTCGACGACGCGTTGGTCGTGTTCGTCACGCCGACCGAGTGGAGTGCGACGCAGATCGACGGCGAGCGTGTCGGGCGGGGGATCAGTCACGAGTGGGCCAGTGTGGGCTACACCTTCGATCCTTCGCGCTATCTGGACGAGGTGAGGCTGCGGGTCCGCGACCTGCCGGGTCCGCCGCAGCTGGTGAATCCGTTCGACGGTTCCTCGAAACCTCTGGCCTGCAAGGACGGTGAGGTTGTCGTTCCGTTCGATCACGGTCCTGCCGCGCTGGTGGTGTTTGCCGATGGCAACCCATCGGTGGTGGCTGAGGAGCCGGGCGTGCGGACGGAGTCGGCGCTCGAAGGTGACTGGGACGTCGAGCTGATTCCGACCCTGGACAACACGTGGGGCGATTTCGCCTGGCCGGCCAAGGCTCCCTCGGAGGACGTCGTGGTCGAGCGCTGGGCGCTGGAGCATCGCGTCGAGGGCTCAGACGACTGGCGGCCGGCGCACGCGACCTTCGGGCCGCACGGTCTCCTCAACGGCGAGCCGGTGGAGTACTCCGAGTCGCTGGGGATCCGCAAGGACCACATCCATCACCACGCGCTCGGCCCGAAGGGTCATGTCCCGGAGGACTTCCTGGACTTCGGCTCCGTCGACGCCGGCCAGACGGTCACGTTCGCCGCCGCCTTCTCGCTGACCGACACTTTGGATTCCGTCGTGGTCGTCGGGGCTCCGGCGGCCAAGGAGTTGCTGATCGACGGTCAGCCGCTGCCGATCTCCGACGACGGCGGATACTTCGGCTCGGTGCCGGTGGCTCTCGAGGCCGGCACCCATCAGCTCGAGTTGCGGTTGACACCGTCCGAGCGGCTGGACCTGCGGGCGAATGTGGCTTTCGTCCGCGACCTGGCGTCGTACCGTCGGCCCGAATGGATCGCGGTGGACTCGCCGGGCGCTGACACGGCGATCCGCTACCGCACGTCCGTCGTACCCGGTGAGTGCACTGAGCTCACGTTGACTGCGTGGGGATCGGCACGGCTGTTCGTGAACGATGTCGAAGTGGGTCGCCAGGGCGGCTTCATGCCGTACGAGCGGCCGACTCCGCGGGTACGGCGGTACGACGCGGCCGCCGTACTGCGACCAGGTGTCGAGAACACGATCGTGGTGGAGGTGACCCGGCCGACGCCGATCCTGGTCGACGGCCTGGTGATCTCCGACCACGACTGGAAGGCGACGGTCGACGGATCGACCGTACCGACGGTGCGACGGCGCCCCTGGCATCGCGCGCTGGCCGACCTGCATCTCACCCGTCGACCGCATCCGCTCCCGGCCGCGGCCTGGCTCGACGGTACGGACACCACCGTGGTCGAGCCGATCACGTTCGCCGTACCCAGGCCGTCGCCCGACCGGATCGAACACCTGCGCTTCGACCTGCCGCCAGGCACAACCCGCCTCGAGGTCAACCTGGTCGGCGAGGGCGTCCTCACTGTCGACGGCGAGCAACTCGCCACCGGCACCGGCAGGGTTGTCGCCGACGTGCTGGCAGGCGGCAAGACCGGCTGGCTCACGCTGATGACCACCCCCGGTCATGAGTCCGGTGCCGCTCTGACCGGACCCATCCGAGCAACCGTAGGCCGCGGCCGAATGCCCTTGGGCGACTGGGATACCCACGGCCTCTCCGAGTACAGCGGCGGCGTCCGCTACACCCGCCGACTCGTCCTCCCGGACGCCGCAACCCTGGATCTCGGCCGAGTCCGCGGAACCGCCGAAGTCATGATCGACGGTGTCAGCATCGGCTCCCGCTTCTGCTCGCCGTACACCTTCGACCTGACCGGCATCGCGGCCGGAGAACACACCCTCACCATCGAAGTCTTCGGCACCGCGGCCCCCTACCTCGACGCCGTCAGCCCGACCCACTTCGTCTTCCCGGGCCAGAAGACCACTGGCCTCTTCGGTCCGGTAACCCTCAGTGCGCGCTAGTAGACCTCGATGCGGTCGAGGCTGATGATGGTGCTGCCGGAGGCGGGGTTCTTGTCGCCGGTGACGCGGACCTTCAGGGTGTGTGGGCCGGCGGGGAGGGTGGGGCTGACGTAGATGAGCTGTTCGCCGACCCGGATCGAGCTGTAGTAGTCGATGCGTTGTTCGGGGCCGCCGTCGATGGAGATGGCGGCGATGCCGTTGCCGGTGTCGAGGACGCTGAGCAGGGCGACCTTGGTGCCGTTGAAGCGGATCGTGGCCGACGCGTTGGTCTGGCCGCTCCAGTGGTCGTTGCCCCAGAAGCACTGGTTGCCGCAGCCGGAGCCGGAGCTCCAGGTGCCGGCGTACTCGACCTGGTTGAGGCCGGTGCCGGTGTCGAAGTCGTTGATCCAGTAGTTCGCCGAGCCGGGGTCGCCGGACGGTAGCGTCTGGGTCGCACCGGCGGCCAACGGCCTGCCCAGGTTGGGTGTGCCGTCCGCGTTCCAGCTGATCTTCTGCACGCGGCTGGTGCGGAAGGAATACGTGTAGGTGCTGGTGTTCTTGCCGTGGTACGCGATCCAGTCCTCGGTGCCGTCGGGGGACTTGAAGAACGAGTGGTGCCCCGGTCCCCAGACGCCCGTCGCGTCGTTGCGGGAGAAGATCGGACCCGGGTGCTGCACCCAGTTCGACGCGACCATCGGGTCGGCGCCGTTCGCGATGCTCTTCATCCACAACTGATAGTCCGGCTTGCCGGTGTCGCAGGAGGAGTAGGTCAGGAACACCCGCCCGTTGCCGTAGATCGGGGTCGGTCCCTCGCGGACCTCGCTGCACCCGCCGTCCGCCGGGATGGCGACCCGGCCGCCGGTGACGGTCCACGGGTTGCTCATCCGCGCGATGTACAGCTGGGCCGGCCCGCCCTGACCACGGCCGGGTCCGGTCCAGACGAAGTACTGCTGCCCGTTCACCGTGATCGGCTCGCCGTCGATCGCGTACTCGCCGAAGTCCGCGATCTTCGCCTTGAAGTGGTACGGCCCGAGCGGATCGGAACCCTCGGACTCGATCACGTACATCCGGTGGTTCGCGTCCACGCCGTCGGAGGCGGTGTAGTAGATGTACCAGCGGCCGTCCACCTTGCGGAACGCCGGCGCCCACATCTGCGTGTTGCGGCTCGGATCCGAGTCCCGCCACACCACCTGCTCGGGCTGGACCAGCAGTGTCGCCAGACTCGGCGACGACCAGATCCCGATCCGGTCGCCGCGGGTGGTCGCGACGTAGTACCGGCCGTTGTCGAACATCAGCGACGGGTCGGCCGACGGGTTCACCGGGTTCCGGAAGTTCTGCGACTGCACCGCGTTCTCCTGTTCAGGTCTATCGGCAGCCGGCGCGGGACCTGCCAGTACGCCGGTGAGCAGTAGCGCGACGGTGACGCCGAGGACGGGGCGGAAGAACCTCATGGCAGAACCTCTCGAGCCGGAGGGGCGGACCGGTCTCGTTGTTTGTACTGCGACTTTGCCATCGTTGTAAACCCTTCGCACCAGGATCGTAGGGCTGGAACCGGGGATCCGGGACCGGCGTCCTATCGCGCATGAAGCTCAAGGTTCGGGTCGTGCACTACGGCTGTCACGGGCGTGACTGCTGGTACGCCGACATCGATGACGCCGACGATCGTCAGCCCGACGATCCGTACTGGTACGCCGACGGCTGCCGCTCCCAGGCCGAGGCGATCACCCTCGCCTGCACCCAGCTCGCCGTCCTGGAGCAGACCGACCGCCCGCTGTTGCGGATCAGCGAGTCACGAGTCGCTGCCTGAACCGCGCGACCGGCATCATAGGGCGATGCTCGGGGAATCGGACGGCACCAAAGGCGACGCCACGATCGAGCAGATCGGCCGGCGTCGGACGCTCACCAAAACCCTTCAACTCGCTGTCGTCCTCGCCGTGGTCCAGTGGCCGATGCGTGCCGCCGTCCACGACGCGTCCGCCTCGGCATTCGACTGCGAGGTGCCCGGCCGGTTGTCGCTGCTGCTCGACGCGACGTTCATCATGGCCTACGTCTACGCGGCGTTCCGGGCCTACAAGTACCTCAAGTTCCTGAATCGCCAGTCGTGGAAGCAGATCGCGGCACTCGGTTCCTGGCTGGTCTTCGTCGCGGCGGTGCTCGATGTCGTCGAGGACGTCCGGCTGTGGACCGAGTTCGGCGCGTCGACCGGTGCCTGCGCCGATCTGTCGACGGGCTGGTTCACCTGGGTGATGCGCGGCGTCGGCCTCGTCGGCGCACTCGTCCTCGCGGTCGCCTGCTTCGCGTCCAGTCGCTTCGGGCAACGGAAGTTGTACGGCGTCCGGCTGGTTCCGCCGGCGACGTTCCGGCGGAGCAAGGACGACGGCAAGGACGACGGCCGGCTGGTGATCACCTGTTCCGGTGGCGGCATCCGGTCGGCCTCGTTCTGCCTCGGTGCGCTGCAACTCCTGCGGGAGAAGGGTTTCTACGACAAGGCGTCGACCGTGATCGGCGTCAGCGGCGGCGGCTACATGGCCGCAGCGTTCCATGTACTCCGGCGGACCTGCGCCGATCCGTTCTCGCCGGGCTCACCCGAGCTCGCCCGGTTGCGACGGCAGACCCGCTACCTGCTCCAGGGCGGCCGGGCGATGTTCCGGGCCGCGATGTCGGTGCTGTTCGGGCTGGTCGTCAACCTGTTGCTGATCGGGATCACGTTGCGCGCGATCGCCTGGGTGCTCGGCTGGTTCCTGGCCGACCAGAACGTGATCGTGCAGGCGGGTAGCGAGATCCACGTCGACCTGCGGCCGGACGGCTCGTGGTTGTTCCTCGGCCTGGCGTTGCTCCCGCTCGCCCTCAGCGCGGCGATGTTCGTGCTGGAGAAGGTGTGGGACCGCTGGGCCCGGATGCCCGATGTGGTCCGGATGCTGCTGACGACGATCGGCAACGTGTCGCTCCGGTTCGGCGTACCGGTCGCCGTCTTGTTGCTCGGCGTACCGGGAGGCCTTTATCTGCTGGGACAACTGCCTGGCGAGTCGGCCGATCAACCGAGTCTCCCATCGGCCTTGCTGGCGTTGGTCGACCCCACGAAACAGGGTCTCGCATCGTTCGGCGCGCTGGTCGTCGTCCTGATCGGACTCGGCAAGTCGGTGTGGAACGGGCTCGCGGTCGAGGGCAAGGAGGCGGCCGGGATGCGGGCCCGGTTGCTCGCGTTCGCCCGGACCAAGCTGGCGCCGTGGGCCGGCACCGCGATCATCGTGGTCGCGGCGGTCATCGCGTTGCTGCGCTGGACCGGCGGTTACGCGACCGACCGTGCGTACCAGGAGGACTGGAACGTCGCCCTGGTGCTGGCCGCGATCGCGGTCGCGATCAAGGTGCTCACCGACGCGAACCGGACGTCACTGCACTCGTTCTACCGCGAGCGGCTGTCGCGTGCGTTCCTGGTGACGCGCAAGGACAACGGCGCCGCGGTCTCGCTCGACTACCACCTGCGGCTGCGGTACTCCGAGTGGGCGAAGCCGGTCGACGGCGGACCGCAACTGGTCATCGCGGGCGTCGCGAACGTGTCCGACGCGGACTTCGTGCCGAGCCAGCGCGACTGTGTGCCGTTCGTCTTCGACGCCCAGCAGATCGGGATCGTCGGTGACCGCTCGCTGCCGGATGGCGGGCGGCGGACGACCGACGACTACGAGCGCGAGGCCGACATGCTCAAGCGCGAGGTGACCGTGCCGGCCGCGATGGCGATCAGCGGCGCCGCGTTCAGCCCGCTTACCGGCCGGGTGAACGCGCGGACCAGGCCGGTTCGGCTGCTGCTCGCCGTACTGAACGCGCGGCTCGGGGTGTGGCTGCCGAACCCGTACTGGAACAATCGGCCCGAACCCGCGTTCCCGGAGGTCCGCGGAAGCTTCGCGAAGGTACGGCGGTACGTCGGCAGCGTGATCGACAAGCCCGGGCCGTACCGGCTGCTGCTGGAGGGAATCGGTCAGCCGTCGATGTACGACCGCCGGATCTACGTCACCGACGGCGGTCACTACGACAACCTCGGTCTGGTCGAGGCGCTCCGCCGGGAGCCGGCCCAGGTGATCGTGATCGACGCGTCGAACGATCCCGAGGACCGGTTCAGCGCGCTGGCCGAGGCGATCGCGACGGCCCGGATGGACCACGGAATCCAGATCGACATCGACCCGTCGCCGATGATCCGCGGGTCCAAGCCGCGCGCCGACCGGGCCTGGGCCTACGGCATCGCCACCCACCCGCTGAAGGACGGCGAGGCGAAGCAGTACAAGACCGAGATCTTCTTCGTGAAGGCGGTGCTGGCCGGTCACCTCGGCTGGGACATCGAGCAGTACGCCGCCGGTCACCCGGACTTCCCGCGGCGGACCACCGGTGACCAGTTCTACGACGAGTGGGACTTCGAGGCCTACCGCTCGCTCGGATACGCGCTGGCCGAATCGCTCACCGAGCACCACCGGGTCCGGGACCGGCTGGAGGACTTGTAACCCTCCGTCAGGCGCCGCGGGCAACAAAAACGGTGACGGGGTGGAGTGCTCAGGCAACCAACTGCGGGGGCTCGGGCAACCAAAAAGCACCCAGATGAAGGTGCGGATGCACGTGCAGTCCGCCTGGTGAGCGGATGGTTGCCTACTCCCCGGCGCGATGGTGTGATTGGTGACCGTGCGCCGGAAAAACTTTACGCAAACTTTGCCGTGACCTTCGGCGCGCTAGGTCGTTGATCTGTCAGACAGTTCGCGGACCGCGGATTGCTGGGGCAGATTCTGCTGGGGAATCTGGGAAGGACCGCCCGTGCATCGATTCAATTCGCCACCTGACTGGCCCGAGCCGCCCAGCGACACCTGGCGTCCGCCGCCGGGCTGGGAGCCCGACCCCGACTGGCCGGACGCACCGGCGGGCTGGGGTTTCTGGGTCAACCGCAGCGGCCGCCCGGCCCTGGGGCCTATCGGTGCCTACGGAGCCGTCGACGCGGGCCGCGTCGAGTTCGCCGCCATCGACCCGTCCTTGGTTCTCATGCACTCCTGACCAGCAAACTCTTGACCGTCCCGCCGGCACAGGCGCAGCCGGCCGGACCGCCCGGCTCCCGCAGGCTTCCCAGCTGTGGGAGCCGTGTTGTGTCCGGGTTCGGACGCGGACTGGCGTGTTCTTATCGTCTTCTGATGTTATGTTATCAGCATAGATAACACTGGATCGGGAGGCGTGGCGTGGGCTGGATCGGCGTTGACCTCGGCACGCAAAGTGTGCGCGCCGTCCTCGCCGATGGCGACGGCAGTGTCCTGGCTCGCGCGGCCCGTCCGCTCGTCAGCCACCGCGACTCTGCGCGCCACGAGCAGGACCCGCAGAGTTGGCTCGACGCCGTCGATGCCGTCCTGGCCGAGGTCGCCGGCCCCGAGCTCGACGGCATCGCGATCTGCTCCACCTCCGGCACCTTCCTGCTGACCGACGCGCAGGGCCGCCCGATCACCCCCGCACTCATGTACGACGACGCCCGTGCAGCCGGCCAGCGTGCCCGCATCGTGGACGCCGACCCGGATCGCTGGGCGACCGCGATGCAACCCACCTGGGCCCTCCCGAAGCTCCTCTGGCTGAAAGCAACGGAAAGTCACCGGATCGTCCACAGCGCCGACTTCGTCGCGGCCCACCTCGTCGGCCATCCCGTGGCCACCGACACCAGCCATGCCCTCAAATCGGGCTATGACCTCGTCGCCGACGCCTGGCCGCAGGCAGCCTTCGACAAGCTCGACCTTCCGGCAAGCATCTTCCCCGACGTCGTCCTGCCCGGCACCGAGCTCGGCCGCACCCCGGCCGGGGTCCCCGTCTACGCCGGTATGACCGACGGCTGCGCCGCCCAGATCGCCGCCGGCGCCCTCGCCCCGGGCTCCTGGAACTCCGTCCTCGGTACGACGCTCGTCCTCAAGGGTGTCAGCAAGGACCTTCTCTACGACCCCACCGGCGCCGTCTACAGCCACCGTCACCCTGACGGCGGCTGGCTCCCCGGAGGCGCATCCAGCACTGGTGCCGGCGTACTCACCGAGCTGCTGCCGGACGCGGACCTCGACGCACTGGACAAGGCAGCCAGCCCGATCGACGCCGTCATCTACCCGCTCACCAAGACCGGCGAACGATTCCCCTTCGTCGCTCCACAAGCCGAGCGTTTCACCCTCGGCAACCCGGCCGGTGACGTGGCGACGTACGTCGCGGTACTACAAGGTGTGGCCTTCATCGAGCGACTCGCCTTCGAGCATCTGGTCGGCCTCGGCGCCGACCCGCTCCGATCCGTCTCCCTCACCGGCGGTGCGGTGCGCGGCGGCTATTGGAACCAGCTCCGCGCCGACGTCCTCGGCGTACCCGTCGAACTCCCGGCCACCCCGGACCCGGCGTACGGAATGGCCATCCTGGCGGCGTCGTCCGGAGGCTCGCTCACCGAGACGGCACGCCGGATGGTCAAGACAGCCCGCATCCTCGAACCAGGGCCGCGACGGCTCGATGAGCTGTACGGCGAGTTCGTCGCCGAACTGGATCGCCGGGGGTACCTCGGATGAGGACCACGATCGTGTTGGCCCGGCACGGCCGGACCGAATGGCACCACGGCAACCGCTACACCGGTTCGACCGACCTCCCGATCGACGAGGTCGGCGTACGACAGGCACAGCAGCTCAAGCTGTGGGCCACCGACTACGCACCGGACGCGCTGTGGGCGTCACCGATGCTGCGGGCCCGCCAGACCATCACCCCGACCGCCGAAGCACTCGGCCTGACGCCGACCCTCGATGCCAGGCTGCGCGAGGTCGACTTCGGCTCGGCCGAGGGGAAGATGCTCAGCGAACTCCCGCCGGCGGTGGCCAAGGCCTTCCAGTTGGACCCGGTGCGCGACCACTTCCCGGGCGGTGAGGATCCGGCCGCGGCGGCCGATCGCGTGCACGAGGTCTTTCAGGAGATCGGGCGCGCGCACCAGGGGCAGAAGGTGCTCGTCGTCGCTCACAACACCCTCATCCGGCTGCTGACCTGCCGGGTGCTCGGACTGCGGCTGAACGACTACAGGAGACTGCTACCTGCTCTCGGTCCCGCGGCGTTGGTGCGTTTCCGCTGGCAGGACGGCACAGTGGGTCTCGAGGCGTACAACGTTCCCGCAGTCCGAATGGAGACCCTGGCATGACATCCGACGTCGACGGTGACACCACCGAACTGAGTCGTCCCGCCCGCCGGCAGGCCGAGATCGCGGCCTACGTGGTCGAGCACGGGTCGGTCTCGGCCAACGATCTGGTCGAGGCGTTCGGGGTGAGCGTGATGACGGTGCACCGCGACCTGGACGAGCTCGAGCGGCAGGGCGTGGTGCGCAAGTACCGCGGCGGGGTCAGCGCCCAGCCGACCAGTGTCTTCGAGAGCAACGTCGCGTACCGGCTGAACACCGCGCAGACCGAGAAGGCCGCGCTGGCCCGGCACGCCCGCGCGATGATCGAGCCCGGTATGTCGGTGATGCTCGACGACTCGACCAGCGCGCTGGCCCTGGTCGACCTGTTCGAGGACATCACGCCCTTGACGGTGGCAACGAACTTCCTGCCCGCGATCACCAAGCTGACCGCGCTGCGCGACATCACCCTGCTTGCCCTCGGCGGGATCTACTCCGCGACGCACGACTCGTTCGGCGGGATGCCATGCGCGGAGGCGGTCGAGGCGCTGCACACCGACCTGCTGTTCTGCTCGGTCTCCGCGGTGTCGCCGACGCACGCTTTCCACCAGGAGGAGGAGATCGTGCTGGTGAAGCGGGCGATGCTGCGGTCCGCGAGGACCAAGGTGCTGCTGGTCGACCACGCCAAGTTGCAGCGCACCGCTCTGCACAGGCTCGCCCCGCTGACCGATTTCGACGTGGTCGTGGTGGACGAGAAGACCCCGAAGGACCTGATCCAGCCGCTCCGCGACCACGGCGCGACCGTGGAGGTCGCAAAACTCTAGAAGGGGGAGCTTATGGACGTCGGAGTCGACGTCGGCACCACCGTCACCAAGGCCGTCGCGTTCGACGACGCCGGCCGGCCGGTGGCCGAGGCGTCCCGGCCGACCAGACTGGTCCGGCCCGGCATCGGCCGGTTCGAGCACGAGACCGCCGAGATCGTTGCCTCGGTCAACGAGGTGGTCGGTGAACTGGCCGGCACGGTGGGGGACCGGCCCGGCGTCCTGGCGATCACCGCCCAAGGGGACGGCCTCTGGCTGGTCGACCCGGACGGTACGGCGGTCCGCCCGGCGATCTCCTGGCTGGATGCCCGTAGTAGCGCGATCCTCGAGCGGTGGACGACCGACGGTGTCGCCGAGCGGGTCTTCCGCCGCTCCGGGAACCGGATGTTCCCCGGTGCGTCCGGTCCGCTGCTGGCCGCCGTACTCGCGGAGGAGCCGGACGTCATCGCGCGCGCGGGGACCGCGGCGTACTGCAAGGACGTGGTGATGCAGCAGCTCACCGGCGTCCGCGCGACGGACGTGTCGGATGCGTCGGCGCCGTTCCTCGATCCGCGCACGAATCAGTACGACGACGAGGCGCTGAAGGCGACCGGTCTCTCGGAGCTGAAGCACCTCCTGGCACCGGTGGAGTCCGCCGGACCGGTCGGTGAACTGCGCGACGACTCGACCGGAATGGCCCGCGGTACCAGGGTTTCCGCCGGACCGTACGACCTTCCAGCCGCAGCCGCAGGGGCCGGCGTGGTGGAGCCCGGCGACGCCCTACTCACAGTCGGAACGACGCTCGCCTGCCAAGTGGTGACACGCGAGTTGCCCGTGGACGGCGAGCCGGCCGGGCTGTTCCTCGGCACGTGGACACCGGGCGTCTGGCTGCGGGCCATGCCTGCGATGGTCGGCACTGCTGCGCTCGATCGGGTGCTGGCGTTGGTCGGCGTCGGAACGGACAAACTGCCGGAGTTGCTGGCCGAAAGCCCGGTAGGAGCTCAGGGCGTGACGGTGCTTCCCTATCTGTCGGAAGCCGGCGAGCGAGCCCCGTTCGTCGACACCCGGGCCCGCGGAACGATCGACGGGATCTCGCTGTCCACCACCACCGCCGACCTGGTCCGCGCGACGTGTGAAGGCATCGCGTACGCCGCTCGCCACTGCCTCGAGGCGGCGGGCTGGAGCGGACGCGTGACGGTCTGCGGCGGTGGTGCTCGCAGTACCGAGTGGACCCAGATCCTGGCGGATGTGCTGAACGCGCCGCTGCACACGGCCGAGGCGGAGCAGGTCGCCGCGCGCGGTGCCGTGATCTGCGCGCGGCGCGCGGTCGATCCGGACAGCGCCGGGCCCGAGTGGATCGCGGAGACCCGGCAGGTCGATCCCGATCCGGCCCGCGCCGCCTTCTACGCCGAGGGCTACGCCCACTACCTGCGCCGGATCGAGTCGGCCCGCCCACGCTGGTCCGACCCAGCACCTACCTTCACTTCAGGAGTTCGTTGACGTCCTCCCCGCCCTCAGGGACGGGGATTCCAACTACTACGCGGAGGTAGCGTGTTGAGGTTCACGCTTCGGCGAGACCCGTCTGGGCGTCTCTCGGCGTGCGCTGACGGCGCGTCCGGCCGCGATGTTGACTGCCGCGTTCACGTCCGCGTGCGCCTGATGTCCGCAGGCTGTGCACCGGAAGACCGCTTGGATCTCGCGGTTGTCCGGTGCGCAGTGCCCGCAGACGCTGCAGGTCTGCGACGTGTACGCAGGATCGACTTTCTCGACTCGTCCCCCAGCCTTGTGTTCCAGGCGTTGGACGAGCAGTCCCCAGCCGTTGGACAGGATGCCGCGGTTCAGCCCCGCTTTGGCGCGGCGACGGTTCGGCAGATACGTGCCTGGTTCTTCGGGGTTGGGCTTGGGCTTCGGTCGCCTGGTCATCTGGGCGATGCGCAAGTCCTCGACGCGGATGAGGTCGAATCGGCGGGCGAGGTCGGTGCTGGTCTTCTCGACCCAGTCTTTGCGGCGGTCGCGAGTGCGGGCGTGCAGCTTGGCGATCGCGGCTCTCACTCGCCGGCGTCGGTTCGAGCTACGACGGCACCGGGCCAGGCGACGTTGCAACTGCTTGAGCCGTTCCTGCTCACGGTCGGACAGGCTGGGGCAGGTCAGGAGTTCGCCGGTGGACAGGGCGGCCGAGACGGTGACGCCGCGGTCGACGCCGACGACCCCTCCCGTGCCGGGTGCGGGGATCGGCGGCGGGATGACGGCGAACGCGAGGTGCCAGCGGCCTGTCCGGTCACAAGTGATGCGGTACGACTTCGCCTCCGGAACAGATCGGGACCGCCGAAACCGTACCCAGCCGACCTTGGGCACGTTGACCGCGGCCCATCTCCGGCTCAGCATGGTGATCCGGGATGCCTGAGAACCGACGATACGAAACCCTTCGTGCAGCCCGGCTTTACGCCAGGTCGGTCGCCGGTGGCTGCCGCCGTGGAGGTTCCTGACGGCCTGGTCGAAGTCCCGCAGCGCCTGTTGCTGCACGGTCTGCGAGCCGGCGCGCAGCCAGTCGAACGCGGCCCGAGCTTCGGTCAGTTGCCGTGCCTGCTCGACGTACGCAGGTGTCGGTCCCCTGTCGCGGGTCCAGAACGACCATTGCTCAAGAGCCAAGTTCCACACGTACCGGGCATGCCTGCACTGCTCCAGCAACGCAACCTGCTGCGCAGGAGTCGGGTACAACCGGAACCGGGACATGGAAGCTACTCCATCAGTCACCACCGACAATCCCCAATCCCCGAAGGGAGGTGGTCGCGGTTGCTCTCCGCCGTGAACGACGGAGTTCCCCTGCGACCTAACCGATGAGAACCGTCAAGACATTGCTCGCCGGCGACCACTTCGTCAGGAACGAACTGCTCGCCAGCGCCTTGTCCTCCCTCGACGAGGTCAGCTTCGACTTCCGCGAAGTCACGCTGCCGTGGCCGCTGACGCCGTACGGGCGGGTGGCCGAGGTGGACGAGGCGAGCGACGCCGAGGACCAGCTGATCGAGGCGCTGGCCGGGGTCGAGATCGCGGTCACCCAGATGGGCCCGTTCACCGAACGCGTCCTCGCGGCCGCACCGGACCTGCGGTTCCTGGTCGTCTGTCGCGGTGGTCCGGTCAACGTGAACGTGCCGGCGGCCATCAACCGCGGCATCATCGTCGCCTCCACCCCCGGACGGAACGCGGTCGCCGCGGCCGAGCATGCGGTCGCCTTGATGATGGGTGCCCTCCGCAACCTTCCCCGCCTGCAACGCACGCTGGAGCATGGCGAGTGGCGGAGCGACCTCTACGCGTACGACGAATGCGGTGTGGAACTCGACGGGTCGACCGTCGGCCTGGTCGGGTACGGCGCGATCGGGCAACGTGTCGCGCGCGTGATGCTCGCCTTCGGCGCCCAGGTATTGGTCGCCGACCCCTTCATCGACATAGCTCCTGAAGGCATCGAACTGGTCGAGCTGGACGACTTGCTGCGGCGGTCGAACGTGGTCAGCCTGCACGCCCGGCTCACCGACCAGACCCGCGGCATGATCGGCGCCGACCAGCTTGCGCTGATGCCACGAGGCGCCGTACTGGTGAACACCGCCCGCGGCGGTCTGCTCGACTACGACGCGACCGTGGACGCACTCGAGTCCGGACAGCTCGGTGCCGCTGCCTTCGATGTGTTCCCGTCCGAGCCGGTGCCGGCCGGGGCGCGGTTGCTGACGGCCCCTAATGTCGTGATGACGCCGCACCTGGCCGGAGCGACCCGGCAGACCGCGCACCGGGCCGGCTCGATCGCCGCCGAGGCGGTGGCCGCCTACCTGGCCGGGAAGGACCCGGTGGGACTGGTCTCCGCCTGACCATGCAACTTCTGACTCCCAGCACCTGGACCGAGCTCCTGCTGCTCCTGACCGCGTTCGTGCTGTCGATGATCATCGGCATCGAACGGCAGTTGCAGCAGAAGAGCGCGGGGATGCGCACCCACACCCTGGTCGGGACCGGTGCTGCCCTCTTCACCCTGGTGTCTGGGTTCGGCTTCAACGCCGTCCTGGGGACGGACGTCAACCTCGACCCGTCCAGGATCGCGGCCCAGATCGTCTCCGGTGTCGGCTTCCTCGGCGCCGGCGTGATCTTCATGCGCCGCGACGTGGTCCGCGGCCTGACCACCGCGGCGACGATCTGGATGACGGCGGCGATCGGGATGGCCTGTGGAGCAGGGATGCCGCTGCTCGCCGCGGCCGCGACCGTGCTGCACTTGCTTGCTGTCGGCCCCTTCGGCCGGCTGGCCCGGTTCCTGCCGTCGCCGGACCGGCGGCGGATCCTGACCGTGCGGTACCACGACGGTTCCGGTGTCCTGCGCTCGATCCTGGCGACCGCGACGTCGATGGGGTTCGAGGCGTCGGTGCTCGGGACGGAGGTGCATCGCGACGGCGGCCGCCCCCAGGTCCGGGCGTCGATGCGGTTCCGCGGCCGCCCGCCACTGCAGAACCTGGTCCTCGCCCTCGACGAGCTGGACGGCGTCACCGGAGTCCGGTTGCGCAACGACGAGGACGACTGAGTGACCGGATCGTTGTGAAGTCAGTGAGAAAATCACATACATTCTCTATACGTCACCATGAAACGGTGATAATTTCACGCCGTGCTTAACATTCCGCCCCTGGCTGAGCTGCGCGACCTGGCCCTCCGGCTGGCCGTTGCGGCCGGCGAGGAGTTGCTGGCACGCCAACCAGGTCTATCCATCGACGCCGCCGATGTCGAGACCAAGACCTCGTCCAGTGACCCGGTCAGCGCTGCCGACCGGGCGTCGGAGAAGCTGATCGCCGATGGTCTCACCGAGGCCCGTCCCGGTGACGGTCTGCTCGGCGAGGAAGGCGCCGCCCGGCCGTCGACCAGCGGTCTCACCTGGGTGATCGACCCGCTCGACGGGACGGTGAACTACCTCTACGGGCGGCTCGACTGGTGTGTCTCCATCGTGGTCGAGGACCAAGCTGGTGCACTGGTCGGCGTGGTTCACCAGCCTCGCACCGGGATCACCTGGTCGGCGATCCGCGGTGAAGGCGCTTGGCGAGACGATGTCGTGCTCAGCCTTCCGCGTGAGGTGGAGCTCGCCGACGCCTTGGTGAGCACCGGCTTCTCCTACCTGCCCGAGCGTCGCGCCGAACAGGCGGACCACCTGCGCCGCGTGCTGCCCGCCGTACGGGATCTGCGTCGCGGCGGCTCGGCCGCCCTCGACCTCTGCTCGGTCGCCGACGGTACGTCGGACGCGTACTACGAGCACGTGATCCAGCCGTGGGACATCGCCGCCGGAGCCCTGATCGCCCGTGAGGCGGGCGCGGAGACCGTCAGCGAACCCCTCTTCCCACACGGCGTTCTGGCGGGCGCGCCGTCCCTGGCCGCCGCTCTTGTCGAACTACTCGCCCCATCAACCCCGAGGAGGTCGGTGTGACCGCACTGGACCTGCCGGTCCGGATCCATCCGGACGAACGCCGCCAGGCCGAGGAAGGCGGCAACCAGTTACGCCGTCGGCGACGCCGTGAGTACGGGCTGTTCGCCCTGCTGGTGGCGCCGAACCTGCTGGTGATCGCCGTCTTCGCGTACTGGCCGATCATCTACAACGCCTTCCTCAGCCTGACCGACTGGAACATGATCGCGGCCCGGCCGACGTTCGTCGGCCTGGCCAACTACGGCCGGACGCTGACCGACCCGGCGTTCCACAAGACCCTGTGGATCACCGTCGTGTTCACCGGCTTCATCGTGGCCGGCAGCCTGGTCATCGGGCTGGCGCTCGCGTTCCTGTTCAACCTGCCGCTGAAGGGCCGCGGTGTGGTCCGGACGATCGCGTTCGCACCGCACATCCTGTCCGGAGCCGCGGTCGCCACCATCTGGCTGTTCATCTTCGACCCCGGCTATGGCCTGATGCGAGCGCTGATCGATCCGTTCGGCGCCGAACCGCCGGACTGGATGAACAACTCGGACTGGGCGCTGCCCGGCCTGATCATCGTCTACCTGTGGAAGAACATCGGCTTCGCCGCACTGATCTACCTGGCCGGTCTGCAAGGGCTGCCGAAGGATCTCGACGAGGCGGCCGCGATCGACGGCGCTTCGACCTGGACCCGCTTCCGGGCCATCAAGCTGCCCTTGCTCGCACCGATCACCTTCTTCCTGCTGATCACCACGGTGATCGGAACGTTCCAGGCCTTCGACGTGATCGCGGTGATGACCGGTGGTGGCCCTGGTGATGCCACCACCACGCTGAGCTGGTCGATCTACAACGAGGGCTTCCAGGCGTTCAACGCGGGCCGGGCGGCGACCTTGTCGATCATCATGTTCGTCATCCTGCTGGTCGTCACCACGGTGCAGGCCCGCGTGATGGAGAGGCGGGTGCACTACCGATGAAGGTGCGTGCGATCCAGTACGTCGTACTGACCGGTGTGGCGGCCGTCTTTCTCGGCCCGCTGTACTGGCTGCTGTCGACGGCATTCAAAGATCCGGCCCAGATCTACCAGTGGCCGCCGGCGTGGTGGCCGGACCTGACCTGGGAGAACTTCAGCCTGGCCTGGAAGGCGGCGCCGTTCGACCGGTTCTTCCTGAACTCCACCGTCATCACCGTGGCCGGGACGCTGCTGAAGGTGATCAACGCGGTGCTGACGGCGTACGCGTTCGCCTATCTGCGGTTCCCGTTCAAGAAGGTGCTGTTCTTCCTGGTGCTCGGCGCGATGATGGTGCCCGGCCACGTGACGCTGCTGCCGAACTACTTGACCGTGGCAACACTCGGCTGGATCAACACCTACGCGGGTCTGATCATCCCGGGCATCGGCTCGGCGTTCGCGACCTTCCTGATGCGGCAGCACTTCCTGACGCTGCCGTCCGAGGTGACGGATGCGGCCGCGGTCGACGGCGCCGGACATCTGCGCACGCTGTGGCGGGTCGTGCTGCCGATGTCGCGGCCGATGCTGATCACGGTTGTGGTGATCACCGCGGTGGAGGAGTGGAACAACTTCGTCTGGCCGCTGATCGTGACGAACACCGCGTCGATGCGGACGCTGCCGGTCGGCCTGCTGATCCTCAAGGACGAGGAGGGGCTGGCGAACTGGGGCACCATCATGGCCGGCACGCTGCTCGTGCTCGCGCCGATGCTGCTGATCTTCCTGATCGCCCAGCGCTACATCGTCGGCGGAATCACTCAAGGAGCGTTGAAGGGATGAGCAAGCTCAACCGCAGGATGTTCCTCGGACTCGCGGCCGGCGCCACGCTCGCTGGTTGCGGCTATCGCTCGGTCGATGCGGAGTACTCGCAGCCGGCCGGGTCCGTGCCGAAGGAGTATGCGAACCGCGTCCGGGTGGTGTTCTGGTCGTCGTACGGCGGCGTGAACGGCAAGGCCGTCGACAAACTCGTTGCCAAGTTCAACGATTCCCAGCAGGACGTGTACGTCGAGGTGCAGTTCCAGGGCAGCTACGACGACGTGGCCCAGAAGGTCGCGGCCGCACTCGTCGCCAAGCAGGCGCCGGACCTCACCATCCTGTCCGACGTCACCTGGGAACGGTTCTTCCTCAACGACGCGCTCGAACCGCTGAACGGCTACTTCACCGACGGATTCGGCCCGGCCGTCTTCCAGCCGAAGCTCTTCGGTGAGTACGTCGTGAAGGGCCAGAGCTGGTGTGTTCCGTTCGCCCGGAGTACGCCGATCCTCTACTACAACCGGGACGCGTTCGCGAAGGCCGGCCTGCCGGATCGGGCGCCGCGGACCTGGAGCGAACTGCGGTCATGGGGGCCGGAGCTCGCCAAGGTGCAGTCGGGTGGACGGTCGCTGCGGACGATCGCGTTCGCGAAGATCGACGGCGACTGGCAGTTCCAGGGGAACGTGTGGCAGTTCGGCGGCGCGTACTCCAAGGGCCTGGACGTCACCATCGACCAGGACGGCGCGGTCGCCGCGGGTGAGTGGCAGCGGCAGATGGTGCATCAGGAAGGGCAGGCCTACATGGCCAGCAGCCCGAGTACCGACTTCGCCAACGGACTGGTCGCGGTTGTCCAGGAGTCGACCGGCGGCCTGAAGAGCATCACCGGCAAGGCGAAGTTCGAGGTCGGCGCCGGGTACATCCCGTCGGAGGTCGCGGCCGGGATCGCCACCGGTGGCGGCGGCATCGGGATGCTGCGCAACATCTCCACCGAACGCAAGCAGGCCGCGGCCACGTTCCTCGCCTTCCTCGCCCGGCCGGAGAACTCGGCCTGGTGGACGACCGAGACCGGCTACCTGCCGGTGGTGAACGCGGCCCGCGACGATCCCGCGCTGAAGAAGCTGATCGCGGACCAGCCGAACTACGGTGTCGCGATCGCCCAGCTCGCCAACGCGCGGCAGCAGGACCCGATCCGGCTCTACGGCCGGAACGCGAACGTCAACATCTACACCGGCCTGCAGCAGATCTACGCCGACAACGCGGCCCCGAAGCAGGTGTTCGGCTCGGTAGCGCGCCGGCTCGAGGTGATCGGCGACGAAGTCCGACGACTCTACGAGGAGAAAGTGCTGTGATCATCACCGGCCACCGAGGTGCGCTCGGGACCGAACCGGAGAACACGCTGCGGTCGTTCCGCCGCGCGGTCGCCGACGGCTGCGACGAGATCGAGCTCGATCTCCGCGTCACCGCCGACGACGAACTCGTCGTGCTGCACGACGCGACCGTCGACCGGACCACGTCCGGCTCGGGGGAGGTCGCGTCGCTGACGTTCGACGAGCTCCGGTCGCTCGACGCCGGGCTCGGCGAGTTCGTCCCGACCTGGGCCGAGACGGTGGCGGCGATCGACGTCCGCTTCCAGGCCGAGGTGAAGGCGGCGCGCGCCGTACCGCTGCTGGTCGAGTCCCTCCAGGCCGATCCGGCGCTGGCCGGCCGGACGATGGTCACCTCGTCCCACGCCGACATCCTCCTCGCCGTACGGCGGGCCATGCCGTCCGCGAACACCGGCCTGATCTTCGGCCGGACGCCCGCGATCGCCGACGTACTGTCGCTGACCCGGGCCGCCGAGGCCTGTACGGCGCTCTGCGGCATCGCCGGCCTGACGCCGGAGGGTGTGAAGGAGTTGCAGACGGCCGGACTGGACGTCACCGCGTGGCCGGTCCCGGACCCGGCGACCCTGGAACGCGCGGTCGAGCTGGGCGTCGACGGGATCACCACCGACAACCCCCATCTTCTGACGCGTTCCAACGTCTGACGTCCCCGGAGTTGCCGGCTCCGGGAGCAGAGCTGTCACAACCGCCGAATGGCCGGTGTCTTTAAGGCTGCACCTTGGACCGAAGGAGTAGCCATGACTGAGAACACCGATGTCATCGTGGTCGGCGGCGGATACGCCGGCGTGATGGCGGCCAACCGCCTGACCCGGCGGGACGGCGTGCACGTGACCCTGATCAACCCTCGTCCGGACTTTGTCGAGCGGATCCGCCTGCACCAGCTCGTCACCGGGTCGGACGACGCGGTGGTGGACTACCAGAAGATTCTGGCCGGCGGCGTCGAGCTGGTGGTCGACACCGTGACCCGGATCGACGCGGCCGGGCGTCGCGTGACCTTGGCGAGCGGTGGCAGCCTCGACTACGACTACCTGATCTACGCCGTCGGCAGCGGCAGCTCCGTCCCCGACGTGCCCGGCGCGGCGGAGCACGCCTACCGGATCTCCACCTTGGAACAAGCTCAACGGCTGCAGCCGGTCATCGACGCCGCGGACGCGTCGGCCGCGCTGACAGTGGTGGGAGCCGGGCCGACCGGCCTCGAGACCGCCTCCGAACTGGCGGAGCAGGGCCGGAAGGTGACGCTGGTGTGCGGAGACGTCCTCGGGCCCTACCTGCATCCGCGGGCTCGGCGCGCGGTGGCCAAGCGGTTCGCCAAGCTCGGAGTGACCGTGATCGAAGGCCCCGGCGCGACGGTGACGAGCGTGACAGGTGATGCGGTCCAGCTCGCCGACGGCCGCGAGTTCCGCAGCGACGTGACCATCTGGACCGCCGGATTCGGCGTACCGGACCTGGCCGCCCGGAGCGGGCTGACCACAGATGCCCTGGGCCGGCTGCTCACCGACGAAACGCTCACGAGCGTCGACGACGCACGCATCATCGCGACCGGGGACTCGGTGGCGCCATCGAACCTGCCGGTGCGGATGAGTTGCCAGTCCGCGATGCAGCTGGGCCCCCAGGCCGGCGAGACCGTGCTGAGCCGGATCGCCGGCAAGCAGCCGAAGAACTTCAGCGTCGGGTTCTTCGGCGAGTGCATCAGCCTGGGACGTCGCGCCGGAGTCGTCCAGGTCGCCCGGAAGGACGACACCGTGTCGAGGGTGTACTACGAGGGCGGCCGATCCATGGCGATGCTCAAGGAGGGTGTCTGCTGGAGCACCGTCTGGCAGATGAAGCAGGAGGCGCGCCACCCCGGCCAACTCGATCTCTGGTTCAAAGATCGGCGCCGCCAGCAGGTGTTGGCCAAGGCCGGCAAGGCGCCGGCGGACGCCGGCCGGTCGTCCTGACGAGGATCGGCGAGATGAGCGACCAGCCCGCGGACCCGGCGACCGAGGCCTTCGTTGCCCACCGGAACCTGCTCTTCACCGTCGCCTACGAGATCCTCGGATCGGCGGCCGACGCTGAGGACGTGCTGCAGGAGACCTGGTTGCGGTGGGTCAAGGTCGATCTGGACCAGGTGCGCGACCAGCGCGCCTACCTGATCCGGATCACCACCCGCCAGTCGCTCAACCGCCTGCGCACCCTGCAGCGGCGCAAGGAGGCGTATGTCGGTCCCTGGCTGCCCGAGCCCCTGCTCACCGCACCGGACGCGGCCGAGGACCTCGAGCTGGCCGAGAGTGTGTCGATGGCGATGATGCTCGTCCTCGAGACGCTCTCGCCGACCGAGCGCGCCGTCTTCGTGCTGCGCGAGGCGTTCGAGGTCGGCTATGACGAGATCGCGGCGGCCGTCGACAAGAGTCCGGCTGCGGTGCGCCAGATCGCGCACCGCGCCCGGCAGCACGTCGATGCCCGCCGCCCCCGCCAGGTGGTCTCCCGGAGCGAAGGGCGGGCGGTGCTGGAGGCCTTCCAGCGCGCGGTCGAGGCCAGCGATCTGCAGGCCCTGATGGACGTGCTCGCGCCCGACGTGGTCGCGGTCAGCGACGGCGGCGGACTCAAACTCACCGCGCTGCAGCCGATTTTCGGCGTGGAGAAGGTGATCCGCATGTTCGTCGGCAGCATGCAGAAGATCGGCGGCACGCTCACCACCGAACCGACGGTGATCAACGGAAGCCCGGCGCTGCTGTTCAGCTTCGACGGAGAGCTCGACGGCGTTGTCGCGCTCCGGATCGAGGACAACCACGTCACCGGCATCTACTACGTCCGCAACCCGGAGAAGCTGTCCCGCCTCGAGAGCGAAACGTCGCTCACCCTGCACTGAGCCGAAACAGTCCGTGAGCCCGCCGGCCCGCCGCAGCACAGCCTCTCGGCCTGCCGCGATCGCTCAGATGGTGCGCCGGCCTGTGCTCTGGCTCAAGCACTCCACCGTGTGACCTCACCTCCCCTTCGTCTCCCGCAGTGGGCCGGGTCACACGTTCCAACGTCTGAATTTGTTCTTCCATGGAACATAAATGTGTGATTGCCTAGCTCCATGGGAATCAGCATCGGTGTAGTCGGCGCGGGTCAGTTCGCCCCGTCCTTCCTGCGGTTGTGGTCCGCTCACCCGGACGTGTCCGACGTGCGGCTGACGGACGTCGTACCGGAACGGACCGCGGAGATGGCGGCCAAGCAGGGGATCACCCTCACGTACCAGTCGTTCGAGGAGATGCTCGCGTCCGACGTGGACGCGGTCGCGATCTTCACCCAGCGCTGGCTGCACGGTGAGATGGCGATCCGCGCGCTGGAGGCCGGCAAGCACGTCTACTCGACCGTCCCGATGGCGATCGAGGCGGACCAGATCGCCCGGATCATCGAGCTGGTCAAGGAGACCGGCCTGACCTACATGATGGGCGAGACCAGCCACTACTACCCGTCGTCGGTGTACTGCCGGCAGAAGCTGGCGAACGGCGAGTTCGGCCGTGTCTTCTACGCCGAGGGCGACTACGTCCACGACATGGATCTCGGGTTCTACGCGGCGTACCAGTACAGCGGCGGCGACGACTGGAAGAAGACCGCCTCGTTCCCGCCCATGCTGTACCCGACGCATGCCGTCGGCAACGTTCTCTCGGTGACCGGCCAGCACGCCACGCACGTGTCCTGCATCGGCGTGACGGACGACCGCGGCGACGGCGTCTTCGACAAGGAGATCAGCCAGTTCGACAACGACTTCAGCAACGCGACCGCGCTGTTCAAGCTCGCCGACGGCGGCGTGATGCGGACGAACGAGATGCGCCGCGTCGGCTACCCGTCGCACATCCGTGAGTCCCGGCTGCGCGTGTTCGGGACCGAGGGCAGCTTCGAGCAGCTGGCCACGACCACGGTCTGGCAGACCAAGGAAGGCGTGGAGGACATCAGCCAGCTGATGGAGACCAAGCCCAGCAGCTCTCTCGACGACGCCGACCTCGCGAAGGTCGACCCGGCCCTGCGGGACGCGTTCCGCTCCGGGCTCTCCCCGGTGCACGACCGCAGCCGGCTCCCCGCCGAGTTCGCCGGAATGCACAACGGGCACGAGGGTTCGCACCACTTCCTCGCCGACGACTTCGTCCGCGCGGTCGCCGACAAGACCCTCCCGCCGGTCAACGCGTGGGTCGCTGCCCGGTACACCCTCCCGGGTATCTACGCGCACCAGTCCGCGCTGCAGGGTGGCGTGCAGCTGGAGATCCCGGACCACGGGGACGCTCCCGCCTGAGTCGACGGGGGTGGGTGGAGCCCCACGCGTGCTTTCGCGGTCGCTCCTGCGTCGCGCCCGCTACGCGCGCTCCCACCCCCGGCTTAGCGCCGATGCATTTCTTCGCCGGCTGCCGCCGGCGATTTGCGGGCTGGCGCCCGCGGGTGAGTGCGGGCTGTCGCCCCGGGGGAGTGCGTGCTGTGGTGAGTGAGACGGACTGCGGGGGCGGGAGTGTGCTGCGAGCCCACGCGAACCGACGGGTGCTGATCTGAGCCCACCCGCGCGAACCCTCTGTGCCAGACGTCTAGCGACAACCCCAGCCGAAGCGTCCGGACCTACTCCGCCGGACCTCCGCCGAAGCCGATCTCGTTACCGTCCAGGTCGCGGTACACGACCTTGCGGACGCCGTTCTCGTAGGTCTCCCGCAGAGCAGGCTCGACCCCGCGCCCGGTGATCGCCTCGATCCGCTCGTCGAAGTCCTCCGAGAAGATCGTCACCTGGCCGTGGCCGGCGTGATCCGGTCGGTGCTCGACGACGAGGTACTGGTGCTCGGCCAGCTCCCAGACCGCCTCGATGTCGTTCGGGTACATCACCGGTGGCCCGCCGAGCAACTGTTCGTACCAGGCCAGTGCAGCCGGGTAGTCGCTGACGGACAACTCCGCAAAGAGATCAAGCGCCATACCGCATCCTACGAACCCTGCAGACCACCGGGAATACCATCTGAACCGGTGACGTTGCTTTCCATAAAGGCTTTTCTCGATGGAGAGTGATGAACCATGACCGGTCTTCGGCGCGCGGGTAACGCGGTCAGGACTGCTGCCCTGCTGGCCCTGCTGACCGCCCTCGTCATCGTCGTCGGCGGGTACCTCGCCGGTACGACGGGTGTGCTGATCGCGACCGTGTTCTCGCTGGGTCTCAACGCCTACCTCTACTTCAACTCTGACAAGCTCGCCCTGCGGTCGATGGCGGCCCGCCCGGTCAGCCCGCAGCAGGCGCCCGAGCTGTACGCCGTGGTCGCCGAGCTCGCCCAGCGCGCGGGTCAGCCGATGCCGCGGATCTACGTGAGCCCGGTCGCCCAGCCGAACGTGTTCGCCACCGGGCGGAACCCGGACCACGCGGCCGTCGCGGTGACCGAAGGGATCCTGCGGACCCTGAACCGGCGCGAGCTGCGCGCCGTACTCGGTCACGAACTGGCCCACGTCTACAACCGGGACATCCTGACCTCCAGCATCGCGGCCGGCCTGGCCGGGATCGTCACCGCGCTCGCCAACCTGGCGATCTTCCTGCCGATCGGATCGTCCGACGACGAGGACGCCCCGAACCCGCTGGTCACACTGCTCACCGTGCTGCTCGCCCCGTTCGCGGCCGGCCTGATCCAGTTGGCGGTCAGCCGCCGGCGCGAGTACGCGGCGGACGACGCCGGCGCCGAACTGACGGGTGACCCGCTGGCCCTGGCGAGCGCGCTGGCCAAGATCAGCCGCGGTACGGCGGCCATGCCGCTGCCGACCGAGTCGGGAGTGGCGACACAGAGCCACCTGATGATCGCGAACCCGTTGAGTGGACGCGGCGTCTCGGCCCTGTTCTCCACCCACCCCCCGATGGAGGCCCGCATCCACCGCCTCCACCAGAAGGCCCGCGAACTCGCCGCCGCCTGACCAGACAAGTGACAAGGGCGCTCAGCTTCTTTGAGGCCCAGCCCTTGTTTAGCCGAACCACTAACGCTTTCTCTCTGCGAGTTTGGCTCTTATGGATCGAGTTTGGCTCTCAGGATCAAGGCGCGGCGCGAGCGCCGCGCACGTCCTTGCGGGCGGCGCGGGGCGCCGTCCTCGGACGGCGCGGCCACTCGCTAGCTGCCTGATCCTGAGAGCCGAAAATATCGTGCCGCTGATCCCCGGACCCCGCCGCGGTCTCGACTGGTGTCGGCATCTATCGGGTGAGGGCGAGGAATGGCGAGCCCTGGCGTGTCGCAGCGAACAGCTCGACCTTGCTCCGGGGCATGCTGCCACTCCCTCAGACAAGCAGCACAGGAATCGCGCTCAACGCCTCGTCTCGTACCTGGTCAGGACCACGCCGCCGGGAAACGTCCGCGTCTCCACCAGGTTCAGGTTCACCCAGCTGTCCAGCGCGGTGAAGAACGGTGTACCGCCGCCCACCAGCACCGGATGGGTGACGATCTCGTACTCGTCGACCAGCCCGGCCCGCATGGCCGCCCCGGCGAGCGTGGCGCCACCGACCCTCATCGGCTCGCCGTCGTCGGCCTTGAGTCGGGTGATCTCCGCTACAGCGTCGCCGGTGACCAGGCGGGTGTTCCAGTCGACCTTGTCGATCGTCGAGGAGAACACCACCTTCGGCGTGTCCCGCCAGTTCCGCGCGAACTCGATCTGCGCCGGGGTGGCGTCGGGCTGCTGGTCGCCGGTCGGCCAGTGGGAACTCATCGCCTCCCACAGCTTGCGCCCGTACATCAACAGCCCGATCGCCAACTCCTGGTCGAGCCACCACTGAAACAGCTCGTCGCTCGGCCCGCCCCAGCCGATGTCGTCGCCGGGCGCGGCGATGTAGCCGTCCAGGGTCAGGTTCATGCCGTAGATCAGTTTCCGCATGGCGCCATGCCTTTCTGTCAGTCCGGAGGCCTTTCTCCGGCCGCCCGTCACCCCTACTACGAACGCCTCACTCCGGATCCGACAGGTCATTGGCAGAAATTCTCACGAGGCTTCTCCGTCGGCGCCTGTACGGCGGTGGCACTTGCTGGGGCCCGCGCCGATGATCTCCTTGGACTCCGGGTATGGGCCGGTCTCGGGAGTCTAGATCGGCTCGGCGCAGGAAACTGATCAATGTGGGATCTGAGTTCGGCGGTAGTCATTCGTGCTCGGTGCGCGCAGCGTCGCCCACTCGGCCGACCAGGGCAACCCGCCCAATCTCAACCCCGCCCGCGCACAGCAAGCAGCGCACCCACTCCACACGCGAACAGACTGCTCAGCCCGGTAGATGCCGTGCAAATAACGTGCAATTAGATGAGGTCAACGGCGGTTACTCGGCGGGCCGAGACAGACCACCGATCGTGCTCGCGCGGGCCGGCTTCTGGTCCTCGCTCAATGTTTCCAAGCCGGTTATGCGGCAGCTTGCCGGCTGACCCCAGTCTGACCCCAACAGGTCCACACGAACCGCCATCGGGACAACCTCGGAGCCCATGCTTCACCCTGCGCCCAGGAGCTAACCGTCTGTTGCTCGCTCCTACGGATCAGAAGGGTCGTGCCCTCCGCATGCCCCAGCCGATGCGTGCCGATGGGCTCGGACGGTCACTCAAGGGGTGGAACCGGTCGAGCCGCGCACATGCAGATGAGCGGGCTACTCGGCCTACGACCAAGTGATCTCACCTGACCCCCTGGGTCCGGCCGGAGTTCGGTCTCAGACGGCCTCGAGGACGAAGAAGAGGAAGCACATGAACGACTTGCCTTCGTCCAAGCCGGGGGGAAGCATCTCCGGAGGAGTGTCCGGCGCCGGAGGTGGCTCGCTGACGGTAGCGATCCGGAACCCTGCGGCAGTAAAGGCATCCGTCATGGCGTGCAGTGGTCGGTGCCAGAAGGTCAGCCACGTCACCTCTCCGCCGAACGTGTAGTCCTCGGAGTACTTGGTCACCGCGAAGTAGTCGGCCTCGGGATACACGATCGCGTAGGCGCTGGGGTGGTTCACCGAGACCATCAGGCGACCGCCTGGCTTCAGCACCCGACGCAACTCCGAGAGTGGGCCGGTCCAGTCCTCCAGGTAGTGCAGGACGAGGGATGCGACGACGTCATCGAACTCGGCGTCAGCGAACGGCAATGGCGCAGCGAGATCCGCCACGTGCAAGTCGGCGTCTTCACCCAGCCTCTGGCGGGCCAGATCGATCATCGCTGCACTCGCGTCGATACCGGTGACCGTGGCGCCCCGGGCGCGCATCGCTGCCGACAACGGCCCGGAACCGCACCCCGCGTCAAGGATCCGACGGCCTGAGACCTCACCGGCGAGGCCAAGCATCGCCGGCCGCTCGTAATACGCGTTGAAGAGGTTCGACTCGTTCTCCGCCGAGTAGGCGTTCGCGAAATTGTCGTAGTCGGTTGCTGTCACCGTGAACTCGTCTCCATGAGGGCATGTCCAGCTTTTACCGAGCGCGTGGAACTGCCGAGATCAGTGACGTGCCAGCCTGCCGTTAGCATCATCGGCATGGCAACGCGGCTTGTTCAAATCAACATGAAGGCTCGGGACGACTCCGCGCTGGGCAACTTCTGGGCGGAGGCGCTCGGCTGGACAGTCTCCAGCGAGGGACCCGGCGTGACCAACCTCGAACCCGAGGGCTTCGTCTACCCCGACCCCGTCGCCGTCTGCGTCGACCTCATCGCCTCCCCGGAACCCAAGACGGTGAAGAACCGCGTGCACGTGGACCTCGCCACTACCTCAGCGGCCCATCAGGCGGAGCTGGTCACTCGCCTGAAGGATCTCGGCGCAACACTCGCCGACGTAGGCCAGGGCGACGTCCCTTGGACGGTCATGGCCGACCCAGAGGGCAACGAGTTCTGCGTGTTGGACTCGCTCTACCGAGACACCGGACCGATCGCCACGGTAGTGGTCGACTGCGCGGATCCGCGAGCCATGGCCCGCTTCTGGGGCAAGGCCATGGACTGGACCCTGCACAAGGTGACCGACCACAACGCGGTACTGCGCTCCGCGAAGGGCGTCGGCCCATATCTGCAGTTCCTCCGCACACCCGACGTGAAGACCGTGTGGAACCGAGTCCATCTCGACCTCCGCCCATACCCAGGTGACGACCCAGAGGCAGAGGCGGCCAGACTGCGGACTCTCGGCGCCACCGCCATCGACCTAGATGTCCCGTGGACGGTCCTCGCCGACCCGGAAGGCAACGAGTTCTGCCTCCTCGCCCCAGGCTGAACCCAACCCTCTTCATCCGCCCACTACGGCCACGAGCCCGGATTTGCGACGCACCCTAGCCGACATGCCAACAAGTAATCCGGCACGCCCGGATCTGCCGCATTCCGCCGGTCCCGATCGACCCAGTCCTGGGACCCACCCGCCGCAGCGCGCGATGGAACCCGTGGCCGGTGGCGCTCGTGCTCATCGGCCACGGTCATCTCACTGGACTCAGCCTCGTGCCGGCCGCTTCGCGTTGTACTGGTTGAGGGCCGCGACGAGGGCAAGCCCGGCGGCCTCCACGACATCCGTGGACGACGCCCGGACCGCAACCCTGCGGCCCGGCAGTTCTACCTCGAGCTCGACCTCTCCGACAGCCTCGCTGCCCGGGCCGACCGAATAGGCCCGGAACGCGACTACCCGCGCCTCCACGCCCGTCGCCTGCGAGATCGAATAGCACACCGCGTCGATGAGCCCGGTGCCAGAACCCTCGGCGTGCATCTGTTCCCCAGCCCGGGAGAGCTTCACGTTGGCGCGCGGCCCGTCCTGCGTGCCCCCGGAGTACGTGATGGCGTCGAGCTGCCAGCTGGTGGATGGCTCCGTCATGCGATCCCCCTTGATGTCCAGCAAAGCCAGGGTCGGTACTTTCCTCGAAAGCATATTGCGCCTGGCGCAACTACGGATGGTCTCCGAGCGGGAGTCGGAGGGACTGGCGGTCGGGCCGAATAGCCCCGATTCACGCTCAAGAGGGGCGGTCAGGGGCGGTCGCTAACCGCCGACCTTCCGCTTTCAGGCGGCCTGTCCAGGTGGCGTCGACTCCTCACAATCCCCACCCTCACAGTCCGTCCCACCCACCACAGCACGCACTCACCCCGCGGGCGGCAGCCCGCAAACCGCCGGCGGCAGCCGGCAAAGAAGTGCACCGGCGCTAGCCCGGGGGCGGGTGGGGGCGCGCGTAGCGGCCGCGACGCAGACATCCCAGGGGGACCGCGAAAGCCCGCGTGGGCAAGACACTCACGGTTCGTGATCGGAGCGGTAGCGGAAGAGGTCGGGGAGGAAGTTCTCTAGGTTGCCGATCTCCTCGATGTGGTGGCGGATCCAGGCGGCGAGCTTGGCCGGTGGAAACGCGCGCGTGTGGGCGAGGTGGTTCAGACCGAGTCGGCCGGCCGCGGTCCTGTCGCCGATGGTCATCCGGGTCACGTACCGGGTCCCCCCGCGGGCTGCGGTGAACTCGTTCTCCAACCGGACGAGCGACGTACCCAGGATGCGGGACGAGATGATCGCCGCCTGGCTGTCGACCTGCTCCACGCCGACCTTGATATCGATCAACTGATCGAGGTCGCGGCCGGGTGCTTCGGTGATGTGGAGGCGGGCACCTGGTCCGACGGCGCCGTCGGTTGCCGGGCTGGTCACGTCGTACGCGATGTGGTCCAACGGATGCCAGACCAGGTAGCGGGGCCGGATCTCACCGGCGTACTTCATGGTTCCGGAGACGTGGCCGTACCACCACGAGAGCATCTCCGGTGTGACGTCGGAGAGCAGCGCGTGGCGGATGGTGACCACGGTCCGTCCGTCGTTGGAGGCGGTCCAGACCGCGGCAGAGTCGAGCGGACGAAGCGGCCAGAGAACCGGGCGCGGCGCCGGCAGGTGCGGTGCCTTCATCCTCTGCGCGTGCCCGCGAGAGGAAGTCCGAAACGGACTACTCGTAGATCTTGCGCAAGCGCAGCGACATCGAGTTGTCGATGTGCTGGTTCATCGCGGCTTCGGCGGCGGCGGGGTCGCCTGAGCTGATCGCGTCGACCAGGGTGCGGTGTTCGGTGAGGACCTCGGGGCCGATGTCGCGGTCGTAGTGGAGCCGGAAGATGTGCAGGTGGCAGTGGGTCCGTTCGAACGCGAGCCGGACCTGCTCGCTGCCGGAGAGCGACGCGATCAGCAGGTGGAACCGGCTGTCGTGCACCGTCAGCGACTTGTAGCCGGCGTAGTCCTCCGAGGTCGGCTCGACCGCGGTCGCCAACTCGGCCTTCAGCCGGGCCCGGCCGTCGTCGTCGATCAGTTCGGCCGCCCGGCGGGCCGCCCACGGCTCGAGCAGGCGGCGGAAGCGGTACAGGTCGTCGAACTCTTCCAGTGAGAGCAGCGGTGTCGCGCGGTACCCCTTCAGCGGCTCCTTGAGCGCCAGGCCCTCCGACTCCAGCCGCGCCAGGGCCTCGCGGACCGGGGTCGACGACACCTGGAACTCGCGCGCCAGCCCGTCGATCGAGATCCGCGCACCGGGCCGGATGACGTGGTCCATCAGCATCGTCTTGATCGCCTCGTACACGTCGTCGGCGAGCATCTGCCGCCGGAGCAGCCGTCGATTGTGCGGCTCCACGATCTCCGTCATCGCCCTCTCCGGATCCTGGTCGCGGCCTTGACCCGGCCGGTCGTCTTCGGCAGGGTGGCACTGTAATCATGCATCATGCATGATTTGAGGTCCGAGAGCCAGAGAGTCACACAACCGGTGACGAGGCGATCGCACGTGGTGTTGATCCAGAGAGGCGACACATGCTGAGGTTCGACGAGGTCGGCGTACTACCCGAACCCGAGGACAACGCGGCGATCTGTTCCCGCCGGCTCGACGCCGGTACGCCGATCGACCTCGACGGGACCGTGGTGACGCTGCCGCACACGATCCTCGAAGGCCATCGATTCATCATCCGGCCGGTCCGTACCGGCGAGGCGATCACGTCGTGGAACACCCCGTTCGCCCGCGCCTCCCGTGACCTCGAGGTCGGCGACTACGTGTGTACGCCGACCAGCCTCGCCGCGGTCACCGCGCGCGGGGTCGAAGGCCTCCCGGCCGAGCCGTCGGCCACCAACGAGCCGCTCGACCCGTACCAGCTGGACGAGTCCGCGCTGAACTTCGGCGCCCAGGTGACGAGTGTCGAGCAGCCCGGCACGTTCCTCGGCTACCCGCGCGAGCAGGGCGCGGCCGGCACCCGCAACCACGTGGTGATCATGGCGACCAGCTCGCGCAGCAGCGGGTTCGTCACCGAGCTCGCCCGGCGCTTCGACGGCGCGTCCGCCGGGGACGGCGTCGTACCGGTGGCTCACACCGAGGGCGGCGAGGACGAGGTCCCGAACAGCCTGCACTTCCTGCTCGCCACCCTGGCCGGTTTCACCCTGAACCCGAACGTCGGCGCCGTCCTGATCGTCGACACCGAGGACGATGTCGTGTCCGGCCAGGCGATCAAGGACTTCATGGCGGAGCACGGCTACCCGTCGATCAAGGTGCCGCACGCGTACTTCACCCGCCAGGCCGGCTTCGAGCATGACCTGACCGCGGCTGGTGCGTTGATCGAGCCCTGGCTGCCGGTCGTGGATGCTCAGCAGCGGATGGAGGTCCCGCTCTCCGATCTGAAGATCGCCTTGCAGTGCGGCGGATCCGACGCGTTCTCCGGGATCTCGGCCAACCCACTCGCCGGTCTGGTCGGTGCCGAGGTGATCAAGCACGGTGGCGCCGCCGTACTCGCGGAAACCGACGAGCTGATCGGTGCCGAGGGCTACGTGCTGAAGAACGTCCGTGACCTGGCAACGGCGAAGCGCTTCCTGGCGACCGTCCGGTCGTTCAAGGAGCGGGTCGGCTGGCACGGGCACACCGCCGAGGGCAACCCGTCCGGCGGCAACGTGTACCGCGGTCTCTACAACATCGTGCTGAAGTCGATCGGCGCCGCCCGCAAACTGCCGCGTGAGGTCCGGCTCGACCACGTGATCGACTACGGCGAACCGCTGCCGGGCAACGGCTACATCTTCATGGACAGCCCCGGCAACGACCTCGAGTCCGTGGCCGGCCAGATCGGCAGTGGCTGCAACCTGATCTTCTTCACCACCGGGAACGGCTCGATCACCAACTTCCCGTTCGTCCCGACGCTGAAGTTCGTCACGACCTCGACCAGGTACGAGCGTCTGCACGCCGAGATGGACGTGGACGCGGGGCAGTACCTCACCGGTACGCCGATGGCCGAGCTGACCGCGGAGACCTTCGACCTCACCGTCCGCGTCGCGTCGGGCGAGCCGAGTGCGGGGGAGCGGGCCGGCCACAGCCAGGTGTCGATCTGGCGGAACTGGCGGCAGAGCGGACCGCGCGAGGGCATCTCGATCACCACCGACGGCCGGATGAGCCGCAAACTCACCGACCTCCCCGCCGAGGACCGCGACGCCCCGCTCGACGGACTCCCGCTCACGGGCCTCGGTACGAACGCGCGCACCGCCGTACGACTGTTGAAGGTCGACGACCGGCTGGTGCCCGAGTCGGTCGGCCTGATCCTGCCGACCAGCCTGTGTTCGGGACAGATCGCGCTGCGGCTCGCAGCCCAGGCGGAGCTGGAGAGATGGGCCGGCGACGCGGTCACGCGGATGGTCGCGCTGCCGCACACCGAGGGCTGCGGCAGCAGCGGCGGCGCCTCCGAGGAGACGTTCGCACGCACCATGCTCGGCTACCTGCTGCATCCGAACACGCGGATGGCGCTGCTCCTCGAGCACGGCTGCGAGAAGACCCACAACGACTACTTCCGGTCCCGCCTGGTCGAGGCCGGCGCGGATCCGTCCCGGTTCGGCTGGGCCAGCATCCAGGCCGACGGCGGGCTCGAGGCGGTCGGCACCAGGGTCAAGGACTGGTTCAACAGCTTCGACCTCTCGGCACCGGTCGAGTACGACGGGACGCTCGGTGACCTCACCATCGGACTCGAGGCCCGTGGGCCGCTGTCCGACGAGTCGGCCGAGGCACTGGCCCTGGTCGGCCGGGAGATCGTGGGCTCGGGCGGTTCCGTCGTACTGTCCTCGCGCGGTGCCTTGCTCGCACACGACGTCTTCCGCACGGCCGCGTTCGGATCGGCAGCCCAGGTGGAGTCAACCATCGCGCACGGGCAGCGGTTCGCCGAGCCGGGCTGGCACGTGATGCGGATGCCCGGCACCGACTGGATGGAGACCGCGACCGGGTTCGGGGCCGGCGGGGTCCAGCAGATCCTCGCGCATGTTGCCGGCGGCACCTTGTCCGCGCAGCGGTTCGTCCCGGTCGTCGAGTTCAGCAACGACCCGGAGACGGTCGCGAAGTACGGCGACGACCTCGATGCGGTGGCCACCGGCGACGCGGCGGACCAGGCCCGGGCCGGGCTGGACACGATCGCGGCAGTAGCGAGCCGGCGGATGGTTCCCAAAGCGGTTGCTTCCGGCAACGTCGGATTCCAGATCACCCGGGGCTTGCTCGGTACTTCGATGTGAAAGGCGAACACATGCACTTGGTCCGTTACCAGTCCGCTGACGGGCGGCCCGTCGTCGGTGTGCGCACCGACGACACCGTGGCTCCGGTCGAAGGCGTCGGCAGTTTCGCCGAACTGCTCCGGCTGACCGTCGACGAGCTGCAGACCGCGGTCGCGAAGGTCGGTGAGTCCGTGCCGGCCGACGGCGTCCGGTTCCTGCCGCCGCTCGACGGGCGCGGCGAGGTCTGGTGCGCGGGTGTCACCTACGAGCGGTCGCGTGGTGCGCGGATGGAGGAGAGCGCCGAGCAGTCCGTGTACGACAAGGTCTACACGGCCGACCGGCCCGAGCTGTTCCAGAAGGCGCCGGCCTGGCGAGTGGTCGCGGACGGTGAGCCGGTGGGAATCCGGGTGGACTCCGGTCACGACGTACCCGAGCCGGAGCTCGCCGTCGTCGCCAACAGTCACGGCGAGATCGTGGGCTTCACCGTGTGCAACGACATGAGCTCGCGCTCGATCGAAGGCGTGAACCCGCTCTACGTCCCGCAGGCCAAGCTGTTCGCCGGCGGTTGCGCGCTGGCCGCCGGGATCCGCCCCGCCTGGGAGGTGGCGAACCCGAAGGATCTGACCATCGACCTGGTGATCCGCCGCGGCGAGGACGAGGTCTTCACCGGTACGACGTCCACCTCGAAGCTGGTCCGCGAGCTGCAGGACCTGATCGACACACTGTTCCTGCCCAACGACTTCCCGGACGGCGTGATCCTGGCGACCGGCACCGGGATCGTGCCCGAGCTGGACTTCGCGCTGGCCGAGGGTGACGTCATCACGATCACCATCTCCGAGCTCGGAACGCTGACGAATACGGTGGCAGTAGGCCGGGAGCCGTTCGCGTTCCTGGCAACCGAGAACCTGGAGGAGAAGCGATGACCCCGGACACCACGCCCGCCGAGCTCGAGCAGGCCCTGGCCGACGCGGCGGCGGCCGCACCGGCACTCGGCGCCTCGGAGCCCGCGGTCCGGGCCGGATGGATCCGCGCCGTGGCGGATGCGCTGGACGCGGCCGCCGACGAGCTCGTACCGATCGCGATGCGGGAGTCGTCGCTGCCCGAGCCGCGGCTGCGTGGTGAGGTCGCGCGGAGCAGCGGTCAGCTGCGGATGTTCGCGGAGGTGCTCGAAGAGGGTTCGCTGCTGGAGGTCGTCATCGACACGGCCGATCCCAATGCCAAGCCGGTGCCGCGGCCGGATCTGCGTCGGGTCCTGGTCCCGCTCGGGCCGGTACTGGTGTTCGCGGCCAGCAACTTCCCGTTCGCGTTCAGCGTGTGCGGCGGCGACACCGCATCCGCGCTGGCGGCCGGTTGCCCGGTGATCGTTAAAGCACACCCCGGCCACCCTGAGCTGTCGGTGCGCACCGCCGAGGTGATGATCGAGGCGCTCCGGACCGCCGGTGCGCCGGCCGGCGCGCTGGGCCTGATCCAAGGCTTCGACGTCGGCGTCACCGCGCTGAAGGACCCGCGGATCACCGCGGCCGGCTTCACCGGGTCGGTCCCGGCCGGCAAGGCGCTGCACGAGATCGCGGTCACCCGCCCCGAGCCGATCCCGTTCTACGGCGAGCTCGGCAGCCTGAACCCGGTCTTCGTCACCCAGGCCGCGGTCGATGCCCGCGGCAAGGACATCGCGACCGGGTACGTCGGCTCGTTCACACTCGGCGTCGGCCAGTTCTGCACCAAGCCCGGCCTGCTGTTCCTGCCCGCGGGCCACGGCCTGCAGGAGCAGCTGACCGAGGCCGCGGGTGGAGTGGCCGAGGCGCCGATGCTGAACGACCGGATCAAGGACGGATTCTCCTCCGGCCTGGATCGCCTGCAGAAGGTCGAGGGAGTTCGCGTCTGGGCGTCCGGCGGCGCAACGTTGCTGCAGACAACGGTTGGTGAACTGCTGGCCCGCCGCGACGAGATCCTCGAAGAGTGCTTCGGGCCGGTCTCGATCGTGGTCGAGTACGACGGTCCCGACGAGCTGCGGTCCGCGGTCGAGGTCTTCGAGGGCAACCTGACCGCGACTCTGCACGCCGAGCCGTCCGACACCGAGCTGGCCGGTGAGCTGCTTCCGTTGCTGACGGCAAGGGCCGGACGCGTGCTCTGGAACGGCTGGCCGACCGGTGTGGCCGTGTCCTGGGCACAGCACCACGGCGGTCCGTTCCCGTCGACCGTCGGCTCGATCCACACCAGCGTCGGTGTGACCGCGGCCCGCCGGTTCCAGCGGCCGGTGGCGTACCAGGACGCACCCGATGCGGTGCTGCCCGCCGTACTGAAGGACTCGAACCCGGCCGGGATCAGCCGCCGGGTGAACGGGACCGTGACAACAGGTGAGGTGTCTCGATGAGCGATCTTCCCCCGACCAACGACCCGGTCGACGCCGATCCCGGCCTCCCGGGCGACGTACCCGGTCAGCCGACCCCCGAGAAGACGGGTGGCGTCGGCGGTGAGCGGCCGGACGCGCCGATCGGCCGGCGCAGCTTCGACCACTGGTTCGGCGAGAAGGACCGCAACGGGTTCATCCACCGGTCCTGGATGCGCGCGCAGGGCTTCTCCGACGAGGTGTTCGACGGACGCCCGGTCATCGGCATCTGCAACACCTGGTCCGAGCTGACCCCGTGCAACGCGCACCTGCGCCGGCTCGCCGACTCGGTGAAGCGCGGCGTCTGGCAGGCCGGCGGGTTCCCGCTGGAGTTCCCGGTGATGTCGCTCGGCGAGACGATGCTCCGGCCGACCGCGATGCTGTTCCGCAACCTGCTCAGCATGGACGTCGAGGAGTCGCTGCGCGGCAACCCGATCGACGGGGCCGTGCTGCTGACCGGCTGCGACAAGACCACGCCCGGCTCGATCATGGGCGCCGCCAGCGTCGACCTGCCCACGATGGTGGTGACCGGCGGCCCGATGCTGAACGGCAAGTTCCGCGGCTGCGACATCGGCTCCGGTACGGCGGTCTGGCGGTTCACCCAGGACCGCAACGCCGGACGGATGTCCGAGGAGGACTACGCGGCGGCCGAGTCCGGCATGTCCCGCAGCAACGGGCACTGCATGACCATGGGTACGGCGTCGACGATGGCCTGTATGGCCGAGGCGCTCGGCCTGCAGATGACCGGTGGAGCGGCCATTCCCGCGGTCGACTCGCGGCGCTACTCGATCGCCCAGCAGACCGGTCAGCGGATCGTCCAGATGGTGCACGAGGACCTCAAGCCGAGTGACATCCTGACCCGGGACGCCTTCGCGAACGCGGTCCGGGCGAACGCGGCGATCGGCGGTTCGACGAACTTCGTCATCCACCTGCTCGCGATCGCCGGCCGGGTCGGCGTCAACGTGACGCTGGACGACATCGACGAGTGGGCCCGCGGGGTCCCGTGGCTGGTGGACCTGCAGCCGTCGGGCAAGTACCTGATGGAGGACTTCTACTACGCCGGCGGGTTGCCCGCGGTGATGAAGGAGATCCTCCCGCTGCTCAAGACCGACGCGATCACGGTGACCGGCAAGACCATCGGCGAGAACGTCGCGAACGCGGAGCGGACCGTCGACACCGACGTGATCCGGGCCGTCGGCAACCCGTTGGGCAGCGGTGCCGGGACCGCCGTACTGAAGGGCAACCTGGCGCCGGATGGTGCCGTCATCAAGCAGTCGGCGGCGTCGGAGCGGTTGCTGCGGCACCGCGGCAAGGCGCTGGTGTTCACGGCCATCGAGGACTACGACAAGGCCGTCGACGATCCGGATCTCGACGTCGACGCGGACACAGTGCTGGTGCTCCAGAACGCCGGCCCGCGTGGGTATCCGGGCATGCCGGAGGTCGGCAACATGACGATCCCGCGCAAGCTCGCCGAGCAGGGTATCGACGACATGGTGCGGATCTCGGACGCGCGGATGAGCGGTACGGCGTACGGCACCGTCGTACTGCATGTCACGCCGGAAGCGGCCGTCGGTGGTCCGTTGGCACTGGTACGGACCGGTGACTGGATCGAGCTGGACGTGGCGGCGCGGCGGCTGCACCTCGACGTACCGGAGGAGGAGCTGGAGAAGCGGCGAGCCGACTGGCAGCCGCCGACGGCGCCGAGCGATCGCGGCTGGGCGCGGTTGTACGTCGACCACGTCACCCAGGCGAACCAGGGCTGCGACCTGGACTTCCTGGTCGGCCGAACCGGCTCGGCCGTGGCCCGACAGAGTCACTGATGAACACCCCACACCCGGCTTCACCTCCGCCGAGCGAGGCCTCCTCCTCACGTGCTTGGGGACCTTTCGAGGCGGTCCGGGGGCTGCGGCCGTCCGGCGTGATCCCGCAGGTCACGCCGATCCGCCGGCTGCTCCCGGACCTCCCCAGCTCGTCTGATCCGTACGCCGACGCTCAGGCGGCACTCGAGCCACTGCGCGAGCGGATCCTGCCCGGCGCCCGGATCGCCGTGACCGCGGGCAGCCGCGGGATCCACGATCTCGTGCCGGTGGTGAAGGCGGCGGTGGACTGGCTGTCGTCGGTCGGCGCGGCGCCGTTCGTCGTACCGGCGATGGGATCGCACGGCGATGCGACGGCCGACGGACAGCGGGAGATGCTGGCTGGTCTCGGGATCACTCCGGAGTCGGTGGGTTGCCCGGTCGAGGCGACGATGGAGACCGTCGTCGTCGGCACGCTGGACGACGGTACGCCGGTGCACCACGACGCGATCGCGGCCAAGGCGGACGGCGTACTGCTGGTGAACCGCATCAAACCGCACACGGACTTCCGCGGCCCGATCGAGAGCGGGCTGGCGAAGGTCCTGGCGATCGGCCTGGGCAATCACTCCGGCGCGGCTTCCCTGCACGCCGGAGGGATTCCCTCGCTGGGCGGTGCGATCGAGGCCGCGGCCCGGATCGTCATTGCCCAAGGCAAGATTCTCGGCGGTCTCGGGATCCTCGAGAACGCGCAGGAGCGGACGGCCGCGGTGGAGTTCGTCGAGGCCGACGGGATCGCCGGGCCGGCCGAGACCGCGTTGCTGCAACGGGCGGGCAGTCTGCTCGGGCGGCTGCCGTTCGACGAACTCGACGTCCTGGTCGTGGACGAGATGGGCAAGGACAAGTCCGGGGCCGGGATGGACACGAACGTGATCGGCCGCTGCTGGGTGCACGGGATTCCCGAGTTCGAGTCGCCGTCGATCGCGACGATCAGCGTGCACTCGCTCTCGGCGGCGTCGCACGGGAACGCGTCCGGCCTCGGCCTGGCCGACGTGATCCCGGCCCGGATGCTGGAGCAGATCGACCTGCACGCGAGTTATGTGAACGCGTTGACGTCCGGTGCCGGCGGAGCCCGCCGGTCCCGGTTGCCGATGGTGATGGAGGACGACGAGGCCGCCGTCCTCGCCGCCGCGACGATGTGCGGCCGGCGTGACTGGTCCGAGCTCCGGCTGGCCCGGATCAAGGACACCCTTTCCCCGAACGAGTTGATGGTGACGCCGGCACTGCTGACCGAGGCGGGTGACCGATTCGACCTGGAGATCACCGGGACGGCCCGGAACCTGACGTCGGCCGGCCGGCTCGGACCCTGGAGTGACGCATGAACCTTCGCGAGGCACACGCGCTGCTGGCCGATCGTGGATTCCGCCCGGGCGAGACGTCCGCGGCCACCTTCGGTGACGGATCGCCGTACAAGGTGGAAATCCCTTCCTGTGAAGGGCCGCGGGTGATGGCGGCTGTTCTGGAGGAGGCCAAGACCCGTGGGGTGACCATCCACCGGGTGTCGCAGGGCAGCGGCGTGATGATGCTGACCGACGGCGAGATCGAGGAGATGCTCTCGCTCGGTGCGTCCGCCGGGGTCGAGGTCTGCCTGTTCCTCGGGCCGCGCGGTGCCTGGGACATCGGCGGTCAAGCCAAGGTGTCGGCTGCGGTCGGTGGCGTTGCCCGCGGCAATGAGATGGTTGCCGCGTCGCTGTGTGATGCGTTCCGGGCGGTTGAGCTCGGTGTACGCAGCCTGCTCGTCGGGGATCTCGGCGTACTGGAGATCCTTGGTGAGTTGAAGATTGACGGGTCGTTGCCTTCGGATCTGGTCTTGAAGACTTCGGTGCTGATGCCGTTGGCGAATGCTCCGACGGCGCGGTTGTACGAGCGGTTGGGTGCGACCAGCCTGAACGTGTCGACCGACCTGCCGATTCCGGTGCTGGCGGAGATCCGGTCGGGGACGTCGGTCCCGATCGACATGTACATCGAGGTCCCGGACGACCAGGGCGGGCACGTGCGGTTCTACGACGTACCGGAGATCGTGCGCGTCGCGGCACCTGTGTATCTGAAGATGGGCCTGCGGAACGCGCCGAACATCTATCCGGTCGGTGCCCACCTGTCCGGTACGGCGGAAGCCCTCGGCCGCGAGCGCGTCCGTCGCGCCGAGTTGATCCTGCGGTTGCTGGCCGAACAGGATGAGGAATGAGCTCTTCCGATCCACTTGTCGCCCGGCTTCGTTCGGCGCTGGGGGACAAGGCTGTTCTGGACGATCCCGACGTACTGGACACTCATCGCAACGACCACGCGACCTTCTGCACGGCGGGCGTACCTCGGGTGCTGGTGCGGCCGTCGTCGACGGCTGAGGTGGTCGAGGTGGTGAAGGCTGCCGGTGCCTTCGGCGTGCCGGTGGTCACTCAGGGAGCGCGGACCGGGTTGTCGGGGGCGGCGAACGCGATCGACGGCTGCTTGTTGCTGTCGACGTCGCGGATGACCGAGATCCTGGAGGTCTCGGTCGAGGATCAGGTCGCGGTGGTACAACCCGGTGTGGTGAACGCCTCGCTGTCCCGAGCTGTGCTGGATCAAGGGCTGTTCTACCCGCCCGATCCGTCGTCGTGGGAAATGTCCACGGTGGGTGGCAACATCGCGACCAACGCCGGCGGATTGTGTTGTGTGAAGTACGGCGTGACGTCGGACTTCGTGCGTGGACTGGAGGTGGTGCTGGCGTCGGGTGAGGTCGTCCGGACCGGCCGCCGGTCGGCGAAGGGCGTCGCGGGGTACGACCTGACGCGGTTGATCGTCGGATCCGAGGGGACGCTCGGTGTCGTCACGGAGGCGACGCTGGCGCTGCGACCTGCGCCCGAGGCCGCGTTGACCGCGGCGGCCACCTTCCTGTCCATCGAGGACGGGATCGCTGCTGCTGCCGCGGTGATGGCTTCCGGGCTGCGACCGTCGTTGCTGGAGTTCCTGGACGGGCCGACCGCTCGGGCGATCCAGGACTACCGGGACATGGGATTGCCGGGCGATGTCGGTTCGCTGCTGATCGCGCAGTCGGATCGCGGACCGCGGGCGGCTGAGGACGTCGCGCGGATCGCCGCGATCTGTTCCGAGCACGGCGCGGTCGAGGTCGCGGAGGCGTCGGATGCCGAAGAGTCGCGGATGCTGCTCGAGGCCCGCCGCCTGGTGAACCCCGCGTTGGAGCCGTTGGGTGTCACGTTGGTCGACGATGTCGCCGTACCGCGGTCGAAGCTGGTCGCGTTGCTGCGTGGTGTCGGCGAGATCAGCACGAAGTACGACGTACTGATCTGTTGCCCAGGGCACGTAGGCGACGGCAACATGCACCCGACCGTCGTCTTCGACCGTGACGATCCCGCCGCCGAAGCCCGCGCCCTGGAAGCGTTCGGCGCGGTGATGGAACTCGGCCTGGCGCTGGGCGGCACCATCACCGGCGAACACGGCATCGGGAAGTTGAAGCGCCAGTGGCTGGCTCAGGAGCTCGGCCCGGTCGGCCTGCGACTGCAACGGGAGATCAAGGCAGTCTTCGACCCCGACAACCTCCTGAACCCCGACAAACTCTTCCTCTGACGTCCCCCTGCCTGGAGTCGAACCAGGGACCCGGCCTTCGGAGAGCCAGGCGTGCATCCGTCACCAGAGGGTTGGTGGTACGCCGGGTGCCAGTCGGCGTACCTGCGCGTGCTTACTCCTCGACCGAGACGACGCGGACCCAGTCGGAGCAGTCGGCTTCACACCAGACGTGATCGCCGGCGTGGGCGATCCGATCACGCTGAACGTGCCCACAGGCGAGCTGCACCCGGCGCATCGCGTGACCCTGCTTCACTGGAGCACCGGTCCTACCGCCGGGCACTCGCTTTCTGTTCCTGAGGTCGGCCATGGCCGGTCCTCCTCTCTTCCGGATTGTTTGTTGCTTGAGGCACCATTGCCTCGGTGCAGGAGACAGGATTCGAACCTGCTCAGTACGCGACAACGGGTTTACAGCCCGCCCCACCTCTCCTACGGTGGCGCTCCTGCTCATCGCGTGGGGAGGTAGCGACCGGTGGTCGCGCAGTACTGCCGGTACTCGTCCCCGAACTGCTCGCTGAGTTGCCGCTCCTCGCTCAGCACTTCGCGGTGCACGATCGCGCCGACGAACGGCAACGTCGCCAAGACCCACCCGGACCCGGCGGCCATCCCGATCCCCAGTTGGAGCAGCGCCCATCCGACATACATGGGGTTGCGGCTGACGGCGTACGGCCCGCTCGTCACGAGACTTTGCGGCTGGCTCAGCTCGGTGGATCCCGCCGCCTGCAACGATCGAGCGATGATGAGGCTTCCCGCCGCGACGATCGACCACCCGGCGGACCGCCGGCGCTTCAGCCTCCACGGGCTGAGCTGCTCGAGCGCGAACCCGGCCGCGATCCCGGCCAGGCTGGCCTCGGGAATCGGTACGTTCGTCAGCTTCGCGTTCGTGTGACTTCCTCGAGGAAGGCGTCCGGCTGTTCGATGTGCGGGACGTGCCCGGCATCGTCGATCACCTGCAAAGACCAGCCAAGCGTCGCGCTCGCCTCCTCGGCAAGAGTGAGCGGCACGAATCGGTCCTTCGCTCCCCACAGCAGGGTCGTCGGCACGTCGATGCGGCCGTGGACCTGTTTGGTGCCGGTTCCGATCAGGTAGCGCATCGTCCGCTTGACGTGCGGCACTTGTGCGCGGCTTCGGGTGTAGGCGGTGAAGGCGTCCAGCCAGTCTGGGTCCCGCCTCCGCACCCGGTCGCGATCAGCGAAGGCAAACCGCTCGAACCGCTCCATGTTCCCCTCGGACGGCCACAGCGCGAACCGGATCGCCACGACCCGAAGGCCGAGCGGCATCCGGTACGGCCCGACTCCTGGCACACCGTAGAGCACCAACCGGCTCAGCGACTCGCCATGACTCACCGCAAACCGTGCGGCCAACGTCCCGAGCAACGAGTGCGCGACGAGCGTCGGAGGCTCCTCGCACGTCAACCTCAGCAGGTCCGTCAACCAGTCGGCGAACGTCATGTCATCCAACTGATCAACCGGATCGGACTCCCCAAGCCCCGGTACGTCGGGAACGATGAGCCGGTGCTCTGCGGCAAGCCGTGGGACAACCGGCGCCCAGTAGGCTCCGCCGCACTCGATTCCGCCGTGGAGCAGCACGAGCGGCGGGCCGTCTCGGCCCTCGAGCACGGTCGTGCCGATCCCGGCGACCTCGATCCGCCGTTCCTCGACCGCGAGGCCTCGCAGTAGCCGCGCCCTGTCCTCCATAGCAACGAAGCTAGGTCCGTCGCCGTCTTGTCCGCTTCCGAAGAAACGCGCATCCCGACAGCTCCGCAGCTACACAGAACCTCGTACCCCGTACCGGATTCGAACCGGTGGTCTTCCGGATGAGAACCGGACGTCCTGACCAACTAGACCAACGGGGCCTGCGGTGAGAGCGAGATTCGAACTCGCGGACCGGTCAATCGGCCGACGGTTTAGCAAACCGCTGCCCCTGCCTACAGGCGGACCTCACCCCGACCCGGCGGCCGCCGTCTCCCCTGACGACGGCGGCCGCCGTACTGCTATCCCTTCACACAGATGACCTGCTTGAGGTGGGCTACGACCTCGACCAGGTCCGACTGAGCGGCGATGACCGACTCGATGTCCTTGTACGCGGCGGGAATCTCGTCGACCACACCGGCGTCCTTGCGGGACTCGACCCCGGCGGTCTGGGCGATCAGGTCGTCGACCGTGAACCGGCGCTTCGCCTCGTTGCGGCTCATCCGCCGGCCTGCCCCGTGCGAGGCCGAGTAGAAGGACCGCTCCGAGCCGAGGCCGCGGACGACGTACGACCCCGTGCCCATCGACCCTGGGATCAGGCCGAGGTCCCCACGCCCCGCCCGGATCGCGCCCTTGCGGGTGACCAGCAGGTCGAGCCCGTCGATGTGCTCCTCGGCCACGTAGTTGTGGTGGCACGAGATCGGCTGCTCGAAGCGGACCTCCTGCGCGAACGACCCCCGCACCGCCTGCATCACCAGCGCCAGCATGACCGCACGGTTGCGCGACGCGTACTCCTGCGCCCAGGTGAGGTCGCGCCGGTATGCGTCCATCTCCGCCGTACCGGACAGGAACACCGCCAGGTCACGGTCGGGCAGGTCCGCGTTGTGCGGCAGGGTCCGCGCGATCCGCATGTGCCGCTCGGCGAGTTCCTTGCCGATGTTGCGGCTGCCCGAATGCAGCATCAGCCAGACGCGGTCCTCGTCGTCGAGGCAGACCTCGATGAAGTGGTTGCCACCACCCAGCGAACCCATCTGCTGCTGCGCCTTCTTCTCCCGGTCCTGCACCCCGTCGTGCAGGCTCGAGAACGAACCCCAGAACCGGTCCCACCCACGGTCCAGCCCGAGCTTGCGCACGCTGACCGGGTCCTCGTGCGCCCTGAACCCGACCGGTACGGCGGCCTCGATCCGCGACCGGATCCCCGACAGGTCGTCCGGCAGGTCAGCGGCCGTCAGCGAGGTCAGGACGCCTTCCATCCCACACCCGATGTCGACGCCGACCGCGGCCGGCGACACCGCCTGCTTCATCGCGATCACCGACCCGACGGTCGCACCCTTGCCGAGGTGGACGTCCGGCATCACCCGGACCCCGTACACCCACGGCAGCGCCGCGATGTTCCGCAGCTGCTGCAGCGCCTGCGCGCCCACCTCGTGCTCCTGCGCCCACATGAGCGTGGAGCTCTTGGCCCCACTGAGCTCGATCGGGAACTCCACGTTCATCTCCCCACTCTCCTCGTTCGTGTGCATGCGGTGGAAGTGGGACTCGAACCCACACATCCGGTGAAGGATCGACCGTTTTCGAGACGGCTGCCGGTAGGCCAACGCTCGGCTTATTCCACCGTGGAGCTGCCAGGGCAGGGCTCGAACCTGCGGGACCTCGGGTCAGAACCGAGGGTGGGACACCGTCGCCCACCTGGCATCGCGCTGACGCGGCACCGGGTGGGTACCGCGTCAGATCGCCAGCTCGGCACGCGAGGGGATCCACGGCTGCCACAGCAGTGGCATACCGGCCTCCTCGGGCGTGCGAGAGCCCTTCTTCTCGTTGCAGGACGCGTGCGCGGCGACAGCGTTCAGCCACTCGCCACGTCCACCACGGGATCGCGGCACCACGTGGTCCATGGTGGTCGCGCCCGGCTTACCGCAGTACGCACAGGTGTGCTTGTCGCGGCGCAGTACGCCGGCCCGCGTGTACTGCAGCCGTCCGGAGGCGTACCGCCACTTGGTCACGACGTACCGCACCAGTCGCAGCACGCGGGGGAGAGGGAACGGTCCGATGCTCGCGCCGTCATGCGCTTCCTCGACGACGGCGACCTCCCGGACGAGCATCCGGATGGCGTGCTGGATCGACACGACATGCAGTTGCTCATACGAGGCGTTGAGCACGATCACACCGCTCATGTGGTTCCTCCTCCCATCCAGTGTGCCCGACAGCGCGCCGCCAGGTCGGTGAAATCGGTGTCGGTCGGTGTTGTGGTCGGTCGTCGTACTGGGGTGTCCGGCGGGACTCGAAACCGCTTCCTCCGGGGCCACGGCGCATCGCCTATATCCTCGGGACACAGCACGCCCGGCAGGACTCGAACCTGCACCCCCCGGCTTCGTAGACCGGTGCTCTCTCCTGTTGAGCCACGGGCGTGGAGCGCCCTGCGCCGGATGTGGTGCGGATTTCCGGCGCAGGGCACGTTCGTGGCGCCCGCTCGGCCGGTAGCAGAGCATCCTGCGGGCGCCTGGTCCAGCTGGAGGGACTCGAACCCCCGTCGTCCTCAACCCAAATGAGGCGGCCTTGCCACTGGCCCACAGCTGGTCGCGTCCCCGGGACGTGCGGTCCCGGGGACGGTTGCCCGGGACGCGCCCGGGCGTCTTCCCCGGCACACGCTCGGCGCCGCAGGGAAGGTCCGCCGCGGCCTCGGCGGCCCGGCGGAAAATGCGATGAATGTCCAGTTGTCAATTGTTCGAGTCGGCATTCGTAAATGCCGAACAATGCATCGGTGGAAGGAATCGAACCCTCGCGACGCGGGTTTGGAATCCGGTCAGCAACCATTGCTCACCGACGTGGTCAGAAGTGCGGGCCGGCGGCAAAAGAAAAGAGCCGCCTGGTGCCGGATACCCGGCTCAGACGGCTCCTGGGACGATCTCCCGCTGGAGATCACACAGGTCGGCCGCCCGGACTCGGGCCCAGCTCGCTGCCGAGCTGGTGATAGAAGGCTTCATCGCAGACGGGTCGGTCGTCACGCACCGGTCGGGGGTACGCCGACATGGCGGTGGCTGCTTGCCACGCCTGCCTCGCGTTCGTTTTCCCGTACACGGTGATCTCCTCGGTCTGTAGTTCCTTGCGGGGATTAGTCTCACCCGATCCCTGCGAAGAAGTCAACGCATTTGCTCGATCAATTGTTCCCGCTGCTATTTCTCGCCTGCTCTGACGCGATCCGGCGGCCAGGGGTTCCGTTGTCGGCGGGATCTGCTGTGATGGGTTCATGACTCTTCTTGTGCTCGGCGCGACAGGTTCGACCGGCCGACGGGTCACGCGACTCCTGCGCGAGCAGGAGGTCGCCGTACGTGCCGCCTCCAGACATGGAGAGCTGGTGTTCGACTGGACCGACCCACAGACCTGGGGCCTGGCGCTGGAAGGCGTGACCGGGATCTACGTGATGGCGCCGGACGGCGTACCGGTCGAGCCGGATTTCATCGAGCAGGCCGTCGAGACCGGCGTACGACGCCTTGTCCTGCTGTCCACCCTGCATGCCGAGGAGATCGACGACCGCCTGTTCGCGGCCGAAGAGCTGGTCCGTGAATCGGGAGTCGAGTGGACGGTGGTCCGCGCCAACTGGTTCAACCAGAACTTCGACGAGGGGTTCTTCCGCCCGGCGATCCAGGCCGGCGAGCTCGTCCTCCCGCTCGGCGACATCCGCCACTCCTTCGTCGACGCCGAGGACATCGCCGCGGTCGCCGTCGAAGCCCTCACCGGCACCGGTCACATCGGCCAGATCTACGAGGTCACCGGCCCCGAAGCCCTCACCTTCGCCGAGGCGGTCGCCCACATCTCCGAAGCCACGGGGCGCCCGATCCACTACAGAGGGACGCCGGACGACTACCGTCAGGCATCCACCGCACCACCCGAGCAGGTCGAAGCGGAGATCGCCTACTTCGCCACCCAACAGTCCCTGGGCGACTCCCACCCAACCCGCACCGTCGAAGCCATCACCGGCCGCCCGCCCATCCCCTTCCCCACCTACGCCCGCACAGCCAGCTGGCCCACCCCTGACCGCACGTCAGCACCCGAGACCACCCTCTGACGACGCCCTCTCACCCCGCTCCATCAGCACGCGGGACCCCCTCGACCCCGCCTGTTCACCTCTCCGATTCGGAAACACCCCCACCCGCCCGCTACACTCTTGCCTCGGCCCCCGGGCCACCCGCCGCCTTAGCTCAGTCGGCAGAGCGTCTCACTCGTAATGAGAAGGTCGTCGGTTCGATTCCGACAGGCGGCTCCACCCGAACCCCCAGGTCAGAGGTCGGTTTCCTCGCCCGGGGGTTTCTTCGTTCCTGGTCGCGTGGCGTGGTTCGTGGCACGAAAGTGCCCACCATGTGCGGCATGGCTAAGGGTGATCGAGAGCCAGCTCCTTCTCTGCACTGACTGGTGGAGCAGTCCGGGACACTAGAAGCGGTCGAGGCGGCAGCCCGTCAACGCCGGCTCGACGGTGCCGTCTACCAGCTTTCTCGCGATCAGTCGGCCCACGCCTGGGGCGAGCGGTTTGAGAAACAAGCAGATCACCACCACGACGCGCTCACGCGACCAACCTCAGCCTCAGCTAGGACCTTCTCTGCACTGAGGCTGATGGCCCACCGATGTAGTGTCATGGCAGTTCAGCGGGCCTTGGCATGTCAAAGGGGAGGGCGGGGGACACCCTGCCCGCGGTGCCTCGAGCCGCGTGACCGGAGGAGTCGATGCTGGGATGACGGCAGGGCGACCGATGCCCACACAGGACGACGTGCTCGGGTACTTCAACACGCTGTCGAACTGGGGACGGTGGGGTGACGACGACGAGCTCGGCACTCTGAACCACATCACCGACGACGTCCGGCTGGCGGCGGCGGGGGCCGTGCGCCACGGCAGGAGCGTGTCGTGCGCGTGGGAGGTCGCCGTACCGGAAGAAATGGAGCGGTCGACGACGTCGTGTCCGTGCGCCGCCGACATGCCGGGTGCCGAGAACATGCCGGACGCCTTCCACAACGACCGGCGCTGGGGCTTCTCGAACGAGCGGCTCGGCATCTTCTTCCACGGCAACACGATCACCCACGTCGACTCGCCGTGCCACCTCTTCTGGGACGGCAAGATGTACAACGGGCGGTCGCACTCGTTGGTCGACGCCGCGACGGGGTCAGCGTGGGCGGCCGTGACGGCGGCGGCGAACGGGATCATCACACGGGGTGTCCTGCTGGACGTTGCGAGGGTCCGCGATGTGCCGTGGCTGGAACCGGGGCAGGGCGTGTTTCCCGAGGACCTCGAGGAGGCCGAGCGTCGCCAGGGTGTGCGGGTGCGATCCGGCGATGCGGTATTCCTGCGGACCGGCTATGGCCGCGTTCGGCACGAGGCCGGTGCGGCCGGCGGTTTCACGCAGGCCGGCTGGCACGCGTCCTGCCTGCCGTGGCTGCATGAACGGGAGGTCGCGCTGATCGGCGCTGACACCCCACAGGACGTTCAGCCGTCGGGGTACGAAGACGTGTTGATGCCGGTTCACGCCGTGAGCCTCGTCGCGATGGGTCTGTGGCTGCTCGACAACTGCGACCTTGAGGTGTGCGCGACGACAGCTGCCGAGCTCGGCCAATGGGACTTCCACCTCGCAGTCGCGCCGGTCCGCCTCGCCGGTACGTCCGGCAGCCCGGTCAACCCGATCGCCACATTCTGACCGCGGGACTCGCGCCCGACGGTGTCGGCACCCTGCACCGTCTGGTGACGGCAGAGGCATCGCCAACAGACAGGCATTCATTCGTTCATGGGAGATGCGGCTGCGCGAGGGCTCATATCTTCACATGTAGCCTGGCTTCGTCCCACAGGCTGCGGTAGGCGACCGACGCCGGGGAGGTGCGGGCCCAGGCCACCACCGGGGCGCGGCGTACGCCCATCTGCTCGACGACCGAGGCCATCGGGATCGCGGTGCCCGCGACGTCTTGTTCCTTCGGGAGTTGCTCGGACAGGTCGCGGTGCAGCCGGCGACGGCGGTCGACCATGGACAGGAACGCGAGCAGGTCTGGCGCGGGCCCCTTGGCCTCGGCGATGAACGACCGCAGCTGGTCGAGCGTGCGCACCGACAGGGGAGCGGGCACCAGCGGAGCGAGGACCAGGTCCGCGGCGCGCACGATGCCCTCGGACACGAGCGACACGCTCGGCGCACAGTCGAGTACGACGACGTCGTACTCGTCGGCCATGCTGTCGAGGAGCCGGCCGAGGCGGCGGGTCGGCTTCTTCTGCGCGTCCAGCAGCAGGTCGAGGTTGCGGTAGGAGAAGTCGGACGGCAGCAGGTCGAGGTTGTCGAAGTCACTCGCTTTGACGGCGTCGCGGAGGTCACGCTTCCCGGAGACGAGCGCCTCGCCGCCGCCCTTGACCTTGGGGCGGATCCGGAACAAGTACGTCGCACCGCCCTGCGGATCCAGGTCCCACAACAGGACCCGGTGTCCGCTCTCGGCGGCCAGCCAGGCCACGTTCGCCGCCGCGGTCGTCTTCCCGACACCGCCCTTGATGCTGTACGACGCGAGGATCCTCATCGGCTGGTCACCATCCTTGCGTAGAGACGCTGGTTGTGTTTCCGGTTGAACCGATGCCAGCGGTCCGCCACCTCGGCACGAGCGGCGTCCTGACCAAGCTGCAGGTGGTGTTCGATGCGACCCATCGCCATCAGCGTCGCCGGGGGCGTCCCGGCCTTGGCGAGTTCGACGGCGTACTGGTGGACGCTGATGCGTTGGGCCTCGGCGTCCTGGAACTCGCCGAGGATGTCCTGCAGGAGCTTGAGCTCACTCACGGCCTCGCTTCGGGCGTCGGCGCCGTACAAGCTGCCGAAGAACTCGAGCAGGTAGCGCAGCTCCTTGCAGCGCTTGCGCAGGTCGTGCACGGCTTCCGCCGGAGAGGCGTCAGTGATGGCGTCGCCGCGCTTGGCGACTCGCGTCCAGGCGCGGCTCAGCAACTCGTCGGCGACCTCGATCACCGGGCGCTCGACAGGCTCCGGGACCGTCAGCTCACGTTGCCACCCGTCGAGCAGCGCGGCGAATCGTTCGGACCGCAGTGCGCGGTTGAGTACGGCGTGCGCCCTGGTGCAGTGCCGCGTGAGCTGCTCGCGGAACGGTTCGAGCTCGCTCGATGCGGACACGTGGCTGACCAGGTCGTCGAAGCCGAGCAGGTACACGTCGAGATCACGGCTCAACGAGGTCTGATCGGCGAGCCACTTGAGCTCGACGGCGTACCTCGCCCGGATGTCCTCGTCGATCGTTCCGTGCGCGAACTTCAGCACGGCTCGGGTACGGCGCACCGTGACACGCAGATTGTGGAGGAACTCGGTGTCCAGTTGGCGAAGCGTGCCCTCGACGTTGTCGAGGACGATCTCTCGCAGCTGCGTGAGCGTGCCGGCGAACGCCTGGGTGGCCGGGATCCGCGGGATGAACTCCAGGTCGGGCTTCGACCGGAAGCTGCGCGGATGGAGACCGGCGGCCCGGAGCGCCGACTCGAAGAGCGGCTCCTTGGCCGGCCCGAACCCGGGGATGGCGTCCAGCGTCCGGCACACCTTGGCCGCGTCCTTGTCGTAGCCGCGGAGAGACTCGATCCTGGCCCGCAGGCCGACGGGCGCGCCGTCCCGGACTGTTGTGGGACCTTCGACGACGATCCGGGCGACGGTCTTCTGCTCGGGGCCGAGCACCGAGAGCACCTGAACAGGACCGCTCGCGACTACGCGCGACAGCAGCGCCCGCACACCGATCAGTTCGAGGACGCGGTCTCGCGTCACACCGTCCGGAAGGGAGTGCGCGGTGACCGCTGCACGGCCGGTCGGCTGTCGGGAGATCCGCTGCCCTTCGAGGTCGCTCAGCACGAGCCACGACTCGCGCTTCCGCACGTGGTGCTCGAGCTGCAGCCCTGCCCGGAACAGCCGCCAGTCATGCGTGTCGAACCAGACTCTGCGCTCGGTGTGGTGGACGTCGACGCGCACCGGCAACGCGTCGGTCAGCACTTCGATGCACGACGGTCCGACCGCCTCGTCGACCACGAATTCAGCCGCCACCCTCGACTCCCGGAAACGCGACGTGAACGATGAATGAACGCAGGTATGTCTCACTCCAGTGAACTACGGCATGCCCCTGTCGCGATGCGGGCGCGCGCACTACCGGTCCGCCGATATTCAGTCGGCAGGACCATCCCGGCGTGACTAGAGTCCTGGTCGTGCATCGCATCATCACTCCGCCTGCCGCCGCTTAGCGCACGGCTCACGCGCCGATGGTCAGATCGGCTGCGTACTCGAGCTGCGGACGGCCGTGTTACCAAAACGCTGGTAGCGCAGACGCGACGCCGAAGTCCTGCCAGTAGTTCCGCAGTCAGCAGCAGCGGGACTGTGGGTTGTGCTCGTTGTGGTCGGCCCGGTGACGCTCGAACTCCCGACGAGACATGGGTACGACGCCTTGGCGCCGGCACCGGTCGGCATACTCGTGCCATTTCGCCTCGCCGGTCGCCTCGCGGAGGTACCAGAGGATCCCGCGACCCGCCCGGATGACAGCGGACCTCATCGCTCGTCTCCCGCCCGGGTGAGCTCCTCGTTCCGGCGCACGGCTTCCTTCTCCTCCTTGGTGGCGAAGAACGAGGAGGGCGCGACGAGGCGCGACGGCTGGTGCGGCACCTCGGTCGTCGGCAGTCCGCCCGCCCTCACGGCCTTGAACCAGATGACGAACGCGTTGACAACGACGACGATCACCAGCAGCGCGAAGATCAACTGCAGCACGCCGTTGACAGTGGAGTTGGTGACGATCTGTTGCATCTGGTCCATGTCCTTTGCAGGCGCGCGAAGCGCGCCGTTGTCGATGGACTCCTGGTACACCGAGCGCTGCTTGAAGTACCCGATGCTCGGGTTGTCGGAGAAGACCTTCTGCCAGCTCGCGGTCATGGTGACGATCAGGTCCCAGACGAGACCTATCCCCGGAACCCAGGCCCATTTCGCCTTGCCGTGCTTGATCAGCAGCGTCACGCACAGTGTGAGGGCGATGGCGGCGAGCAGCTGGTTGGAGATTCCGAACAACGGGAACAGTTGGTTGATGCCGCCGAGTGGGTCTGTGACACCGACGTACAGCATGTAGCCCCACAGCGCGACGACGATCGCACTGGCGGACCAGGAGGCCGGCTTCCAGGAAATGTCGTCGTACTTCCGCCACAGGTTCCCGATCGTGTCCTGCAACATGAACCGGCCTACGCGGGTCCCGGCGTCGACGGCGGTGAGGATGAACAGCGCCTCGAACATGATCGCGAAGTGGTACCAGAACGCGGCAAGCCCGCCACCGAACGCTTCGGTGAAGATCAGTGAGATACCGAACGCCAGGGTCGGCGCACCGCCGGTGCGCGAGATCAGCGACTGCTCCTCGATCGACTGCGCCGCGTTGGTGAGATCGGCGGGGCTGATCGTGAAGCCCAGTGTGCGCACGAACTCCGCCGCCGCCTCGGGAGTCCCGCCGGTGGCACCGGCAGGACTGTTGATGGCGAAGTACAGTCCCTGGTCGATCACCGACGCCGCGATCAGGGCGCTGATCGCGACGAACGACTCCATCAGCATGCTGCCGTAACCGATCATGCGGACGTGGCTTTCCTTGGAGATCATCTTCGGAGTCGTGCCGGAGGCGATGAGCGAATGGAATCCGGACAGGGCGCCACAGGCGATCGTGATGAACACGAACGGGAACAGCTTTCCGGCGAACACGGGACCGGTGCCTTCGCGCCCGAACTCGGTGACTGCCTCGTTCTCGAGCAGCGGGTTGGCCAGGACCAGGCCGACCGCGAGCAGCACGATCACGCCGATCTTCATGAACGTGGACAGGTAGTCACGCGGGGTGAGCAGCATCCAGACGGGGAGGATCGAGGCGAAGAAGCCGTACAGGACCAAGCAGAGCGTCAGCGTCTCCTTGGAGAGCGTGAATGTGCTCGCGAGCCCCCAATCATCGACGAACCCACCGCCGATGATCGCGAGGAGCAACAGCGCGACCCCGATCGCCGTGACCTCCATGACTCGGCCCGGCCGGATGAAGCGAAGGTAGAAGCCCATGAACAGGGCGATCGGGATGGTGAGCGCGATCGAGAAGACGCCCCAAGGCGACTCCGCCAGCGCGTTGACAACCACCAGCGCCAGCACCGCCAGAATGATGATCATGATCGCGAACACCGCGATCAGTGCCGCGGTGCCGCCGACGACACCGATCTCCTCGCGCACCATCTGGCCCAGGCTCTTGCCGTCGCGGCGCATGGAGAAGAACATCACCATCAGGTCCTGGACGGCGCCGGCCAGGATCACCCCGACGATGATCCAGGCGGTGCCGGGGAGGTACCCCATCTGCGCGGCGAGCACCGGCCCGACGAGCGGACCGGCTCCGGCGATGGCGGCGAAGTGGTGACCGAACAGCACGCGCCGGTCCGTGACGTCGAAGTCCACTCCGTTCTCGAGCCGCTCGGCCGGTGTCGCCCTGGTGTCGTCGACCTGGAGCACTCGGTACGCGATGAAGCGGGCGTAGAACCGGTAGGCGATGAAGTACGACGACAGCGCCGCGAACAGGATCCACAGCGCAGAGATCTGCTCGCCGCGGACCAACGCCAGTACCGCCCAGCAGACGGCGCCGACCACCGCAATCGCACCCCAGATCAGCAGCGACCTCAGCGACATCCGCTCAGATCCGCCGGTCGGCCCGTGACGTTCTTCGGTGTTGGTAGACATGGATACTCCTCGTCGAACGCGCTTCGCGTCGGCCGAAAAGGGGCCCGCACTGATGTACTTACCAATCTGGCACGGAACTTCCGCGTCCAACAGACTTGGCATCTGGCATCTGGCCGGCGAGGAGTGCGCCGAGGGTGTCGGTGTACGCCGTCCGCAGTTCGACCGAAGGGCGTCATCCCACCAGCTGACCGTGTCGAACAGATTGGACCGGTTGCCGATCAGGTCGATCGGCTACGCGAACCACACAGCGGCAGCGCCGTCGCGCCGAGTGGGTAGACGATCGGCCGGGCGGTCGACGCCATGCCAGTGATCCCGCTCAAGTCCGACCCGATAATTGCCGAGAGCAACAACAGGATCCGCACCTTACAATCCCCATGCAGGGCCTCCCATTGGTCTCGGGGCCCCAGGTGTGACGGTTGCTTTGGGCATCGTTCATCTCGGCCCGGTAGACACAGGCTCCACCCAAAAACCCCAGGTCAGAGGCCACTCTGCGCCCGGGGTTTCTTCGTTCACAGCGCCTCGTGGTGCGGGTCGTGGTGCGAACGGGTTCTGATCCCCTGGGTGGGCAAGGAGAGACGGCCCCGGAGATCTTTTGACGGTTGTGTCAGTCGCGGCGGTCCTCGCGGCGGTCACCCCGGTCGTCACGCCGGTCGTCCCGCCGGTCGTCCCGCCGGTCGCGGCGGCGGTTGATGCCATGTGCGACGACCACGGCACCTCCTACGGCTGCTGCGGTCCTGCGCCTGCGTCGGGCTGCAAGTGGCATCTCAGACACCTTCCTCGGTCTTGTTGGTCGCTTCGGCCTCTGCGGCGTCGGCCTCGATCGCGGCGAACACCGCTTGGATCGGGATGCGTCCGCTTGCGGCCAGCTGGCCGCCGGCGTGCCGCACCGCCGCACCGAACGGCGCGGCCCACAGGTTCTCCCAGACGAGTACCGCGGCCGAGCTGCCGGGCTCGATGGTCTCGGCGAGGTCCTCGACATCCTGCTCACTGAGCAGCATCGCGATCCCGGTCTCGAACGCCCGCAACTGCCCGATCTCGCTGTCCTCCAGGTCAGTCGACTCGAACGCCTCGAAGCTGCCGTCCGCGTTCTTCGTGAGGAACAGCAGGTCGAGGATCCGGATCAGGCCCCGGTCGACGTACTCGGCGAGGATCGGTGCGATCTCGCCGGTCAGCTTGGTACCCGGGAATTCGACGACGACCCAGTCGACCGGCCCCAGCTCATCGATGTTGACAGTCATGCTCGACCTCCAGCGGTCAGAGTTGTTGGATGGCTTCGATCCGTGACGTCCGGATGGCGCCGCTCGACGCACGAGCCGGAGTCCCGACGACCTGCAATCCGGGTACTCAACCGACGATCCGGCAGAACTCGGGTCACCGCATCACCCCTGCGGGACGATTGGCGTCGTAAACCGCGCGGCGGCGTCCGCCACGCCTGCTGCTGCCGCTACCCGGGCTGCCCTGGAACCGTCGCTCCTCGGCGTAGTGTGGACGCCATGGTGGCCGTAGCCGAGGGCACACTTTCGTCCGGTCTGCCCTACCTGCGGCTGGGGCAAGGACCTCCGCTGGTCATGATGCCTGGTCTCAGTGCTGAGCACGCCAACCCGACCGGTCTGTGGCGCCGCATATACCTGTCTGGAGCAGCCCCGTACGCCGAGCATTTCACGGTATTCCTGGCCAACCGTCGACCCGGTCTGGCGCCCGGATCGTCCATGACGGACATCGCCGCGGACTACGCCGTGGCGATCGAGAACGACATCGGCGAGCCTGTCATGGTGCATGGAACATCGACGGGCGGATCTGTGGCGCTGCAGCTGGCGATTGACCGGCCCGAGCTGGTGAAGAGGTTGGTGGTTGCTTCAGCCGCATGCCGGCTGTCACCGGCAGGACGGCGTACGCAGGCGGAGTTTGCGCGCCTGACGACCGAAGGCGATGTCCGTCGGGCATGGGCAAACCTGACCGGGATGGTGGCGCCAGGATTACTCAGGCCTCCCTTGTGGGGATTGGGCTGGCTCGCGGGGCGGAGTCTTGCCGTTGATGATCCGGCCGACATGTTGATCACGGTGGCGGCCGAGGATTCCTTTGACGCGGAGCCGGGCCTCCATCGTGTCCAGGCCGCCACGCTCGTGCTGGGTGGGACGACAGATCCCTTCTATTCCGAGGACCTCTTCAGGAGGACCGCCGCTGGCGTGCCAAACGGGCGGGCGGTGCTCTTCCCCGGCAAGGGCCACATGTACCCGGCGAGCTCCAAGCACGCAGCCGGCTTGAGCTTGGGGTTCTTCCTCGCCGGCTGACGGAGGTATGGATTCGAACCGTTCACCTGCTGACTGAACGCAGGCGGCCCGTCCTGGGACCGACACCTCGAAGCCCCGAGAACCAGTCGCAACTTCGATGACCGTCGCAGTAACTTGACGCGGAATCGACATCACCCGCACGCTCCCGCTGGCCGCGTCGATTCGCGCCTTGCGTGACTTCCCTGCCTGCCGCGACTGACAAGACCAACGACGCACAGCCCTGCCAAATTGAGTGTGTGTGCGCCGCGCATGGCTGGTAGAACTTCTGCGGGTGGCTTGGATGGAGGTGACAGAACATGGCAGTAGACGGCGAGGGCATGTCCCTGCCTACCCCTACGCTGCGCACCGCTCGCCTGCGGCTGCGTCCGTTCAGCGACGCTGACGCGGACGCTCTCTTCGCGCTGCACAGCAGTGCCTACGTACTGCGCTACTGGGATTCGCCGCCCTGGAGCGAGCATGCGCGCGCCGAGCGGTTCATAACGGCTTGCCGGCAGATGGCAGAGGAAGGCACCGGGGCGCGGCTGGCCGTGGACCGGCTTTCCGACGGCACGTTCATCGGCTGGTGCAGTCTGACCGGGTGGAACCCGGACTACCGCAGCGCGTCGATGGGCTACTGCTTCAACGAGGCAGCATGGGGCCACGGCTACGCGACGGAGTCCGCGCGCGCCGTGCTGCAGTGGGCATTCGACACGCTGGACCTGAACCGAGTCCAGGCCGAGGCCGACACGCGCAACGCAGCATCCGCCCGCGTCCTCGGGAAGCTCGGATTCAAGCGAGAAGGCACCTTGCGTGAGGACTGCATCGTGAACGGCGAAGTCTCGGACTCGTGGGTCTACGGCCTGATCAAGCGAGAGTGGCAGCCATCATCCGTGCCGCTTCCCGCCCCCTGACCCTCCGCGCCTGCGAGCTGAAGTACGGCTTCCGAGTCCTGGGCGTCTGAAGTCGGTGCGGGCGATGACGGTGAGCAGCCGGAGTTGATGATGCTGGTGGTGGAGTTGGCCGGCGCCTAGCATTCGGGAGTGAGTAAGCGGGTGGGGCTTGGGGTCGCGTTTGGGATGCTTGTTGTTGCGACGGTGGGGGCTGTGGTGACGGATGGGCTGCGGGCGGCGCTTTCGCCGGCGTTCGGGGCGGTCGTGCTCGGTGTCCTGCTCTTTCGGTACGTGCGGAATCCGCCGGCGCCGAGGCCGTGGACGAAGCAGCGTGCCGTCGCCACCGCGGTGGTTATCGGGGTCGCCGGCGCGGGGGTGATCGGCTGCCTGGTGTGGGTGGCGGCGATCAGGCCCGAGTGGCCGCTTCGAGTCGTCGCTGTCTTCGGCATCCTCTTCGTGCTGGGCAGCTTCCTCTGGACACTGCGCACGGCGCAGGCCGAGCACCGAGAAGCCCTGGCGCTCGCCCAGGAACCCGAGAGCTGATGCTCGGGGGACCTGAAGCCGCTCTGGACGCGGCTCTACTTCGGTTGGCTGACGTACTCGCGGATGTCGAGGCAGACGCCAGTGACTACTGCGGCTCCTGCTACGCCGAGCAGGACGCGGTGGCGCTCTCGGGACCGGTCGGTGCGATCCCGTCGGACCTGGTCTCCAGAGCCGCGTTCGAGGGCCCGGATCACTGGGATGACTTCGCCAACCTGTACCGGAAGCTCACGCCGAGGATCATGGCGCCGTTGGTCCGTGACGAGTTCCACGTCGACGAGGAGTTGATCGCGGAGCGGCTGGTCACGGCCGGTTGCTGGAGTACGTGGGCCGAGGACGAGCGTACGGCGATGCTTGCCGTGTGCAACCGTTGGTGGGAGGCGACGCTCTCGTCGTACCCACGTCGGCCGGAGGCCCGCGTCGTACTCAGCTTCCTCGCGACGACGCCCGTACCGTTCGGGCAGTGGCTCGACGTGTGGAACGCCCAGCCGCCAGGTCCCGCGGATCTGCACGCTGTGGACCTCTGCTTGTGGTGGGCGGGCGAACTGCTCGGCGGCGAGCTGACGGTCGGATGGTCCAACACGATCGACCTCACGACGGACATCAAGCGCTGGATCCTCGAATACGCTCAACCACGACTCGCGCGCGTCCCGGAAGATCCCCGTCTGACGGAGTACCTCGAGCTCCTGGCCTAGCAATCGGCCGCGCCCCCTCGAATACGGCGACGTCCGGCAGCACAATGCCTCATGGATGCTTCCCGACAGTTGCACCGCCTGGTCACCGGATATCAGGTCTCGCAGGCGGTGCATGTCGCCGCGACGCTGGGATTGAGTGATCTGCTCGCTGACGGCCCGAGGAGCGTGGTTGAGCTCGCCGAGGCGACGGGTACGGACGCACGGTCGTTGCGCCGCCTGATGCGGGGGCTGGTCGCGGTCGGACTGTACGTCGACAGCGGCGACGACAGGTTCGCGAACACCGAGCTCGGTGACGCCTTCCGGAACGATGTGCCACGGTCAGTGGCCGGCTGGGCGCGCTTCGTCGGCCGGCCGTACCACTGGCAGGCGTATGCCTCGCTGGAGTACAGCGTGCGCACCGGTGAGACCGGGTTCGAGGCGGTGCACGGGAAGCCGGTCTGGGAGTACCTGGCCGAGCATCCCGAGGAGCAGAACTTCTTCGCCGGCGCGATGACGGCGTTGTCCGGAGTGGTGGCCGAGGCCGTTGTCGAGGCGTACGACTTCGGTCAATACGGCACGGTCGTGGACGTCGGCGGCGGTCGTGGGCTGCTGCTGTCGGCGGTTCTGTCGCGGTACCCGTCGGTCGGAGGGGTGTTGTTCGACCGCCCTGACGTCACGGCCGGCGCGCAGCAGTTGCTGGCGGCGGCCGGGGTGGCGGAGCGCTGCAGGGTCGTCGGGGGCAGCTTCTTCGAATCTGTTCCGGCCGACGGCGACGCCTACGTCCTCAAGTCCGTGATCCACGACTGGGCGGACGCGGAGTCGGTCGAGATCCTGCGCACCTGCCGCCGCGCCATGCCGGCGACCAGTCGCCTGCTGTTGGTAGAGCAACTGCTCGACCTGTGTCCAGATCCGGTGCGTACGGCGTTCTCCGACCTCACCATGCTCGTGGTTGCGGGTGGCCAGGAACGGACGACGGACGAGTACCGTTCGCTGCTTTCGGCTGCCGGATTCGACCTCACCCGCACGGTTGCGACCGCCAGCGACTTCTTCGTGATCGAGGCGGTGCCTGCTCAGTAGCTGGGTACATCTAACGGAGCGGATCTGACTGCCAGGTCCAGTCCGTCGTACCGGCGAGGGTGAACGTCCAGATCGCGTGGGCCGCTGTGTGCAGGTAGGCGAGGGCAGGGACCGCGATGGGTGGATAGGGCATCTGGTGCAGGAGTCGTACGGCGTCCTGCGGTGTGAACCAGGCTGCGTCAGTCACAGTGCCGTCGGGATCGTCGACCCGGAGCGTCGGGTCCTCCACCGCGGCCACGTAGTTCCAGGACTGCGACAGGGTCTCGCCGGCCCTGGTGACTGTGGTGGTCCAGACGAGGCGGAGCGCTTCGTCCGTGGCGTGAAGGCCGGCCTCTTCCCGCAGTTCGCGGATGGCGCCGGCCGTAGGTGACTCGCCTGGTTCGACCCCGCCACTCGGCAAGTTCCAGTACGCCTCGTCCCACGCTTCGTAGCGATCGCGCACCAGGGCGACCTTCCGGTCGTACTGCGCAATCACCCCGGCATACCGCTGCATCCGCCGAGCATAGAGGCTCACTTCCCGCGTTTGGTTCCGGAAGGGGATTGTCCGGAATTGGGAATAGCGTGGCGGTATGACTGAGACTCCGTGGGAACCTCCGCTGGCTGGGACTGAGGTTGAGCACCTGGTTGGGGCGTTGGAGAGGTTGCGGATGACGTTCCGGTGGAAGGCTGACGGGCTGGATGCGGCCGGGTTGCAGGCTCGGGTCGGGGCGTCTTCGTTGACGATTGGTGGATTGCTCAAACACCTGGCGGCGAACGAGGACTACATGTTCAACGTGAAGCTTCGTGGTGAGCCGATCGGTGGGCCGTGGGTCGACAACGGGTGGGAGGACGACAACGACTGGGAGTTCAGCTCCGCGGCCGACGACAAGCCCGAAGAGCTTTATGCACTCTGGGACGGCGCCGTCGAGCGGTCCCGCGCCCGCTTGGCCGCCGCCATCGCGGACGGTGGACTCGACCAGCTCGCCCACATCTCCTGGCCCGACGGACGCCATCCCAGCCTCCGCCGCCTGGTCTGCGATCTCATCGAGGAGTACGGCCGCCACACCGGCCACGCCGACCTCCTCCGCGAAGCCATCGACGGCCGAGTAGGCGAAGACCCACCCGCCGGCTGGCAGCCCGTCGGTGCCCGCGTCTGACGGCTCACCCAACAACTCACCGAAGCCGGCGTACCAACCCGCAGGTTGGTACACCGGCCGCGTGCAGCCAACAGCTACTTCACGCGCTGCAGGGTGCCGTCCGGCGCGACCGCGATCGTCGTCTTGACCTTGTCGACAATCAGATTGATCAGAAGTCGACCGCCCTGCTCGGTGGTCGTGTAGCTGACGGCGGCGTTCGTCCGGACCGGGACGATCACCGACAGGATCGACGCCGACCGGCCGGACCGGGTGAACATGACGACCGGCGACGGCTTGCGGGTGTTGATGGTCTCGTAGTGCCAGCCCTGGATCGGGTCGGTCGCCCCCGTCGCCACCTGGATCGGCGTGGTCTCCTGCTGGAACGGCACCTGCAGCAACACCGTCTTCACCTTGTCGCCCGGCCGCGCAGCCACGGCGGAACCACTACCTTGGACAGTCACCTTCTGATCCGACGGCAGATGCCACAGCGTCTGGTACTCCTCGTCCGACACCGACGTCCCGCGATCCAGCACGACCATCAGATCAGGATCCTTCAGCACCAGCACCCCACGCGTCCGATTGATCCCCTTGCCCAGCGAGTCGCTCAACTCGTAGAACTCCGAGGTCGCGCTGATCAAGGACCGGTTCAGCTTGGTGACCGGGTGTTCCGTTGCCGTGGACAACACCGTCATCTGGTTGTGCGAGAACTGGCTCTTCGCCCAGCTCCGCCAGTCGTCCCACTTGTATCCGGAGTGACCGCCGTCGATCAGGATGTCGCGACCGTGCGAGGTGTAGGTGACCGAGGTGTGGTCCTCGTGCCCGTGCAGCTTCCGCGCCGGCCCGAACCTGATGCTGTACGTCGACTCCTGCGTGAACGGCCGGGTCTCACCCCACCCGGTCCGGCCGAAGATGTATCCGGCGTCGAAGATCCCGATCCGCTGGCTCGGCCGGATCCCGCGCCGGCCGAGCGTACCGGCGTACTCGAGGACCGTGCCCTCGACCGGCGCCGTCTTCACCACCTCGGAGTCGCCGATCTGGTGCAGGTTGCCGAGCGAGTTGGTCGCGAGCGCGAGCCACTTGGCGAGTTCGCGCCGGCGCGCCTTGATCGTCGTACCCGGGTCGACACCGCACTTCTGCAGTACGTCGATCGCGCGTCCCCAGAGCGAGTAGTTGAACTGCGCGTAAGCGGTCGACTGCTCGTTGGTGGAGCCCTGGGTGTCGATCGACGTCTTGATCGCACTGGACAGTCGATCGGCGGCGATCTTCTTCAGGTCGGGCCGGTTGAGCGTGCAGCCGATGCCGAACAGGGCCACGCTCTCGTCGGTGCCGTGGTTCCAGTCGCCGCTGTAGTTCTTCTGCAGGAACCACGCGTGCTCCTGCAGCGCCTTGTCCAGCCAGGTGTACGAGAGCGGAAGCTTTGTCGTCTTCAGTGCGGTCAACGTTGCCTGCCGCAAGCAGATCAGCACGTTCGTGCGGTGCATGGTCGACTCGTACGCGCCGATGTTCGACTTCCACGTGTACGGATTGTCCTTCACCCAGTCGCGGGCGATCGCGCTCACCCGGGCCAGTGCCTGCTTGTCGCCCTTGCCGGCGGCGGTGATGCCCTTTCCCAGCCAGCGCAGCGAGTGGAACCACATGTACCAGCTCGGGTTCTCGTACGGGTTCAGGCTCCAGTCGACATCACCCTTGCCGTTGCCGACCTGGTACGGCGCCGACGTCCCCCAGGTGAAGGTGTCGCGGTAGAGGTTGGCCAGCGGGTTGGTCCGATCGATCCCGCTGTACGCCGGGCAGGTGTAGACGTTCTGCTTCGGCGCCTGAGTGGCGGTCGGCGTGGGCGGTTCGGGTGTCCGGGCAACGGTCGGATCCGGTGCGGCCTCGGGCGTCGAGCTACCCCACGGGATCACCAGGGATGTCACGACGACGATCGCGCTCAGCAGCAGGGCGAGGCTCAGTCGCAGGGTCGTTCCGGCCTTGCGAAGGCGTTTCGCGGGCATGGTTGGTTCCTCACTGCAAGCCCCCCAAGGGCGTGCTCATTCTGGCCTAGACCTGAATTCGGGCCGGACGGGGCCCTAGGACTGGTCAGGTGGTTTCTCGCGATGCCCGAGGTGGCGGCGCTCAGGGCTGTTGCTCCAACAGGTGCTGCTCTACAAACGCTCGTCGACCGCTCCGACGTTGCATCGCCGCGGCCAAGGCGTCGTACCGCTGGTCACTCCAGCATGGTGCTCGCCGTCATCGGTCCCCCCAGAGTCGAATGCTTTCCTCTGCATGTATTGATGTCCCCACACACAACAAAGTTGTCCGGACCCCTTACTCCGGTTCCCTCGTTGCCCTTCCGGGCAGGGTCAGTGGTCCAGAATCTCCTGCAGGATCAGGCCGTTCCGCGCGGTCTGCCCGGCGGGCACGGTGGTGTGCCGTCCGTCCCGGAGATCCGTTCGCAACCTTCCGGGGCGCGCCGCCAGGTACTCGGCCCAGTGCACGATCCGCAGGTTCGGGTAGCGCCGCTGCGCCTGCGCCAACTGCAGGTTGATCCACTCGCTGTTGCGCTGATCGGCGAGCTGGATCGCGGCCGGTTCGTCCGTCCGCCGGACCTGCACGTTGACCCAGTACACCGTCCGGTGTGGTCCCGCGATCCGCATCGCCCGGTCGACCTGGGCGGTGAAGGCCGGCGGATCGAAGATGTCGTTCGACCCGACCGCCATCACGATCCGGTCCGGCAGCCCGAACTGTTCCGCCCAGATCGCCATCGCGTCGACCGCGGCCGACGTCGGCTCACCGGACCAGCTGTGCTCGGCGAACGTCGTACCAGCCCGCCGGGCAAGGAGGCGTCCGAGTGCATCCCCGTCCTGTACGGCGATGCTGTCGCCGAACAGCACCACCCCGTTGGTCGCCACCACATGCCGGATGTGCGCCGCGCTCGAGATCACCTTGGCGTGCGCCTGCCACGGACCGAGCGTGCCCGACCCATAACGTCCTGTGTTTGTCGTTGCCGGAGCACTGTTCTTCGCGTGCGCGCTCGGCGCCTCCAGATGGATCAGCGTCAGCAGAGTGACGAGCAGCACCGTGATGATGACCGCGGATGTCACCGTGCCGCGGGCGGCGAGCGCAGGATGACGAGGCACACCTTGATGACGCGGGAAGCGGTGAGGAGGTTGCCAAGCTCAGCGGGAACTCGTGAGCGCACCGACGATCAGGTCGTTGCGGGCGTTCTGGCCGACCGGCTCAGAGGTGTGGATGCCGTCCCGCAGGTACTTCGCCGCCCCACCCGGTTGCGTCGCGAGATACTCGGCCCAGTCGATGATCCGCAGATTCGGGTGCCGTACGGCGGCCTGCCCGAGCTGCTGGTTGATCCAGGCGCTGTTGGCCAGATCGGCCGCCCGGACGGCGGCCGGCTGCCGGACCCGGCTGACGTGCACGTTCACCCAGTAGACCGTCCGCGACGGCCCGGCGATGTGCATCGCCCGCTCGACCTGCGCGGCGAACGCCGGCGGGTCGAAGATGTCGTTCGAGCCGACTGCCATCACGATCCGGCTGGGCAGCCCGAACCGTCGTTCCCAGTCCTCCAACGCGTCGACCGCCGCCGAGGTCGGCTGACCCGACCAGTCGTGGACGGCGATGGAGTCACCGGTCCGGTTCCTGAGCAGCTCTTCCAGGGCCGCGCCGTCCTGGACGGCGATCGAGTCGCCGAACATGAACACCCCGTTGAACATCAGCGCGTCCCGGATGTCGTCGTCGGACGAGATGCGCTTGACCAGATCCTGCCACGGACCCAGCGTCCCCGAGCCGAACGCCCCCGGGCTCACCGACCGCGCTCCGCCGGACACGCTGCTGACCGGCACTGAGACGTGCGGCTTGCCTGGCTCGAGCAACACCAGCACACCACCCAGCAGCGTCAGGATGACCAGCGTCACCCCGATGGCGACGAGCGGGCCTCCGATGTGCTCGCGGAAGCTGCGTCGATGTCTCAAGAGCCCAACACCCCCCAGGTACAAGTCATACCTCTCTACATGTCTCGACGCGATCAGCGGTTCCATCCGTTGCATGACGGAGGGCCCACCGCGTGGCGGGCCCTCCGAGCAGCACCGATTCAAGCAAGGCGGACAAGTGACCCGCCAGCGGTAATTCCGATGGATGTCCGTACGCCGGCCACGGTCAGGTCGACCACGTACGTCGTACCGGACCAGCGGGTGCGGTACGTGACCGAGCCGGTCGCCCGTACCGGTGCGATGAAGGACAGGATCGACGCCGTGCTGCCGGCCCGCGCGAACATCAGCGTGGGCGCCGAACGCCGGGTGGTGATCTTCGGGTAGTGCCAGCCCTGGATTGGGCGGGTCTGCGCCTGCTTGAGCAGGATCGCCCCGCGTGGGAGCGCCTGCCGGTACGGCACCTGGAACAGGATCGTCCGAGTGTCGTCACCTGCCCGCATCGCGATTGCGGTCGTCCGCGAGTACACCGTCGCCTGCTGATCCGACGGCAGATGCCACAGCGTCTGGAACTGCTGTGAGGTCTTGGCCGACCCACGATCGAGTGTGACGACCAGATCCGGATTCCTGACCACCAGTGTGGCGCGGACGCGGCTGATCCCGGTCCCGGGTGCGTCGGAGAACTCGTAGAAGTCGGACGTCGAGTTGAGCGCGTACCGGGTCAGCTTGGTGGCCGGCAGCCGGTCGGCCGACAGCGGCGTCGTCATGGAGCTGTGCGCGAACGGGCTCTTCGCCCAGGTCCGCCAGGCGTCGTTCTGGTAGCCGGCGTGCCCGCCGTCGATCACGATGTCCCGGCCGCGGGCGGCGTACGTGAGCGACATGTGGTCGCTGTGCCCGTGCAACCTGCGCGCCGGTCCGTACCTGATGCTGTATGACGCCTGGTCCGCGAATGTGGCGCTCGTGCCCCAACCGGAGCGACCGAAGACGTAGCCGGCTGAGTACAACCCGACCCGCCAGGGCGGCGTGACTCCAGCCGTCCCGCCGCTTCCGGCGTACTCGAGTGGGGTGCCGGCGACGGGCGCCGTACGCACGACCTCGGAGTCGCCGATCTGGTGGAGATCGCCCAGCGAGTTCGTGGCCAGGGCCAGCCACTTCGCCATCAGGGCACGTCTCGCGGTGATCGTCGTACCGGGGTCGGCGCCGCAGGCACGCAGTACGTCGGCGGCACGGCCCCAGAGGGAGTAGTTGAACTGGGCGTACGCCGTCGACTGCTCGTTGGTCGAACCCTGCGAGTCGATCGCGGTCGTGATGCCGGCGGCGAGGCGCTGCTGCGCCAGGTTCTTGTAGTCCTGGCGGTTGAGCGTGCAGCCGACGCCGAACAGCGCGATGCTCTCGTCGGTTCCGTGGTTCCAGGCGCCGCTCCAGTTGTAGGTCAGGAAGGCGGCGTGGTCGAGCAGGGCCTTGTCGAGCCAGAGGTACCGCGGTGGGAGTGTGGTGACCTTCAAGCCGGCCAGGACCGCCTGCCGGGTGCAGATGATCACGTTGGTGCGGTGCATCGTCGACTCCCAGGCGCCGACATTTCCCTTCCAGGAATAGGGATTGTCGATCACCCAGTCGCTCACGATCGTGGTCACGCGCGCGATAGCGTTCGCGTCACCCTGACTGGCCGCGATGATTCCTTGCCCCAGCCACCGAAGGGAGTGGAACCACATGTACCAGCTGGGATTGTTGTACGGGTTGAGCTTCCAGTTGATGTTGCCGCTGCCGTTGCCGACCTTGTACGCCTTGAAGCCGCCCCAGGCGTAGTAGTCCTGCATGAGGTAGGACAACGGCGTCGCGTCGTCGACCGAGCTGAACCCAGGACACGTGTACGTCCCGGCAGCCGCCGCCTCCTCCTCCGCCATCGCCTTGGCGCTCCCCGCCTTGATGTCGTTCGCCGGCGCCTCGGTCGCCGGGATCACATTCGTTGCCCCTGGCACGAACTGAGCCCCCGGCAGCTCCGGCAGATCCTCCGCGACCACGATCCCCGGATTGTCCGCCGCGACCTGCGCCGTGGCCACGCCGCCGCTGCTGGCGACCCCCGCCACCACCAGCCCAGTCACCAAAACCCACCTGATCATGACCTTCCCCCACCCCACTCACCCGCGCCCCAGGCGGCGGTCAGAAACCCCTACACCCGGCACGATGGTCACCAGCTGAGAAAAGTTGCGTTTCCTTGCCCAAGGCACCAGTAACGCTCAGAGCGTGCCCGCGCCATGACTCTCGGTAGCCGCCACCTTGTTGCTTGGTGGGCGGTAGGTTTCTTGGCATGGCGGATGCTGAGGGGTTGCGGCAGATCGAGCAGGAGCGGCTGAGGTGCCTGGTGGAGGGGAGGGTTGCCGACGCGGACGCAGTACATGCGGACGACTTCGTGATCGTCACGCCGAGCGGGCACTCGTGGTCGAAGGCCGAGTATCTGGGTGGGATCGCGTCGGGTGAGATCGACTACCGGCGGTTCGAGCCGGTGTCTGCGATCGACGTGATGCTCGACGGGGATGTCGCCGTACTGCGCTACAAGTCCACGATCGAGATCGCCGTCGGCGGTCGCGAACCCGACGAACTGGAGGCCTGGCATCTCGACTGCTACCGCCGTACGACGAATGGCTGGCAGATCCGCTGGTCCCAAGCAACGGCGATCATGTGACGATGCCTGAGTCCGTAGCCGCGGTCGTCAGCCTGGTCACCGGGGTCGTCGGTTCGGCCTCCGCACCGCAGGGCCGGACCGCAGGTTGTTCAGAAGGCTTCGGCGATCCGGCCGACGGTGATCGACAGCCGGCCAACTGATGGTCGGGCGGCGTGCTGAGGATCAGGTGGCGTGCTGTGGGTCCGCAGGCGGGCCTGCTGTGGGTCAGGTAGAGCGTTCTGCCTCGCTGCGTTCGATGCAGAACTCGTTGTGCTCGGGGTCGTGCATGGTGACCCAGCCGCGGCCGTCGGGCCGGCGGTGGTCCTCGTGGATGGTGGCGCCGGCGGTGAGCAGACGCTCGACCTCTTCGTCCCGGGTCCGCTGGTCCGGGACCCAGTCGAGGTGGACACGGTTCTTGACCGACTTGGACTCGGGTACGGCGATGAACAGCAAGCCGGGGACCGGTGCCGGCGCGACCACGAGCACCTCGTCGTCGCCGGGCTCGTCGCCGTCCGCGATCGGCCAGCCGGTGGCCGTGCTCCAGAACTTGGCGAGCTCGTACGGGTTGCCGGCGTCGATCGTGATGTGTCGCGGGATCATGCCGAGACCCTAACCGGCTGGGTGGTGCGCGAACGATCGGCGTACGGCCGGTGACCGCTCGGGGTCGGGAATGCAGGGTCTCGCGGACTGTCGGCGGCCGGGTCTACTGTGCGGGGCAAGAGTGTTTTCCACTGAGGGGGAAGGGCAGTCAGATGGCGTCTCGGCTCAATCCGTACATCCAGTTCGACGGCAACGCACGGGAGGCGATGGAGTTCTACCAGGGCATCTTCGGCGGGGACCTGGCCACCAACACGTTCGCCGAGTTCGGCGCCAGCAGCGGCCCGGACGACGAGAACAAGCTGATGCACAGCCAGCTCGAGACGCCGGGCGGCTTCACCTTGATGGCTTCGGACACGCCGCAGGGCATGACGTACAACCCGGGCGACAACATCGCGATCAGCCTGAGTGGCGACGGCGACGAACTGCGTGGGTACTACGAGAGGCTGTCCGACGGCGGGAAGGCGACGGTCCCGCTGGAGAAGCAGATGTGGGGTGACGAGTTCGGCATGGTCACCGACAAGTTCGGGATCAACTGGATGGTGAACATCTCCGGCCAGAGCTGATCACGAGCTGACGATGGGGTTGTTGCGCCTGCCGGACGGACGGCGGGCGCAGTACCGGCACAGCGGTGCGACCGATGGCGTGCCGGCTGGAAATTGGGTACGGCGGCCGGTGGCGGCAGGTCTACCGTGAACAGCATGGGACTCAACGACCTGCTGTACGACCCGATCCGGCACAACAACTGGGCGACGAAGAGCTTGATCAAGTTCTGTCGTGATCAGAAGCTCACGGCCGAACAGCTGGAAGTGACCGGCGTCGGCACGTACGGCGGGATCCTCGCCACCCTCGACCACATCGTCCGGTGCGACGGCGGCTACCTGCGCCGGATCGCGGACAGCCCGCTCGACTGGGTGGACAGCGAGCAGACGACCGACTTCGACACGCTCGAACGCTGGAACGACGAGGCGGGTGCACTCTGGGAGGAGTTCCTGGCCAAGCCGATCGACGTCGAACGTGTGCTGATCGTCGACAACAACACCCGCGGCACCCGGGTCGGCATCTTCATCGCCCAGGCGATCAACCACGCCAACCACCACCGCGAACAGGTCTGCGCCGTCCTCACCGGCTTCGGCATCGAGCCCCCCGACATCCAGGCCTGGGAATACGCCTGGACCCACAACCGCATCTGGGACCTCCCCGACTCCGAACGCCCCACCAGCTGAGACCGGCCGCCAACTGGAAGGCGGCGGGAGGCGGGCGGCGAGTGGCGGCCCGCGCATCCCAGCGGTACAGGCTGGTTGCGCGTCGGACGAGCCTGTTGAGCCGTGACCAGTCCCCCCGGAGCTCCGCCGCTCGCCGGGCTACTCCGTGATACTGTATAGTGGTACTCGGTAGTACGCAGTACTGGGAGGTTCGGCGAGGAGACCCGCGATGGACGACCTGACGGAGATGTTGAAGGGCACGCTCGAGGGCTGCGTGCTTGAAATCATCGGCAGCGAGGAGACCTACGGGTACGCCATCACGCGTCAGTTGAATGAACTCGGCTTCGACGACGTCGTCGAGGGGACGGTCTACACCATCTTGGTGCGACTGGAGAAGAACGGGCTCGTTCAGGTGACGAAACGACCATCCGGGATGGGACCGCCGCGCAAGTTCTATGCGCTCAACAACGCGGGGCGCGCGGAACTCGGGAGGTTCTGGGCGAAATGGGAGTACCTCTCATCACGAATCGACAAGCTCAAGGAGGGCGGGAGATGACGTTCTGGGAGACCATTACCGGCAGCGACCTCACCAGGGAATGGAAGGCGTTCGAAGCCCGGGCCGAGGCATTGCCGAACGACTACCGGGCGGCGTGGGACGAGATCAAGGGTCATCTTTCTCCCTACTCGGACTTCACCGGTCGAAACCTGATGCCAATCCTCGACGGCGCTCTGGGGCTGCTCGAAGAGACAGCGGCCGATGGACAAAGCATCTATCAGGTAGTGGGTGACGACATCGAGGGCTTCAGCGCGGCGCTGGCCGGCGGAGAAGAGGCTCGGAGCTATCGCGACCGGTGGCGCGAGCAGTTGAACCGGAACGTCGCAAGGAAATTGGGCCGGCTAGGAGGCTGACGTGGGCATCCAAGACATCATCGAAGGCAAGAAGCAGTGGCGAGCGCACAGGGCGCGGGTCAAAGCGCTCCCGCCGGATTATCAGATCGTCTACAAGGAGATTCAGAAGTACTTCTTCAAGGTCGGACCGGTCGATTTGTCTGACGGGACCCTGCTCTCAGGGATTGTCGATTTCTTCGGGGAGGGCGTCGCGGCCGGCAAGGGAGTCCTGGAGCTCATCGGTAACGACGTGGCTGCCTTCTGCGACGACCTGATCAAGGACTCGCGCACCTACGCGGACATCTATCAGGAGTCCATCAGCGGCAAACCTGGCACGGCCGAGAAGTAAGTCAGCGCGGGCACGCGTCGGAGGTGCGCTGGTGTGAGGCGCGCCCGGGGGTGGGCGACGGGATGCTGACTGGGGTGGTGACAGGCGCGCTCAGCCGTCGGTGCGTTTCACGAGCTCGGCTGATTCGGGGACTGGGGTGATCGGGGTGCCGTAGGTGAGCCAGTTGAGGAGGTTTTCGACTACCAGGTTGCCCATGGCGTTGCGGGTGGGGATGGTGGCGGAGCCTACGTGGGGGAGAAGGACGGCGTTGGGGAGGTCGAGGAGGCCGGGGTGGACGGTTGGCTCGGCCTCGAAGACGTCCAGGCCGGCGCTGAGGATGGTGCCGCTGCGGAGCGCGTCGACCAGGGCTGCCTCGTCGACCACGGTGCCGCGGGCCACGTTGATGAGGATGCCGTCGGGGCCTAGCGCCTCAAGGACCTCGGCGTTGACCAGGTGTCGGGTGTTGTCGCCGCCGGGGATGACGATCATCAGGATGTCCACGTCGCGGGCCATCTCGACCAGGGACGGGTAGTAGCGGTAGTCGACGTCCTTGCGGCGCCGGTTGTGGTAGGCAACGGACACGCCGAACGGGGTGACCCGGTCGGCGATCGCCTGGCCGATCCGGCCCAGGCCGAGGATGCCCATCCGGCGGCCGTGCAATGTTGCCTTGGTCAACGGATACGGGCCGTCCTGCCACTTGCCGGCGCGCAGGTACCGCTCGGCCTGGGGCAGCTCGCGGACCGTCATCAGCAGCAGACCGAGGGCTGTGTCGGCCACCTCGTCGTCCAGTACGCCGGGTGTGTTCGTCACCACGACACCGCGCTCGGCAGCGGCCGTCGCGTCGATCTGGTCGTAGCCGACCCCGAAGCTCGCCACGATCCGCACGTTGGGCAACCGGTCAAGGAACGCACCGTCGATCCGCGTCCCGCCGGCAGCGACGGCAACGATCTCGTCCCGCCGCTTGGCGAGCACCGCATCAGGATCCGCCTCTTCCCAGAGTCGGATCAGCTCGACCTTCCCGTCCAGACCTTCCGCGACCACCGGGTTCATCCGTCCCGGCATCAGCACCACTGGCAGTCCCATAAGTTCCTCCTCGCCCAACATCCTCACCGAACCACACCGACCGCACCAGGAACCCAACCCGCACTCTCCAGGCACCGACAAGACACCGACAAGGCACCGAGAAGGCACCGAGAAGGCACCGAGAAGCACCGAGAAGGCACACGCAAGGCACCGAAGTTCACCGTGCCTTCGCAGCCAACCCTATTTCCTGTCGCCGATAGGGCCGACGATCGGGGGAGGAGGCCACCATGATCATCGACTGCGCTTACTACCGGGACGGGCACCGCCAGCACGTCGGTCCGATGTCGATCGAGGACGCCGCCGCCCGGTGCAAGGAGGGCGGTTTCGTCTGGCTCGGGATGTTCGAGCCCACCGTCGACGAACTCATCCAGGTCAGCGAGAGCTTCGGCCTGCACGAACTCGCGGTCGAAGACGCGCAGACCTTCCACCTGCGCCCCAAGGTGGAGCCGTACGAGGGTGACATCCGCCTCGTCATCCTGCGCACCGCCCGGTACGACGAGGAGCGGGAGGAGGTGGACTTCGGCGAGGTGAGCGTGTTCGTCGGGCCGGCGTTCGTGATCACCGTCCGGCAGGGTGTCGCCAGCGACCTGCACGGCGCCCGGATCCGGCTCGAGCAGCGCCCCGAACTGCTGAAGGCCGGCACGAACTCGGTGCTGTGGGCGATCTTCGACCAGGTCGTGGACGGCTACGGGCCGGTCGTCGCCGAGCTCGAACGCGATATCGAGCAGGTCGAGCACACCGTCTTCGCGGGTTCGGTCGCGCCGACCGAGCGGATCTACTTCCTGCGCCGCGAGGTGACCGACTTCTACCGGGCCGTTCACCCGCTGCTCGCCGTACTGACGACGATCGAGCGCGGTGCACGCAGCACCGACCTGCTGCCGTACTTCCGGGACGTGCACGACCACGTGGTGCTGGTGAACGAGGAGGTGGCGGCGCAACGCGATCTGCTCGCGACCGTGCTCGAAGCGAACATGGCGGTGATCTCGGTCGAGCAGACCAAGGTCAGCGTCCAGCAGAACGCGACGATCGAGCAGCTCACCATCCTGGCCACGGTGTTCCTGCCGCTGACCTTCGTGACCGGGTTCTTCGGCCAGAACTTCGGCTGGCTGGTCGACCACATCAGCGCCGAGTGGGACTTCCTGGTCTTCGGTATCGGCGGCCTGCTCATCCCGTGCGTTGCCCTGCTGGTCTGGTTCCGCCGGCAGCGAGCGGCGCGGCAGGCCGCGGTGAGGCAAGCCGCGGCTCGGCAACCTAGCTGACGCGCCAGGTTCCCACGGTCGGTATGACGACGGCCGCCGAACCACCGTCGTACCCGGCGACCCCGCTCACGTCGTACGCCGCAGTCGACGCCAACCAGGCCGGCGACACCGACGGCCCGTTCAAGCACCTGGACAGCGGAGTCGTCGTCGGCAGCAAGTTGTACGCCGTCCACTCGAACTACCCGGAATGGCCGATGGAGAGCTCGATCGAGGTCTTCGACACCCGGACGATGCGCCACGTCGACACCTACTCGTTCGGCATCTACCGCGGCTCGCTCACCTGGCTGGACCGGCACGACGGCGCATGGTGGGCCGGATTCGCCAACTACGACGAGATCCAGGACGGGATGACCGAGCCGTACGGCCAGACCTACAACACCCAGGTGGTGAAGCTGAACGACCGGTTCGAGCCGCAAGTAACACAATCCATCGAGGTAGCGGTCAGAACCTGACCGCTACCTCGAAGATCCTGGATACATGACCGAGAACAGCAGCACGAGCCCTGACACCAACACCGCCACCTTCCACGCGTACTTCGGCTACCGCGACGCGGTCGGCGCCCTGCGCTGGCTGGAGAAGGCGTTCGGGTTCGAGATCACGATGGAGGTGCCGGACGACAAGGGCGGCATCATGCACGCCGAGATGCGGTACGGCGGTGTGGCCTTCACCCTCTTCACCGACGAGGAAGGCTACGACAAGCCGATCCGCAAGGGTGAGACCGTCGGTCACGGCAGCTACATCGCGTTCGACAGCCAGGCCGAGGTCGACGCCATCCACCAGACCGCGGTCGCGGCCGGGGCCGAGTCGGTCTGGGAGCCGGCCGACACCGCGTGGGGCAACTACCGCTGCCGCGTCGCGGACCCCGAAGGCTACGAGTGGACCTTCGGCACCCACCGCCCCGGCCAACCCGCGTCCTGGTAGACCGCCACGGCGGTACTGTCGACCGGTGGAGCCAACACTGATCGTCGTTCGAGGAAACTCCGGGTCAGGTAAGACTTCCATCGTCGAAGGCATCCGGCAGGCGCACGGCCGCGGCGTCGCCTGGATCGAGCAGGACCACGTCCGCCGGATCATCTTCCAGGAGCTGGACCAGCCCGACGGCGCCAACATCCAGGCCATCCGGCAGCTCGCGCAGCATGCCCTCGACCGCGGCTACCACGCCGTGGTCGAGGGCATCATGCCGAAGATCCGGTACGGCGAGATGCTCGCGCAACTGTCCAACCACCACGCCGGCCCGTCGTACTTCTACTACCTGGACATCCCGCTGGAGGAGACCGTCCGGCGGCACGCGACGCGACCGAAGGCGACCGCGTTCACGGCCGAGGAGATGGCCACCTGGTATTACGCCACCGACCTGCTCGACGAGCCGCGCGAGACGGTCATCGACCAGACCAGCTCCCTGGAGATGACCGTCAAGCGCATCCTCACCGAGACGGGCTTAGACCCAGCCGCCGAGCTCCAAGTCGGCGATCACGACAGGCTGGCCTGACACCAGCGACTGGTTGGCGGCGATGCCGACGGCAACCGCCCGGACGCCGTCGTGGACGTCGGCCGCGCGGCCGAGCGGATCGTTGCCGGGGCCCTGGAAGAGGTCGGCGTAGATCAGCCGGTCACCGCCGCCATGACCGCCGACTCCGCGCGGGATCTCGACCTCGACCGCGGGCGCCCAGTGCTTCTGCAGCACCAGTCGCTCGCCGTCCGACCGCACCTCGCCCGCCACGACGCGCTCGGCCGGGTAGCTCGGGTCGATCCGGTCGTCGATCACCGCGGCCCGCTCGACGACCTCGAGCTCGGCGCGACCCTCGGTGCCGTTGACGCAGACCCGGTAGCCCTCCCACGGCGAGTGCGCGTTCAGCGAGTAGCTCAGCCGGGCGCCGTTCGCGTACTCCGCGATTACGGCCATGTTGTCCTCGATCGTGATCCCCGGACCGAACACGTCCTGGTCGCGGATGTACCCGTCGTACTGCTCGCTCTCCAGGTACAGCTGCCGGTTGGTGTCGTCGCTGCGGAGGTCGAGCAGCCACGGATCCTCGGCCGAACCATCGACCGTACCGCGCGCAGGTCGTTGCCCAAGGCCACGAGTGGCCGCGTTGCCGTCGCCGTAGAAGGACAACCCACCCGAGGCGAACACGCGCACTGGGGTGGAGGCGATCCACCAGTTCACCAGGTCGAAGTGGTGGGACGCCTTGTGGACCAGCAGGCCGCCGGAGAACTGCTTCTCCCGGTGCCAGCGGCGGAAGTAGTCCGCGCCGTGCCGGGTGTCGAGCACCCACTGGAACTCGACGCTGGTGACGGTGCCGATCTCGCCGTCGGCGATCAGTTGCCGCAGCGCGCTGTTGCGCGGGGAGTAGCGGTAGTTGAAGGTGACGACGACCGACTTGCCGGACTCGTTCATCGCGTCGACGATCTGCCGGGTGCCGTCGGCGTCGATGGTCAGCGGCTTCTCGACGATCACGTCGGCGCCGGCGCGCAGGATCCGGGAGACGACGGAGGCGTGGGTGTAGTCCGGGCTCGTCACGACCGCCCGGTCGACGGACTGCTCCTTGATCATCCGCTCGAGGTCGTCGGCGCCGTACTGCGGCAGCTCCGGACCGCCGAGTTCCTTCACCCGCCGGTCGTGGAACGCGAGCCGGCCCGGGTTCGGGTCGAGCAACGCGACCAGTTCGGCCTCTTCGGGGTGCTCCTGGAGGATTGCGCGGATGTACGCCTGCGCTCGCGAACCGGTACCTGCCACTGCATAGCGTCTGGGCACGACGGGCCCCTTTCTACTCGTGTAGCTGATCACGCTAGCAATCGCTTTCCGGAGTGGTCAACGCCCGTATCATCGGCACATGACGAAGGCCCCTGTCACCCGGAACGACGTCGCGGAGTACGCCGGGGTCAGCACGGCCGTGGTCAGTTACGTGGTGAACGAGGGCCCGCGGCGGGTGTCGCCGGAGACGCGGGAGCGGGTGCTGGAGGCGATCCGCGTGCTCGGCTACCGGCCGAACGCGACCGCCCGCGCGCTGCGGATGGGCACCACCCGCACGTTCGGTCTGATCACCCCGGACGGCGGGAACCCGCTGTTCGCCGAGCTCGCCAAGGCGATCGACAAGGAAGCCGCAGCCCGCGGGTACGTCGTCCTGCAGACCAGCGCGGACGGGGATCCGGACACCGAGCACGCGAAGATCGCGGAACTGCTCACCCGCCAGGTCAGCGGCCTGGTCCTGGTCGCGCCGACCGAGGATCCGGATCTCAGTGACGTCGATGTTCCGGTGGTTGCGATCAACCGCGTTCTCCACAAGGCTTCGTCGGTCAGATCGCAGTACCGCGAAGGTGCTCGCCAAGGTGTCGAGCACCTCATCGGGCACGGTCATCGCACCGTCGGCCTGGTGATTGGCCGCAGCCGCGACGGCCGCCCGCCGGAGCGTGAGCTCGGCTGGCGGGATGCGCTCGAGCACGCCGGGCTCGGGGCCGGGCCGATCGCACGCACCACCTTCAGCCGCCGCGGCGGGTACGACGCCGGCCGCGAGTTGCTCGCAGCAACAAACCGGCCGACCGCGATCTTCGCCAGCTCGGACCTTCAAGCGGTCGGCGTCCTCCGCGCGATCCACGAGGCCGGTCTCCGGGTGCCCGAGGACGTCGCGGTGGTCGCGTTCGACGGCACCCCGGAAACCGAGTACAGCTGGCCCCCGCTGACCGTCGTACGTCAACCCCTGGAACAACTAGCCCAGGCCGCCGTCACCCGCCTGATCGACGGCCGGGACGCAGTAGAGGCAGTGACCTGCCCGACGGAGTTGATCCTCAGACGTTCCTGCGGCTGTTAGAGGGTGCCGAGGTCTTCGAAGATCAGGGCGGTGCGGGTGGCTAGGACTTCGGGGATGGCTTGGAGTTTCTCGAGGACCACTCGGCGGAGGCCTTCGTTGTCGGGTGCGCGGACGAGGAGGATGGCGTCGAAGTCGCCGCCGACCAGGGCCATGTGTTTGACCTCGGGGATTGCTTGCAGCTGTTCGCGCAGCGTTCGCCAGGAGCTTTGGCGGAGACTGAGAGTGACGTATGCCGACGTGGCCAGGCCGAGTTTCAGCGGGTCGACGGTGGCGGTGAAACCGGTGATCACGCCGGTCGTGGTGAGGCGCTCGACCCGCGCGTAGGCGTTGGCGCGGGAGATGTGGATCTGGTCGGCCAGCGCCCGGATCGAGAGCCGTCCGTCGCGGCCGAGCGCCTCGACGATCTGCCGGTCGACCTCGTCGAGTGCCGGGGCGACGACCATCTGTCTAGGTGGGGCGGGGCTGATCATCAGGTCGTCGGACATCTTGCTCCTCGAGGTTCCAGCCGATGGACCAAACGTCTCGTGATTTTCCCAGGTCTGGCCTCGATTGGCCAGAAGTATGACGATGAGGCCACCGTCCGTCTCCTGCGCAGGAGGGTCCATGACCACCGTCGAGGAGCGTTTGCTCCCCTCCGCGGAACCCGTCCGGTTGATCGACCAGGACGGCGTACCGCACGACCATCCGTCGTACCGGCTTCCCACCAAGGAAGCCCTGGTCGACGGTTACATTCAGTTGATCAAGGGGCGCCGGATCAACAACCAGGCCAGCGCGCTCGTCCGGCAGGGCCGGCTCGCCGTCTACCCGTCGTCGCACGGGCAGGAGGCGTGCCAGGTCGCCGCCACGATGGTGCTCCGCGAGGGCGACTGGTTGTTCCCGACGTACCGCGACACGGTCTCGATCGTCAGCCGCGGCGTCGACCCGATCGAGACGCTCACCCTGCTCCGCGGTGACTGGCACTCCGGCTACGACCCGTACGCCCGCAAGGTCGCGCCGCAGTCCACGCCGCTCGCCACCCAGCTCACGCACGCGGTCGGCGTCGCGCACGCCGCGCGGCTGAAGGGTGAGGACACCGTGGTGATGGCGCTGTGTGGTGACGGCGGCACCAGCGAGGGCGACTTCCACGAGGCGCTGAACTTCGCCGCCGTCTTCCACGCGCCGGTCGTCTTCTTCATCCAGAACAACGAGTACGCGATCTCCGTGCCGCTCGCCCGGCAGAGCGTCGCGCCGTCCCTGGCCCACAAGGGCATCGGGTACGGCGTTCCCGGAGAACGGGCCGATGGCAACGATCTGGCCGGGCTGCTCGCCGTCCTCGGGCAGGCCGTGGACAAGGCGCGAGCCGGTGAGGGTCCACAGCTCGTCGAGGCGCACACGTACCGCGTGCAGGCGCACACCAACGCCGACGACGCGACCCGGTACCGCAACGACGACGAGGTCACGCCGTGGCTGGAGCGCGACCCGATCAAGCGGTTGGAGACCTACCTGATGGGTGAGGGGTTGCTCGACGACACGGTCAGGCAGCAGGCGGAGACTGCAGCTCAGGAGATCGCCGCAGAGCTCAGAGACGGCCTGATGCCCGAGCCGACGGTGAATCCGGCGGACCTGTTCGCGCACCTCTACACCGAGCAGACGCAGCAGTTGAAGGAGCAGGCCGCGTTCCTGCGGGACGAGCTCGCGCGAGAGGAGGCCTGAGCCATGACGCACGTGAAGATCACCATGGCGCAGGCGCTCAACCAGGCGCTGCGGGACGCGATGAAGGCCGACGACACCGTGCTGATGTTCGGTGAGGACGTCGGTGCCTTGGGCGGGGTTTTCCGGATCACCGACGGGCTGACCGCGGAGTTCGGCGAGGACCGGTGCTTCGACACGCCGCTGGCCGAGTCCGGCATCGTCGGGATGGCGGTCGGGCTGGCGATGAACGGGATGCGGCCGGTGGTCGAGATGCAGTTCGACGCGTTCGGGTACCCGGCGTTCGAGCAGATCGTCTCGCACGTCGCCAAGATGCGTAACCGGACCCGCGGCCGGGTCACGCTGCCGATGGTGATCCGGATGCCGTGCGCCGGTGGGATCGGCGGCGTCGAGCACCACTGCGACTCGTCCGAGAGCTACTACGCGCACACCCCGGGGCTCACCGTGGTCGCGCCGGCCACCGTCGCGGACGCGTACACCTTGTTGCGCAAGGCAATCGAGTTCCCGGACCCGGTGGTGTTCATGGAGCCGAAGAAGCTCTACTGGGCCAAGGAGGAAGTCGATCTCACCGAGGACCAGCCCGGCATCGGCACGGCCGTCGTACGGCGGGAGGGCGCGGACGCGACGTTGATCGCGTACGGGCCGACGGTGCCGGTCGCGCTCGAAGCGGCCGAGGTCGCGGCTGCCGAGGGCCGGCAGCTGACCGTGGTGGATCTGCGGTCGATCGTGCCGTTCGACGACGAGACGGTGAGTGCGGCGGTACGTCGTACCGGGCGGGCTGTCGTGGTCGCGGAGGCGAGCGGGTTCGCCAGTGTGTCGTCGGAGATCGTTGCCCGGGTCACCGAACGGTGCTTCCACTCGCTGGCCGCGCCGATCCGGCGGGTGACCGGGTTCGACATCCCGTACCCGCCGCCGAAGCTGGAGAAGTACCAGCTGCCCGGTGTGGACCGGATCCTCGACGCGATCGACGACCTGCAGTGGGAGGACTCGTGAACACATTCCTGCTGCCGGACCTCGGTGAGGGGCTGACCGAGGGGGAGATCGTCCGCTGGCTGGTGAAGGTCGGCGACATCATCACCGTCGACGCCCCGGTCGCCGAGGTCGAGACCGCCAAGTCCGTGGTCGAGCTGCCGTCGCCGTACGCCGGCGTGGTCGAAGAACTCCACGGCGAGCCCGGCACGGTGATCCCGGTCGGCAAGCCGCTGATCACCATCGCGGAAGCCGATGCTGGGACGGCGTACCGCGAGGAGGAGAAGGCGGGATCGGGCAACGTTCTGATCGGCTATGGGACGGGTGAAGGCGCGACTTCGGGTCGGCGTCGTAAACCGCGGACCGAGGTGCACAGAACAGAGCCGACAACCACGGCTTCGAAGGTGCCGTTGGTGATCTCGCCGCTCGTGCGGCGGATGGCTCGGGATGCTGAGGTGGATCTGAAGAGTCTGGCCGGGTCGGGGCCGGATGGGTTGATCGTGCGGCGGGATGTGGAGCTGGCGATCGCGCGTCGACTCGAGCCGACGCCCGCGGCGCCTGCGACGCCGACCGAGCAGGACTCTCGGACCGGGTTGGGCGAGTTGCGGCGGACACCGATGAGTGGGTTCCGGAAGGCGGTGGCGGCGACGTTGAGCCGGAGCCGCGCGGAGATTCCGGAGGCGACGACGTGGGTGGACGTGGACGCGACCGCGCTGGTGGAGTTGCGCGAGTCGTTGCGGTCGGCAAAGGACTCCGGGCCGGGGCTGCTCGCGTTGATGGCGCGGTTCGTGGTGGCCGGGCTGCAGAAGTACCCGGAGCTGAACGGGTTCGTCGACACCGAGCGGGAAGAACTCGTCCAGTACGACGGGATCAACCTCGGCCTCGCGGCGCAGACCGACCGCGGTCTCGTCGTACCGGCGGTGCCGAACGCGCACCGGCTGACCACGCGCGCCCTGGACGCCGAGATCAAGCGATTGACCGAATCCGCGCGGGCCGGGCGACTGACGCCGTACGAGCTGGGCTGTGGGACGTTCACGCTGAACAACTACGGCAGCTTCGGTGTGGACGGCAGTGCGGCGATCATCAACCATCCGCAGGTCGCGATCCTCGGTGTCGGCCGGATCATCGACCGCCCTTGGGTGGTCGACGGCCAGATCGCGATCCGCAAGCTGACCCAGCTGTCGCTCGTCTTCGATCACCGCGTCTGCGACGGCGGCACAGCGGCCGCCTTCCTCCGCTTCGTTGCTGACGCCTTCGAGAACCCGGCCTCGGTCTTCGCCGACCTGTAGAAGGCCGGTCGTCAGGACAGCTGTCGCGGTCGCAGCCCGATCAGGACGGCTCGGAGCCCGCTGGTGAAGCGGGCTTCCGGGCCGGCCAAGTTCTCCCGGCTCAGGTACGCCGCCAGGCTGGCCGCACCGACACCGAGCTGATCGCCGGCCGCGGTGGCCCATTCGTGTTCGGTCAGACCACTTCGCCGTACCGTCGCCGTCCACGCCGCATCCGTCACGGCCGCGCCGATCAGATAGTGGAAGACGGCCGACACGGCAGCATCCAGATGCACGCCTTTGAACCCGGCAGAGCTCAGCACGTTCAGGATCCGCTCGGCCAGACCCTGGTAGTTCGGGCCTAGCCCGGCATGCGACGCCAGCAACTGCGTCGCCCATGGATGCGCCCACAGAGCCTCGTACGCCGCTGTCGCCAGGACCGTCACCTGGTCGCGCCAGTCGCCGGTCCCGGTCGGTACGAGTGCCTCGCCCAGAACCTCGTCGACGGCGAGCTCGAGCAGGTCGTTCTTGTTCGCAACCCGCCAGTACAGCGCGGAGGTCGCGGCGGTGCCGAGCTCGGCCGCCATCCGCCGCATCGAGAACGTGTCCAGCCCGTCGCGATCCAGCACTTTGATCGCAGTACGGACGATGTCGTCGCGGCTCAGCGGGGCCCGCGTCGCGGTCGGATCGGCCCGCAACCACACCGATCCGAGCACCGTCTTGTCGTTCGCTTCGCGCGCCACCCGGCAGAGCATAGCGAATACGGTGTTTTGCAAGCTAAAACACTGTTTTAGTGGCGAAAGGCAACTACTCTCTGTCGGGGCTGGAAACGGTTCGGTTGCAAAACGTAAGGAACACGGCGAGTCGGGCCTCGATTACTTGCATGGGGCGACTCCTGGGCCCCAGAATGCCGAGGGCCGAGGTTCCCGCGGGGTGGGCCGGAGCACACGAAAGACGTGCCTGGTCTGGGGATCCGGCGCACACCGGCTCAGGCCGGTACCGACGGAAGGCTTGAACCGCCTGGTCCGTCCGGGGGATGGATCCCGGGGGGCCACCGAAGACTCTGCCGGTTGTTCGACCGGCCACAACCATGGGTGGGAAGACTTGTGAACGACACATCGGTGAACGCGGGCATGCGGCCGAAGCGCTCCCGCGCGGTCGCGCTCCTCAGCAGCGCCGGCGCACTGGCGCTCGTGCTGGGCGGCGTCACCCTCGCGATGGCTCCGTCCGCCTCCGCAAGTGGCGAGATCATCACCGGCAACCCGAACTGCGAGAACGTGATCCCGGGCTCGACCGAGATCAAGTTCGACCCGCCGACGCCTGGTTCGGACACCGCGGACGGCGTGACGGTGACCTGGAGCGTGAGCGTCCTGCAGGGTGACGACCCGGATCACGCCGGTGACCAGACCGGCGGCCAGCAGGTCAGCTTCACCGCCACGGGTGGCGTCGTGCTCGCCGTGCTGATGAAGGGTGGTCCGGCGGCCAACTACTACAACTACCAGCCGGCCGGGAAGACCGCGGACGCCGGTCTGCACACGCCGGTGAACGAGAACAACGACAAGTACTACGGCATCAGTCACGTCACCTTCTGCGTCAAGAAGGTGACCACCACGCCGACGCCGACCCCGACGCCGACTGAGACTCCGTCCGAGACCCCGTCGGAGACGCCTTCGGAGACGCCGAGCGAGACCCCGTCGGAGACCCCGAGCGAGACGCCTTCCGAGACGCCGAGCGAGACCCCGTCGGAGACCCCGAGCGAGACGCCTTCCGAGACGCCGAGCGAAACCCCGTCGGAGACCCCCTCTGAGACTCCGAGTGAGTCGCCGAGCGAGTCCCCGTCCGAGTCTCCGTCGGCCACGCCGTCGGAGAGCCCGACCAGCTCGCCGAGCAGCCCGATCGCGGTTCCGACCGAGATCGATGCGGGTCAGTCCGGCGGACTCAAGGCCATGTCCAGCAGCCAGAGCCTGTGGGGGATCGCCCTGCTCATGCTCGGTGGTGTGCTGGTGTTCGCCGGCATCCTGAAGTCCCGGCAGACGCGCGGTCAGCACGCTGCCTGACATGTCTGCGAAGCGTCGCCGCCCGGGCCGCGCTCGTTCATCGTGGTGGACGATCGGGGCCCTGGCGGCCGGCGCAGCACTTCTCCTGACCGGGGGCTACCTCGAGTTCAGGACGAGCGACGCTGAAGAGGGCCGGCAGCAGACCACCGCTGCCGGCCCCTCGTCGGCCTCCAGTTCCGTGGCTCCGCCCACGACGTCCGTCGTACCGACACAGTCGACACAGTCGACACGGCCGACGACGCAGCCGTCGTCGAAGGCCACCACGACACCGAGCACCACGTTCCCGCCTGAGGTGGTGAGTACCGCGCCGGCCCGGCCGGGGAATCCGGTCAAGGTGACGGTGCCCAGCCTGGGCATCTCCGCCCGGGTGCTCGGCATCCACGCTCGCGGCGGCACTCTCATCCCGCCGTCCAACCCGCGCTTGGTCGGCTGGTGGTCCGATGGAGCTCAGCCCGGCGCGGCCACGGGCTCGGCCATCATCACCGGCCACACCGTGCACGACGGCGGCGGCGCGTTCGACGATCTCGACGAACTGGCTGCCGGTGACGCGGTCACGGTGACCACCGGCCGCGGCACGATCAACTACGTGGTCTCGTCGGTGACGACCTATCGGAAGAAGGCGCTGGCCAATCAGGCTGCGCAGCTCTTCAACCAGAGCGTCCCGGGACGCCTCGTTCTGGTCACCTGCGAGGACTGGGACGGTACGGCGTACCTCAGCAACGCTGTCGTGGTCGCCGTACCGAAGAAGACGTAAGTGGCCGGCCCCCGTGGGCCGGCCACTCGTCAGCAGCTCAGCTGTTGATCTGGGCGGTCAGAGCCGAGACGGGCTGGTCGACCAGTGCGGTGCGCCGGCGGTCCAGCAGGCCGGAGATCAGGGCGACGGCCAGGCCGGAGGCAGCCAAGGCGGCGCCGACCCAGTTGGGTGCGGTGTAGCCGAGGCCGTGCTCGATGGTCAGCCCACCGAGGTACGCGCCGACCGCGTTCCCCAGGTTGAAGGCGGCGATGTTGGCCGCGGAGGCCAGCGCCGGCGCGCCCTTCGCCTTGTCCATCACCCGCTTCTGCAGCGGCGCCACGGTGGCGAACCCGGCCGCACCGAAGACCGCGATCGTCACCGCTGACGACACGTGCCCCTGCGCGGTGAACACGAACGCCGCCAGTACGACGGCCAGCAGCGCGAGGATCACGTACAGGCTCGGCATCAGCGACCGGTCGGCCGCCTTGCCGCCGAGCAGATTGCCTACTACGAGCCCGCCGCCGAACAGCACCAGCAGCCAGGTCACCGCACCGGACGAGAAGCCGGCGACCTCGGTCATCATCGGCGCGATGTAGGTGAACGACGCGAACACCCCGGCGAACCCGAGCGCGGTCATCGCCAGCGCGAGCCACACCTGCAGGTTCTTGAAGACGGCCAACTCACTGCGCAGGCCGGGGCCTTCGGCGGTGCTCTGTCGCGGCACGAGAAAGACGATGCCGAGCAAGCCGACGACGCCGAGTGCGGTGACGGCCCAGAAGGTCGATCGCCAGCCGAACTGCTGGCCGAGCGCCGTACCGCCCGGGACGCCGAACACGTTGGCCACGGTCAGGCCGGTGAACATCAACGCGATCGCGCTCGCCTGCTTCGCTTTCGGAACCAGGGACGCGGCGACCACCGAGCCGACCCCGAAGAACGCGCCGTGGGACAGCGCGGCCACGATCCGCCCGGTCATCAGGACGCCGTACGACGGAGCGATCGCGGACAGCAGGTTGCCGGCGATGAACACACCCATCAGCGCGACCAGCACGGTCTTGCGGGACACCTTGGACCCGATCGCGGTGAGCAGTGGGGCGCCGACCACGACGCCGAGCGCGTAGCCGGAGATGAGCAGACCGGCGGACGGGATGCTGACGCCGAAGTCGGTCGCGACCTCGGGCAGCAGACCCATGATGACGAACTCGGTGGTTCCGATCCCGAACGCACCGATCGCGAGGGCCAGCAGGGCTGCGGGCATGACTGACGGTCTCCTCGTATGTAGTCTGATGACTGTTACCGGCGTCCGCGATAGTTGCAGACGCGGGCTATTGCACAAGCGCTATGATGGCTCATGCATTCGTAAAGTTCAACTGGAGGTGCCGTGGGACTACCTGATGACGCCGCGGAGGCGCGGGCGCAGGGGTGGCGGACGCTGGCGGCCCTGCATGCCCGGATCGAGGACGAGCTGGAGCGTGCGCTGCAGAAACAGCACGCGCTCTCGGTGAGTGAGTACAGCGTGCTCGACGTACTCGCCCGGCAGGACGACTACCACCTGCGGATGAACCAGCTGTCGAACGCGGTCGTGCTGAGTCAGTCCGCGACGACCCGGCTGGTGAACCGGCTGGAGGATCGCAAGCTGCTGCAGCGGTACCTGTGCCCGACGGACCGTCGCGGCATCTACACCGAGGTCACCGAGGCCGGCCGCGACCTGCTCGACCAGGCCCAGCCAACGCACGACGCAGTACTGACGTCGGCCCTGGACAAGGCCGCCGACCTGCCCGAGCTGGCTCCGCTGGTCGATGCCCTGGGCAAGCTGTCGCTGAAGGTCTGAGATGGCCCGGCGGTACGACAACCGCAAGCTCTATTACTGGCTGATGGGGAGCTGCCTGGTCCTGATCGGCCTGGCGTGGTTCGTCGTACGGCTGTTCTCCGTGCCGGTCGCGATCGGAATGAGCGCGGTCGCGGCGGTGCTGCCCCCGATCGCGGTCATCGTGGCCAACTGGGGTCAGGACTGAAGGACGTCGATAAAGGCTGCGGCGAGTGGGTCGGGCTCACCGCGGGTGTACGCCGTCAGCGTCCGGCAGACCGGGGGATCGGGGCGCAGGACGTGTCCCTCGAAGCCTTTGGGCAGGATGTTGTCGGGGACCAGTGCCGGTCCGAGTCCAGCGGTGGCTAGGGCCGGAGCCGCAGCGGTTTGCTCGGTGCGCACGGCGACGCGTGGCTCGAAACCTGCTTGTGCACAAGCGCGATCGAGTACGTCGGCTAGCCCGTGACCAGGGGTGTAGTGCACCCACGAGCGATCGGCGAGATCCTTCAAGGAGATGGTGTCTCCAATCGCGGCTGGGTCGTCGGCGGCCACCACGACTACCAACTCCTCGGTGCCGAGTGTGTAGGTCTTGCCCTGCCAGCCCGCCGGCTCCGGGCCGACGGCCAGATCCGCCTGGCCCGCGTTCATCGCCTCGATCAGCTCGTCGGTGTGGCGGTGCTCGAACAACCGGATGCCGACGTTCGGATAGGCCTGCCGCCACTTGCGCAGCGCCGCCGGAAGCACTCCCAAGGTGATCGAGTAGAGGGTGGCGATCTGGAGCTCGCCGACCTCCAGGCCCGCAGCTTGGCGGGCGGCGCAGCGGGCGCGTTCGGCATCGGCGAGGGCGGCCCGGGCGTGCGGCATCATCGCGCGGCCGGTCGGGGTCAGCCGGACGTTGCGCGGCAGTCGCTCGAGCAGCGGTCCACCAGCGGATCGCTCCAGCGCGCGGATCTGATGGGACAGCGCCGGCTGCGTCACGTGCAGCAGCTCGGCCGCCTTCGTGAACGACCCGTGGTCGACCACGGTCACCAGGTACTCGAGCTGCCTCAACGTCGTCATGATCTGAGTTTATGACTTCGGTGAAAACTATGCCTTGGTCTTATCCGCGCAGGTCAGCGAGGCTGTAGACATGGACAAAGTTGCTTTGGTGGTCGGTGCGCGCGGTGTGATCGGGACGAATCTGGTCGAGCATCTGGCGTCGCTGGGTGATTGGCGAGTGATCGGGCTGTCCCGTCGCGGCGGTGTCGACGTACCAGGCCGGGTCCAGCACGTCGCTGTCGACCTGCTCGATCCGGACGACACGCGGGCGAAGTCGTCCGGCCTTACCGACGTGACGCACGTGTTCTACGTCGCGTACCAGGATCGCCCGACCTGGGCCGAGCTGGTGCCGCCGAACCTCGCCATGCTGGTCAACGTGGTCGACGCGATCGAGCCGGTCGCGCGCGGGTTGCGGCACGTCAGCCTGATGCAGGGCTACAAGGTGTACGGCGCGCACCTCGGGCCGTTCAAGACGCCGGCCCGTGAGGACGACCCGCCGCACCTGCCGCCGGAGTTCAACGTCGACCAGCAGCAGTTCCTGGAGCACCGCCAACAAGGCAAGTCGTGGACCTGGTCGGCGCTCCGCCCGTCCGTCGTCGGCGGCGTCGCCCTGGGTAACCCGATGAACCTCGCGGTGGCGGTCGCCGTCTACGCGTCCATGTCGAAGGAACTCGGCGTACCGCTGCGCTTCCCCGGCAAGCCCGGCGCGTACGACGCCCTGCTCGAGCTGACCGACGCCGGGTTGTTGGCCAAGGCAACGGTCTGGGCGGCGACCGCGCCGGCCGCGGCGAACCAGGCGTTCAACATCACGAACGGCGACCTGTTCCGCTGGAACGAGCTGTGGCCGAAGCTGGCCGGCTGGTTCGGCCTCGAGGTCGCGCCGCCGTTGCAGATGTCGTTGTCGGACGTGATGGCCGACAAGGCGCCGCTGTGGAAGGAGTTGCAGGCGAGGTACGGCCTGGCGGACACCTCGTACGCGGAGGTCTCGTCCTGGCCGTTCGCCGATTTCGTCTTCGGCTGGGACTACGACTTCTTCGCCGACTCCTCCAAGGCCCGGCGGGCCGGATTCCACGAGTACGTCGCCACCGACGAGATGTTCTTCGGCATCTTCGCGGAGCTGCGGCGGCGCCGGGTCATCCCCTGAGGAGGAGGTCCACGCCGGTCACGGGGCCTCCCGGCCTGGACTGAAGAGCGGAGGGAGCGAAGCGACTGGAGTGACGAGGGAAGGCCGGGAGCCAAGGCCCCGTGACCACGCCGTGCCGGAGGCGCGGCCATCAATATGGCATGCTCCGGGCTGTGGCGATGGGTGCGGGTAAGTTGCTCGGTGCGAATCTGCGGGCGCGGCGGGACGAGCAGGGGATCTCGTTGTCCGAGCTGGCCCGGCGGTCCGGGATCGCGAAGGGCACGCTGTCACAACTGGAGTCCGGGGCGGGCAACCCGACGATCGAGACGGTGTTCAGTCTGTCGAACGCTCTCGGCGTACCGGTGTCGGCGCTGCTGAGCGAGGCACCGAGCGCTGATGTGGTCCTGGTGCGGTCCGCGGACATCGACATCCTGTCCGGTGAGGCGATCGATCTGCGGATGCTGCGGCGGCTGGAGCACCCGGGTGGGCTGTTCGAGATCTACAACCAGGAGGTCCGGCCCGGTGCCGTTCAGCATTCGGACGGGCATCCCGGTACCGAGCATCACATCGTCCTGAGCGGGCGCTTGCGGGTGACCTCGCGGGGGCGGACCGAGGAGTTGGGCGAGGGCGACTACCTCGCGTTCCGAGCCGGCGGACCGCACGAGTACGAGGCGCTGGACGGCCCGGTCCGGTCGGTCCTGCTGCTCGAGTACCCGCCGGACGCGCACCCGATCACCCCCGGCAGCCCACATCTGCCCGGCTGACTGCGTTGACCTGAGCCGGGATCTCGCCGTACGCTCGATATCGTTCATTTTAGTGAACGGCGAGGAGAGACTGCGATGCCTGGAGCTGCGACGGCCGACGTGGTTGTCGTGGGCGCCGGCATCGTCGGGGCGGCCTGCGCGGAGGCGCTGACCGCGGCCGGCGTGAAGGTCGTCGTGGTCGATCGTGGAGCCGCGGCCTCGGGTACGACGGCCTCCGGTGAGGGCAACGTGCTGGTCTCCGACAAGGAGCCCGGGCCCGAGCTCGAGCTGGCGATCGCGTCGCGCGCCGAGTGGGGCGCCGTACTGGGTCGACTGCCGGAGCGCGTCGCGGATGTGGAGTGGGAGTCCAAGGGGGGAGTCGTCGTGGCGACGACCGATCCGGGGCCGCTGAAGGCGTTTGCGGCCAAGCAGCAGGCGGCCGGTATCGACGCGCGGGTGATCACGCCGGCGGAGGCGTTCGAGCTCGAGCCGCTGCTCACGCGCAACGTGACGATCGGGGTGCATTATCCCGATGACGCGCAGGTGCAGCCGGTGCTTGCGGCGACTGCTCTGCTGACTGCCGTACGGGATCGCGGGGGTTCGGTGCGGCCGGGTGTGGATGCGTTGTCGGTCCGGACTGTCGCTGGCCGAGTGGTTGGTCTCGAGACGTCAGCCGGCGGGATCGCGTGTGGTGCGGTGCTGAACGCGTGCGGGCCGTGGGCCGGGGCGTTCGGGGCGGCCGCGGGTGCGCCGATCCAGGTGCTGCCGCGGCGCGGGATGATCCTCGTCACCGCGCCGCTGCCGGAATGCGTACGGCACAAGGTGTACGACGCGGACTACGTCGGCGCGGTCGGGAGCGGGGACGCGGACCTGCAGACATCGACGGTGGTGGAGTCGACGCGGGCCGGGACCGTACTGATCGGATCGAGCCGCGAGCGGATCGGGTTCGACGACTCGATCCGGGTGAAGGTCATGCGGGAGCTCGCGCGGAAGGCGGTCGGGTTGTTCCCGTTCCTGGGAGACGTGCCGGTGATGCGCGCGTACGGCGGGTTCCGGCCGTATGCACCGGATCACCTGCCGGTCATCGGCCCGGACCCGCGCATCGCAGGACTCTGGCACGCAACCGGCCACGAAGGCGCCGGTATCGGCCTGGCCCCCTCCACCGGCCGCCTCATCACCGAACTCTTCCTCGGCCTCACGCCCCACATCGCCCCGGACCCCTTCCGCGTCGACCGCCCGGCGGTGCTGGCCGCATGAAGATCACCGTGAACGGAGAGCCGGTCGAGGCAGCACCCGGCCAGACTGTCGCCGCCGCACTGCTGACCAACGGCCGATCCTCCTGGCGCACCACACGCGTCGAGGGTCGTCCCCGCGGGGTCTTCTGCGGCATCGGCGCGTGCTACGACTGCCTGGTCGTTGTCAACGGCATCCCAGACATCCGAGCCTGCCAACGCACCATCGCCGAAGGTGACGCAATTACCACCCAACAAGGCGCCGTGCTACCCCGGCCCTCCGGGCCGGAGGAGGCGGAGGAGGCGGAGGGAACCTCAGCTCTGCCGCCGATGGTGGCTGATGTTGTTGTGGTGGGGGCGGGTCCTGCTGGGATTGCGGCGGCGTTGGCGGCGGGGGATGCCGGGGCGACCGTGCTGTTGATTGACAGTGCGCGGGCTGTTGGTGGGCAGTTCAACCGGCAAGCCCCGGAGGAGTTCAACCTGCGGCGACCGCAGCGTTTCCAGCATGGGTGGAAGGCTTTTGTCGGCAAGCGGGATCGGCTGGCGGCGCATGAGCGGATCACCCATCTGGCGGAGACGTCTGTGTGGGCGTTCGAGCAGGGCAATCGGTTGTGGGTGCAGCGAGGGCCGGCTGATGGCGTCGGGCGCGAGGTCTTCGCGGTGGACGCGACGGCGGTCGTGCTCGCGACCGGGGCTTACGATCGCGTGCTTCCCTTCCCTGGTTGGGATTTGCCGGGGGTCTACAGCGCGGGTGCCGCACAGGCGCTGGCCAAGGGGCAGCGGGTTGCGGTGGGGAAGCGGGTGCTGGTCGCCGGCACTGGGCCGTTCTTGTTGCCTGTCGCGGAGTCGTTGGTCGGGGTCGGCGCGAAGGTTGTCGGACTGCTCGAGGCGAACTCGCTGAAGACCGTCCGCAAGGGCTGGGCGACGGATCCGTTGGTTGCTTCCGGCAAGATTCGGGAGGGTCTCGGGTACGGCGCTCTGCTCGCGAGGCACCGGATTTCGCTCAAGCACGGGTGGACGGTGATCGCCGCGCACGGCGATGAGAACGTCGAGGCTGTCACCGTCGCACGCCTCGACGAGACCTGGCGTCCGATCAAGGGATCCGAACGCCGCGTCGAGGTCGACGCCGTCTGCCTGGGCTTCGGGTTCACGGCCCAACTGGAGTTGGCGGTGTCGGCCCGATGCGAGCTGACCATCGGACCGGACGGTGGCCCGGCGGTTGTCGTCGACGCGAACCAGCAGACCACCACCCCAGGTGTGTTCGCGGCCGGTGAGCTCACCGGGATCGGCGGTGCGGACCTCGCTGCCGCCGAGGGGCGGGCGGCCGGTGCCGCGGCCGCCGGACAGGCCCTCACGAGTCGTGAGCGAGAGACAGTGAAGAAGGGCCGGCGGTTCGCGGCCGCGCTGGCGAAGGCGTATCCGGTGCGGGACGGGTGGCGGAGCTGGAGCGGCCCGGAGACCGTGGTGTGCCGGTGTGAGGAAGTGACGCGGGGCGACATCGAAGGTGCTGTCGTCGAGCGAGGTGTGGCCGACGGGCGGGCGCTGAAACTCACCAGCCGCGCCGGTCTCGGACTCTGCCAGGGCCGGGTCTGCGCCCGGACCGTGGCCGACCTGGCCGAACAGAACGACGTACCCGAACCATCAATGAAACGACCGATCGCCGTGCCCATCCGGCTGCGCGATCTGGCCGAGGCTCAGGAGGAGCTGTGAGCGAGAAGTTGGACGGCGTTATCGTCGCCACCGCACTGCCGTACGCCGAGGATGCGACCGCGCCGGCCGGGTTGCGGCCCGATCTGGACAAGTTCGCCGAGCACTGCCGCTGGCTGGTCGACAACGGCTGCCGCGGGGTCGGACCGAACGGCTCGCTGGGGGAGTACTCGTCGTTGACCGACGACGAGCGCCGAGCCGTCGCCCGGACCGCGATCGAGGCCGTCGGCGACGACGGTGTCGTGGTCGTCGGAGTCCATGGAGTCGGCGCACACCAGGCTCGCGCGTGGGCCGAGAAGGCGGCCGAGGACGGTGCCGACGGAGTGCTGTGCCTGCCGCCGACCATGTACCGGGCGAATCGCGGTGAGGTGCTCCACCACTTCAGCGAGGTCGCCAAGGCCGGTCTGCCGGTGATGGTCTACAACAACCCGATCGACACCAAGGTCGACCTGACCCCGGATCTGCTCGCCGAGATCGCACAGATCGAGAACATCGTCGCGGTGAAGGAGTTCTCCGGTGACGTCCGCCGGATCCTGGAGATCCGCGAGCTCGCCCCGGACCTGGCTGTCATCGCCGGCGCGGACGACCTCACCCTGGAGGCGCTGCTGATGGGGGCGACCGGCTGGTTCGCCGGGTTCCCGAACGTGTTCCCGAAGGAGTCGGTCCGTTTGTACGGCCTCGCCGTACAGGGCAAGCTGGAAGAGGCGCGGGCACTCTACGAGCCGCTCGTCGCCGCGTTCCGGTGGGACTCGCGGGTCGAATTCGTCCAGGCGATCAAGTACGGCATGGACTACGTCGGCCGGTACGGCGGCCCGTGCCGCCCGCCGCGTGGACCGCTGGTCCCCGAGCACGTCGCCCAGTTGGAGCAGGACATGAAGAAAGCAGTGGAGAGCTTGCGATGAGGTCCGTCCGGACGATCACCGCGATCGACTCGCACACCGAGGGGATGCCGACCCGTGTCGTCACCGGCGGTGTCGGCGTCATCCCCGGTACGACGATGGCCGAGCGGCGCGAGTACTTCGTCAAGCACCTGGACGACCTGCGGCTGTTCCTGATGAACGAGCCGCGCGGTCACTCCGCGATGAGCGGCGCGATCCTGCAGCCGCCGACCCGGTCCGACGCCGACTGGGGTGTGCTGTACGTCGAGGTGTCCGGCTGCCTGCCGATGTGCGGTCACGGCACCATCGGCGTGGCCACGGTGCTGGTCGAGTCGGGCATGGTCGAGGTGACCGAGCCGATCACGAAGGTCCGGCTGGACACCCCGGCCGGTCTGGTCGTCGTGGACGTTGCCGTGAACAACGGTCGTGCCGAACACGTCACGCTGCAGAACGTCCCGGCGTACAGTCACGCCCTCGACGCGACCGTGGACGTGCCGGGACTCGGGACGGTCACGTATGACATGGCGTACGGCGGCAACTTCTACGCGATCCTGCCGCTGGAGCAGCTCGGCATGCCGTTCGACCGGGCCGAGAAGGACCGGATCCTCAAGGCCGGCCTGGACATCATGGCCGCGATCAACGCCACCGACCGGCCGGTGCATCCGCTGGACCCGGGGATCCACAGCTGCAAGCACGTCCAGTTCACCGCACCGGGTCAGAACGGCAGCCACTCGCGCAACGCGATGGCGATCCACCCCGGCTGGTTCGACCGCTCCCCGTGCGGCACCGGGACGTGTGCGCGGATGGCTCAGCTGCACGCCCGTGGTGAGCTGGCGCTCGGGGTCGACTTCGTGAACGAGTCCTTCATCGGTACTTCGTTCACCGGCCGGCTGCTCGAGGAAACCACAGTCGGCGACCGGCCGGGCGTCGTACCGACTGTGCGTGGGCGGGCTTGGATCACCGGCATGGGCCAGTACTTGCTCGACCCCGACGACCCATTCCCAGCCGGTTTCGTGCTGTGATCAGCGGTTGAGTTTCGACTTCCAGTCCGCGGGGACGTTCCCGCCTGGCACCGGCTGATCCTCGGGGCGCGAGTCCGGCGGCGCGAGGGCCGGGCCGTCGTAGTACTGCGCCTCGCCGTAATGCCAGAACCAATCCTCGCCTGGCTCGAAGCTCTGCACGATCGGGTGACCGGTCGCAGCTGAATGGGCCGACGCGTGCTGCGCCGGAGACGAGTCACAACACCCGACGTGCCCGCACTGCGCACACCGCCGAAGGTGGAACCACCACCCACCGACCTCCAGACAATCCCCACACCCGGTCCCACTCGGCGGAACACTGCTGTCGATCCCCGGTATCTCCGTCATGCCCGCCATCCTCGCCTGCCTGCCACCCCTGGACAAGCACCGTGTGAAGACCCACGCGTCCGCTACGCGCGCACCTTCGTCGCGTGCTCGCCGGCCGCTCCCACCCGCCCTCGTCTGCGCGGCTGCCGCCGCTTGGTCGACTGCGTGCTGGTCGGGGGCAGCTGTGGTCGCCACGGCGCCGCCGCTTAGCCCGCTCCTACGTCGCGTGCACGCGGCTCGCTATCGCCTGTTTCACGTGCCGCCGGTTGGACACGTGCTGTCGCAACATCGTGGGTCGCCGCGAAGCGGTGCCCGGGCCCACCTGTGAACCCGCCGCGCGCCGACGCGAGGAACCTACTCCGGCCAGCTGGAGTTCTTGATCACCTCGACGAAGTCGCCGCGCTCGAATCCGGGGACGAAGTGCTCCAGGACGTCGGCCTTGACGTTGCCGAACGTCGTCTCCGGGCGGTTCTTGATGCCTTCGGTGAAGGCGGCCAGGATCCGGTTCTTGAAGTCCGGTCGGGGGTGGGCCGCGACGATCTCCGCGCGCTGCTCGTCGGTGATCGCGTCGTATCCGATGCCAAGCACGTCGAGCTCCACCCCGCGGGTGACGAGCGCGATCTCGGGCGCCAGGTGCAGTGGGATCTCCGGGGTCGTGTGCAACGCGATCGCGGTCCAGACCCGGTCCGCGAGCAACCCGGTGACGCCGTGTGCGTGCAGGAAGCGGCGGGCCTCGTCGGCGCCGTCGATCTCGAACCGTTGGTCGGTACGGCGGAACGGCTCGGTCAGACCGAGGTCGTGGAACATCGCGCCCACGTAGAGCAGTTCGGGATCGAAGTCGAGGCCCTGGTACTGACCGCGCAGCGAGCCGAACAGGAACACCCGGCGCGAGTGGTCGAAGAGCAGGGGGGAGGCTGCCTCGCGGACCAGTTCGGTGGCTTCCCGGGCCAGCGCGCTGTCCGGGATCTTCACCCCGGCGATTTCCTCGTTCATGTGTCATGCCTTTCTCTGTGGTGAGCTCCAGCCTCGCTGGGGCGGCTACGCTGGCACCATGTCCATCACGACACATGAACCACAGATCCGGACACACCGGGTCGCCCTCGTGGTGTACGACGACGTGACGCTGCTCGACGTCAGCGGTCCACTCGAGGTGCTGCACCAGGCCAACCGGGACGGTCGGCTCTATGCGCCGGTCCTCGTCTCACCGCACGGCGGCGAGGTCACGACATCCTCAGGCCCGACGTTGGCCGGTACGGTCGCCGCGGCCGACGCCGGCCCGTTCGACACCGTGCTGGTCGCGGGGGCTGATCACTTGGTCGAGCGGGTGCCGGACGAGTTGCTGGCGGCGGTCGGGGGTCTTGCGGATCGGGCTGAGCGGGTGGCTTCGGTCTGTACGGGCGCGTTCGTTCTTGCGACTCTCGGCGTACTCGATGGTCGGCGGGCAACAACGCATTGGCGGCACGCGCAGGCCCTCGCGCGGCGTTATCCGGCGGTGGAGGTCGAGCCTGATGCGTTGCACATCAAGGACGGCAAGTACGTGACCTCGGCCGGTATCAGCGCGGGCATCGACCTGACGCTGGCGCTGGTCGAGACTGACCACGGAGCTGACGTGGCGCGGGAGATCGCCCGTGAGCTGGTCGTGTTCATGCAGCGGCCGGGTGGTCAGTCGCAGTTCTCCACGGCGATGGCGACGCCGCCGGTCCGCACCGATCCACTCCGCGCCGTGACCGCGACCGTCGTCGCCGACCCGGCCGCTGACCACAGCCTGTCCGCGCTCGCGGCGTACGCGGCCCTCAGCCCACGGCATCTCACCCGCCTCTTCCAGAGCGAGCTCCACACCACGCCCGGCCGCTGGGTCGAACGAGTACGCCTCGATCGCGCCCAGCAACTCCTCCTCGACGGCCACAGCATCACCACAGCCGCCCGCCTCAGCGGCCTGGGCAGCGACGAAACCCTCCGCCGAGCCTTCGCCCGCCACCTCAACACCACCCCCACCAACTACCTCCGCCGCTTCCGTGCCACGGGCTGATCCCACGCCTCAGTGCGATGACGGGTAGCCGAGCCTGCTCGCCAGTGCGGCCACATCACTTCTGGACGACGTACCGGTTTTACGAAGCAGGTTCGAGACGTGTGTGCTGACGGTCTTCTCGCTGATGAACAAGGCAGCTGCGGTCTCGGCGTACGTCCGGCCGGCAACCAGTTGGGCGAGGACCTCGCGCTCCCGTCGAGTCAGGGAGCCGAAGGCGTCCGGGGCATCGTCGAGCGTGTCGGCCGACGGGGGGTGCGGCTCGGCGAGGGAGATTCTGGCAACCTTCGCCAGCTGCTCCACCTCGTGTCGGAGCGGGCCGGCAGACATCTCGCTGGCTAGGCGGTACGCCGATCGCAGTGGTACTGCGACGGCGGATTTGCTGGCGCCTTCAGCCACCAGGGCTTGTGCCCAACGGCGGGAGGCGACGGCCTCGTCCCAGCGCAGCCCGGCGGTGGCACAGCGCTGTGCCGCCTCCGCCCAAAGAGCCGAGGTCTCTGACTTTGCCAGGCATCGTGCGGTCTCCGCGGCGTTTAGCGCCTCGACGGCCGGAGTGATCAGATCATCGTTCGTGACACGGGTGAACGGGGACGGTTGGAGCTCCTGGCGGCGCTCGACGATGTCGTCCAGCGACCGTCGGGCGCGGGCGACGCCGTCGCGGTCTCGACGGTCGCGCGCGTGGGTGGCGAGGTCGGCGGCCGCGCGTGCGCTCAACATGAGCATCTCGTCGGCAACTGGTGGGCGGGCGATCTGGACGCGCATCGTCTCCGCCAGCAGCTCGAGGGCTTGATCCGGCCGGTTCTCGGCGAGCAGGTGTTCCGCGAGGGTCGGGGGCGCCCACAAGCCCGGGCGGTGCTCGAGGTCCGGGATCAGCTCATGCAGACGCCTGATGTGCAAGCGGGCCTGGTCGAGGTCACCTCGGCGCACGGCCAGCAACGTCGCGGCCAGCCGGACGACAGCACGCATGGTCGCAACCCTGGCGAGAGTCAGTCCTTCGCGGATGGCTTGGTCGGCCTCTGCATTGCGTCCAAGCATGAGGAGATGGCGGGCGAGGTTGCCGGCGTGGAAGCCGGCCACGTTCGTGACCCCTTCGTCGAGCGTCTCGCGCAGCCCGTCGACATCTACCTGCACGATGTCGGCAAGGCGGCGTCGGGGTGCGAGGTAGGCCGTGACTGCCCACCGGGCGTTCAGCATGCGGCCTGGGTTGCCCGTGAGCCGAGCGTGGCGAAGGGCTTCGACGGAGTAGGCCTCCGCGCGCTCGTCCCGATCGTACGCTTCGGACAGAGCCCAGTAGGCCAAGGACAACGCCTCCTGCGATCCGGAGCGATGAGCCGCCCGGGCGGCTTCGTCGGCGCACCGCTGCGCAGCCTCGAACGCCTCAGTCCAGTTGAGGGCAATGCTGAGCCGAGCCAGCGCGGCGGCATACTCCGCGCTGTCCGGGAACGGCTCAGAAAGTCTGACGGCATGCTCGAGGACCTCGAACGGTGTGCTGCTGCGCCGGCCCGTCCAGAACTCCGAGAAGGCCGCTTCCCGCACGATCCGGCTGGCCCGCAGCGGATCTCGGTGCTCGTCGACGAGCTCCAGCGAGCGACGCCAGGCAGCCAGCGTCTCCTCGCCGTCTCCGACCAGATCCGACACGGAGGCCAGGCGCTCGAGCAGATCGAGCTCGTCATCCGGCGGTTGCGCAGCTGCTGCCTGGACGGTTGGCCACAGGCGCGCTGCCCGGCGCAGATGAACCGCCTCCTCGGGCAGGGCTCTCAGCTGTCTGGCGAGGTCCGCAGCGCGCAGCGACGCCCCCAGGCTCGCTGCTCGATCGTGGGCGCCCTCGTAGTGACTCGCGAGCTCGCCGACCCGGCGCAGTTCGGCGATGGACGTGCCGGTTCGGCTCTCCAGCGCCCCGGCCCAGGCGGCATGGATGGGCACCGCCTCGCCCGGCACGAACGTGGCGTTCAGGACCTCGGCGAGCAGCGGGTGGCGGAACCAGCACAGCTCAGCACCATGCGCCACGCAGATCCCGTTCTTCGTTGCTTCGACCAGTGCAACGGTCACCTTCTCGGCATCGATGCCGCGTGCCGCGGCCACCTCGACCAGATCGTCCACCGAGGCCGGACGACCGCAGACCGCCAGTAGTCTCACCACCTCGCGAGACGGGTCATCCAATCGGTGCCAAGCGGCCAGCAGCGCGCCGGTCAGTTCCGCGGGCAGCTCGGCAGGCAGGTTCTGGTCCGCGGCCGTCAGCCCGTGGACCAGCAGCTCCGTGAAATAGGGGTTGCCGTCGGAGCGCCGTACCACCGCGGACACGAGGTCCGGATCGGCCTGACCGCCGAGCAACAGCGACAGCTGCTGCTCGGTCTCGTCGCGGCTCATTCTGGCCAGACGCAATGACGACACCGAGGGCAGCCGGTTCAGGTCGGCCAGCCAGACATTCAGCGGATCCCCGGCCGCGATTTCCTCGTCGCGGTATGTCGTCAGCACGGCCAGCCGCTGGCTGCGGAACCCGGCCACCAGATAGGTGATCGCGTCCCGCGAGGCCAGGTCGGCCCACTGGACGTCATCGACGACCAGCACCGCCGGCCGTTGCGAAACCAGCGCCTGCAGTAGTCCGTCGATCACTGGAAGCAGCCGGAGCGTGCTTCGCATCGGCTGCCCGCCCAACGAGGGCAGAAGCTCAGCGGCGGCCGGAACTGTCGCCAGCGCACTGGCCCGCTCCGCTGGCTCCGCCGACTCCAGCCAGCCTTCCAACGCAGCGATCAGCGCTACGTACGGCGCGTCCACCGCACCGAATCGAACGCCACGACCCCATAAGACCGCTGCGCCACCCGCCGCCGCGTTGTCACAGACAGCGCGTACCAGCCGCGTCTTGCCCACGCCCGCCTCCCCGTGCACGAACACCGCACACGGTCGTCGCCCGACGGCAGCGCTGATCGCGCCCGCGAGAACCTTCCCCTCCTCGACACGGCCTGCGATCCCCGGCAGCGGCGGGCCTGCAAACCCACCCATTTCAGCAGTCTCTGCCGAAACGAATCAGATGTCTGCACCACCGGGGGCCGGCCGTGCCGCGAATCTAAGGGTTCGCGCGCCGCTTCTAAGGACTCGTTCCCGATGTGGGTGTGGTGGCACAGAGCCGAATCTGAAGTCAGAGCGGCAATCCCGCCGCTACGACCCATTGGGGGAGTCATGAACCGCACGCGCACAACTCTGGCCGTATCGGCGCTCGCGCTGGGCGCCATCGGGTTGACCGCGACCGAAGCACCGGCCCAGGTTTCCGACGACGTGCCGCGGAACACCACGGTCATGCCGCAGGACCCGCAGCCGCCGAACTACCCGAACTACGACCCCAAGTACGAGGTCCAGGCTGCGACGGTCATGCCGCAGGACCCGACGCCGCCGAACTACCCGAAGTACGACCCTCGGTACGAGGTGCCTCCTGTCCAGGCTCCGACGGTCAGCAGGGCATCAGACGACAACGGTGTTGAGGTTCTGCAGGCCGGCGCGTCCGCGCTCGGCGGCGCGGCCATCGCGTTCGGTGCGATGTGGCTGTACCGGCGCCGCCAGGTGCCAGCCACCTAGCCACCTTCTGTTCGTCCCCCGGAGCACTGAAACCACGCTCTGCCCGTGGCTTCTCAACTCCGGGGGATCAGAGGTTCGAACTCGTGAGGGGTTGCCCGCGCGGGGGCAACTACCCGGTGAAGCGGAGGGGTTGCCCTGGGCGGAGTTGGGCGCAGGTGTCGACGTGTTTGCCGGCCAGGTAGGCGATGACGGGGTAGCCGCCGGTGACCGGGTGGTCGGCGAGGAAGATGACGGGGAGGCCGGAGGGCGGGATTTGGATGGCGCCCAGGGCCATGCCTTCGCTGGCCAGTTCGCCCTCGCGGGCGCGTTCGAGGGGTTCGCCTTCCAGGCGGACGCCGACTCGGTTGCTGTTGCTGCTCACGATGTACGACTGGGAGGTGAACGATGCCCAGCCGGCGTCGGTGAACCAGTCCTGCCGCGGGCCGGGAGTCACGTGGACGACGACCTCGGAACCGGGTGGGTCGGCGACGGGGGCGAGGTCGACGCCGGGCATCGGACCGTAGTCGCAGCCGACGGGCAATGTCTGGCCGGGGCCCAGCGCCAACGGGCCGAGGCCGGACAACAGGTCGGTCGAGCGGGATCCGAGCACCGGCGGTACGGCGAGGCCGCCGCGGATGGCGACGTACGTGCGGAGGCCGGTGCGTGGCGGGCCGAAGCGGAGTACGTGACCGGCCTTCACAACACTTGGTGCGTTGAGCGGGACGCCGGCGCAGGGTGCGCCGGTGATGGCGATGACGAGGTCGGTGTCGGCGTGCAGGACCAGGCCGCCGAAGGTCACCTCGATCGCCGCGGCGCCGGGATTGTTGCCGACGAGGCGGTTCGCCAGCGCGTACGACGTACGGTCGCAGGCGCCGGACGTGGGGATGCCGAGGGAGGCCTGGCCGATCCTGCCGCCGTCCTGGATTGTTGCCAAGGGCCCCGATTCGAGGATGGTGAGGCTGCTCATCCACGACCCGCGTCGACGAACCGGACCCGGCGACCCGGGTGGAACAGGGCGGCCGGTTCCCGCTCCTGGTCGAAGATCTGTACGTCGGTCCGCCCGATCAACTGCCAGCCGCCGGGAGATTCGCGGGGGTAGACGCCGCTGAACTCACCGGCCAGTGCGACCGCGCCGGTAGGCACCTTCGTCCTGGGGGACTTCCGTCGGGGGATGTCCCAGGATCCGGTGCCGGTGAGGTAGCCGAAGCCGGGGGCGAAGCCGCAGAAGGCGACAGTCCAGTCGTCACGAGTGTGTCGTTCGATCAACTCGGGGACGGTGCAGTCGAGAAGGCCGGCGACGTCCGCCAGGTCCTCGCCGTCATAAGTCACGGGGATCTCGATCAGATCGCGGACCGCATGGCTTCCAGAAGACGGCTCGACCGCCCGCAGATGCCGCGCCAACACGTCCAAGCCACCCGCAGTGGAAACCAGAACAGTCCGCGCGGCCGGGACGATGTCGATGACGTCAGCAGGTGGCGAGGCGCTCAACGCAGTGTAGTAGCCGAGGACCTGGTCGAGGTCGTCCAGTTCGACCAGCAGCGCGTGGTCGCCGGAGGGCAGGATCCGCATCACACGCTGAACGGGCTCAGTGTCACGCCCGCCCCCTCCAGCGCGGACCGGACCCGTCGCGCGATGTCGACCGCTCCGGGTGTGTCCCCGTGCACGCAGATCGACGCCGGCTCGAGCTTCAGCGATCCGCCCGCGATGTCCTGGATCGGCTGCCCGGTCGCCATCGCCGTACACCGGGCGGCGATCTCGTCCGCGTCGTGCAGGACCGACCCTTCCTGCCGGCGCGACACCAGCGTGCCGTCAACCGTGTACGCCCGGTCGGCAAAGGCCTCGTGTACGACGGTCAGACCGGCCTCTGAAGCGAGTCGCAGCCAAGCCGACCCCGGCAGACCCAGCACCGGAAGCGAACGGTCGTAGTCCACGACCGCGCCGACGACGGCCGCGGCCTGCTCCTCGTGGTGCCCGATCGTGTTGTACAGCGCGCCATGCGGCTTCACGTACCGGACCCGATCGCCCGCGACCCGGGCGAACGCGTCCAGTGCACCGATCTGGTAGACGACCTCGTCGCGGAGGGCGGCCGGCTCGATGTCGACGAACCGGCGGCCGAAGCCGGCCTTGTCGGCGTAGCCGACGTGTGCCCCGATCGCCACCCCGCGCTCGACCGCCTCGCCGGTCACCCGGCGCATGATCGACGGGTCGCCGGCGTGGAAACCGCAGGCCACGTTGGCACTGGTGACGACATTCAGCAGCGCGCTGTCGTCACCCATCGGCCAGGATCCGAAACCCTCGCCCAGATCCGCGTTGAGGTCCATGAACACTCCTACAACCTAGAACAATTCCAACACAGGCTTGACCGAACGGACGGCCAGATAGACGGTCAGCAGCCAGGCCGAGCCGCCCACGACGAGCAGTGGCCGTGGATACCGGTACCCGCGCAGCAGGTCAGGACGCTGCCAGGCGACCCAGAGCAGGACGCCGATTCCGATCGGGAGCAGCAGTCCGTTGAAGGCCCCGGCGAACACGAGCAGGGTCGCGGGTGCCGTGCCGACGGACAGGTAGATCACCGTGCTGACCGCGATGAACAGCACCACCAGGACGGTCCTGGTCCGGTCGGTCGTCTTTGTCCGCGAGGTGACGAAGGAGACCGTCGTGTACGACGCTCCGATCACCGAGGTGATCGCGGCGGCCCACAACACCACACCAAAGGCGCGCAATCCGAACTCACCGGCCGCGTGCTGGAACGCCGAGGCCGTCGGGTTCTCCGGGGCGAGTGCCGCGCCACCCGCGACGACACCGAGGATGGCGAGAAAGAGGAGGATCCGCATCAGACCGGTGATCAGGATGCCGGTGACCGATCCCCGGCTGATCTCGCGGACGTGCTGCGGCCCGCACAGGCCGGAGTCGAGCAGCCGGTGCGCCCCGGCGTACACGATGTAACCGCCGATCGTGCCGCCGATCAGGGTGGTGATGACGAGGAAGTCGACCTGCTCGGGCAGTACGACGTTCTTCAGCGCCTGGCCGACCGGTGGCCGGGAGGTGATCGCCATGTAGGTGGTCAGCAGGATCATCACCGCGCCGAGGATCAGGACCACCCGGTCCATCGCCAGCCCGGCCCGCTTGGACAAGAAGATGCCGATGGCAATCACTGCGGAGAGTGCGCCGCCCAGCTTCGGGTCCAGCCCGATCATCGCGTCGATGCCCAGCCCGGTGCCGGACACGTTGCCGATGTTGAACACCAGGCCGCCGGCGAACAGTAGCGCGGCCATCCCGGTGCCGAGGTGTGGCGCCACCAGGTTGCCGAGCTCCTGGGCCCGGCGTCCGGAGACGCCGATCACCCGCCAGACGTTGAGCTGCAGCGCGATGTCGACCAGGATCGAGGCGGCGATGGCGAAGGCGAAGGCCGCGCCGAGGGAGACGGTGAACAGCGTCGTCTGGGTGATGAACCCGGGGCCGATCGCAGAGGTGGCCATCAGGAACATGGCGCCGAGGAGAGTGGACCGGGTGCCGGCCTTCATCGCGTTGTCGGGCGTCTTGTGACCGGCGGCGGTGCTGAGCTGACGGCTGCGCGTCGTCGTCGTACGGCGGGTGATCGGTTTCGACAGGGGCTTCGTCGGGGGCTTGGACATGGCGGCGGCTCCTGAGTCTGTCGGGCTGGTCTCCATAGCTGTGAGTGGATGACTGGACGCGTCCGGTGACACGAGCGTAGAGATTGTTCAACAATCCTGCAAGAGTCTTGTTCCACTAAACTTTCCCTGAACGCCTCGGGTGGGCGATGATGCGGGGATGAGCACGGGTGAGGTCGACGAGGGCCGGCAGACGTGGTTGCGCACTGTCGCCGCCGATGTCGCCCGGCTGGACCGGAGCAGCTCGGCCGAGCGGGCCGCCGACATCCTGCGCCGCAGCATCACCGAGGGTGCGCTGCCGCCGGGTGCCCAGCTCTCCGAGATCGAGCTGACCGAGGTGCTGGAGGTCAGCCGGAACACGTTGCGTGAGGCGTTCCGGCTGCTCACCCACGAGGGCCTGCTCGTCTACAAACTGCACCGCGGGGTGTTCGTCCCCGAGCTGGACGAGCACGACGTGGTGGACCTGTATCGGCTCCGCCGAGTGCTCGAGGTGGACGTCGTACGCGGCCTGGCCGATCGTGACCCGGAGTTGCCGGCCGGCCGGATCGAGCCGCTGCAGGACGATGTCGAGGCGGCCGAGGCGGCCGCGCTCGCGGATCGCTGGCCGGCTGTCGGTACGGCGAACATGCGCTTCCACCAGCACCTCATCGGTCTGGCCGACAGCGCCCGGATGGACGCGATCACCGGCCGGCTGCTGGCGGAGTTGCGGCTTCTCTTCCACGTGATCGCGACCCCGCGGGAGCTGCACGAGCCGTACATCGCGCGCAACCGGGGCCTGGTCGAGCTGCTCGAGGCCCGCAAGTACGAGCAGGCCGCGGCCGACCTGCATCAGTACCTACTCGACTCCGAGCAGGGCCTCCTCGAGGCGTTCCGCGCCCGGTGATCCACGAGTTTCGATAAGGGCTTGCGCGGTCCTCCTCCCACCTGAGTTGATGAGTGCTAACCGTCAGCTGCAAAGGGGAGCTCAGCACATGACCGATGACCGGACCGAAGAGACGCCGAAGTCCTACCGCCCGATCGACGCCAAGGGTTTCCGGGAGTTCATCTCGCGTGGCTGGGGAGCGGTGGACCGGTCGGTGACAGTGCCCGACGGGCTGGCGGAGGCGGCCGCCGAGCACCGGCGGAAGCTGTCCGCGGCCTTGCCGGGACGACGGATCGCGGTCGCGGCCGGCCGGGCGCCGGTCAGGTCGAACGACACCGACTACCAGTTCCGCGCCGACAGCGACTTCGTCTGGCTCACCGGGTGCCAGGCGGAAGGCGCCGTACTGGTGCTGTCGGCCGACGGCGACGCGACGCTGTACCTGCGCGAGACGGCCGGGCCGGAAGAGGCCGACTTCTTCGCCAACGCGCGGGACGGTGAGCTGTGGGTCGGACCGGTGCCGGGGCTGAAGGACTGGTCGGACGCGTTGCAGATCGCCTGCCGACCGATCGAGGAACTGCCGGCCGCGGTGCGCGGCGCCGTACCGTTCATGCTGTCCACACCGGGGGTCGAGCCGATGCTGGACGCGCTGGTCCGGACCTCGCCGACGGACGGGAACTCGCTGCGGCAGACGCTGGCCGAGCTGCGCCGGATCAAGGACGACTGGGAGCTGGACCAGCTCCGCGAGGCCGTCGCGGCCAGTGTGCTCGCGTTCGGTGACGTCGCGCGCGAGCTGCCGGAGGCCATTCGCGGCGGCGGTGAGCGGTGGCTGCAGGGCACCTTCGACCGGCGGGCGCGGACCGCGGGCAACGGCGTCGGGTACGCCTCGATCGTTGCCGCTGGCAAGCACGCGCCGGTGCTGCACTGGGTTCGCAACGACGGACCGGTGAACGAGGGCGACGTCATCCTGCTCGACGCGGGTGTCGAGACGCGGACGCTCTACACCGCCGACGTGACCCGGACCTTCCCGGCCACGGGTGAGTTCACCGACGCGCAGCGGCAGGTGTACGACCTGGTCCACAAGGCACAGCTGGCGTCACTCGACGCGGTCAAGGTCGGTGCGCCGTACCGGGCCTTCCAGTACGCCGCGCTGCGCACGCTGGCCGAAGGGCTACGGGACTGGGGCCTGCTCGACGTGTCGCTCGACGAGTTGCTCGGCCCGGACGGGCAGCAGCACCGCCGGTACATCGTCTGCGGCACCGGGCACTACATCGGCCTGGACGTGCACGACTGTGACGCGTCCCGGCCGGAGGCGTACTTCGCCGGTGAGATCGAGGCCGGGATGGCGCTGGCCGTCGAGCCGGGGCTGTACTTCCACCCGAACGACGAGACCGTTCCGCCGGAGCTGCGCGGGATCGGCATCCGGATCGAGGACAACGTGGTGGTGCACTCCGACCGGCTCGAGATCCTCACCGAGGACCTGCCGATCACGGCTGCCGGCCTGGAGCAGTGGACCCAGTCGCACCTCACTGCACGGTAGTCGGGTGACTACCCAAAATTAGTCGTCACAAGCTGTAACACCGAGGCCCTCGGCAACGATGAACGGAGCGGGGGAGGGTCGAACTCGGCTCGGCGCGTGGCAGTGGGGGGCCGCGACCACGCGCCCGGCCGAGGCGGCCCCGACTGGGGCCCGGGGGGGACCCAGGGATCCCCGGGCACGGGGAGTAGTCATCATGAACCTGCGGGTGCGAGTGATGCACTGCGGTGACCAGCACTGGTACGCCGACATCGACGACGCGGACGATCCGCAGCCCGACGATCCTTTCTGGTACGTCGACAACTGCCGATCCCAGCTGCAAGCGCTCGAGACCGCCTGCGCCGAACTTCGCCTGCTGGCCGGCCGGATGGTCCGCGGCGACCAACTCAACCGCGTCCTCGAGGTGACCGGCGTACCGGTCTGAGTGCGCGGCAGAAGAGCCCGGGCAGGCGCCTGGTTGGGAGGCGTCTGCCCGGGGCTGTTCTCAGCTCACCGGTGGTACGGCGGGACAGGCCGTGCCGCGGTCGGGTACATCGAGCGAGACGAGGTAGGCGTCGATCGTGTTCTCCATACACGGTCCACCGTCGTAGCTGCCGTGACCCCAGCCTTCGTACGTCAGCAGGACGCCGTGCCGGCCGAGTTGGCGTTCCACACTCTGCGCCCAGTTGTAGCCGGTGGCCGGGTCGTGGATCGCGTTGGCCAGCAGGATCGCCTCGTCCAGACCGTGCACCTTCAGCCGGTGCTGCGGGTTGTCCGCCGGCGGCATGCCGAGGCACATCGAGACGGCGATCAGCTGACCGGGATAGCGCATGTCCGGGTTGTTCCGGGCCAGTCGGCTGAGCAGGCCGGCGTACTCCTGGTAGTTCCGGACCGGAAGGTTCCAGTCCTGGCAGAACACCGCGAGAGTGTTCGAGGCCAGGCCGGTCGGGACCGGCGGCTGCCCGGTCGGCGGGGCGCTCGCATCGAGCTTCTTCAAGGTGTCCGCCAACGCCGGCCACTGCGGTCCGTAGAGCGCGCGGAAGACGTTGAAGCTCAGCCAGTACGGCGTGATCGGCAGGTCCGGCTTCTGCGGATCGGGCACCTCGCCGCGGTCCGCCCGGGCGAGCAGGCCGGCCCACAGAGCGTGGATTTCGCGGCCGTGCAGTGAGCAGGTCGTTGCCGCGTCGCACCATTTCACGAACTCGTCGAACGAGTCCTGGGCCGCGGATGCCTGGGCATCGAGGAACGACTTCGCCGATGGCGCGCTGTGGTCGACCACGCTCTCCAGCACCATCGCGCGGATCCGGCTCGGGTAGGTCTCGGCGTACTGACCGCCGAGCAGCGTTCCGTACGAGCTGCCGTGGAACGTGATCGTCGACTCCCCGAGCGCGGCCCGGATCGCGTCCACATCCCGCACGGTCTGCCAGGTGTCGAGGTGGTCGTACACCGGGCCGGTGTTCTTGCGGCAGTCCGCGGCCAGTTCGCGGTTGTAGCGGATGGTCGCGGTGAAGTCGGCCTGACTCTTCGGGACCGGCGACGGCTGCCTGGCCAGCAGCGCGGCCGAGCACTTCACCGGGCTGCTGCGGGCGATCCCGCGCGGGTCGAAACTGACGACGTCGAACCGGTTCTGCAGGTTCTGGCTGAACCGGCTCATCCCGGTCTTGACCCGGTCGACACCGGAGTCACCAGGACCACCCGGGCCCCACATCAGCACACCGACGCGGTCGCCCGGGACCTTCGCCGTACGACGGGCGATGGCGAGGCCGAAGCTGGGGCCGTTCGGGTTCCGCCAGTCGACCGGTACCTGCAGCGTCGCGCACTGCGAACCCTTGACGACGTTCGGGTCGTCCTTGCCCTCCGGTTTGCAGTCGGTCCACTGCACCTGGGCAGTGGTCGCGGCCGCCGACACCGGGAGGGTCGCGAGTCCGGCGGTCGCGACGCCCAGCGCCACACCGCAAGCGAGAGCGCGTTGTCTGAACTCCATACGGAAGATCTCCTGTCTGAGGAACTCCCTCGATCCTCGGCAACCGTTTGCTCGGCCACATCGGGGACGAGCCCCCGGCCGACCCCGGGCAGTCCTTGGGGGACTTGTTAGGGTCGGTCGCTGATGACTACCAAGCACGCGGTGTGGTTCCGGTGGGTGGCGATCGCCGAGGCGATCTCCTGGACCGGATTGCTGATCGGCATGTTGTTCAAGTACGTGCTGTCCGACAACGAGATCGGGGTCAAGATCTTCGGCCCGATCCACGGCGGCATCTTCATCGCCTACGTGCTCACCGTGCTGGTGGTGCGTGGGCCGCTGCGCTGGTCCTGGCCGGTCACGCTGGCCGCGCTGGCGGCGAGTGTTCCGCCGCTGTTCACCTGGTTCTTCGAGATCTGGGCGGTGCGGACGGGCCGGATTGACGGCGGCCGGGACACCGCCGTACCGTCACGGACGTCAGTCAACTCAACAGCCGCATGAACCCGTGCGGGAGAGTCCCGGGCACGACCCGGGCGCCGTAGGAGCAACTCTCCCCAAGAATCTCTCAGGCACCTTCACCGCGCGGGCGAGGCACCTCTGGAAGACGTCCGTCTGACAGAGCGGGGAGGACACCAAACGGTCAACGACGACCGGAAGGAACCTCCACACGATGGCGATCAGTGTCTTCGACCTGTTCAGTATCGGGATCGGCCCCTCGAGCTCCCACACGGTGGGACCGATGCGTGCCGCCCGCACCTTCGCCCTCGGCCTCGCCGCCGACGGCCTGCTCGGCCGGACGGCAACGGTCGAGGCGCAACTCTTCGGCTCGCTCGGCGCGACCGGTCACGGGCACGGCAGCAACAAGGCGGTGCTGCTCGGGCTCGAGGGTGAGGACCCCGAGACCGTCGTCACCCACTCCGTCGACGCGCGGGTCGAGACGATCCGGGAGCGCGGCCGGCTGTTGCTGGCCGGCACCCACGAGATCGCCTTCGACGAGAACTCCGACCTGGTGATGCACCGGCGCAAGGCGTTGCCGTACCACCCGAACGGGATGACGTTCGCGGCCCGCACGGCCGACGGCGAGGTACTGCGGGAGCGCACGTACTACTCGGTCGGCGGCGGGTTCGTGGTCGACGAGACCGCGGCGGCCGGCGACCGGATCGTGCCGGACACGACGCCGTTGAAGTACCCGTTCACGACCGGTGCGGAGCTGCTGGACCGGTGCCGGGAGTCGCAGCTGCCGATCAGCGAGGTGATGCTCGCGAACGAGCTGGCCTGGCGGGACGAGGACGAGATCCGCGACGGGCTGCTGCGGATCTGGCAGGTCATGCAGGACTGTGTGCACGAGGGCTGCGAGACCGAGGGGATCCTGCCCGGCGGGCTGAAGGTGCCGCGGCGGGCGCACGCGCTGCACCGTCGGCTCAGCGCTGATCCGTGGTCGGTCGACCCGCTGAAGGTGATGGACTGGGTCAACCTGTTCGCCCTCGCGGTGAACGAGCAGAACGCGTCCGGCGGCCGGATCGTCACCGCGCCGACGAACGGTGCCGCGGGCATCATTCCCGCTGTCCTGCACTACTACCGGCGGTTCGTCCCGGGGGCGACGGACGACGGCGCGGTCCGATTCCTGCTGACCGCTGGCGCGATCGGCGTGCTCTACAAGGAGAACGCGTCGATCTCCGGCGCCGAGGTCGGCTGTCAGGGCGAGGTCGGTTCGGCCTGCTCGATGGCCGCGGCCGGCCTGTGCGAGGTCCTCGGCGGTACGCCGCTCCAGGTCGAGAACGCGGCCGAGATCGCGATGGAGCACAACCTCGGCCTGACCTGCGACCCGGTCGGCGGGCTGGTCCAGATCCCGTGTATCGAACGCAACGCGATGGCGTCGGTGAAGGCGATCAACGCGGCCCGGATGGCGATGCACGGTGACGGCGTCCACGTCGTCACCCTCGACAAGGTGATCAAGACGATGCGCGAGACCGGCGCCGACATGAAGATCAAGTACAAGGAGACGTCCCGCGGCGGCCTGGCCGTCAACGTCATCGAATGCTGAGCGCGCCAGGGTCCTCGACGTGGGCGTTGTGGCCGAGACCGGGCAGCGTCACGACCTGATCGTGCAGGGCGTGCAGTTCGTCGTCGGTGTTCATCGGGTCCCGTTCGCCGCGGGCGAGGATCACCTCGGCCTTGCTGGCCGCGATGAGCTTGGCCATATCGGGTGCGCCGACGCCAAAGGTGCCGGGGTCCATGGCCAGTCGCCAGCGACCGTCCACCTCGGTCAGACCGTGGTCGACCACCGGACTGCTCGGGTCGACGAGTCCTTGCAGCCCGGACACCTTGAGGAACCGCGCGGCCGCGTCCTCCCGAGTGTCGAACCACGCGACCGGCTTCTGCGCCAATGCGCCGGCCCGGCCCAGGTCGTCCTCGGACCAGGTCACCTTCACGCCGAGTGCGACCACCCGGTCGACCTCGATGCCGTAGCGACCACTGGCCAGTTCGAGCGCGACCACGCCACCGAGTGAATGGCCGACGACCACGACGTCACGTCGTACCGGGAGGGTCTCGGCGACGGCGGCCGCCATCGAGCCGAAGGTGTACGCCGGAAGTGCGGCGGCCGAGCCGTGTCCGGCGAGGTCGGGGGCGAACCGCGGTTGCGGCCAGGCGTCCCAGACCCGGCCGTTGGCACCGAGTCCGTGCAGCAGCACCAGTGAAGACATGAGAGCAAGGCTGACACAGGAATTGGCGTGCTGCCCGGTCGATTGGCGCGCCATCAGCTAACTCACCGCAATTCTACGGACGCGTACCGGAACGGAATTGCCAAAAGATTGCGATCTAGCGTGGAATTTCTTCCAAGGGCTGTTTCAAGCGCTGGTATTGCCGATACTCTGCGGGCCTTGTGAAGCCGATCTCCGCCTCATCGTCGGCAGCCCGCCGCCCGCCCTGGCCGAACCGTCAGCGGCTGCGCCAGGCTGCCCTCGCGGCCGGTGCGCTACTCGGTCTGTACGCCGTCCTGGTCATGATCGCCCTGCTCGGCGGTCCCCGGATCGGTGCCTCCTTCCTGCCGCTGCCCGGTGGCGGCCCGGACCCGGCCAACCCGGTCGCCGGCCTCGAGCCCAGCACGCGGCTCCCGACCAGCGTCCCGACGATCCCGCGCGGGTCCGAGACCCCGGTGCCGACGGTGCCGCCGACCCCGGGTCACACCACAACGTTGCCTCCAGCAACAACCATCGCGCCGGTGACCGGTCAGCCCGTCGACGGCCGTCCGTCCACCCCGTGCCCGACCACCACGTCGGCCCCACTACTGGTCGACCACCAAGACCCGACTGTTCCGCCGGCCACCAAGGTCCCGCCGAAGCCCACTGCCACGGCATCGGACCCGACCAGCCAGCCGACCAAGCCCCCGTCGACGACCAACCCGCCGCCGACCACCGACCCACCGCCTACCACCAACCCGCCGCCGCCCCCGGACGAGCCCGAGGACCCGGATCAGCCGGGCCTGGTCGGCGGCCTCCTGGACACCATCCTCGACACCATCGGCCTCTAGCTCCATCGCCGATCGGGTTCTGGTGTATGTGTTAGGGTTGGTACATGTCGATGAAGCGCACGAATGTCTACGCCGATCCCGAGGATCTGGCGCTGATCAAGGACGCGGCGCGACGGCGCGGGATCCCGGAGGCCGAGATCATTCGCGAGGGTATTCACCTGGCCGCGATGGCGAACCGGGTTTGGGATGAGCCGCTCGACTGGCCGACCTTCGAGGGAAGCGGTGAGCCGGTGACCAAGGACGAGATCCGGTCCGAGGTCGTGCGGCGTACTGGCCAGTGATCGTCGTCGCCGACACCTCGGGCATCATCGCGGCGTTCGACCGCAACGCGCCCGAGGGGCCTACCTGCCGCAGACTGCTTCAAGAAGCCGGGACGGTGATTCTGTCGCCGTTGGTGCTCGCCGAGGTGGATCACCTGGCCCGGGCCCGGTTGGGTGGCGCCGCCCGAACCACAATCCTCGAGCTGATGTTGACACAGGTTCGGCGAATGCGCTTTCAGGTCCCGGACATCGGAGCCGAGACGCTGGCAACCGCGGTAGCCGTGATCAGCAGGTACACCGATCTGGACCTGGATCTGGCCGACGCGGTCAGCGTCGCACTCGCGGCGGACTACCGAACAGACGCCGTGCTCACCTTGGACCGGCGCGACTTCCGAGCGGTTCGTCCGCTCACGCCGCATGGGGCTTTCCGCCTGCTGCCTGACGACCTCTGAACGTCCGCCAGCAGTGTCGAGGATCGTGCTTGCCACCAGGGCCAGCACCGGGTGGACGGGGAAGGTATTCAGTACGCTTCGACCTCGCTGGTGCTGGCGTTGCCGGCGATGGTCGGCTTGAGGTCGACCTGCCAGCCCTCGTTCCGGCCGAACGACTTGTCGAACTTCTGGAACGAGCAGTCGGCGCTGAACTGCCGCCGCTTCGCGTTCCAGTCCGAGCCGCTCTTGAAGTAGATGCTGTAGGCGCCGCCGACCCGGCTGATGGTGGTGGTCTTCCGCGCCTGGATGTACACCATCACGTGCGGCTTGCTGGGCGGCTGCCCGGTGTTGACGACCGAGACCGCGACGTCCTTCGACGTACCGTTGGTGACCCGGAGCCGGCCGATGCCCGAGGTGCCGCTGCGGATCAGGATGTCGCCGTTCGACGGGCGCGCGTCCTCCGGCTCCGGACCGGGGTCGGGCAACGTGCTGCCGAAGCGGAACTTGAGTTTGCGCAGCGCAACGATCGCACTGTTCAGATCCGCGAGCAGTTGACGCTGGACCTTCTGTGAGGTGTAGGCGACTCCGCCGCAGCGCGCATTCAACTCGGTGCTGTCCGACTTCGATCCGGACATCGACGTCGCGGCAACTCGCAGCCGGTCCTGCAGCACCTGGTGTACGCCGGTCAGCCGGCTCGTCACCGTGGAGTCGGCCAGCTGCGACGACGCCGTGTTCAGCGCTGACGCAAGACCGTCCATCGCCTCGATCAGACCCTCGGCGGTTCGCACCCGCGTCAGTGCGCGCAGATCACCCGCCAGACTCTGCTCGATCTTCGTCAGCTCCGTCTGGTACGCCGCCGAGCCAAGTGGCCCGGGTGGTGTCACCGGCTCCACCTGAGCGGGTGCGGACACAGGCGTCGTACCGGTTGGCGGCGTACTGCTGGATGGCACGGTTGATTCCCCACAACCCGCCGTGAGAGCCAGCGTCACGAATCCCGCGCAGAGCACAGCAAACGTCCTCATGTACTTCCCCCCAGGTAGCCCCACAACCCCTGTGCCGCAAAGGGTATGCGGCACAGGGGTTCTGGGCGAGGGGTCAATCGAAGTTGTGATCCGGGCAACCGATCAGGCGAACGGTGAGCGGTCCGTCCGTCGTCACGTTCAGGTCCGCGGCGCAGGTGACCTTGGCCTGTTGCGGGTCGATCGTCACGGTGCGGACGTTCGTCGCGGTGATGTCGAGCCGGTTCGCGACCGGTGCGCTGACCGGTGCCGGCTTGGTCCGGTGCTCGGTCGTGTAGGCGTTGACCGGAACCGTTGAGCCGGTCTCCACACCCGCACCGGTGACGACCGGAGCGGCCGGCGCGTCCTTCAGGCCGAAGCCGTGCGACTGTACGTCGATGGTGCCGAGCTGGCCGGACCGGCTCTGGATGTCACTCAGCCAGTAGGCGTGGTCGCCGACCAGCCCGGACTCTGGGTCGTCCATCGCCGGGTTGCGCACGTACGTGACGTAGAACGGATCCTTCACGCCGCGCATGTCGCCGAGCCAATCGGTCAGCACACCCCAGGTCGCGTTGGCACACATCACCACGTGGTCGGACGACGCACCGAGCCAGCTGTCGAACTTGAAGTCGTACTGGCCGCCCGCGAGGTACGCGTTGGCCCGTTCGCGCGGGATGTTGTACGGGATGTAGTTGTCGGGCAGGCCGGCCCACTCGAGCACCGGTTGGTTGCGGCGGGACGGCAGCAACGGCGTCAGTGTCGAGCCCGGCTCGTGCTGGGTCGCGGTGTCGACCGGCAGGGTGTCGGCGATCCCGTTGATGCCGGGAAAGGACGGTGCCATGTTCAGGCCGTCGCAGATGAAGGCCTTGCTGAACACGTCGGGGAACTGCAGTGACAGCTTGTTCGCGCCGTACGCGCCACTCGAGAAGCCGCTCATCACGGTCCGGGTGGGGTCGAGCCCGAACGCCCGCCGCGCATCCGCGAGCGCCTCGAACACCGACGTACCGGACCGGCCGTAGTACCAGTTGTCGTTGCCGCGGCCGTCGACCGAGATCACGACGGTCGGAGCAGACGGTCGGTTCGCGACCTGGTGGAACAGGTCCCGGTCACCGGCGGGCAGGAGCTCGAGCATGCCGGGGTCGCCGACCTGGTCGTTCGCACTCTGCGCGTAGCCGGGGGTCCAGACCATGCTCGCGTAGCCGTTGGCCGGCTTGGGCAGGTCGGGAACGTAGGCGAGGTAACGCTGCAGCCGGCCGGGCAGGTCCGACACACAGTCGTCCCGGCAGATCCAGCCGAACTGGACACTCGGCGTCCCTTCGCCGTTGATCGTGGCTCCGTTCTGCTGGGTGAAGGACCCGAGCGGCGGCATCCCGGGATCGCCGGGCAGTCGGCGACCCTGCCGGACCTCGCTCTTCGTCGCGTACAGCCGGTTCATGTAGCCGGAGGTCGGGACGGCGCTGTCGTCGGTCACCTGCTGCTGCAGCTTGCCGAAGTCGACGGTCGCGAAGAACTTGCTGATGTTGCCGGTCGCCAAGGTGGTCTTCTGGGCGTCGTTGCGCCACGGCGAGTTGAACGGCTCCTGCCGGAAGGCGACATCGAAGTACGCCGACTTCTGCAGCAGCCCGGACGTGAGCGCGCCACCGGGGTGAGTGGCGTCGGCAACGGCCTGTGGCAGCAGGAACTTGTTCGCCGCGCGGTCCCACAGACCGGCGGCCGCGGCGATCCGGACGCTGCGAGTGCCGGGGTCGTACGCCGTGTGCGGGACGCGGACCTCGACCTGGCCGCGCTCGAGATCGACCGCCACGGTGACGGGTGCCTTCTTGCCGGTGGCCGCGTCGATGATGTCACCGGTCCGGCCGTGCACGGTGACGAACTTCTCCGCCGGCATCCGGGTGTTCGCGCCGTACGGCGCCTCGCGCGGGAGCAACGAGTTGCCGAGGGCAATCGTCGTACCGACGAGCTCGGGATCGGTCATCGTGTTGAAGGTGATCCGGAACGCGGTCGCGTCGGCGAGCGGCTTGACCCGGACCTCGACCAGGTCGGCGGCGTTCCCGCGGTACGCCGGGTCGGTCGGGTATGTGTAGGCGAAGGTGAGGGAGTGTTCGGGCCAGTTGGTGGTCACCAGTTGGGCGCCCTGGTCGTCGTACACGCAGCCCTGGTTGAGGAACTCACCGGCACGGTAGGCGCTGGTGTGGCAGATCATCGTGGGCTTCGCCTGCCAGATGCCGGTGTTCTCCAGCTGTGGAGCGGTCGGCGGTGGCGCGTTGAGTACGGCGGGGCCCGGGGCAACCGGAGCGGCGGCCGCGGTGGTCTGGTCGGCGGCTGAGGGGTACGCCCACCAGGCGAGTAACCCACCGGCCGCGAGGACGGCAAGGGTCGAACGGATCGGTCTCATCGGCTGTGCCTCCAGAGCACACAAGAACTGTGGGACGGGCTGGACCGGGGCCGGCGATCCGCTTGAGTGCTCCGGATTGAAGTACATATGCACACCGTCCGTCAAGAATCTGACACATGACAACGTTGTGCGGCGGTCTGGAGGGGTGTTTCGCTGACGGGTCAGGCGACCCGGTCGGTGGCCGAGAGGTCCAGGAAGAAGCGGGTGGCCGGTTCCTCGAGCGCCTCGTGGGCCTGGAGGAAGAGCTCGTGCGCCTCGCGACCGTGCCAGCCGGCCGGGAGGAGCTCCTCGGGCAGGTCGGGGTCGCGGAAGGGGAACATCCGGTAGTCGTGGATGAGTTCCATCCGCTCGACGAGCGCCTGGCGGGGTGGCACGGAGCCGCCGCGGTACGCCTTCATCCGCGGCCGGTAGGTGCGCAGCAGTTCGGCGTAGTCCGCGTCGAGGGCGTCCAGATCCCAGCAGCGCGCGGCCATCTCGCGATCGCGCGACAGTCCCGACGACGTGCACTGCAGGAGGTCGAGCCGCACCGCCGGCTGGTCCGCGAAGTGTTCCTGGACCTCGGTGAGCCGGTTGTGCGGACTCACCCAGGTCGACGACGCCAGCGGCCCGAATCCGAGCCAGGCGAGCTCTTTGCGCAGCTCTTCCCGCAGGCCGCGGTCGCTCTCCGGCACCGAGTAGATGACCATCGACCACTGCCGATCCCAGGGATCCCGGGACCTCTCGAAGATCCGCGTGCGGCCCTCGTCGAGCAGTCGCCAGCTCTTGTCGTTCAGCGCGTAGACCGTCTCGCGACCGTCCCGCCGGGTGTCGAACCAGCCTTCGCGCCGCAGTCGCGCCATCACCACGCGCACCGTGCTCTCGCCGACGTCGAAACACTCCAGCAGCGCGGTCAGCGTGCGCAGCCGCACGTCGCCGCCGTGGTAGCGGATGTAGTCGCCGAAGAGGTCGAAGACGATCGACCGTGGCTTCATCGCGTCTCCTCGGAGCCGATCAGGGTGGTTCGCTGCGCTCATCCTCTCATGATGCCAGTTAATGTGTGTCAAAGTCTTGACGGTCGTCTGTGATTAGTCCTACTTTCGTGACATCCCCTGTCAGCCCGGTACGAATCGAGGGCCGTCAATGACCAGTCCCACCGCCACCACCACCCGGTCCCGCGCCGGTCTCTGGGTGGTCGCCATCTGCTTCGTCACGATCGTCTTCGACGGTTACGACCTGATCGTGTACGGCGCCGTCGTACCGTCCCTGCTGAAGAATCCCGACTGGCAACTGACCGCGGGTCAGGCCGGTGCGATCGGCAGCTACGCCCTGACCGGGATGGTGATCGGGACGCTGTGCGTGGGCGCGCTGACCGATATCGTCGGCCGGCGCCGGATCATGTTCGCCAGCATCATCTGGTTCTCCCTCGCGATGGGGGCGACCGCCCTGGCGCCCAGCCCCGAGGTGTTCGGCATCCTGCGTTTCGTCACCGGCCTCGGCCTCGGCGGCGTGGTGCCGACGGCGATCGCGCTGACCGTCGAATACGCGCCACCGCACCGCCGGAACTTCAACAACGCCTTGATGTTCTCGGGCTTCTCCCTCGGCGGCGTGCTGGCGGCGGTGCTCGCGATCAACCTCGTGCCCACCCAGGGCTTCCGGATCATGTTCTTGATCGGCATGGCGCCGCTCGTCCTGGTGCTGCCGCTGGCCTGGAAGTACTTGCCCGAGTCGGTCAGCTTCCTGCAGGCACGAGGTCGTCACGACGAAGCAGCAGCTCTTGCGGCCAAGTACGGCGTACAACCCGAACCGGCGGCGGCCGAGACCAGCAGCAAGGGGAGCGCGCTCGCCGTACTCTTCGGACGTCGGTATCTCGCCGCGACCATCCTGTTCGGACTGGCCAGCTTCTTCGGTCTGCTGCTCGTCTACGGCCTGAACACCTGGCTCCCGCAGATCATGCGGCAGGCCGGCTATCCGCTCGGCTCGTCGCTGCGGTTCCTCCTGGTGATGAACCTCGGTGCGATCGTCGGTGCTCTGGTGGCGTCGACGCTCGCCGACCGGCTCGGCTCGAAAGTCGTGACCACGGTCGCGTTCGCGCTCGCCGCGTTCTCGATCTACACCCTCAGCGTCAACCCGTCCTCCGTCGCGCTCTACCTGCTGATCGCGATCGCCGGCCTGGGGACGGTCGGCACGCAGATCCTGGTCAACGGGTACGTCGCCACCCACTACCCGGCCGGCAGCCGGGCGACCGCGCTCGGCTGGTCCCTCGGAGTCGGCCGGCTCGGCGCGATCGTCGGCCCGTTGTTCGGTGGCTGGGTGCTCGATTCCGGGCTTAGCCTCGATTGGAACTTCTACGGTTTCGCCGTACCCGCTGTCCTCGGTGCGCTGGTGATCGCCGCCGTACCGCGGACCGGCCGGGAGCGGCAGCCTGAAACCGCGCTCAGCACGACTCCCCAGACGACCCAGGCCTGAGAGGACTCGCAATGCGGATCGCAGTTGTCGGTGGTGGGCCCGGCGGGCTGTTCCTGGCCACCTTGGTGAAGGCGAACGACCCGACGGTCGAGGTGACCGTGTTCGAGCGCAACCGCGCGGACGACACGTTCGGCTTCGGGGTGGTGTTCTCCGACGCAACGCTCGCCGCCATTCACGCCGCCGACCCGGTGATCCGCGACGCACTCACGCAGTACGGCGTGCACTGGGACGCGATCGAGGTCCGGCTGAAGGGCGAGCGGTTCCGCTGCGGCGGAATGGGTATGGCCGCGATCGCCCGGAAGACGTTGCTCGCCGTACTGCAGCAGCGCGCGGTCGAAGTCGGCGTGACGCTGCGGTTCGAGACCGAGGTGGAGCTCGACGACCTGTCCGGCTTCGACCTGGTGGTCGCCGCGGACGGCGCCAACTCACGGATCCGGGAGCGGCTGGCGGGCGTTCTCGAACCGATGGTGGAGACGGCGGCGGCCAAGTTCATCTGGTTCGGTACGACGTACGCCTTCGACGGACTCACCTTCGTCCACGAGCGGGGCGACGACGGGGTGTTCGCGGTGCACGGGTACCCGATCAGCCCGGACGTGAGCACGTTCATCGTCGAGACCGATCGGGAGTCGTGGCTGCGGGCCGGGCTGGACGAGTTCGACGTGTCCCAGCCGCCGGGGCCGAGCGATCTGAAGACCAAGGTGTACCTGGAGAAGCTCTTCGCCGAGCAGATCGACGGTCATCTGCTGCTGGTGAACAACTCGCGCTGGGGCAGCTTCCGGACCCGGCGGACGGGGCGCTGGCAGCACGGGAACGTCGTACTGCTCGGCGATGCGGCGCACACCGCACACTTCTCGGTCGGCTCGGGGACGAAGATGGCGATGGAGGACGCGGTCGCGCTGGCGGCGGCGCTCGCCTCACATGACGAGCTTCCGGCGGCGCTGGTGGCGTACGAGGAAGCGGCGCGGCCGTCGGTTGAGAAGATCCAGGGGTCGGCGCGGCCGAGCCTGTCCTGGTGGGAACACTTCGGGCGCTACCACGACACGCTGGAGCCATGGCAGTTCGCCTTCCACTTCCTCACCCGCAGCATCAGCGGCGGGAAGCTGGCGCGCCGCGATCCGGCGTTCGTCGCCGCGACCCGCACGTCGTGGCATGCGCAGCACGGCCCGGCGCCCCTGCAGACCCCGTTCCGCTCGCGCGGATTGTCCTTGCCCGGTCGGTGGGTGGATGTCGCGGATGTGCGCGACCAGGCCTTGTGGATCGAGGCTCCATCGGATGAGCAGGAACTGCCGGCTGCCCTGGCATCGCTGCATTCCGGCGTACTGGCGGGACCTGCGGTGGTGGCTGTGCACGGTGGTTCGCGGTTGACGCGGACGTTGCTGGCGGAGGAGTCGCGGCTCGTGGCCGGGACCCCTGCGCTGGTGGTCGATGACGAGCTGACCCCGGACGACGCGGAGACCCTCCTCCTCTCCGGGCGTGCCGACCTGGTGGGCCGGACCAGCGGTCCCGCCCGGGACCGTGTCGCCGGGGTCAGCCGCAGTACGGGAGGGAGCGCGTGAGCGGGCTGGACGGGTTGTTCACCCCTCGCGGGGTCGCAGTGATCGGCGCCTCGCGCAACCCGGCCAAGCTCGGCGCGGTGATGGCGCGCTCCCTCTCCACGTACGACGGACCACTCGCACTGGTGAACTCGCGGGACTCTGCTTTGCACGGCTCGGTTGCGGAGGCGGTCGATTCGCTTGGTGCACCGATTGACCTGGCTGTGGTGTGCGTCCCGGCGCCGGCCAGTGCCGATGCGGTAGCCGAAGCCGCTAAGGCCGGTGCAACGGCCGCACTGGTGTGTGCGGGTGGTTTCGCCGAAGCCGGGCACCCGTCATACCAAGAGGCACTGGCGGAGGTGGTCGACCGCTACGGCATCCGGCTGCTCGGTCCCAACACCTCCGGCTTCCTGGTGCCGTCGCTGAAGCTGACTGCCAGCTTTGTGCCGAGCGCTGCTTCAGTGCCTTCCGGTGGGGTTGCTGTCGTCGCGGCGAGCGGTGGTGTGAACCACGCTCTGTCGTTCCTGCTGGCAGAGGCCGGCTACGGCATCAGCGTCGCTGTGGGGTTGGGCAACGCGGTCGACATCGACGCGACCGACGTACTCGAGTACCTGCTGGACGACCGTCGTACGACGGCTGTTGCTCTGCACATCGAATCGGTGGCGGACGGTTCACGGCTCGCGCACGCGGTGGCGCGGCTGTCGGCGGTCAAGCCGGTGGTCGCCTTGGTTGTCGGGCGCAACGATGTCGGTGAGTTCGCGCAGTCGCACACTGGTGCGCTGGCCACCTCCTGGCGTACGACACGGGGCGTACTCCGGCAGGCCGGTGCGGTGCTGGTCGACGACGAACGGCAGCTCGTGGACGCGATCGGTGCGTTGTCGCTGACCCGGTTGGCTCCTGCTGCGGACCCTGGTGTGGGCGTGGTGACTGCTCAGGCGGGTCCTGGACTGCTGTTGCTGGATCGCCTGCGCGGCTCTAAGGTGCGGGTGCCTGTGCTGAGTGCGGCGACTCAGCAGCGGTTGGGGGAGTTGTTGCCGCCGATGACCTACCAGGCGAACCCGGTCGACACCGGTCGGCCTGGTCCGGGGTTCGGTGAGGTCGTCTCCGTGGTCGGTGCGGACCCGGCGGTTGATCTGGTGGCGGTCTACGCGTTGTCGGAGCCGGACAGTCTGGATCTGGTATCCGAGCTCTCCCGGCTGGACCGTGGCAGTCCTACTGTGGTCGGCGTGGGCGGTTCCAGCGTGGACGTCGGTGTGGTCCGGTCGGGGCTGCACGAGCGCGGGTACGCGGTCGGCACGAGTCCGGGCGCGCTGGCTCATGCGGTCCGGGCTCTGGTGGACGATGCGGTTCTGGCGCATCGGCGTGGTGTGGCTGATGTGCCGGTGCCTTCTGTTGATGTGCCTGGTGGGCCGTGGGACGAGGACCAGGCGAAGTCGGTGCTGGAGGCGCTGGGTATCCGCACACCTGCTCGCGTCGCCTGTGACTCCGCGGAGGAGGCGTACGCCGCTCTGGACCGGTTGGGTGGTCCGGTGGCGGTGAAGATCCTGGATGCTGCCGTGCTGCACAAGACCGAGATCGGTGGAGTGCACCTCGGCATCCGCACCCGCGCAGAGCTGACCGAAGCCCTGGAGAAGCTCGGTGACTGTCGAGTGCTGGTCGAGGCGATGGCGCCGGCCGGCGTCGACCTGATCGTTGGTGCGCGGCGTGACCCGGTCTTCGGACCTGTTGTCCTCGTGGGCCTCGGCGGCACGACCGCGGAAGCCTTCGCCGATGTCGCCGTACGTGCTGCGCCGCTGTCCATCACAGAGGCTGAGTCGATGCCCGACGAACTGCTCGGTCGCGCGCTGCTGGACGGCTGGCGTGGTGGGCCGGTGCTGGATCGGTTGGAGCTTGCGCGAGTGGTGCGTGCGCTCGGTGCAGTGTTGCTAGCGGCCCCGAACGTCGACGAGATCGAGATCAATCCCCTCCGGCTGACGAGCGACGGCCTGGTCGCGCTCGATGCCGTGATCACCGGCAAGGAGCAGTAATGGTCAGTCCGATCGCCGACGGTGTTGTGCCGTGGCCTGCCGAGGACGTCGCCCGCTATGTGGCAGCCGGGTACTGGGAGGGGCGCAGTCTGCCGTTCCACATCTGGCAGCAGGCGGAACGTACGCCGGACCGGGTCGCACTGGTCGACGGCGCCGTCCGGCTCACGTACGCCGAGCTGACCGGCCGTGCCGACGCTGCCGCTACCCGACTGATGGAGCTAGGGCTGCGCGCTGACGACCGGATCGTCGTACAGCTTCCGAATGGGTGGGAGTTCGTCGTACTCACCCTCGCCTGTCTGCGGGCGGGCGTCGTACCTGTGATGGCTCTGCCCGGGCACCGGTATCACGAGCTGTCGTACCTGGCCGCGCACGCTGAGGCCGCGGCGATCGCCGTACCGGATGTACTGCGGGACTTCGACCACCAGGAGCTCGGTCACCGGCTCGTGGACGAGGTGGACTCGCTGCAGCACGTGCTGGTCGCTGGTGACGACCTGCACCCGGGCAGCGTGGACCTGCGTGAGCTGTGCTCGGGTGCTGGAGTGTGGGACGGTCCTGAGCCGGACAGTCGGAGTGTGGCGGTGTTCCTCTTGTCCGGAGGTACGACGGGTCTGCCGAAGTTGATCGCTCGTACGCACGACGACTACACGTACAACGCCAAGCGCAGCGGTGAGGTCTCCGGCATGGACGCCTCCACGGTCTACCTGGTCGCACTGCCGGCCGGACACAACTTCCCACTCGCTTGCCCGGGCCTGCTCGGCGCACTGCTCGTCGGCGGGACTGTGGTGATGCTGCCGAGCCCTGAACCCCGACGAGTCTTTGCCGCGATCGCAGCCGAGGGTGTCACGCACACAGCCGTGGTACCGGCGGTCGCGCAGCGCTGGCTGGAGGAGTACAAGGGCGAGGACCTGTCGTCGCTCCGGGTGTTGCAGGTCGGGGGAGCGCGGTTGGCCGACGAGGTGGCCCGCAGGATCAAACCTGTGCTCGGCTGCACGTTGCAGCAGGTGTTCGGCATGGCAGAGGGCCTGCTCAACTACACCCGGCTGGACGACCCGGAAGACGTCATCTGCACCACCCAAGGCCGCCCGATGTGCCCCGACGACGAGGTCCGGGTGGTAGACCCACTCGACCGCCCGGTCCCACCCGGCGAGCCCGGCTCGCTCCTCACCCGAGGCCCCTACACACCCCGCGGCTACTACAAGGCCGAACAGCAGAACGCGCGAGCCTTCACGCCCGACGGCTGGTACCGCAGCGGCGACATCTGCCGCATCGTTGCCGGTGGCAACCTGATCGTCGAGGGCCGCGACAAGGACATGATCAACCGCGGCGGCGAGAAGATCTCCGCCGAGGAGGTGGAGAACCTCACCTACACCCTCGACCAGGTCCAGCAGGTCGCCGCCGTCGCCATGCCCGACCCCCGCCTGGGCGAGCGAGTCTGCGTCTATGTGGTCCCCCGCCCCGGCACCCACCTCACCCTCACCGACGTCCGCCAGTCGATGGAACAACTGGGCGTCGCAGCCTACAAACTCCCCGAGCACCTGGTCCTCTGCGAGGAACTCCCCACCACGAAGGTCGGCAAGATCGACAAGGTGGCGTTGCGGGCAGACATCGCGACGCGGATGGCGGCCGAGGTCTAGTCGCGGGGTGCCGGCCGGACGAACGGGAAGGCCAATGTGGCTCGGATGTTCTCGCCGGTGAGCATCATCATCACGCGGTCGACGCCGATGCCCAGGCCGCCGGTGGGTGGCATGGCGTATTCCAGGGCACTGAGGAAGTCCTCGTCGAGGGACATGGCTTCGGGGTCGCCGGCCGCGGCTTTCAACGACTGCTCGGTGAGGCGGCGGCGTTGCTCGACCGGGTCGACGAGTTCGGAGTAGGCGGTGCCGATTTCGGCACCGAAGGCGACCAGGTCCCAGCGTTCGGCGAGGCGGGGTTCGGTGCGGTGGGAGCGGGTCAGGGGTGAGGTTTCGAGCGGGAAGTCGGTGTAGAAGGTCGGCAGCGTCGTGGTTGGTTCGACCAGTTCGTCGTACAGCTCGAGGACGAGTTCGCCGGCGGTGAGTTCGAAGGTCGTGTGGACGCCGTACGTCGCGCACAGTGCACGGAGTTGCTCGGCCGGGGTGTCCGCGGAGATCGGCGTACCGGTTGCGCGGCTGACCGCTTCGTGGACGGTGATGACGGGCCAGTCGCCGGAGATGTCGATCTCGCTGTCCGGGCGCTGCACCACCGGCTTGCCGAAGACCGCGGTCGCGGCCTCGATCAGCAGTTCCCGGGTGAGTTCGCGCATCACGTGGTAGTCGGCGTACGGCTGGTACGCCTCGACCGAGGTGAACTCCGGGTTGTGCGTCGCGTCCGCGCCCTCGTTGCGGAAGTTCCGGTTCAGCTCGAACACCTTGCCGAGCCCGCCGACGCTGAGCCGCTTCAGGAACAGCTCCGGCGCGATCCGCAGAAACAGCTCGGTGTCGTAGGCGTTGATGTGGGTCGCGAACGGCCGCGCGTTCGCCCCGCCGTGGACCGCCTGCAGCATCGGCGTCTCCACCTCGATGAACCCGCGTGCCTCGAACCCGTTGCGCAGGGCCCGTACGGCGGTACTGCGGTGCTGCATCATCCGCAGCGAGTCCGGGTTCATCACCAGGTCGAGGTGCCGCTGCCGGACCCGCGCCTCCGGATCGGTGAACCCCTTCCGCTTGTCCGGCAACGGATGCAGGCACTTCGCCGCCATCAGCCAACTCGTCACCGCGATCGACAGCTCACCGCGACGACTCGTGACAACCTCGCCGGTGACGCTGACGTGATCACCGATGTCGACCAGGCGCCGCCAATGGTCGAGCGGGCCGGAGCCACACGCGTCCGCCGTCAGCATCACCTGCAGCTGTGACAGCTCGTCCTGCAGTTGGGCAAAGGACAGTCCGCCATGGTCCCGCATCCGCATCACGCGCCCACACACGGATACGGTCACGCCGGTGCGGTGGTCGGCCGGCAGGTTCGAGTACAGCGAGCGGACCCGCTCCAACGTCTCCGTCCGCGGCACGCTGACGGGATACGGATCGATGCCAGCAGCGACGAGTTGGACGAGTTTGGCCCGCCGGATCTGCTCCTGCTCGGTCAGCTTCCGATCCGGCAACGCCGGCCGCAGCAGCTCTTCTTCCTGCGCCCGTACGGCGGTCGCGAACGCCCCACCGTCCGCCGCCATGATCGCGTGCCGCTCGGCCGTTTCCACACTGTCGACCCGGGTCCACGGCCGCGGCGCCGGCAGGAACCCTTCCGCGGTCCCGGCCGCCAGCAGGACCTGGGCCAGCGACGCACCCCGCGAGTAGCAGATCAACCGCGGCGACCAGCGCGGCAGGTACTTCTCGTTCGATTGATACAGACTCTCCAACTGCCAGAACCGCGAGGCCGCGGTCAGCAGGGCATTGGTCAACCGCAGCACCGGTCCGGCCCCGACGCGCTCGGCATCGCTGAAGATCTCCCGGAACATCGCGAAGTTCAGCGAGATCCGGTGCAGCCCGAGGTCCCCGCACGCATCCACCAGCGACGTGACCATGAACTCCATCAGCCCGTTCACGGACTCGGGATCCCGCCGCATCAGGTCCAGCGAGACACCCCGCACACCCCACGGCGCGAACGACAGCAACCCACGCACAGCACCCTCGGCATCGCGCGCGATCACCATCACGCACCGCGCGTCGGCAGGATCACCCAACCGCCCGAGCGCCATCGAGAACCCACGCTCGGTGTGTCCACCACGCCACTGCTCGGCCAGATGCACGTACTCCGACAGGGTCTCGGGTGACAGGTCGCCGTGCCGGACCACCTCCGCGTGGTACCCGGCCCGCTGGACCCGGGTCACCGCCTGCCGGACCGGTCGCATCGTCCGGCCCTCGAGAGTGAAGTCGGCGACGTCGATGATCGCCTCGTCGCCCATCGACAGGGCGCGCAGGCCGGCATCGACGTACGCGTGTGCGGCCTCTTCGCTGGCCGACAGTACAGCGGGGGACCAGCCGTACGTGCGTGCCTCGGCCAGCCAAGCCTTGATCGCACCGGGCCACGCAGCCGGATCACCCAGTGGGTCGCCGCTGGCCAGGCTGACCCCGTTGACCACGCGATATGCGATCGCCGCGTCCTTGGCCGGGGAGAAGATGACCGCCTTGTCCCGGCGGGTGGCGAAGTACCCGAGCGAGTCCCGCTCACCGTGCAGCAGGAGCAGGCGTCGTACGTCGAGCTCCTCGGGCTGGGTCAGGTAGCGGACCCGGCGGACCGAGCGCAGGAAGATGGCGAACGCGATCACCAGCGAGGCGGCCGAGATCGCGCCGACGGTCAGACCGATCCAGCCGTGCCCCTCGTGGTCGCCCATCCGGCCGCGGGACTGGCCGAGGGTCGCGATGATCGCCCAGCCGATCTTCTCCCGTTGACCGGTCAGCGTCTTCGGGAAGATCTGGGTCAGCGTGATGCTCACCGCGGCCGAGATCAGCAGGCCGAGCAGCAGGGCGCTGACCGCCTGCCGCCGGGTGCCGGGGGCCAGCCGGGCCGGGAACGCGCCGCGGATCGTCCACAGCAGCGCGATGTTCGCGGCCACCACGATGACCTGGAGGATGCCGAGCTCGAGGTCCTTGACGGTCGCGGGACCGAACTCGGAGAGGAGTTGGGCATCGTTCGGATTGGCCAGCCGGACGCTGGTGAAGGCAACGGCCGCGGTCTGCGCGATCAGCCAGAGGGCCTGGAAGACCCACAGCACCCAGAGCAGCGCGGCCCGCTTGCCGCGCAGCAGGGCGCTGCCGACAACGGCCAGGTAGACCGCGGAGAAGAAGGTGTGCCCGGCCGGGATGCCGAAGAAATCGAAGGCTTGGTCAACGCGTTTCACGTACGCCGGGGCGAACAGGTGCAGCGGGATCGCGATGAACGACCAGACCGAGGCGGCGACCACGACACGGCCCACCCAGACGGCAGCACGATGCTGCCACTGCGGGACCACCGCCTCTGCCTGTTCCGACCGCACCCAGCGATCATGCCATTAGTTCAGAGACGCGTCGGTGGCGCTGGCTCTACCCTCGGTGGTGTAGTTGAGGCGACAGTCAACAGCTTGGTCGGTGTGCGAGGCTGGCGGGCATGGTGGCCGTCCCGTATCGCCTGATGCGTAACGTGATGATCGCCGCCGGTGTGCTCTACTGCAGCCTGCTGCTCGAGGCGGTGGCCGGCTTCCCGCTCGACATCCACGAGTCCTTCCTCAGCGAGCTCGGTGCCCGCGACCAGCCGACAAGCCCCTACGCCCGCGCCCTGGACCTCGGTGCGGGTGTCCTGCTGCTGATCGCCGCCATCCTCGGCCGGCCCGCGGCCCGGCTGAACCGCGACATGGCCGGCCTGCTGATCAGCGCCGCGGTTTTCGGCGCCGGGACGCTGTTCGACTCCTTCTCGCCGATGGACTGCGCACCATCGCTGAGCGAGGCCTGCCGGGCGGCCGAGGCGAGCGGTCAGGCCGGTACGGCGCTGCTCCTGCACGAGATCACTTCGACGATGGCCGGCATCGGCAGCGTTGCCATGGGCATCTTCGCCGTCCTGGTCCTGCGCCGCTCCGGCTGGGGCGGTGTGTGGGGCCGCCTGGTCGCCGTACTGGCCGCGGGCGTCGTGGTCACCCAAGCCTGGCTCGGCATCGAGACCGGCCTCGAGGTGCTGACGGGCAGCGACCTGCATCCACCCGGTATCCTGCAACGCGTCTCGGTCCTGCTGGTCTGCTTGATGTTGGCGACATTGCTACCAGGCCTGAGGCAGGCTTTCCTTCGATGACAACAACCTGGGTCGTTCTGCCCGGCCTGGCTGAGACTCCGGAGGAGTTCGGCCGGGTCGTCGAGTTGTTGCCGGGGCTTGATCTCCGGGTGGTCGATCCGTGGTGCACGCCGATCACGTCGGGCGTCGACGAGTTGCGCCGGGCGGCCGGCGTACCAGCGGAGGCGGAGATCGGGCTGATCGGGCACTCGATCGGCGGTCTCGCCGTACTGCGCTGGGCTCTGACCCGGCCGCTGGAGGTGAGCCGGGTCGTGCTCGTCGACACCAGCCTGACGTCCGAGACCGGCTGGCGCTGGCTCTATCCGGGCACGCGCGGTGATCGGGCGGTGCGCGCGTTCCTGCGGTTGCTCGGGCGGATCGGCGTACCGCAGCTGCTCGGCCCCGCGGTACGACGGCTGATCGTCCGGATCGGCAGCACCTCCAACCGGGATCTGTTGTCCAAGGCAACCGCACGGAAGCGGTACGGCGCCGCGTTGTCCTGGCTGCTGTTCTGGGGTGAACTGGCAAGCAGTTGGGAACTGGCCGCCGAGGTCGGCAAACTGGTTGCCGGCCCGGTCGGAGAGGTCCCGCCGACGACCCTGCTGGTCGCCACCGGCGGCAGCTCACGCTTCACCGCCGACCGCTGGCTGGCGGGTCAGCGTCGCCTGGCCGACCTACTGGACGGCACAGTCGAGGTGCTCCCCGATTCCGCCCACCTCGTACACCTCGACCGCCCCGACGCCATCGCCACCGCCGTCGGCCGCTGAACCCGATCCCGGAGAGACGGCCTAGGTTGTGCTGGTGAGGGCTGGGGTTGGGAGTTTGCGCTGCCAGACCTCGTCCAGGGCCATGCGCATCGCGCCGGTGACGACTGCGTCCTCGGCCAGGGCGGACAGCTCCAGCTTCGGGTGGTTCAGTGTGAGCAGTCGCAGCTGGTCGGAGATGGCGTCGAGCAGTACGGCGCCCGCGCGGGCGACACCGCCACCGATCACCACGGCAGTCGGGTCCAGCACGAGCACCGACGGGGCCAACGCCCGGGCGAAGTCGCGGGCGACCTGCTGCACGACGGCCTGAGCGACCGGGTCACGCTCTGCCGCAGCCGCGAACACATCGGCCGTGTCCAGCTGCTCGCCACCCAGCTCAGCCAGCCGGGAGTTGGGGTTGTCGAGTGCTGCCTGGCGGCCGAGCGCTGCGATGGCCTCAGAGCCGACCGCGCGCTCCAGCGGTCCGCGACTGTCCTCAGGGTTGATGACGTCGTCCGGATCTGTGGCGATGAAGCCGATCTCACCAGCCGCACCGGTGCCCCGGTGCAGCCGTCCGTCGATCACGATGCCGGCACCGAGGCGCTCACCCCACTGCACAGCCAGCAGCGTGCCAGTGCCGCCACGAGCCGCAGCAATGGCCAGCGCGGCCAGGTTGGCGTCGTTGTCTAGCATCACCGGGCAGTCGAGCAGGCTGCGGACATGCTTGGTCAGGTCGATCGCGGACCAGCCCGGCACACTCGGGACCAGCTGGACCCGGCCGGTGTGCTCATCGACGATCCCAGGGCTGGCGGCAACCGCGGCCGCGATGTCCTCGGCCGGTACTTCGGCCTCCGCCAGCGCCTCGGTGATCACCTCGCTGATGACTCCGAGTAGCTCCTGAGCGGTCCAGCCGGGGCCAGAGCGTCGTACCAGGGAGAGCTTGCGGCCGGCCAGGTCGGAGACGCCCACGGTCACCCGGTGTGGGCCGACGTCCAGGCCGAGCACCGGCGCCGCACGGCCGCGCAGCGAGACACGGATCGCCGGGCGGCCGAGTGAGCGGTCCGCCGAATCAGGCCCGTGCTGCTGCAGCCAGCCGGCGTCCAGCAGCTCGTCCACGGCCTGGGCCACGGTCGGTCTGGCCAGACCGGTCCGTTCGACCAGTTCGGCGACGCGTAGCGGCGCGGGCGCGGAGCGGCGCACCGCGTCCAGCACCGCGGCGACGTTGATCCGCCGCAGCATCGTCGTACCGCCGCCGCCGACCGTTCCCTTGCTCATGTCCGACCCCTTGCCTGCCACTCGCCCATCCTAATAGAAAGCGAGCGTTCATAAATTACCGTTTCGTACCGCGTCGACGGGCGGTCGCCGAATGCGTGAGTCGACAACTATCACCCTCCGGCCGTCCCGCGTTCCAGCACACGCATCAGTGCCGGAATCGGACCGCCTATTGGTCGGGACCGTCAGTCCTGGACAACGGTCCGGGCGAAACTGCTCAGTGCCTCCCGATCCGGTTGCTGTGTCTTGGTCATCAGGCTGGCCACGTGCTTCTCCACGGTCCGTGGCGAGATGTGCAGCCGGGACGCGATCGACTTGTTCCCGATCCGGTCCACCAGCAGCCGGCAGACCTCGTACTCGCGGCTGGTGATCCCGAGCTGCCGCAGATGCGCCGGCACCTGCTCGATCCCGCTCCGGCGCTGGGAGACGGTCGCGCCGAGCTGACGCAGCAGACTACGGCACGAACTGGCCACCACCGGGATCTCCGCATTGTGGAAGTAGTCCTCGGCCTGCCGCAGCCACGCGACCGGCTCACCCCAGCCGTCGGCGTGCGCAGGCTCGGCAACCATCCGCAGACCCAGGTGACGCGCCATCGGGTAGAGCGACGCGGTCTCCAGTGCCTCCGCCATCTTGGCGTTGGCCGCACCTATCTGACCGTCCCGGCCGAGCAGTACGGCGTGCGCCAGTTGAACGAACTGTTTGTTCCACCGCATTCCACTGGCCGCGGCTGCCGTGATCGCCTCGAAGTGTGCCCAGCTGTTGCGGCCGGACAGTACGCCGAGAAGCAGCCCCAGCCCGTACTTCCCCGACGTGTGCAGGGTGGTCGGGTTCTGAGCGTCGTACGCGAGAGCCTGGGCCATCTCGGAGTCGGCGAGCTCGCGGTTCTCCTCCAGCAGCGCGCAGAACGTCCGCGCGAGCCCGTAGGAGTACGGCAGCTCGTACGACGCCCGCTCGCCGCCCCAGTTGGCGGCCTCGGCCAGCGTCTCCTCCATCGCCGACCGACGTCCGCGATGTGCCTCGAGGATCGCCTTGGTGGAGAGGAAGTACGTCGCCGAGCGGCCGAGCCGGAGCCGCCGGGTGATCTCCAGGCACTCGTCGATGATGACCGCGGCCTTGTCGTACTCGGACCGCAGGATCGCCTGCTGGCCGAGGATCCCGTCCACCTCGTAGGCCAGCGGGATGGCGCCGATCCGCAGCGCCTGCTGCCGGGCCCGTTCGAGCTCGACGATGCTGCCGTTGGCCAGGCAGATCGTGCCGGCCTGGAAGATGTGCGAGCAGACCCGCTGGAAGGTCATGTTGTGCTCTTCGGCCACCAGTCGGGCCCGGTGGAAGAAGTCGATCGACCGGTCCAGGTCGTGCTCACGCGACAGGATGCCGAGCAGTTGCAGTGCGTCGCAGGCGACCGCGGGCAGCTTGGCGCGTTCGGCGGCTTCGGCCGCACGGGTGGCCAGCTCGGTCGCGGCCTTGAGCCGGCCGGGACTCGGCCGGGCCAGCTCGAGATGCGCGGCGATGGCGTCGACCGGTGCGAGGTCCGCGTCACCGGCGTCGACACCGAGCAGCGTCCGGGCCGTCGCGACCTGGGTCAGTGCCGCTGACCAGCGGCCGGCCATGTGCTCGAGATTCGCCAGCTGAACGTGCAGTGCGGCGACCTTGCGGCTGTCCAGGTTGCGGTCGGCCATCTCCTCGATGGTGGCGGCGTGGACCGTGCTGTTCTCGAACTGGCCGGTCTCACTCAATGCGATGAGCAACGACCCGAGCACCTCGGCCCGGTAGCTGGTGTCGGAATCGCTTGCCAGTAAGGCGGTCGCGCGCTCCAGCAGCTTCACCGCCGATGCCATCGACCCCTCGTCGAAGGACCGTCGGCCGGCCGTCGCGAACAGCCGGCCGGCTCGTGCCATGTCTCCACCGGTCTCCGCGAGCTCGGCCACCATCTGGCACCACTCACCCGGCAGTCCGGGGTGCAGCTCCTCGATCGCGTCCGCACACCGTCTGGCGAGTGTGGACCGTTCAGTCGGCGTCAGCCCGGCCAGCAACGCATCTGCGGTCAGCGGATGCCGGAACGCGTACCAGTCCGGCACTGGCTCGTCCGGACCTACCAACTGCGCGGCAAGCCCAGCACGCAACGTGGCGAGCAGCAACCGCTCGTCAGTCCCAGTCGCCTTGCGTACGACGCTCAACGGGAAGCGGTGGCCGATCACCGCAGCCAGCACCAACAGGTCACGTGACTGTGGCCCGAGCTGATCGGTCCGGCTACTGATGCTCCTGACAACGGCTGCCGGAACGTTTGTTTGCAGGCCGTCCACTACCTGCACACTGCCGTCAGCCTTCGACAGCAGCTGCCCGGACCGGCTCGCCTCCTGCAGCAGTTCCTCAACGATAAAAGGGATTCCAGCACTGTCCCGCCACAGTCGGTCGACCAGTGCATCGGGTACGCCGTCCGGCGGGACCTCGAGACAGCCGGAAGCCAGCTCACCCACCTCGGCCCGGTCCAACGGCTGCAACTCGACCAGAGCGGCCGAGCCGCGTTGTGCGGACAGCCTGGCGAGCTCGAGCGCCGCACAGGTCTCCGAGCGCAGTGTGGCGACCAGTGCGATCGGCTGGTCCTCCAGGTTGTCGAGTAGGTACTCGATCACTGCCAGTGTCTCGGGGTCCGACCCGTGCAGGTCTTCCAGCACCAGCAGACAACCACGGTCCTTGCCGACCAATGCGAGCAACCGCAGCACGGCTTCACCGAGTACGACGGCCGACGTGGCGGTGTTGTGCGCCGTACCGTCGTCCCACTCCGGGACCAGACGACCGAGCACCTGCCGATACGGACCGAGCCCGTCGGCCGCGGGCATCTCGCCGCGGCGGATCAGTGACAGCAGCGCCTCGGTGAACGGGCGGAACGCAACCATCGTGCCGATGGCCCCGACCCGGCCGCGCAACGTCGCCATGTCGTTGTCGAGCGCCCCTGTGGTGCCGACCCCGGCCAGCCGGCTCTTGCCGATTCCGGGCTCGCCGACGAGGAAGACCGCACCCCCATGACCGCCTCGGGCCGCGGCCAGCAGGCGGTGGAGCTGATCGATCTCCCGGTCTCTGCCGACCACTCTGGGCGCACGGGTCTGCATGCTTGCCAACTCTAACGACGTATCGCTGCCGCCGCAGCGAATGAGCAAGGCCGACCGGCCACCCCCCAGCGAACCGGTCGACCCATTGCCTTCAAACGCTTGCTCAGGCCTCGATGGTCGGCCACGTGCTGCCGAGATCGCTGGCCGCGACCGCGGCGGCGAACGCGCTCAGGCCGACGGTGCCGACCAGGGCCATCGCCCGGGCACCGATCTTGGAGCGCGCCGGCAACGTGATCGGACCGAGCGGGTCGGTGCCCTCCGGTGCCTGCTGGACGTCGGGCTGCTCTTCCTTGTGCTGGGCGGTCATGCTGTCTCCCCAATCGATAGGTGGGCGTCAGTGCTGTGGTGAGCGCTTCGGCCCGGCGGATGGTTCGAGCAGCAGGACGGACGGAACGCGTTCGGAGAACGCCAGCCGGAGCAGGCCGTAGCCGATTCCCGCCAGGCCGGTCAGCAAGCCTGGTGACGGAACCGCTCGCGGTGTCCCGCACTGTGGTCCGTACTGCTGTACTGCCGCGAGCACCAGCCCGGCCCGGCGTCGCCGGACCGCCTCAACAGCTGAGTGATCGCGTTCGGCGAGCCACACCAGTGGCTCCACCGCGCCGAGCTCGCCGTGACACAGACTCAAGTCGGCGAGCACCGGACGTTCTGCTGCGGTCCTCAGGTACGCCTCGAGGTCCGCGGGCACTCCGGCACTCAGCCGGGCCAACGCGGTCCCGGCGTCACCAGAGCACCAACCATGGCTACCAGGGCGCTCTGGCCGGTCCAGGTCGGCCGCCGCGCGTGCGGCGTCCATGTACCTGTCACCAGGTACGCCGTACCGGCCGAGAGCCCAGGCGATTCCCTGATAGCCCCGGGCGAAGCCGTGGTCCGCTGCTACTCGGCCACGGCGGAGCCCGAGCTCCACTGTGTTGACCAGCTCGTCCGCGTACCGCTCGGCGAGCCGGGTGGCGATCGCATTGCCTTGGATCGCACGCATGGCGGTGAGCCCGCCGGCTGCGCCTTCGGCGTACGTGAGGAACTCGTCGGGCTTGAGCTGCTCGGAGAGTTCGAGTGAGGCGGTCAGCCAGTTGGCGAGGTCGGAGTCGTCGAGGAGGGTGCGAAGGCGGTCTAGGCCATAGCTGATGCCGCCCAGTCCGTGCAGGCCCGGACCGACGAGCTGTGCGGACTCCGGGTCCGCGGCCAGGTTCTCCAGCAGGGCAGGGATCGGGCGGATCGCATCACGCGCCAGCTCGCAGTACTTCTGGGCTCCGGTCAGCACACCGACCTGCGCGAGGAAGAGCGCGGTGCCCGTGTAGCCGTTGGAAAGCCCTGCTCCCATTGGCCTGACGGCCCAGTGGTGGTCGTCGATGAGCTCGAGACCCAGCCAGTTCGCCGCACCGCCGCGTTCGCTCTGGACCTGCGCCATGATCTCGTCGGCGATGTCCGTGGCGGCGGCAAGCAGGTGATCGGGGTCGGCCTCGGTGGCACCGAGACCCGGCCTGCCGGCGGTGCTGGAGTGCACGATCGGCTCCGGCCTGGTGGCGAGCGTCGCGGAGATCAGCCACTTCTGCCGATCCTCGTCGATGTCGCTGAGACCTGCGATCTTCGCCTCGACCGCACTGAGGCCTTCGGTGGCCAGCACGTTCGGGATGCGAGTGCCGTCGGAGGCCCAGACGTCACGGCTGTCCGGTCGAGTCGTGAAGAGCGGTACGTCGCCCGCCCACAGGTCCGCGAGCTCGAACGGCACCACGCCGTGCAGGGCCTCGTCGGCGTCCCACAACAGGTCGAGCAGTTGGCTGCGGCCGGCTGCGTCCCGGAGTGCGTCCGGATGCGTCGACTCGTCCAAGAGACCTGTGTAGAGGCTGGTGCTCCTCGGCACGAAGCGGATCTGATCCGTCGCGCAACGGGCCAGCATGCCGTCCGCGCCGATCAGCTCCTCGCGGTGCCAGGCAATCGCCTCGTACGCGGCCCGGAACCCCGTGATCATGGCGATCTCATGGTCCCGCGGTTCGATGTCAGCACCGTCGAGTTGTGGTCGATTCTTGGCGCCGTGGGTCTTCCCGGGGCGCCGGACGAGATGCATCGAGTCCAGACCGGCGTCAGCCCAATCGACCACGCTTGTAGGTGCTGTCGCATCGGCGTCGCCGCCTAGTCCGGACATGTCTGCCACACCGTGCTCGCCGCTGACCAGCAGTGGTAGCAGCGCAGTGCGATAGACCGAGCTCAGCAGCGCGCGGTAGGCCGGGTCACGGCTGAGTGCACCTGCTGGTGCGTGACTCGGGTGGAACAGTGTCTCGACGTCGACGAGGACAGGCTGCTCGCCGACGGCGATCAGGTTCTCGTAGTGCATGTCCGTGCCGTCCAGCACGTACAGCAGTGCCAGCAGAGCGCCTTGCCGGTGGTAGAAGCGACGCACCTCGGCCAGGTCGTCGCAAGGCTGATGTACGACGTACTCCGACCAGCCGTACCCGTCGCGGGGGAGGAGGCCGACTGTGCGGATGTCGAGTCCGGTCTTGTCGTTCAGCCAGCCGACCAAGTCGTTGAAGTGGCTGTGCAGGTCGAGCGATCGCGGTTTGTAGACCAGCCGCCGCCCGTCCGCGAAGGTCAGGGTTGCCGTGGACCGGCCGCCCCGATGGGGATCGCCCGCGGGGTCGATGGCGGTCAGCGCGCCGGGATCACGGCCGTCGAGCAGTCCGGTGACGAGCGACTCACGGTCTTCGGCGAGCCGTGCCAGCAGTTCGAGGTGACCCTCGACGCCTTGCCGGCACGACTCGCCCAGGACCCGGGCCAGCACCGGGTAGGTGGCCAGGAACTCCGCCAGCTCGCTCCCTCCGACGAGCCGGTGGGTGAAGTCCAGAAAACGTGCGGCCGGGGTGGCACCGGCCAGTTCGCCGCGGTCACGTGCGCGGGCGAGCTCCAGCACCAGCGTCCGCGACGCCAGCTTCACCATTCGCAGTCCGAGCCGTTGCAGCAAGTGCTCCGCCAGTACGCCGCTGTGACCGGCGGCCGCGAGGTCGCGCCGAGCGGAGGAGAGCAGCGGGTCGAGGCAGCGCATAAGCGCCTGCCGCCAGTCGCTGTGCCCACCCGAAGCCTCGTCAGCCCCACCTGATGTGTGGCCACCGACGGCATCGGTCCCTGCGGGGCTGCGACCGGCGGCAGGCGCGGTCAGGTTGGTGCTTCGCTCGACGTACTCGGCCCAGGCCGGCGCCGACGTCGTCAACTCGTGCGGGCGCATCCCGGCGGACCACCAGGCGTTGCGGTGGTCGGTCCGGGCCGGCCCGGCGGTCGCTGAGTTGAGCACGCGGACAGGCTGCCATCGTGGACCCGCCCCAGACATGGGTATCGAGCCCCCATATTTCGCGGAAAGGCCGGAAAGAGCACATGGCGACACCTGCCGCGGGGTGACGACTGGGGGTTGACCACCCCGCGGCAGCAGCGCCCGGCCGGAGCGGCCTCTGGTGGAAGGCCGGCCCGGCTCAGGAAGGGAGCGCTACGGCTCCCAGCTCTGTGTCTGCACTCGTCGTCGGCCTCCTCTGTCCGCGAAATCTGGAAGGAACGCCGGGAACACTGCCCGACCGATCAGCGGTCCGGCAAGACCTGCGCACCCCCATTTTCGAGACTCGGCGCTCCGGTCGGAGGGTGGGTGTTCGCGGGCCGGAACATGGGTGCCGAACACCCATGCGCGAACCGCTCGGACACTGCCACGGTGAGCAGGTGCTCGCCCCCGTGACTCCCGGACTGCCCGTCTCAGCGCATTCGGTGCTCGACGTCGTACCGCAGCTGCCCGGTCAGTCGGCTGCGGCCGCACTCCGGGAGACCGCGGAGGTGGCACGAGCTGCCGACGACCTCGGATATCGCCGATTCTGGTTGGGGGAGCAGCACGGCGTCCGAGGCGTCGGTAGCGCGACGCCGGCCGTGCTCGCGGCTGTCCTGGCCGCGCGGACCGATCGGATCCGCCTGGGCTCGGGCGGCGCGCTGCTGACGACCCACCAGCCCCTCGTCATCGCGGAGCAGTTCGCCGCGCTGGCAGCGGCGTACCCGAGTCGGATCGATCTCGGTGTGGGTCAGCAGAACGGTCTGGTGCCCAGTACGGCGGCCGCACTCGGCGGGGCTGCCCACGAGACGTTCCCGCAGCGGCTGGACGAGCTGTGTGGGTTCCTGCGCGACGGACTACCTGGGCGGGCGCCAGTGGGTGACGTACGGCTGTCACTGGCCGGCTTGCCACCACCTGTCTTCGTTCTGGCCGATCACCCCGGTGCTGCGGCGACTGCCGCCGTACGAGGGTTGCCTGTCTTCCTGGCGCATCACTGTGCCGCTGCCACGACGCCTGCGGCTGTGGCGGCGTACCAGGATCACTTCGAGGCGAGCGGGCCCACGGTGAAGCCGTACCTGGGGGTGACGGTCGGTGTGGTCGCGGCGGACTCCGAGGAGGAGGCAATCATCCGGTTCGCGGAGTACGTGCGCGTGAAGACGCGTCTCGCGACTGCGTCGCCACGGGCCACTCCGGCCGAGTTGATGGAGTTGCTGGAGCCGCCACTGACCGGCCGCGAGCGCGGCCGGGCGGAGCGGCTACTCGACGACCCCGGCCACATCGTCGGCTCACGGACCACAGTGGTGTCCGGACTGGGCTCACTGGTGGCCAGCACCGCCGCCGACGAGATCATGCTGGTCCCACTGGCCTTCGACGGCCTGGTCAGGTCCGCCATCCTCCGCACCATCGCGGCCGGTCTCACCCGCACGATCCGCACCGTCCCGCGGCACGCACCACCGCTCATCGCCACAGCCTGAACGGGGTACCTATCGTGGGTACTGCCGGACGCAACAGAAAGGCAGGCTCATGGAGCGGGAAGTCGTTGAGGCATGTCCGAACGAGCTGTTCATCGGCGGCAAGTGGCAGGCGGCCACAGGTGGTAAGACCCTGGCCGTCGAGGACCCGGCCACCGGTACGACGCTGTGCGAAGTAGCTGATGCGAGTCCTGCCGACGGCGTGGCCGCCCTGGACGCTGCCGTCGCGGCGCAGGCGGAGTGGGCCGCGACGCCTCCACGCGAGCGCGGCGAGATCCTCCGCCGTACCTATGAGCTGATGACCGAGCGGGCCGACGACCTGGCGCTGCTGATGACGCTGGAGATGGGCAAGCCGGTCGCCGAGTCCAAGGGCGAGATCGCCTACGCGGCCGAGTTCTTCCGCTGGTTCGCCGAGGAGGCGGTCCGGATCGACGGCGGCTACCAGGTCGCACCGAACGGCAAGGGCCGCTTCCTGGTGATGCGGCAGCCGGTCGGCCCGTGCCTGCTGATCACGCCGTGGAACTTCCCAGCCGCGATGGGGGCCCGCAAGATCGGCCCGGCCGTCGCGGCCGGCTGCACGATGGTGATGAAGCCGGCCGCCCAGACCCCGTTGTCGATGCTCAAACTGGCCGAGCTGATGACCGAGGCCGGATTGCCCGCCGGTGTGCTGAACGTGGTCACGACCAGCGACTCCGGCGGGGTGATGGAGCCGCTGATCCGGGACGGACGCGCCCGCAAGCTGTCCTTCACCGGCTCGACCCAGGTCGGCCGCAAGCTGATCGAGCAGGCCGCCGAGCAGGTGCTGCGGACCAGCATGGAGCTGGGCGGGAACGCACCGCTGCTGGTGTTCGCCGACGCCGACCTGGACAAGGCCGTCGACGGCGCGATGCTGGCCAAGATGCGCAACGGCGGCGAGGCCTGTACGGCGGCCAACCGGATCTACGTGCAGACACCGGTGATGGACGAGTTCGCGACCAGACTCGCCGAGCGGATGGCCGCGCTGACGGTCGGCCGCGGGACCGAGGCGGGGGTCGACGTCGGCCCCCTGATCGACGCCACCCAGCGGGACAAGGTGAAGGACCTCGTCGATGACGCGGTCGCCCAGGGCGCCCGGGTGCTGACCGGCGCATCGGTTGCTGAAGGCAACGGATATTTCTACCCGCCGACGGTGCTGGCCGACGTACCGACGAGTGCGCGGTTGCAGAAGGAGGAGATCTTCGGCCCGGTCGCCCCGCTGACCGCCTTCGAGACCGAGGAGGAAGCGGTCCGGATGGCGAACGACACCGAGTACGGCCTGGTCTCCTACCTGTTCACCAACGACCTGACCCGTGCGCTCCGCGTCTCCGAACGCCTGGAAACCGGCATGATCGGCCTCAACCAGGGCATCGTCTCCAACCCGGCGGCACCCTTCGGCGGCGTCAAACAGTCCGGCCTCGGCCGCGAGGGCGGCAGCACCGGCATCGACGAGTACCTGGAGATCAAGTACGTCGCCATCAACGTGGACTGATCACTCCGCCAGCCACTGCTGGATCGTCTCCTGGTCCGGCCGGGGGCTGGTCCCGATCGCGTGCGGGACGAACCGCGCGTAGTAGTCGGTGATCGGCCCGTCGGACTCGCGGACCATCATCCCGGCCGCGACGCCGTCGACGATCCAGCTGCCGATGACGGCGCGGTTCCCCTCGTACGACGGCAGCGGCAGGTACTCCTGGTAGACCATCGTCGCGGTGTCGTACGGACCGTCGTGGATCTGGTCGTCGGCGCCGGCGACGGTGTGGATCCGGATGTTGCTGCCTTCCCGGCCGTGCAGCGGTTTCGCCACCCACTCGAGCAGGTCGCCAGGATCACCGAAGTACGCCGGCAGCAGGTTCGGATGGTCCGGGTACAGCTCCCACAGCACCGGCAGGATCGCCTTGGTGGACAGCATCGTCTTCCAGATCGGCTCGATCCACCTGACCGGTTCGGGCTCCAGCCCGGCCAGCACGTACCGGCCGAACTCGTCGTCCAGCATGTCCTCCCACGGGTAGAGCTTGAACGCGGTCCGGATCGGTCGCCCGCCCCAGTCCACGAAGGCTCGTCGCGCCGAGTCCCAGCCGACGTCCTCGAGCTCGTGCCCGTACGTCGCCAGTCCGGCCATCGCGGCGGTGTCGCGCAGGTAGGCGACCGTCATCGCCTCCTCGCCGGACGTCTCCGCACCGGAGTTGAAGAAATGTGCCTCGTTGCCCGGGAAGTGGCCGGCCGCGAGGTGCTCGGCCCACCACTTGACCAGGCGGTCGTGCACCGAGTTCCACTGGTCCGCGTCCGGGAACACGTCCTCCAGCCAGTTCCACTGGATCACCGCGGACTCGACCAGTCCGGTCGGGGTGTCGCCGTTGATCTCCAGCATCTTCGGCTCGACGCCGCTCCAGGCCAGGTCGAACCGCGCGTAGACGGACAGGTCGTCGCGCTTCAACGACTCGCGCACCAACGGCAGTGTGCCGGGGGCGAGGCCGAGCTGGGTGTCGGAGAACCGGTCACCCGACGCCATCACCGACGCCGCGTGCCGGCACATCTCGTACAGCTCCTCGGTGACGCGCTCGAGGTGCAGTACCTCGTCCATCGTCACCTCGTACCAGGCGCTCTCGTTCCAGTACGGCGTCTCGGAGCCGTCCGGCAGATCGGTCATCGGGAAGACCAGGCCCTGCTCGACGACGGTGTCCTTCCAGCGCGGCCGGGGCTTGATCGCGTGCCGCCACATCAGCCGCCAGAGCTCCCCTTGCCCGCCTTGCCGAACCCGCCCCGAGTGATGGTGCCGATATCGCCGCCACCCTTGTCCAGGCCGCCCCGCTTGACGGTCGGCGACCCGGTCCGCGGGACCGTGTAGGTGCCGGCGCCGGCGTTGTAGCTGCCGCCGATCGGTGGCACGAACCCGCCGCCCCGGGTGGCCATGTAGAACCAGAAGAACCCGGCACCGGAGCCGTGGTACTCGCGCTCGTCGGTGCAGTTCTCGTCATCCGCGCGGGTCTGGGTCTGCGGGTCGACGCAGATCGCGGCATAGTCCGGCTGTTTCTCACTGGCGCACCCGGTCAGCGACGCAGCCATCAGTGCCGTCAGCCCGAGCGTGACCTTGGCACTGCGCATCCGCTTGCGTCTCATCGCCTACCCTCCCCCTCGGCGGGCGGCTTCATCGAGAACATGATCGCCGCCCCGACCACCATGGTTACACCCACCACAACCAGCGGCGCCGCGCCCACATCCACCACCGCGAGCACGAGCACCACCGCGAACGACAAGCTCGCCAGCACCGGCACTACCAGTCGCTGCACGAGCCGCTCCCGTACCGCGCCTCTGAAGTAGACCGGTACGGCGGCCGCCGTGGCCAGGTAGTACAGCGACACCAGCACCGACACAGCCGCGACCGAGTCGGCCAGTACGGCGTCCGAGGTCAGCACGAGTACGACGTACACGAGCACACTCACACCCGCGAACGCCCAGGTGGACACGGTCGGCGTCTGGTAGCGGGCGGAGATCCGCGCGAACTGCCCGGGGAACGCATCCCGCCGGGCCATCGACAGCATCGTCCGGGCCGTCGGCAGAATCGTGGTCTGCGTCGAGGCCAGCGCCGACACCAGCACCGCGACGACCAGGAGTTGCCCGCCGGTCGTGCCGAGCAGGTCGCTCGACAGGACGGCGAAGAAGTCGTCGTCGGCGATGTCCGCGAGCGGAACCACCCCGGTGTACGCGACCGCGGCCCACGCGACCACGACGTAGAGGATGACCAGGAAGCCGTTCGCGACCAGCGCGGCGATCGCCGGTGTCCGGCTCGGGTTGCGGGTCTCCTCGTTGACGCTGAAGGACGAGTCCCAGCCCCAGTAGAGGAACACCGCGACCAGTACGCCGGCCGCCCACGCACTGTCACCGGTCTCCGTGAACGCGGGGATGCTCAGCGACCCGGCCTCGCGGAACGCGTTGATCGCGAACCACAACAGCGCGACGACCTCGACGGTCAGCAGCACGAACTGCGTGGTCGCGGCGACCCGGATACCGCGATAGGCGAGCAGGGCCATCACCAGGATGAACGCCGTGCCGAGCCCGGCCTGCGCGAGCCGGGAGTCGGCGGCACTGTCCAGGCCGAACAGGACGTAGGTGTAGACGGCGGCGACCTGGGCGAGGTTGCTCATCACCAGGACACACGCCATCACCGTGGTCCAGCCGACCATCCGGCCGGTGCCGATACCGAACGCCTTCTCCGTCCACGGGAACGTCGTCCCGCAGTCCGGCTCCGCTCGGTTCAGCTCACGGAAGCACAGCGCGACCAGGATCACCGGGACCGCACTCACCGCCAGCACCAGCGGAGCCGCCGCGCCGGTGTACCCGGCGAGTAGTCCCACCGAGACAGCCAGTGAGTACGCCGGTGCCGTCGAGGCGATCCCGATCGCGGTCGACGAGCTCAAACCCAGCGCATCGCGCCGCAATCTCCGCCCCCGCGACCGCGAACCAGTAGTCGTCATACCATCCATCCGCTCGGTCGTCCCCCCAGCCTGCCACCTCCCCGGGGTCTCGGACCGCGCAGCCCCTCAGCTCACCAGGTCGTTGGCCGATCGCAGGACGGGTACGCCGACGATGCTGGGGGCAGCGGCACCGGTGACGTGGAAGGTGTGGGACTCGCCGGCGGAGAGGGTGACGAGGCCGGAGTCGACCCGGGCCGCCGGGTCCAGCCGGTCCGGGAACAACGCGAGGTCCTTGGCCAAGGCCGTCGCCGTGACGGTGACGTCGTACCCGTCGGCCGTCGCGGTGACCGAGGCGGCGTAGGCGTCTCCGCTCAGGCGCAGGGCAGTGTCCTCGACGAAGTACCAGTACGTCGTTGTGCCGTCGGCGCCCCGGACCTCGAGGTACTCACGCGTCGGGTCGGACGGCTTGGTGATGGACTCGGGCAGCGAGCTCAGCGTCGCCGATCGCGGCTCGACCTCCAGGGCGAAGGTCTCCCTGGCAAAGCTCTCGGAGCCGGTGGACCGGCGGGTGACGGTGACCTCGGTCGACCAGGTCGTGTCCGTGTCGTTGTGCGCGGCAACCACCAGCTCGTTCTCCCGCGGCTGGACAGTCAGCAGGCGTTCGGCGTACACGCGCTTCAACGTGAACCACAGTGGCTTCCGGATCCCGTGACCGTCGACTGCGGCCCAGGAGACCACCGGCCAGTTGTCGTTCAGCTGCCAGACGACCGCGCCCGTGTTCAGCGGGTACAGACTCCGGAAGTGTTCGATGCCGAAGGCAATCGCCCGCGCCTGGTTCAGCTGGGTCGTCCAGTGCCAGTCGTCGATGTCCTTCCACTTCGGCAGGTGATTGCCCAGTCCACGCTCGAGCTTGAGGTTGCCCTCGAACGCCTTCTGGTGCACGAGCATCTGCTCGCCGTACGGGTCCAGCGGCTCGTCGTGCACGACCGAGGTCAGCGTCGACCAGGCCGGCGGCCCCTGGAACCCGAACTCCGACACGAACCGCGGCTTGTACTTCCGGTACGTCGTGTAGTCCACCTGGTTCCAGACGTCCCAGATGTGCATGGTGCCGTGGCGCTCGTCGTTCGGGTGGATGAACTGGTCGAACGAGTACGGGCTGCCCTGCGAGTACGGCGTCCGCGGGTCGAGCTCGGCCACGATCTTGGGGAGCAGGTCGAAGTAGTACCCGGCACCCCACGGCCGGCCGGCCAGCGGCACCCGCCAGCCCCACTCGACGTAGCCCCAGATGTTCTCGTTGTTGCCGTTCCACACCGTCAGACTGGCGTGCCGGCTGAGCCGGGTGACCGCCTCGCGTGCCTCGGCCTCCACCTCGCCGGCCAGCGCCTCGTCCTCCGAGTACGCCGCACACGCGAACAGGAAGTCCTGCCAGACAAGGATTCCCTGCTCGTCGCAGAGGTCGTAGAAGTCTTCGCTCTCGTAGATCCCGCCACCCCAGACCCGCAGCAGGTTCATCCCCGCGTCGACCGCGTCCTGGATGCTGGTCTCGTACGTCGCCCGGTTCAGCCGGGTCACGAACGCGTCGTCCGGGATCCAGTTCGCCCCGCGCACGTAGATCGGCTTGTCGTTGACTGACAGCACGAACTGGGTGCCGTTGTCGTCCGGGTCGACGTTCAGCGACACGGTCCGGAACCCGACCCGGCCCTGCCAACGGTCCTCGTGCACCGCGACTGTGACGTCGTACAAAGGCTGTTCGCCGTGTCCGCGCGGCCACCAGACGTCGACCGCGTCGACGGTCGACGTGAGCGAAGCCGTCTCGGTGCCAGCTGCAACAGTCAGCTCGGCGGTCGTCCCACCGACCTCGACCGTGACGGTCACGTCCTCGCTGAACCCGTCCGCCCACGCCAGCGTGAGTTCGGTGTTCAGTACGCCGTTGGTGCCGTCGAGACCGGCGAGCGGACGGACCGAGTCGATCCGGACGCCGGACCACGACTCGATCCGGATCGGCCGCCAGATCCCGACGGTCGCCACATCCGGTCCCCAGTCCCAGCCGTAGTTGCTGGCCATCTTCCGCAACGCGTTGTACGGATGGAGATTCGTGTGCGGCCACGTCCCGTACCCAGCCGATACTTCCTCGGCCGCCGTCACCGGCCCGGCGAACTCGATCACCAACTCGTTGCCCTCGGCCACCAGCAGGCCGGTGACATCGAACCGGTACGACCGGTGCTGGTTCGCGGTCCGGCCCAGTTCCCGGCCGTTCAGGGTGATGGTCGCGACCGTGTCGAGCCCCTCGGCAACCAGTTCCTGGACGTCGTTGCCATCGGCGGTCCAGTCGAACGACGTCTGGTAGCTCCAGCTGGTCCGGCCGATCCAGGCCAGCGCGGACTCGTTGTCCCCGTCGAACGGATCCGGGATCTCCCCGGCCGCGAGCAGGTCGGTGTGGACCTCACCGGGAACGGTGGCGGGGATCGTCTTGCCGAACTGCCCGTCGAGCGCACGCACGGTCCAGGCGGCGCCGCCCTCGGTGGTCAGCGGGACTGTCTTCACGGATGTCACAGGAGCTCTCCAGAGTGAACCGGTTTAGTTGGCGCACACCGCTCCCTGGGCCGGGAGCGGTGCCTTCAGTCTTCCAGGACGACCTGTCGCCACAGGTCGGCGATCGCCCGATGCCCGGCGGCGGTCGGGTGCACCCCGTCGCCGGCCAGCGTCGCTGCCCCGAGGTGCGACGCCTGCCGGTTCAGCTCGACATCGGCCGGTACCAGGATGGCGCCGTACTCGACGGCGAGTTTGCGGACCACATCGAGCTTCGGATCGAGGTCCTCCCGCCAGGTCTCCTGCCCGTCCTTCACCGGAAGCAGGAACGGCTCGACCAGTACGACGGGACACGTGAGCGGATCCAGCAACGCCCGGTACGACTCCTCGAACGACTCGGCCGTGGTCGGGTCGTCCTCGTCGTACCGGCGCCAGGTGTCGTTGATGCCGATCAGGACCGACACCAGCGACGGCTCGTACGCGAGTACGTCGGTGGACCAGCGGCCGACCAGGTCGACGGCCCGGTTGCCGCTGATGCCGGCGTTGACGATCCGCGGCCGGCGCGCGCCGAGATCGTCGTACAGGTTCCGGACGTACCCAGTGCCGAGGGCGTCGGGGTCGGTCCGGCGACCGCAGTCGGTGACGGAATCCCCGGCGAACACGACGGTTCGCCGGGGATCCAGCAGTAGTGAGGTCACGGTGCCGATTTCAGAGCGTGGCCGCGGTGACGTCCCAGTCGTCCGGCAGGATCGCCGCGACCTCGACCGTACTGGTCACATCGACGAACGCGCCGGTGTCGATCGACTCGGTGATGGAGGCCATCACGTCGACGATGTGGAACGCCAGCGCGCCGGAGGCCCGGTGCGGCCGGTCGGCCCGGATCGCCCGCGCCATCTCCAGTACGCCGGTGCCACGCTGAGCCACTGCCTTGGTCTCGGCGACGGTCTCCCACTCGTCGGCGCCACGACGGCGGATCTTGATCTCACCGTCGAAACCGTTCGGGTCCGGTACGGCCAGCGTCGCCTCGGAGCCGGTGATCTCGACGAACCCGCCCCGGGACAGCGGCGAGTCGAAGCTGAAGATGCTCTGCGACGACTGCCCCGACTCGAACCGCGCGATCGCGCTGACGTGGGTCGGCACGGTCACGTCGAAGTCGGTGCCCGCGAGCGGACCCGATCCGATCGTGCGCTTGTCCCGTGACTTCGAACCGAGCCCGGCCACCGCCGCGACCGGCCCGAACAGCTGGACCAGCGTGGTCAGGTAGTACGGACCGATGTCCCACAGCGGGCCCGCGCCCTCCTGGAACAGGAACGCCGGGTTCGGGTGCCAGGACTCCGGGCCGGGGGACTGCATCAGGGTCAGCGCGGTCAGCGGCTGACCGATCTCACCGCGCTCGATGATCCGGCGCGACTCCTGCAGACCCGGACCCAGGATGGTGTCCGGTGCGCAACCGAGCCGCAGACCGGCGTCCTGAGCGGTGGACAGCAGCTTGAGGCCGCTCTCCTGGTCGAGTGAGAACGGCTTCTCACTCCACACATGCTTGCCTGCGGCAACGGCAGCCAGCGCCACCTCGACGTGGGCGATCGGAATGGTCAGGTTGACCACGATCTCGACGTCGGGGTGGTTCAGCACCGCGTCGGGACCCCCGTGGGTCTCGATGCCGTACTGCTCCGCCTTCTCCTTCGCCGCCTCCGGCCGCAGGTCGCCGATCGCGATAACGGCCAGATCCGGGAAGCTCTGCATGCTCTTGATGTAGGCGTCCGAGATCACCCCGGCGCCGATGACACCTACGCCGACTGCGCTCATGCAGGTGCGCCCTCTCCGGTCAGGAACGTGTAGCTGCCCTCGACGGCGTCGAAGATCTCGCCGCTGAAGTCGTCCAGCTCGACCACCCGCAGCGCGTTCGGGACCGCGGCCAGGATGTCCGCGACCGCGATGGTGCCGTCGCCGACCGCCACCTGGGCCTTGTTGTCCAGCGTCCCGTCGCCGTCCTTGACGTGGATCGCCGTCACCCGGTCGCCGAACTTGGCCAGCAGCGCCGGTACGTCGGCACCGCCGACGGCGGCCCAGTAGGTGTCCACCTCGAGGATCACCTCGTCGGACAGGTTGTCGACCAGGATCTCGAGCGCGTGCACGCCGTCGACCTTGGACTCGAGCTCGAAGTGGTGGTTGTGGTACCCGACCGTGATGCCGTGGTCGGCCGCCTCGATCGCGGCCTTGTTCAGTGCCTCGGCGGTGGCCTTGATGTCGTCGGCGGCCTGCCAGCGGGCCGGGTCGACGAACGGGTCGATGACGGTGGTGATGCCGAGCCGCTTCGCCGCGGCGTAGATCGGGGCGCTGTCCTCGCGGAGCAGGCCGGCGTGCGTGGTGGGCGCCGAGAGGCCGTACTTGGGCAGCGCCTCGGCCAGGCGGTCCGCGAAGGCGGTGACACCGAAGGGCTCGACCTTGGTGTAGCCGATCTCCGCGATCCGTGCCAGGGTGGCGTCGAAGTCCTCCTCGAGCTTGCCTCGGACCGTGTACAACTGAAGGGACAGGTTGTCCACTGCGACCATGGTTTCTCCTCGTCGCCGACGCCTCGCCCGCTGCCCTGGGTTCCACGCCGGCTTGATTGCCGAACCGGTTAAGTAACGACGGCAACCGTATCCCAATCGCGCCGCTCCACACCACCCTCCGCCCAACCACTGGGCGGTCACCTCGGGCCGTGGATTTGATCAAACTATTACTCTCCGCGCTTGCATGATGACACGGCGTAGAAACGGGCGCACACTGGAGGATTCCGGACTGACCGTCAGCGGTCCGGCCGCCCGTTACGAAGGAGGCCGTCGTGCCCCGAGTCACGATCAAGGAGATCGCCCGGCGGGCCGGCGTCTCCAAAGGCGCGGTGTCGTATGCACTGAACAATCAGCCGGGGGTTTCCGAGGCCACCCGGGCGCGGGTCCTGAAGGTCGCCGAGGAGCTGGAGTGGGTGCCGAACCGGGCCGCCCGCCAGTTGTCCGCGGCACGCAGCGAGACGTTCGGGCTCGTCCTCGCCAGGACCGCGAAGACCCTGAGTGAGGAGCCGTTCTACATGGGCTTCGTCGGTGGCGTGGAGTCGGTGCTGGCCGAGAAGTCGTACGCGCTCGCCCTCCAGGTCGTGGCCGATCTGCCCGCGGAGCTGGCGACGTACCGGAAGTGGGCCGCGGAGCGCCGGGTCGACGGCGTGATCGTGGTGGACCTGCGGGTCGACGACCCGCGGATCCCGTTGCTGCGCCGGCTCGGCGTACCGGCCGTACTGGTCGGCGACCCGTCGCTGGCCGACGGTATGACCTGCGTCTGGACCGACGGGGCATCGGCGATGAACGCCGCGGTCGAGCATGTCGCGTCCCTCGGGCATCGCGCGATCGCCCGCGTCGCCGGTACGTCGGAGCACGGCCACGTGTGGATCCGGGACCAGGCGTTCACGGCGGCGAGCCGGCGACTCGGCCTCCAGGTCCGGGTGGTGCACACCGACTTCTCCGCCGAGGAAGGCGCCGCCGCGACGCGTGCGCTGATGACCGCCGACGCCCGGCCGACCGCGATCATCTACGACAACGACCTGATGGCGGTGGCCGGTCTGGCCGTCGTCCAGGAGCTGGAACTGCGGTCGCCGGATGACGTCACGCTGGTCGCCTGGGACGACTCGACCCTGTGCCGGCACACGCATCCGACCCTGACCGCGATGAGCCACAACATTGTCGGGTACGGCGCCGAGGTCACCTGCCGGCTACTCGATCTCCTCGACGGCGCGCGACCGCAGGCCCACCTCTACTCGACACCGCTCCTGATCATCCGCGGCAGCTCCGGTCCGCCGCCCGGCTAGCAGGCAGTGACCGTGACCGGTACGCCGTTGACCGCGGAGGTGCCGGCCACGGTGTCGGTGAACTCGGCGTCGGTGACGTCGTTGGCGCTCGGCCCGGCGACCTGGTTCGCGACCGACAACCGGGCGCCCGGCCGGCCATGACCGAAACCGTGCGGCAGGCTGACCACACCCGGCATCATGTCGTTGCTCGCGGCAACCTCCACCGCCACGGTGCCGGCCGCCGAGCTGACGTTGACCAGCTGGCCGTCCGCCAGGTCGCGTTTGGCCAGGTCGTCCGGGTTCATCAGCAGCTGGTGCCGCGGCTTGCCCTTCACCAGCCGGGCCGAGTTGTGCATCCACGAGTTGTTGTTGCGCAGGTGCCGGCGGCCGATCAGCAGCAGCTCGCCGTCGTTCCCGGTCGCCAGCGCTTCCAGCCGGGGCAGGTCGTCCAGGATCATCCGCTGGGCGAGGTCGATCCGCTTGGTCTTGTGGTGCAGCGCCCCCGGGAGCGCGGGTTGCAGCGGTCCGAGGTCGATTCCGCCCGGCGAGTTCCGCAGTTTGCGCAGCGAGAGCCGGTACGGCCCGATCCGCAGTCCGAGGTCGACGATCCGCCGCGGCGACATCCGCAGCCGCGCCGAGGCCATCACCTTCCGGCGGCTCATCGGCGTACGACTCAGCAGGCGTACGGCGAGATCGCGGAAGATCTCCCAGTCGTGCCGTGCCTGTTCGGGTTTCGGCAGGACGGCGTCGTTCCAGCGGGCTGTGTTGCGGACGGCGAGCTGGTGGAAGATCACGTCGTAGTGGTCGCGTTCGAGCGGCGGCGCGGGCGGCAGGATCACGTCGGCGTGCCGGGTGGTCTCGTTGATGTAGGGGTCGACCGCGACCATGAAGTCGAGCGTGTCCAGAGCCTCGTCGAGTCTGCGGCCGTTCGGCGTGGACAGGACCGGGTTGCCGGCGATCGTCACCATCGCCCGGATCCGGCCGTCACCCGGCGTCAGGATCTCCTCGGCCATCGTCGACACCGGCAGCTCTCCGCCGAACTCGGGCAGCCCGCGGACCCGGCTCTTCCACACGCCCACATGCCCGCGGCCGAGACCGAGCAGCGGGTTCAGTGCCGGCCGCGGGAACATCGTCCCGCCCGGCCGGTCGAGGTTGCCGGTGATGATGTTGAGCACCTGGATCGCCCACTGGCAGACCGCGCCGAACTGCTGTGTCGACACCCCGACGCGTCCGTAACAGGCGGCCCGGCCGGCCGCCACGAACTCGTCCGCGATCCGCCGGATCACCTCCGCGTCGATCCCAGTGATCCCGGCCGCCCGTTCGGGGGTCCACGGCTCGACTGCCTGCTCGACCGCCTCGAGGCCGTCGACGTACGACGCCGCCTTGGCGTGACCGTTGGCGATCACCTGGTGGATGAGCGCGAGCAGGAAGGTCGCGTCGGTGCCGGGCCGGACGAAGTGGTGCTCGTCGGCGATCGCGGCGGTCTCGGTCCGGCGGGGATCGATGACGACGACCTTGCCGCCGCGCTTCTGGAGCTCCTTGAGGCGCCGGCCGAAACCGGGCGCGGTCATCATGCTGCCGTTCGAGGCGAGCGGGTTGGCGCCGAGCATCAACAGGTACGACGTCCGGTCGATGTCCGGGACCGCGATCATCAGCTGATGCCCGTACAACAGGTACGACGCGAGCATGTGCGGAAGCTGGTCGATCGACGTCGCGCTGAACCGGTTCCTCGTCTTGAGCTGCCGCACCATCGTCGGCATGTGGGTCAGTGCGCCGAGGCTGTGCACGTTCGGGTTGCCGAGATAGACACCGACCGCGTTCTTGCCGTGGTCGCGCTGGACCTCGGTCAACCGGCCGACGACCAGGTCGTACGCCGCGTCCCAGCCGATCTCCTGCCAGCCGTCCGCGGTCCGTCGGACCGGCGTGGTCAACCGGTCCGGGTCGTCCTGGAGGTCGCGGAGCGCCACCGCCTTCGGGCAGATGTGGCCGCGGGAGAGGGGATCCGACTCGTCGCCGCGGATGTCGGTCACCCGGCCGTCCTCGACCGTCACGAGCACACCGCAGATCGCTTCACACAGATTGCACGAGGTCCGCCGTACCGTGGTCGCCATCCAGCCAAACTACCCCTGAGTAGCCTGTCCGGTCATCACTCGAAGCGCGCCTCGTCGAGCCGGCCCAGGATCGCGTCGACGGTTTCCCCGGCGGACAGGTCGGAGTTGTCGAGCCAGAGGCCGCGGCGTGGGGTGAAGGCGTGCAGCTCGTAGTCGAGTTCGTCGACCAGGTGATGTGCCCCACCGAGCCGGCTCGAGATGACCTCGGGCCGCGGCGTCAGTACGACGAGGTAGCGCGGTCTGGTCCGGATTCCGTCCAGGAACTCACGCAGTAACTCACCGATCACGACGTCCTGCAGAACCACGGTGAAACCTGCATCGGCGTACCCGTCGGCGGCCTGACAGGCGAGCCGGTAGCGCAGCTGAAGTTGCCGCTGGGCCGCGGCGCTGTCGTCGGCCATCGAGGCCTGCCCGCTGACGATCATCCGGCGGAACACATCGCCGCGGAGATGGACGCCGTACTGGAATCTTTCGGCCAGTAACTGCGAGACCGTCGACTTCCCGGCCGCCCTGATTCCACTGACGACGATCACCCCCTCGGACTCCATGGAGGTGATCGTGCCACGCGGGACAAGGTTTTGGTCCGGTCCCGGCGATTCTTGTCTGTCCTCGGACAGAAAAGCTCCGTTTGTAAGGGGTTTCAGGCCAGCAGGCCGTCGAGGTGATGGCGCAGGATCTGCCGGACCCGGGCCGGGGTGGTGCGGCCGGGCTGGAACGAGGCATGCAGTGCCAGTCCGTCGATCAGGGCATGCAAACGTTCGACCTCGCGGCGCAGATCCGTCCCGTCGCGGAGCACGCCGTCCTTGGCCAGCGCCTCGAGCAACATCTCGCACAGTCCGCGCAGGTCGTCGTGCACCTTGTCGACGTGCTCGCGCAGGTCGCCGGCGCCGGATTCGGCCTGGGCCTGAGCCATGAACGACATCCAGATATCGAACTCGGCCCGCCGCTCGGCGTCGAGCGGGATCACCTCCTCGAGATAGCGCAGTACGGCGGTGGGCGCGTCGCCTGTCGGCTGCAGTGCGCTGATCCGCTCGGTCACCCGGCGGGAGACCAGATCCATCGCGAAGCTGAGCAGACCGGCCTGGTCCGGGAAGTAGTAGCGGACGGCGCCCGCGGACCAGCCGGCCTCGGCGGCGATGGTCCGGACCGAGGCGGCCCGGATGCCGTCCTGGCGGACCACCCGCCAGAGCGCTTCGGCGATCTCCTCGCGGCGGGCCTCGTGGTCGACGATCTTCGGCATGCGCCCTTTTTAGCACGAACGTGTTAGAGTCGGTTGTAACACGGTCGTACTGAATAAATCTCGGGAGGGTGAACCGCTGTGCTGATCGCTGTGATCGCCGCGTGTGAGATCGGCTTCTGGGTCCTGCTTGCTGCCGGCCTGGCGACGCGGTACCTGCTCCGGCTGCCGAAGGCGGGGATGGTGCTGCTGGCCGGCGTACCGCTGGTCGACGTCGTGATGCTGGTCGCCGGCGTGATCGACATCCAGCGCGGTGGTGAGCCGTCGTTCAAGCACTCACTGGCCGCGATCTTCATCGGCGTCAGCGTCGGATTCGGGCATCAGACGCTGAAGTGGGCGGACCGATGGGCCGCGCACTACCTGGCTGGTGCGCCGCGTCCGGTGAAGCCGCCGAAGGGTGGCGCGGAACGGGCCCGCCGCGAGCGCGCCGGCTGGTTCCGTCACCTGCTCGCGTACGTCGTCGGCTCCGGCATCATGCTCGGCCTCGGCGTCCTCTCCGGCCAGGGGTACGACGCCCTGCTCGGCCCGGCGTGGACCTGGACGATCGTCCTGGTCATCGACGCCATCGTCTCCTTCAGCTATAGCTTCGACGGCGCCGAGCCTCGCGAGAAGGAGAAGCAGTCCGTCTGAGGTCCCGGAGTCCGGCGTCCCGTCGTCGTACATTGCGTTCATGACGACGACGGGGCGTAGCTGGGCGGGGCTGACCGCGCTGATCGTGGCGGCCGGGATCGTGGTGCAGCTGATCGTGACGGCGAACGGGACCGAGGGGTTCTTCCCGGACAATCCGGACCGGGTGTTCAACGTGTTCGCGTACTTCACGATCCAGTCGAACCTGTTGCTCGGTGGGACGGCGCTGATGCTCGCGCTGCAGCCGGACCGGCCGCAGAGCACGTTGTTCAAGACACTGCGGCTGAACGGCGTCCTGTGCATCGCAGTGACCGGGATCGTCTACCACGTGGCGCTCGCGGGGCTGGACGACCTGTCCGGGTGGGCCGCGGTCGCGAACTTCCTGCTGCACACGGCCGCGCCGGTGGTCGGCGTACTGGGCTGGCTGCTGTTCGGACCGCGCGGGCGGACCGATCCGCGCATCGTTGCCTGGTCCCTCGTGTTCCCGCTGCTGTGGCTGGTGTTCACGCTGGTCCGCGGCGAGTTCGTCGGGTTCTACCCGTACCCGTTCGTCGACGTCGCCGAGCACGGTTATCCGCGGGTGCTGCTGAACTGTCTGCTGGTCGCGGTACTGTTCCTGGCTCTGGCGGCGGGGGCCACCTCCCTCGATCGCCGGTTGCACCGGAAGACAACCGTCGAAAGGTAAGACCCGTGCTGGTGACCTCTCGCTCGTACGCCGAGTACGAAGCGATGTTCGACCTGACCGAACTCCCCGACTCGATCCTCGACTGCTGTGCGGGTGGTGCGGGCTTCACCGCCGAGGCCGCCGCCCGCGGTGTCGACGCGATCGCCGCCGATCCGGCGTACGAGCTCGAGCCCGCCGAACTCGTGGACACGGTCCGGCGGAGCCTGCCCGCGACCGCCGGGATCGTCGACGAGCACTCGGGGAGCTTCGTCTGGCACTGGTACGGGTCGCCGGAGCGGAAGGACCAGTACAGGATCGAGGCGGCCGACGCCTTCCTGCAGGACGTGGCGGTAGCGCCCGAGCGTTATGTCGCGGCCGGGCTGCCGGAACTGCCCTTCGGGGACAGGCGCTTCGAGCTGGTGCTTTGCTCGCACCTGTTGTTCACCTGGGCCGACAAGTACGACCGGGACTGGCATCTCGCGTCGCTGCGCGAGCTGATCCGGGTCAGCAACCGCGAGGTCCGCATCTTCCCGTTGGTGATGCAGGGTGCCGGTGATCCGGTGCCGTATCTCCCGGACCTGCTGCAGGCGCTGGACGGCGTCACCTGGGAGATCCGCAAGGTGCCGTACGAGTTCCAGGTGGGTGCCAACGAGATGTTGGTGCTGACCCGCAGCTGACGTCTGGTGCCCCCCACCCGTTCGCGATCACGGATGAGTTGCGCACTAACCCGCCACGAGGGGTGGGAGGCGCCAAACGCAAGCTGACTACGCGCCGCCGCGGCTACCGCGGTGGCTGTGTGTGCTGAGACCGGTCGGTACGACGGGAGGACGGTCTACCGCCGCACCGACCGGATGGAGAGTGTCAGCGGAGATAGCGGCCGCACACCGGCCACGGCTGGGCGCCGCGCTGGGAGTACAGCTTCTTCGCGCGCATCAGCTGCTCGGCCGCCGACGCCTTCGCCGGGTTGCCGGAGCCGCCGACGCTGCGCCAGGTCTGCAGGTCGAACTGGAACAGCCCGTAGTAACCGGCCGGGTTCACCGCGCGCGGGTTGCCACCGGACTCACATTCCGCGACCTTCCGCCAGGCGGCACTCATGCTGACGCTCTTCGAGGGACGGTCCTCGGAGCGGCTGGTGCGCACCCTGCGTTCGGTCTTGCGGACCTTCTTGGTCTCGACCTTCTTCGTGGTGACCTTGCGCGGCGCGGTGGCCTTCTTCACACCGTCCAGCGACAGGGTCTGCCCGATCAGGATCAGATCGGGGTCCTTCAGGTTGTTGAGCTCGGCCAGCTGCCTCCAGTCGGCACCGTTGGCCTGAGCGATCTCGGAGAGGGTGTCGCCAGGCTTGACCGTGTAGTCGGTCGCGAACGCCGCGCCCGCGCCGGCGGCTGTGATACCGGCCCCGAGGCCGGCAATGGAGAGGGTCCGGGCCACCCGGCGGGTACTTCGCCGGGGGCGCGCATGTCGTGCTTTGGCCATCAGAAGTGCGCTCCTCGTGAGCTTGGGCATGGTGGAACTCACCAGGCCCCCCGTGCAGGGGAGGGGGCATCCGGGCAGGTCACAGGACAGCGTCCGAATGGTCACGCCACGGTAACGACGCGACCTGAGTCATCCTGTGCGACCTGGGCCGGGAGCGCAAGACCATTCACCGAATCTGCCCCGGTTTTTTCTTGCCCTTGATGAAGCGAAATCCCAACAACAGAACGGTTTCCTCCGTGTTTGAGCGTTGACGTTCGGTGGTATCCAAGCGCTCGAAACAGCCCGGTTTCCGCCGCGGACCGATCGGTTTCCCGCAGTTGCGCGTGTCATCGCGGCGGTTGAGTCGTTGATGAAACACGGGCACCGCCGTCCGGATGTCGGATTCGTGGGCGGCGGCCGGCGGATGAGGCGACGGACGTGATGGGGGCATGGCGGTGATCCGAGTAGCTCTCGGCCATCGCGGCACATTGGTGCGTGGTGCACTGGCCGCGATGCTGGCAAGGGAGAACGATCTGGACGTGGTGGCCGAGCTGGACCGGTCGGAGGACGTCCTGCACGTGGCCGGCCGACGGCCGCACGTCGTACTGCTCGATCCACAGCTCCCAGGGCGGATCCGGATCGAGGACCTGTGCCGGAAGCTCACCGGCCCCGGCGTACTCGTGCTGATCGATCACGAGGCGATCGCCGCGACCAGCCTGGCCCTGGTGAAGCAGGCGCCGCGAATCGGTCTGATCGCGACGGATGCGACGACGGATCAACTGGTGCAGGCGGTTCGCGATGTGGCGAAGGGCTTGCCGGTGGTCGACGTACGCCTTGCTGTCGCCGCGTTGAAGGCGGGCGACAATCCGCTCACCGATCGCGAGTGCGAGGTGCTGCGCCAGGTCACCACCGGTGCCACCGCGCAGGAGATCGCCCGCACCCTCAGCCTGAGCGCGGGCACGGTGCGCAACTATCTGTCCCGCATCCTCGCCAAGACGGGAGCGCGCAGTCGTATCGAGGCGATCCGGAAGGCTCAGGACGCCGGCTGGATCTGACGCCGCTGGGTGGTCGTCGGGGCCCAGTGGCCGTGGAGCTCGCGGTACTGGCGGGACGTGCGCATGAGCGTGGCGTGCGTGCCGATGGTCGCCTTGTTGCCGTCCAGGACCAGGATGCGTCGCGCGCGCAGGGCCGAGCTGATCCGGTGCGCGATCACGATCAGCGTGCCGCCCCGCTGGGCGAAGGCTTCCTCGGCCCGCCGCTCGGCCTCCGGGTCCAGGAAGCAGGTCGCCTCATCGAGCACGACGAGAGGCGCCGGCGACAGGTACGCACGGACGAGTGCGATCAACTGCCGCTCGCCGGCCGACAGCTCACCCGGCTTCACCTCAGCGGCCAACCCGCCGATCCGCTCGATCAGCGCGCCGGCCCCGATCGCCGCGACGGCTTCCTCGACTTCCGGCACCGTTGCATCAGGCAACAAGTAGACCAGGTTGTCCAGCACCGACCCGCTGAACACGTACGCCTCCTGCGGGATCAGCACCCGCGTCGCCGCCAGCGCCTCCGTCGTGAGCTCAACGGGCAGTACGTCGCCCAGCAGCAACCGGCCGCGGGTCGGTTTGAGCATCCCGCAGACGAGCCCGGCCAACGTCGACTTACCGATCCCGCTCGGCCCGACCACCGCGAGATGCTCGCCCTCGGCCACCGTCAGCTCGAGCTGGTCGAGCACCGGCTCGGCGTTGGGCCCGTACGCGAAGGTCAACCCACGCATCCGCACCTGATACCCCTGCACCACGTCGACCCGCCGCGGCCGCTCGACCGGCGCCGCCGAGTCCAGGATCCGCCCGAGCGTGATCACGTACCGCAGCCCGCTGTCGCCCAACGCACTCAGCACCGTGTTGAGCGCGGGCTGCAAACCGATCAGTACATACGTCAGCCCACCGAGCAGCGTGCCGGTGCTCACGCCGCGCCCGACCAGCCACGGCCCGATCGCCAGCAGGATCAGCAGCGGCAACCAGCCACCGACCGCGAAACACAGGGTGCGGAGCGCGGCCACCTTGGCCAAGGCGCGCTCTGCTGTCGCGTGCGCCTCGATCGGTTCGCCGACCAGTTGCTCGGCGTACTCCTCGGTCCCGCTCGCCGTGATGTCCCGTACGCCGCCGAATACCATCCCGGCCGAGGCGGCCAGATCCTCATCGGCCTTCAACGACGCCCGGACCCGATCCGCCGCCATCCCCAGCACCGCCAGGGACAACGCGAACCCGAGCAGGAACGGCGGTACGACGAACGCCGCGACCACCGGCGCCAACGACAACAGGCCGGCCAGTACGCCGAACAACGTGACCGCGAAACTGCGGATCACCAGAACGAGACCGGCGAACGTGTCCCGGACGATCTCGACCTGCCGGTTCAGCCGGGCCACGGCACTGTCGTCACCCGTGCGCAGTGCGCCGGCGACCACCCGTCGGACCAGATCGTCCCGAACCGGCTCGACCAGATCGCCGAGCCGGCCGTAGACCTGCTTCGCGCCGGCCGAGCCCAGGCCCGCGGCCACGATCAGTCCGCCGAGCCAGGCGATCCCTTGCCAGGCGTGCCCGGCGAGGAAGTTGTCCGTCGCCCGCGCGACCGCGATGCCGTACACCGCGGTCGGCAGGATCTCCGGGACCGACCACGCGACCAGTTTCAGGGCCGAGCGGTTCCGGAGTGCGCGGGCGCCGTACGAGAGCTCTCGTCTCAACCGAAGACCTCGCGGTACGAGGAGTTCTGCCAGAGGTCGGCGTGCGGGGCGACGGCGCGGACCTGGCCGTGGTCGAGCCAGACGACGAGGTCGGCGCGGGCCGCGGTCGCGGGACGGTGGGTGATGATGAGCCGGGTGCGGTGGTGCCGGTCCTCGGTGAGGGTGCGGCTGATCTGCAGCTCGGTCGCGGTGTCGAGGCTCGAGGTGGCGTCGTCGAGCACCAGCAGCCGGTTCGCCGACCAGGCCCGCGCCAGCCCGAGTCGTTGCCGCTCACCGCCGGACATCGGTGCCTTGCGCAACGACGTGAAGTACCCGTCCGGCAGGCGGCTGACGAAGTCGTGCGCATGCGTCGCGCGGGCGGCCGCCAGGGTCCGGACCGGGCTGACGGCTCTCGGCTCGATCGCGTCACCGATGGTGCGACCGACCAGTTGCGGGCGCTCGAACGCGCACCCGACCGCACTGCGCAGCGCCCGCCGGCTGACTGCTTGCAGCGGTACGCCGTCCAGCGACACCTGACCATTCGACGGATCGCGCAGCCGCGCGGCAACCGCGGCGAGGATCGACTTCCCGGCTCCGCTCGGACCGACGACGGCCACGGTCGCACCACCGGGCAGGTCGAGCGTCACGTTGTCCAGCAGGACATTCCCGCCCGCCACCACGCTGACGCTGTCGAACGTCAATTGTCCGGGCCCGGTCGGGATCGGCAACGTCCCGTACCCGATGGTCTCCGTCGACAACACCTCGGCTGTCCGGTGCACACCGGCGCGCGCTCGGGCGATCTCCCCGATCACGCCGGTCAGGTTGCCCAGGCCGGCGCCGAGGACGGCGTACTGGGACGCGGCGAACAGTTCGCCGGCGGTGATCTGACCGGCCACGAGTTGGAGACCGCCGACCGCCAGTACGGCGACCAGCACGAGCGGACCGACGACCGCGGCCTGCGCGCCGGAGCGGGCCAGGATGCGCCAGGTGACGACGCCGTGCTTGTGGAGCTCGGGGAGGCGACTGAGGATGCGTCGCTCCTCACGGGCCGTCGTACCGGCGGCTGCAATCGTGCGGATGCCGGTGAGCGACTCGGACAGGAGTGAGGCGATCCGGCCCTGGGTCTCCTGGTAGGCGAGGCTGACGTCGGCTGTCCGTCGGGCGAAGGTCCAGAGGACCGCGATCACCAGCAGCACGCCGCCGAAGAAGGCCGCGGCCAGCCAAGGATCGATCACGGCCAACAGGACGAGACTTCCGGCGGGCGGTGCGATGGCGGCGATCGCGGTGACGGCCGCCGGGCCGGCCTGAGCGGCGTCGGTGGCGTTCGCGGAGACGCGGGTGACGAGATCGCCGGTCTCGAAGTCGCGAGTGCCTTCCGGGCCGCCGTGGACGATCTGCTTGACCAGGCGGTGCCGCAACCAGGCAGTGGTCTCGGCGACACAGGCGGCGCCGGCGAACGCGTCGATCAGGCTGGCCGCGATCCCGAGTGCGATGAAGCCTGCCGCTGCCATCAGCCATTGCGTGTAGCCGGTGCCGGCGACGATCGAGTCGACCGAACGGCCGAGGATCGTGGGCAGCGCCAGGGTCACGCTGCTGCCGATCAGCGCGTTCAACCCGATGAGCGGCAACCAGCCCCGGCCGTGCTTGACCACCGATCCGAAGGTGATCATGTGTCCAGCCCGGTCTGCTCGGCGACGAACGCCAGCATGTCGGCCGCCAAGCTGATGCCCTTGCCGGCCGCTCCGGTCGCGTGACCTGCGTCTGGGTCGAGTCTGAGGAGGACTGGCCGCTGACTGGCAGTGGCGTGCTGCAGCGCGGCGGCGAGTTTCCTCGCGTGCAAGGGATCTACGCGGGTGTCGTTGCCGAACACAGTGAACAGAACGGCCGGATACCTCACGCTGTCTGTCACCCGGTGGTATGGCGAGTACGACAGCAGGTTCGCGAACTGCTGGGGATCCGTTGCGGATCCGAACTCCGGCACCCAGCGCTCGCCCAGTCCGGACAGTTCGTAGCGGACCATGTCCGTCAACGGCGCTGAGCAGACGGCGGCGGCGAACAACTCCGGGCGTTGGGTCAGCGCGGCAGCGACCAGGAGACCGCCGTTCGACTCACCGCACAGCGCGAGCTGGTCCGCAGTGGTCCACCCCTCCGCGATCAGGTGCTCGGCTGCGGCGATGAAGTCGTCGAAGACCTGCTGCTTCTGGTCGAGGATGCCGGCCCGGTGGGACGCTGCGTCGCCCCGGACGTTGGCCGTCACGAAGACACCGCCGGCTTCGACCCACGCGACGGTGAAGGCCGAGTACGTCGGAGTGAGCGACCGGCCGAAACCGCCGTACCCGTAGAGGATCGTGGGCCGCGGACCGTGATGGCCCGGCTTGGCGATCGCCCGCAGTTCGAGCTCGGTGCCGTCCGGGGCGGTGCAGGTGATTCGGTGTGACACGGCTTCTGCTGTTGCGCCTGGCGCTTGGGACCACAGCGCCGTACGGCCGGTTGTGTCGTCGTAGCAGTAGACGGCTGATGGCGTGACGCTGTCGGTGTAGCTGAACCAGGCTTGGTGTCCGCCGTCCGGGCGGGTGGTCAAGGATCCGATCGAGCCGACGCCGGGTAGTTCGACGTCGCCGATCCGGTTGCCGGTGGCGCGGTCGTGGACGGCGATCTCGCTGGTCGTGCTGACGAGCAGTACGTCGTCGAGGACCGCGAGGCCGGTCAGTGGTGCGCCGGGGCTGATGAACTCGTGCCAGACACGTGGGCTGGCGGGATCCCCGATGCAGATCCGGCCGGTCGGGGCGTCCTTCGTCGTGACGACGTACAGGCGACCGTCCGGGCCGACCGACATCACGGTGAGTGCGTCGACGCCTTGCTGGATCGGAGTGGGCGGCTCGTCGATGCTGAGGTCGGCCAGCCAGAGGTCGTTCGCCGTACCGCGGACGGCTGAGATCGTGAGCCAGCGCCCGTCGTTGCTGATCTCCAGCCCGTACGACGCTTCGTCGGCGAGGACCGTGGTGTCCGGCTCGCCGAGCGTATGGCGTCGTACCTGGCGGAAACGTACGTAATAGAAGGATTTTCCGTCCGGGAGCCAGGCGATGGGGGAGTATCGGCAGCCGTCAATCGGGCCGTCCACGACGTCGCCGGTGGTCACGTCGAGGACGTGGAGGACGGACTGCTCGTCGCCACCTCGGGAGACCTGGAACGCCACGAGATCGCCGTCGGGCGACGGTTGCCAGCTGTCCAGGGTGGTGAGCCCGGACGGGTCGAGCTGAATCGGGTCGACGAGGATCGTTTCGTCGACGTACAGGACGGGATGTTGTTGCCCCGGGTCGCGGCGGACGGTGAAGCAGCGGCTGCCGCGCCAGGTCGGGGACGAGACGGTGCCGACGTTCGAAAGGATCTTCACCCGGGTGCGGAACCGGAACCGGCCGGACAGTGTGGCGGCGTGGTGCAGCCAGAGCTCGTCCTGGCTCGCCTGCCACTGCTGGGTGTCGGCGGACGTCGCGTCCTCGAGCCAGCGGTACGGGTCCGCGACGGGGTGGCCGTGCACCTGCTCCACGAGCGGGAGCCGCTCGGCGCATGGATAGGACTGCACGGGGTTGGACAAGTGCGGTGCTCCTTCCGACTGAGAAGAACACGAGCCGTTGCTGGGGGCGCGCACGGGCCGAGCGGGCGAGCGCTGCGGCCCGTTGCCCGACTGCTCAGCTGTTCGGTGAACCGGGGCGGAATGCAGGTTCGGCCCTGGGTGGGTATTGCCGCCCACCCAGGGCCTTCAGAACCTGGTTGCCCAGGGACCGATCAGTGGCAGAGCAGAAGGCTCAGGTTGCTCGGGCGCTGCGAAGCGCAGCCCAGCACGGTCAGCGTGGAACCACCGTGGTGGTGGCCGCCGCCGTAGCCCGGGGTCTCCAGACCCTGAAGGTCGAGAAGTGCCATGTTCTTTACACCCCCTTTGGTGCAGATCGTCGGGACAGAGACTCGGACCACTGGGGAGGTCCGAGGAACGGGAGGGACACCGGAGCGTCGTGCAGCGCGGCTCCCAGGGCCAGCAGGACGCCGGCCGATCCGGTCGCCAGGTCCATCGAGAGACGGAGCAACTGGTTGCCGGGGAACGCGAGGCCGCCTTCGAACGGCATCGCGTGCCAACCGAGCCCGTACAGCAGGTCGTCGACCGTTGCCTGCTCCTCGCCGAGTGCGGCGGCGGTCAGGAGCAGACCGGCGCGACCCATGAACAGGCCGGGCTGGACGTAGTAGGAGCAGTGCGTCACTCGCTGCAGCTCACCGAGGATGGTCGCGAGCTCTTCGGACGGACGGTGGCGCAGGTACCGCTCGAGGACGAGCGCGACCCCGGCCGAACCTTCTTCGAGGTAAGGCAGCGTTCGCCAGCCCTGGTTCACCTGAAGCATGCCGTCGGGCGTTGTCGTGCATCTCTTGAGGTCCTGCCTGATGGCGATCTCCGCCAGATCCAGCAGGCCGGTGTCGCCCAGTTGCTCGAACGCTGCCAGGAACAGCAGCGCCGGTCCCGACGAGCCGTACATCAACCCGGCTCGCGCGTGCTGGCCGCCACTGATCTCCGTTACGTCGGTGACGTCGCCGAGCCGGTCGGCGACCAGATCGAGCACCCGCACTGCCTTGGCCCGAAGGTTCGGCTCGGTGTCGAAGTGCAGGAGGTTCAAGCCGATGCCGGCGAGTCCGGAATGCAGTCCCAGCTCGCGAGAGCTCCAGTCGTCGGCGAGGGTACGGTCGACCAGGTCCAGTGCGTCCTGGCGGTAGCCGAGCTCGTCGAGGACATGCGCTACGCCGGCGAGGCCGTCGTACAGGCCGGGGCCGGTCTCGGTGTCCAGAGTCCGCTTGCGCAGCCAGTCGTCGTACTCCGGGAACCGGCCGGCACCGGTCTTCGCGAGTGCGTACAGGACGCCCGCGGCGCCGGTAGCGATGTCGATGCCGCCGCCGTCTCGGAACTGGGCGATGTCACCGGGGAACAGTCGGTCGGTCCGCTCCGGCGTCGCGCTGGCGACGATAGCTCTCGTGAGTGCGTCGCGTACGTCGGACCACTCGGCCTTGCCGGGAAGGGCGACGTTCTTGAAGTCGTCCGTCTGCTGCGGACAGATGGTCCTGACCGCGGCGTCAATCGTTGCCCTGGGCACCGGGAAGGTCTCGGTGATCATGTCGGCGAGCTGGAACGCCTTGCCTGGACTGAGATTGAGCAGGATTGTGGCCTGCGGGGCGAAGACACCGAGCGCGACGCAGGCGAGTGCGTAGCGGTCCACGTCGACGCCCTGGCGATCCGGCGGTGCCGCGTAGCCCGGGTGGGCGAGCGTCGACCGTGCCTTGTCCTCGGCCCGGGTCGCGACCTCGAAGTCGATCAGCGTCAGCCGGCCGTTGCCGTCGAGCAGGACGTTGTCCGGGTGCAGGTCGCAGAACACGACTCCGCGACCGTGCAGTTGCCCGACCGCGTCCTCGACCTTGCTGACCATCTCGGTGGCCCAGGCGGCGTACTCGGCCTTCTCGGCTTCGGTCGCATCCGGATGGGTCAGGGGATAGCGCCGTACCAGCTCTCGCTGCAAGGACACCGAATCGATGTGCTCCTGCACGAGGAAGTGGTGCTCACCGAGCTGCAGATAGTCATGCGTCCGCGGTACGACGTCCAGGCCGTCGAGCTGCTCGAGGATGTCGCGTTCGTGGCTGACCCGGGCGACCGCATCACGCCCGGCCATGTCGAGACCGGCGTGCGGGCGGCCCTCCTTGAGGACTACGCGTTCGCCGGTCTCGGTGTGGTGGCCGAGGTACACCCCGCCGCCGTTGGAGAACTGGATGACGCCGTCGATCGTGTACGCGAGCTCGTTCGTGGTGACCGCGTTGCGGGCGTCGAGATGCGGCTGCAGGAACGCAGGCAGCGTGACCCACGGCGGCACCGAGAACGTCGGACTGCGGTGGTCCGGGACGAGCCGGCCCTGGTCGTCCTCGACGGCGAGCACCCGCTCGCCGGTGGGCGACAGACAGAACCTGCTCACGAAGGCGCCGTACCGCACGAAGAGCGGGCCTTCGGAATAGCGAAGATCGCTCAGAATATAAGGGCCTTCGACGCCCTGGAGGATCTCGTCGAGCTCGGTCAGGGTGGTGTGCAGTTGCGCCTCGTCCGCCGGGTAGATCGTCACCAGCTTGCCGCTCGAACCACGCGGCGCGGACTTCGAGTTGACCATCACCAGTACGGGCTCGTTGCGGAGGAACTTGAACGCGATCCCGCGCGGGACGCAGTACTCCCAGACCGCCTCGAGCGTCTGCTCGACATCGGCGAGCCGTGCCGAGATGTGGATCTTCCAGCCCTGCTGCGGGAGCTTCAGGTCGCTGGGCGCGTAGTGCATCCACGTTTCGCCGGGCGCATGCTGCCAGCCGTCCGGCACCTCCCGCGCACACAACGCGAAGTCAGGATGCTGGGCACCACGATTGGCCGGCGTCTCGTAGAACGTCCGATCCGCCAGGCAATAGAACTCGTAACTCTCCTGCGCTCCGTCACGCATAACTGTCCGACCCCCCTTCGTGGTGCCCCGCACATCTTGGGCACCCCGACGGGGGTCGTCGTAGTGCACGATGTCATCACTCTCGTGTGAAGAACCCACACACTACGAGTGAGTAACTAAACACTCTTCGTAACCCGGATGCGCCGTCTGAGCGCAAATCCCCCCGTGACAACATGTCAATCCGTCCCAACGCCATCACAACCCGTAACTTCCGAATCTGTCGCTCGTGCCCGGCCGACTAGTGTCGCCGTGTGACAACGACGTGGACCATCCACAGCGAGCGAGTAGTCGACAACACCCGCCGGCTCCGCCTGAGCATCGCCTCCGTCGAACTACCCGACGGCGCACGCTTCGAGCAATACATCCTGCGGATGCCGAAGGCCGCGATGATGGTCGTGCTCGACGACAGTCGCGAACACGTCCTGATGATGTGGCGGCACCGCTTCATCATCGATCGCTGGGTGTGGGAACTACCCGGCGGCTACGTCGACCCCGACGAGGATCCGGCGATCACTGCGGCTCGTGAAGTCGAGGAGGAGACCGGCTGGCGGCCGAGGAACGTGGAGCCGCTGGTCTCTCTCCAGCCTTCGGTCGGTACGACGGACGCCGAGAACCTGCTCTTCGTCTCGCACGGCGCCGAGCACATCGGCCCGCCGACCGACATCAACGAAGCAGCGCGTGTCGAGTGGATCCGCCTCGACTCCATCAGTGACCGGATAGCCGCCGGCGAGATAGTTGGCGCGGCCTCGCTGGTGGGACTGCTTCATGTTCTTGCCTTCTGACCTCTGGCTGGCGGAGCGCCGCCACTTGGTCGAGAGCCGCTACCGCCTAGGCGTGGAGGCCGCTGCTGACTATCCCGCCGATCGCCGGGTCGCGGGGACCCCGCTCCTAGCTCCGGCCCACTGGATCCCTTCGGCCCCGTTGCCCCTCACCTCGGTGCACCTGGAGTTCGACCCCGACGCGACCTTTGACGGACCTGGCCTTGAGACGTCCCTTCCGCTCCGCCCCGACGGCACCCGCTACGCGTCGTATGCCGAAACCATCGCCGACCTAGCGCGACCAGCAGTCTTCGAGAACCGCCCCACCTACCGCCTACTAACCGCCGACCTGGCCGCGGCGCGTCCCGTACTGCGCTTCGGCCGCGGCACATACTTCGACAGCATCAACACCGGCGAAGCCGCCGCCCACGAGTACGCCGCCGACCGCCACGAACTCCGCCGTACCATCGGCGACCCCTGCGACCCGACCCGCCGCCCGGTCAACGTCGCCATCAGCACCCTGACCATCCGCAGCGACACGTCAGCCGGCTCAACCTTCTACCTCCACTGGCGCGACCCCGCCAAAGTCGGCCACGCCGGCGGCCTCTACCAGGTAGTTCCGTCCGGCATCTTCCAACCAACCGCAGACGAAAACACCGACTTCTCCCTCTGGCGAAACCTCATCCGCGAACTCTCCGAAGAACTACTAGGCCTACCAGAGACGTACACCCACTCCATCAACTACAAAACCTGGCCCTTTGCCGCCGACCTGACAGACGCGTTGGCCAACGGCAGCATCCGCGCGTACTGCGTAGGCCTAGGCGTAGACCCCCTGACCTTCGCCACCGACCTCCTGACAGTGCTCTCCATAGACGCAGAGCTCTTCGACACTCTCTTCCCCAAGGTTGCCAAAAGCAACGAGGAGGGCCAACTCCTGACGCCCAAGCCGTTCACCGCCGAATTCATCAACACCTACACCCGCCACGAACCGATGCAAGCCGCCGGCGCCGCCCTCCTCCAGCTGGCCTGGGACCACCAACTGGGCTGACCAGTCTCCGCTTCAGAGTCCCACGTCCTGAAACGGCCAGACTTCATCCTCGTCCCAACCCCCGGGCGGTTGGCGATACGCATTGCTCGTCAAGCGCCGCTCGCAAGCCCAGGCGTACTCGTCGACGAGACCAATTAGCTCGCATTCCTCGACAGCAGCCGACGTGAGTTGCCCATAGCACCAATCGCTACGCCGCACGCCCCTCACTCACCACATCGTCCTGACACGCTGCCCACTGGCCCCCGCCGCATCCGCGATCACTCCGCTGATGTGGAGTTCTTGCGCTGGTTGGCCCTGAAGCGCGCCTTCTTCTGACGATTCCCGCACGTGTTCATGTCACACCATCTGCGGGTGCGACTTTGGCTGGTGTCGAAGAAGGCGGCTTGGCAGGTCGGTGATGCGCACAAGGCCAATTTTCCGTCTCGTTCGCCGGCGATGATGCTGATCGCGTCGGCGGCGATCACGCTGAGGGCATCCTCCACGCAGGAAGCCGAGCTGAGCTGCCATCGCCGCTTACCCTCGGGCGTCAGAACAGCCGCGGCCCGACCCTGAGCGCTGCAGTCATTGATGACTTGGACAGCAGATGCGGGGAGAGCGTCCTGGAGCGCGGCCGCTGTCGCGGCGGCGTGAATCGACTCCCTGAGGTCCCGGGCGAGTTCGAGCTGGGCGGTGGTGCAGGAGTCCACGGCGAGGCCGCTCACTGCCAGCCAGTCGACGAGTCGCTGCGGTGTGGGAATGCGCTCCACAGCGTCGCCCTGACGCTCCGACAGAGTCCCCGTGAAGCTGGTCGCCAGCACGCTACCGAGGCGAAAGTCAGGGAATTCAGTACGCATGGAACCACCTTAGCTGGTTGCGCGCTGACGTGAAGACCTGGTAGAACCGTCTTAGACGGTTCGCAATGGTTCGCAGCCGGTTCCGCGATGGCCAGGAGGTCCCATGCCCCGCCCAACCAGCGACGTGCAAGCATTTGAAGCCCACGCAACTGACGCCGACCTCGACGATCTGCGCGCGCGATTGGCCGCGGCGCGGCTACCGGAGGCCGAGACGGTCTATCGCGCCGCGCCCGACCCTCGCCGATGGGAACAGGGCGTTCCGCTCGCCGACCTCGTCGATGTCGTGAACTACTGGCGCACCGGGTACAACTGGCGGTCGTTCGAAGATCGCCTTGACCGGATCGGCCAGTTCCGCACGACCATCGATGATCTGGGAATCCACTTCCTGCACCGCCGATCCGCGCGCGCTGATGCCACTCCTCTGATCTTGACGCACGGCTGGCCAGGCAGCATTGCCGAGTTCATCGATGTTGTCGACGAGCTGGCAGATCCGAAAGATGCGGACGCGCCGGCGTTCCACGTCGTGGTCCCGTCGCTGCCGGGCTTTGGTTACAGCGACAAGCCGGCCACCACCGGGTGGGGAACGGAAAAGATCGCGGCCGCATGGGTGGAGCTGATGGGAAGGCTCGGCTACAGCAAGTTCGCAGCCCACGGCGGCGACTGGGGAGGCAATATCACCACGGTTCTCGGCGGCAGGTTCCCGGCGCACGTTCTCGGCATCCACACAACGTTCGCGGCGGGACCGCCCGGGTTGACAACGGACGGGCTGACGGCGGTCGAGCGCGAGTGGACCGAGGAAACCCACGATTTCTGGCGCCACCGCGCGGCGTACGCGAAGCAGCAGGCGACCCGGCCGCAGACCATCGGCTACTCGCTCGTCGACTCACCGGTCGGGCTTCTTGCGTGGATCCTCGACAAGTTCGCCGAGTGGTCAGACACCGAAGACAGCCCGTTCGAGACGATTTCCAGAGACCGCGTTCTTGACGACGTCACCTTGTATTGGCTGACGCGGACCGGCGCATCGGCGGCCCGCATCTACTACGAGAGCCACAACTCGCTGGACCCCGAACTTCGGGTCGACGTCCCGTCAGCAATCACCATGTATCCCGGCGACATCGAGAAGTATCCGCGCGCCTGGGCACAAGAGCGGTACCGACAGATCGTCCGATGGAGGTCACCCGAAAGCGGGGGACATTTCCCGTCGCTGGAGGTCCCCGAGTATTTCGTCAAAGACCTACAAGAGGGCCTCGCCGCAGTCCTGGCCGCCAACCGGTGAACGCGACTGCGACGCAGGAGCGGGTGCGTAGCACGCGTGGGTGGGTCAGTTGGGGTAGGTGTGGATCTCGGTGGCTTTGAGGGTGGCGTGGAGGGGTTGGCCGGGAGAGAGGTGCAGGTCAGCTACCGCCGCTGGGGTGATGTCGGCCAGGAGGGTGTCGGGTCCGGTGGGGGTGGCGGACAGTCGGACTCGGACGGTGTGGGCGTGTTGTTCGATGCCGGTGACCACGGCGGGCCAGGTGTTACGGGGACTGCCTGATGGCGGGTCGACGTACAAGCTGACCGCAGTGGGCGGGAAGGCAACATGGACCGGACCGTCCGCAGGTTCGGCGAGGGTGATGGTGCCGCCGTCGGTGAGGTGGACTGTGGTGCCGGAGGCGGTGCCGCGGTACAGGTTCAGACCCACCAGTTGGGCAACGTAGTCGGTGCGGGGCCGGCGGGCTATGTCGGTCGGACGCCCCTCCTGGACGACCCGGCCGTCCTCGACGATCACCAGACGATCCGCGAGCACCATGGCGTCGAGTGGGTCGTGCGTGACGAGCAGAGTCCGTCCGGGAAACCGTTGAAGGTGCTGACCAAGTTCAGCCCGGACATGAAGCGTCGTGCTGGCGTCCAACGCGGCCAGCGGCTCATCCAGAAGCAGCACCTCCGGGCTGGTCGCCAACGCCCGCACGAGCGCCACCCGCTGCGCTTGGCCACCGGACAGCGTGCGGGGCCGGGTGCGGGCGAACGCCGCGAGCCCAACAGCCTCCAACCATCGCAACGCCTCCGCACGGGCCGCGTGCTTGTCGACACCGCGAGCCCGCAGCCCGAAAGCAACGTTCTCCAAGCAGGTCAGGTGATTGAAGAGTAGGTAGTCCTGGAACACCACGCCGATCGGCCGCCGGTCCGGCGTACGGAAGGCCCTCGGCGGCTCGTCCCACACCTCGTTTTCCAGTGCGATGCGGCCAGCACCAACAGGCAGCAGACCGGCGATCGCGCGGAGCGCTGTGGTCTTGCCGGCGCCGTTAGGTCCCAGCAACGCGACAACCTCGCCAGGCTCGACCACCAGGTCCAGTGAGAGCTCAAAGGCTCCACGGCTCACTCGCACATCGGCGTACAGAGTCATCGCAACCCACTGATCCAGCGCTCGCGCAGACACGCCAGTACGACGACCGACACGAGCAGCAGCACCAGACTCAGTACGACGGCCACGTCCGGGTCGGTCTCCAACGCCAGATACACCGCTAGCGGCATCGTCGTCGTACGGCCGGGCAGATTGCCCGCAAAGGTGATGGTGGCGCCGAACTCCCCAAGTGCACGAGCCCAGCACAGTACGGCGCCCGCCACGACACCTGGAGCGATAGACGGCAGGGTGACGCGGCGGAACGTCAGCCAGCGGCCCGCACCGAGTGTTGCGGCCGCCTCCTCGTACCGGGGATCGGCTGCACGTAGTGCGCCCTCTACCGAGATCACCAGGAACGGCATAGCGACGAACGCTTCTGCAACGACCACTCCGGCTGTTGTGAAGGGCAGGGAGAAGCCAAACCAGAGATCCAGGCGTTCACCGATCAGTCCGCGCCGTCCCAGCACCAAGAGCAAGGCAACACCGCCCACGACCGGCGGCAGCACCAACGGGACTGTGACAAGCGCCCGGATGAGCCCGCGGCCCGGCACCGACCCTCTAGCGAGCAGCCACGCCAGTGGAATGCCCAACACAAGGCAGATGAGAGTCGCGAGCGTTGCGCACACGAGAGACAGCCGCAGCGCCTGCCAGACGTCAGCGCTGAACAACCGGCCCGGCAGCGTTGACCAAGGCGCTTTGGCCAGCAGTCCGATCAGTGGGATCAGTAGGAACGCCAGACCGAGCAGCGCAGGCAGCAGGAGAACGAGGGGCAGTCGCCCGCTCGTGCTCCTGCGCCTACGACTCACGGTGCGTCGAACCCAGCGGCGGTGAGGACGGCCTTGCCCTGGTCGGAGAGGACATAGTCGACGAACGCCTTGGCGCCGGCCGCGTTCGGGGCCTTGGTCAGCGTGGCGATCGGGTACTCGTTGATCGCCTTGTCGGCCTCGGGGAACTCGATGCCCTCCACCTTGTCCTTGGCGGCGAGTACGTCGGTCTTGTAAACCAGCGCCGCGTCGACCTCACCGAGGCTGACCTTCGTCAGCGCGGCCTTGACGTCCTGCTCCAGGCTGTCCGGCTCCGGCGTGATCCCGACCGCCTTGAACACCTTGTCCGCCGCGGCCCCGCACGGGACCTGCGCGGCGCACAGCGCGATCTTCTTGTTCTTGTCCGCGAAGTCCTTCAGCCCGGTGATCTTGGCCGGATTCCCCTTCGGTACAGCGATCTCCAGCGTGTTCTGCACGAACGTTGTCGGGGTGTTCTTGTCGGTCACCTGGTCCATGTTCTTCGGTGCCGCCGAGGCGAACACGTCGGCCGGCGCGCCCTGGTTGATCTGCTGAGCCAGGGCCGAGCTGCCGGCGAAGTTGAAGACCACCTTCACACCCGGATTGGCCTTCTCGAAGTCCTTGCCCAGCTGAGTGAACGACCCGGTCAGCGAGGCCGCCGCGAACACAGTGACCGTGCCCGACAGGTTCGTCGTACTGGAGCCACTCGACGAGGCGGCCGGGCTGTCGTCACCACAGGCGGCCAGGGTCAGCGCCGCGACGGCGGTCAGCGCGACGAGCGCGGTACGACGGAACATCAGGCCTCCGGGATTTCGACCACGACATGGGTGGACTTGATCGAGGCGACGGCCACCACACCTGGCTCCAGACCGAGCTCGTCGGCGGCCTCGCGACTCATCAGCGACACGACGCGGAACGGCCCGGCCTGCATCTCGACCTGAGCCATCACACCGTCCTTGAGGACGCGGGTGACGATCCCCCGCATCCGGTTGCGGGCCGAGGCCGCGGTCGTGGTGCCCGGCTCGGGTGACTCCGCGAGCTGCTGGGCGAACGAGGCGAGCGCACGCCCGTCGATCGCCATCCGTCCACCGTCGTGGACCGACGGCAGCCGGCCCTGCTCGACCCAGCGTCGCACGGTGTCGTCACTGACCCCGAGCAGCGCGGCCGCCTCACTGATCCGCAAATTCGGCACGATCGTCATTCTAATGCCGCAGATGCGGGTCGTGACGCGAGTTGTCCACAGTCACACGATGGTGACGGAAAGTGGTCACCGCGACGCATAAGTTAGGGGTATGAGGACATCGGGGTTGCGGGACTACCTGGACGGGCCGCACAAGGCGGCGCGGGACGTCGTGCGCGCAGAGCTGGCCGCCGACACGGAGCTGTACGACCTGGCCGTCAGGCTGCCGCGGGACGAGTACCGCGACAAGGTGCTCGAGTTGCTGCAGCGAGCCACCGCGCAGGGCCATCCGGCCCGCGGCTTCCCGAAGGAGTTCGGCGGTGAGGGCGACCTCGGCGGGTTCATCGCCGGGTTCGAGACGATGGCCTTCGGGGATCTCTCGCTGATGGTGAAGGCCGGGGTGCAGTTCGGCCTGTTCGCCGGGGCGATCCTGCACCTGGGGACCGAGCGGCATCACGAGCAATACCTGGCGGACGCGATCGGCGGCCGGCTGCTGGGGTGCTTCGCGATGACCGAGACCGGGCACGGCTCGAACGTCCAGGCTCTCGACACGACAGCGACGTACGACGCCGCGACCGGGGAGTTCGTCGTCCACACACCGACCCCGGCCGCGCGCAAGGACTACATCGGCAACGCGGCGCGGCACGGGCGGATGGCGGCGGTGTTCGCGCAGCTCGTGGTCGGCGGTGAGACACACGGCGTGCACTGTCTGCTGGTTCCGATCCGATCGGAGGACGGTACGCCGATGCCCGGCGTCACGTTGTCCGACTGCGGACCGAAGCTCGGGCTGAACGGAGTGGACAACGGGCGGATCGTGTTCGATCAGGTCCGGGTGCCACGGGAGGCGCTGCTCGACCGGTATGCCCAGGTTGATGCTGAGGGCAATTACGCGAGTGAGATCGAGAATCCGGACCGCCGGTTCTTCACCATGCTCGGCACATTGGTGCAGGGCCGAGTGTCGGTCGGTGGGGCCGCGATCAACGCGAGCAAGGTCGCACTCACGATCGCGATCCGGTACGGCGCTCAGCGACGGCAGTTCGGTGCTCCGGGGAGTGCTGACGAGGCGTTGCTGCTCGACTATCGGATGCATCAACGGCGGTTGCTGCCGTTGCTCGCCCGGACCTACGCGCTGCACTTCGCTCAGGCGGAGTTGGTGGACGAGTTCGTGCGGATTTTCGATGACAGCAGCAACGAGCATGACCGGCGCGCGTTGGAGGCGCAGGCCGCCGGGACGAAAGCGCTCGGGACGTGGCATGCGACCGAGACGATCCAGACGTGTCGCGAGGCGTGCGGTGGGGCCGGCTATCTGGCGGAGAACCGGCTGGCGACGCTGAAGGCGGACACGGAGGTGTTCACCACCTTCGAGGGGGACAACACCGTCCTGCTGCAGCTGGTCGCGAAGGGTCTGCTGACGGACTATCGGGAGTCGTTCGGGAAGCTCGACCCGCTCGGGACGGCTCGCTTCATCGCGGCCCAAGCGGTGGAGATCGCGGTCGAGAAGGCGGCGCTGCGACCGTTGATCGAGCGGCTGCGGGACGTCGTACCGAATCGGAACGATGCGGCCGACCCTGATGCCGGGTTGCGGGACGACGCGTACCACTCGGGGCTGCTGCGGTTCCGGGAGGAGCACATGCTGTCCGGGGTCGCGCGGCGGTTGAAGGGCGGGATCGATGCGGGTGACGAGCCGTTCGAGGTGTTCAACCGGTGCCAGGACCACGTCATCGCGGCCGGGCGGGCGCATGTGGACCGGATCGTGCTCGAGGCGTTCCAGACCGCTGTGCAGAATGCTCCGGAGGAGATTCGCGAACAGTTGAAGGACGTCTACGACCTGCACGCGCTGGCGACGATCGAGGCGGAGCGAGCCTGGTACCTCGAGCACGGGCGGTTGTCGCCGGGGCGGTCGAAGGGGATCACGGCGCTGGTGAACGAGCTGTGTGCCGCGGTCCGGCCGGTCGCGGTGGACCTCGTCGACGCGTTCGGCGTACCGGGCGCGGCGGTCGATGTGCCGATGGTTGTACCGTCGCAGCATGAGTGAGCCGATCGAACCCGCGTCGGCCGCCGAGGCCGCCCGCGAACTCGCCCGGGTGCTGCTGGAGCAGGCCGACGCTCTGGACCTGCACGACCTGCGGGCCACCGGCGCGATCGAGAACGTCCGGGTCCAGGCCCGGGCGCTCGCGGACGCCGTCCACGAACGAGGCTGGGGTGACATCTTCCTCGGGATCGACTCCTACGACCCCGACGAGCTGGACGACCTGCCGCTCGGGCCGGACGACTTCGACGACCCCGAGGACTACCGGGAGATGGTCGAGGGCAGCAGCCTGGACGAGCTCGACGAACTGGAGGAGCCGCTGCTGCCGGAGAACGGCGTGCGGCTCAGCTACCAGGCCCGGTACGACTTCGTGGTGACTGATCCGGAAGCGTTCGTGCAGTACGTCCGGAGCCGGGCGGACGAGGCGCAGAACGACGAGGTGATCGACGACATCGAGGACGCGCAGTCGGCGTTCGAGCTGCTCTGCTACCTCGACGGCCTCGGCTCCAAGGACTACGACAACGCCGGCCTCACCCCGGCCGGCGGCGAAGAGTCGCACAAGGTCGTCGAGTTCTCCCTCTGGGACCTCGACCCCACCCGCCGCGACGACACCTACCCGTACTAGCCCGAAACCCAGCGGCCCGCCCCGAGCACGCTCGGAGGCAGGCCGCTGCTGCATTTGCGTCCCACGTGCCGGCCCAGCGGAACAGCTCGGTACTCCGGCTCAGCGGGTCAGCTCGGTGCAGGTCCAGCGGAACAGCTCGGCAGCGGTCTGTGGTGGGTTCGAGTGGTCGAGAGGTCTAGGCCGGATTGGTCGCGAGCGCTGGCAGTGCTCTGTCTCTGTAGATCACTTTTCGGGCACGGTTCATCGGGCTCGCTGCGGGTGGGCGGTTGTCGGATCAGCGGTTCTGTTGTTGCGGAAGGCAACATCTGCACGGAAAGTGAGGATCTATCTACAGAGTGTTGTCTTGTTCAAAGGCAATGCAAATGTTTGATCCGGGGGATGGTCCGCGACTGTGGCCGCGTGACAACGTTCTGCTGTCGGCGACGGACGGGTCGCTGACACAGGCTCCAGGTGTTTCCGATGTGCTCCCGTCCGCGACCGGACTGTACCTCCCCTGCCGGTCACGGAATGAGCTGCCGGGCCCACCCTCCTTCGGGCCGACTGCCCTCTCGGGGCAACAGCAGGACGCCGGCCGCGCCGACAGCGGTGCCGGTCGCCAGTGAGGTGGCGACCGACATCAGGCGCGGTCGGCGTTTCCCTGTAGTGCAAGGGAATGCCGCCTGGTTGGTGTCTGGTGCTGCTGGGGACCAGACACCAACCGGCGAGCGTCTCAGGCGAGTTCGACCGACGGCCGCGACGGGACATCGCCGTACGTCGTGGTGCGTTGGCGGGCCGGGCGACCGGCGGCCGTGGCCATCGCGGTGAGTTCGGCGATCGACTTGCGGGAGCCGTGCTTCGAGCCGGCCATCCGGCTGATCGTCTCCTCCATCAGGGTGCCGCCGATGTCGTTGACGCCGCCGTTGAGGACCGCGACGCAGCCGTCGACACCGAGTTTCACCCACGAGCACTGGATGTTGTCGATCCGGCCGTGCAGCATGATCCGCGCCATCGCGTGCACCGCGCGGTTCTCGTCGTACGTCGGACCCGGTCGTGCCACGCCGGCCAGGTAGATCGGCGAGTTCTGGTGGATGAACGGCAGCAGCACGAACTCGGTGAACCCACCGGTCTGGTCCTGGACGGCGGCGATCGTGCGCAGGTGCTGGACCCAGTGGTGCGGCGCGTCGACGTGGCCGTACATCATCGTCGAGCTGGACGGCAGTCCGACCTTGTGCGCGGTGCTGATCACCTCGATCCACGTTGCCGTCGGCAACTTCCCCTTGGTGAGGATCCAGCGGACGTCGTCGTCGAGGATCTCGGCCGCGGTCCCGGGGATGCTGTCCAGCCCGGCCTCCTTCACCGAGATCAGGAAGTCCTCGATCGACAGCCCGGTGCGGACCGAGCCGTTGACGATCTCCATCGGCGAGTACGCGTGGACGTGCATGTCCGGCACCCGGTCCTTAACCGCCCGGACCAGGTCGGCGTACGCCGTACCGGGAAGGTCGGGGTGGATGCCGCCCTGCATGCAGACCTCGGTGGCGCCGATCACCCAGGCTTCCTCGGCGCGTTGGCCGACCTCGTCCATCGACAGCGAGTACGCATCCGCATCGGTCCGCCGCTGGGCGAAGGCGCAGAACCGGCAGCCGGTGTAGCAGACGTTGGTGAAGTTGATGTTGCGGTTGACGACGTACGTCACGTCGTCGCCGACCGTTGCCTTGCGCAAGTCATCCGCCAACGACGCCAGCGCGTCGAGTGCCGGACCTGTTGCCGTCATCAACGTCAGCGCCTGGGCGTCGGACAGGCCGGCCGGATCGCGCTCGGCCGCGGCGAGGGCGGCCTTCGTCTCGGCCTCGATCCGCTCCGGTGCGCCGGTGCGGTCGAGTGCCTGCTCGGCGGCGCTCGAGTCGGCGGCGCGACGCGCGGCCACGTCCTCGCGCAGTACGTCCCAGTCGCCGTACGCCGCGTCGAAGTCCGAGCGAGTCTCGGTACGCCGTCCCTCGGTGTCGATCGCGGTGTGCAGATCGGTCCGCCCCACGCTGTCCCAGCCGCCGTCCGGCTCCTGCCAGGGCAGGCCGACCGGCATCGCGTCCTCGTTGGCCAGCCCGGTGGCGGGATCGACCAGCGCCTCGACGTGTGAGATCAGTCGCGGGTCGAGCCACGGCTCACGCAGGTACTCCGGATGCGCGGTCAGCCTTTCCCGCAAGGTGAATCCGGCGTCCGCGGTCACCTTGGCCAGGTCGTCGATCTGCGGCCACGGACGCTCCGGGTTCACATGGTCCGGCGTCAGCGGCGAGACTCCGCCGAAGTCGTCGATACCGGCGTCGAGCAGCGCGCGGCACTCGGTCAGGTCGACCAGGTTCGGCGGCGCCTGCACGCGCATCCGCGGCCCGAGGACGATCCGGGTGACCGCGATCGCGGCCAGCCATTCCTCCAGCGCTACGTCGTCGTCGTTGCGCATCGCCGTGTCGGGCTTCACCCGGAACCCCTGGATGATGACTTCCTGGATCCCGTTGTACTGCCGCGCGATCTTGCGCAGCGCGAAGATCGAGTCGGCCCGCTCGGCCAGCGTCTCGCCGATGCCGATCAGCAGGCCGGTGGTGAACGGCACGTTCGACCGGCCGGCGTCCTCGAGCACCCGCAGCCGGACGGCCGGGTCCTTGTCGGGCGAGCCGAAGTGCGGTTGGCCCTTCTCCTCGAACAGCCGCCGTGAGGTGGTCTCCAGCATCATGCCCATGCTCGGCGCGACGGGCTTCAACCGCTGCAGGTCCTGCCACTTCATCACGCCCGGGTTCAGGTGCGGCAGCAGCCCGGTCTCCTCGAGCACCCGGATCGACATCGCCCGCACGTAGTCGAGCGTGCTGTCGTATCCGGCTTCTTCGAGCCAGGTGCGCGCGGCGTCCCACCGCTCCTCGGGCGCGTCGCCGAGCGTGAAGAGCGCCTCCTTGCAGCCGAGCGCTGCACCCTGCCGGGCGATCTCCAGCACCTCGTCGGGCGAAAGGTACGGCGCGTGCACGCGACCGGGCGTGGTCGCGAACGTGCAGTAGTGGCAGCGATCGCGGCACAACCGGGTCAGCGGGATGAACACCTTCTTCGAGAAGGTGACGATCCCGGCCCGGCCGGCGTCCGCCAGACCCTGGTCGCGGACCCGCGCCGCGGTCGCCATCAAGGCGGTCAGCGCATCACCGGTGGCGGTGAGCAGAACCTCCGCCTCGACCGGGTCGAGTGTCTTTCCGTCGTCGGCGCGCTTGAGGGCGCGACGCATCGCCGTACTGATGTCGTTGGTGGCCACGGAATCCGAGCCTAGGCGCCGGAAACCGGTCGTTCCCGCGATTTCCGGGACGAAAAACAATCCGTACAGCTGTCCTGATAGTTTGCTGTTCGTGCAGGTCAGGCGGGGTGTCGACGGGCGCCGGATGCGCGGTGAGCAGCGGCGGAGCGAGCTGCTGCGGGCGACGCTGACGGTGATCGAGCGCGACGGAGTCGCAGGTGTGAGCCATCGCGCGGTGGCCACGGCGGCGGATGTGTCGGTCGCCTCGATCACGTACCACTTCCCGACGCTGGACGATCTGCTGGTCGCGGCGCTGACCTGGGCGGCGGAGGATCTCGCGGCCGAGCTCCACGGGCGGGGGAGCGAGCTGGGTGCGCGACCGGCGGATGAGCTGGCCCGGCTGATCGAGCACAGCCTGGTCCGCCGACGCGGCCGGACGCTCGCCCTCTACGAGCTCTACCTGTACGCCGCCCGCCGCCCGGACCTCCGCCCGGTCGCCGGAGCCTGGCTCGAGCCCCTCACCGAGATCGCCCGAGCGTTCACCGCCGACCCCCAGAAGGCGGGCCTCCTGGTCGCCGCCTTGGACGGCCTGCTCATGCAGGCCCTGATCGGCGCCCGGGAAATAGACACCCAAGACTTCGCCGCACTTCTGGAGGTCCTGAGGTAGCGGGCGTACGGCGCTGGGCTGAAAAGAACCGGCGGTGGGGTAGCGCGGGGGATACCTCGGGTGGGGTTTGTGGGCCCGGGTCGTCACGTCCTCGCCGCGGTTGGGTTGGAGGATGTTGAGGTTGTCGGTGGGGGCTTTGCGCAGTCGGTGGCAGCTGTTCGCGGGGGCGGTTGTTGCTGTCGCGCTCGGGGTTGGGCTCGTGCAGTCGGGGCTGCAGGTGCTGGCGGCGACGGATCGGCCGGTGTTGCCGGCCGGTCTGTCCGCCTACGACCGGGCCAGGGGTCGCGAGGGGTATGTCGGGGCTGCGACGTTGCTGGGGATGTCGGTGATGCTGGCGGTGTTTCTGACCGTGTTCATCGTCAGCACGACCTTTGGGTTCACGGTCGCGCAGCGCCGGCGTGAGCTCGGGCTACTCCGGTTGGTGGGGGCGCAACGGGGATACGTCTGCTTGATGCTGCTGTGCGAGGCCGGCCTACTCGGGGTCTTGGGTACGGCGATCGGCGTACCGGTCGGACTACTCGGCACCTGGGCTCAGTCGGTGTTGCTGATCAAGCTCGGCATGTTGCCCTCGTGGTTCGACGCGCCCTGGGATCAAGCTGCGATGTGGGCCGCGATGATCGTCGGGGTGAGCACCGCCTTGGTCGGCGTACTCACGGCAGCCTGGCGAGCATCCCGGGTCAGTGCACTCGAAGCACTCACAGAGTCGCCCAAGGCGATGTGCGTGATGACCGCATGGCGTTGGTTCTGGGGACTCTCGGCCGCCGCGTGCACGGTATTGCTCGTGACCGCCGCACAGGCAGCTCGCGATCTCGTTGCCGGTCTGATGATCGGCCTGATCGTGATGATCAGCGGTTCGATCGCGCTCAGCCAGCTCAGCCCGATCGTCGTACCACTGGCCGGTCGCCTTCCCGCGGCGGTGCTTCGCGGCAACCTCATCGCCGACCTCGCCCGAGCCGGCGTTCTTCATGCAGTACGGCGAAGTGCTGCCACCGCGGCGCCGTTGATCGTGCTGGTGGGACTCGTGGTCGGGTTGTGGGGCACGTTCGGATCACTCGCCAAAGCGGTCGGCGTCGAACAGGAGAGGCTGATCACCGCCGACCTGGTGGTGACCGGCGACGAGGTGCCCAAAGGCCCGGGGATCGCGGTCGCCGCACCGCAGACCGCCGTACCTGTCGCAATCACCCGTGGAAAGCGAACCGTGTATTCCGAGGCGATCGGAATAGACCCGGCGGCCTATCAGCAAACGCACAAGCTCCGCCCGCGCAAGGGATCACTGGACCGGCTGACCGGCCGGACGATTGCCATCGGCCCCGGAATGGCCGCCGAGGGCTACAAACTCGGATCGACCCTCACCATTGCGCTCGGCAACAGGAAGATCCCGGTCAAGGTGGTCGCGATCATGCCGGAAACTCTCGACGTCAGCGAGAACTTCTTCATCCCGCGCACGTTGCTCCCGGCCGGCGGCCGAACCGAAACGCTCATCAAAGTTGCGCCAGGCAACAGTCCACCAGCAGGAAAGACCGTCAAGGAGTGGGCGGAAGCAAGAGGTGAAGCCCAGCAGCGCAGCAATTCCGGCCTCTTCGCCGCGCTCATGGGACTCGCCGGAATCTTCACCGCTGTTGCCGTCGTCAACGCTGTGGTGATGTCCACGGCCGACCGCCGCCGCGAGTTCGCGCTGGCCCGGATGGCGGGTCTGACGAGAATCCAGGTCGTCGCGGTCGCCCTGGTCGAATCGACCGTTGTCGTGATCATCGGCGTACTGCTCGGTGCCCTGGTCGCCGCGGCTGCGCTGGCTGGTATCGCTGCCGGCCCTTACGGCCTTGCCGCTTTGGCGATTCCGTGGCGACTGCTGGGGCTGATCTTCGCCGCGGCCATGGTCGTCGTCGGTGCCGCGGCCGCGTTCACCGCGCATCGAGCGACCAGCCCGCAACCGATCTCCCTGCTAGCGGGACGCGAATGACCTGACGCCGGCATTGGCCATGCTGCGCACCACGAGGTGATGGAACGGCTCGATCAGTTTGTAGTAGAACCGTCCCGCGGATCGGAGGTACCGCACCAGTGTGACGACCTTGAATTCACTGACAGGTTGCGCGTTGTCAGTGATGATCGCCAGGTACGCGATCAGGTGGTTGTCGGTGACCTTGAGCAGCAGGTAGTGGTCTTCCGCGCCACGTTCGACGGTGAAGAACGACGCCAGGTCGCCTGGCGTGAAGCTCACGGTCTCCGGCCGAAGCCGTCGCGACTCCGGGATCCCGGTCGTCTCGAGGCGGAGCACCTGCGCCACCGCCATCCGGACAGCGAACAATCCCTTGATCCACAGCGGCGAATAGCCAAGAGCACCCGCGGTGAACTCGCGCAGCGACACCGCACCGCGCACGGTCTTCACATCGACGACGTCGACCACAGGGAGCAGGTCGTCGATCTCGGGCAGATCGGTACGGGTCGGCATGGCGGCCTCCTAGTCGATCAACGTCTCTCCGGTCGCGAGACGCAGTGTCATCGCGTAGATCTCGCGCAGGTCGCTCTTCGGCACCGAGGGCAGCACTTGCTCGGCGCCGATGAGGATCAGGTACAGGAGTTGAGCGAAGCGGTCCGGGTCGGCGTCGGCCTTCATTCCGCGGCAGAGCTCGCGAAGGTACGCCGTCCGGGCGCGATCCACCCGCTCCTGCGCAGCCCGTACTTCGGCATCCTGCAAAGCCCACGCCCGCACGGCGATCTCCAGCTGAGCGCTGTCGGGATCGGACAGCACCAGCTGCAGCAGCCGCTGCAACTTGGCCGCCGGCTCCGCATCCGGCTCACGCTCGACCGTGTCGATCAGACGTGTGGTGAACTGCGCCTCGAAGGACTCCAAGAGCGCCGTACGGAAACCCGCGGCGCCCTTGAAGTGGTGGTAGTACGACCCTTTGGTGACCCCGAGTTTCCCGGTCAGTCGCTCGATCGTGACAGCCGGCGCTCCCTCGTCCGCCAGCAGCTCGAGCCCCGCCTCCAGCCACTCGGTGCGCGTCACCATGCCAGGACCATACCAAACCGTTTGGTATGGTCCCGGCTTCGGGGACTCAGGCGTCGGCGGCGGTGAGGGCTTCGGCTTCGACCTTGGAGTGGGCGGTTGGGGTGCGCAGGTGGGACAGAGGCTTCCAGCCGGTGGCAAGGACGCCGACCGCGAGGAGTACTGCGAAGGCGCCGACGTAGAACGGGATCTGGACGTTGATCTCCTCGCCGAGTTTGCCGGCCAGCCACGGTGCGACCGCGCCGCCGGAGAATCGGACGAAGGAGTACGCCGCCGACGCCGTACCGCGCTCGACCGGAGCGGCGGCCATCACGGCCTCGGTGATCAGGGTGTTGTTGATGCCGAGGAACAGTCCGGCCACGATCACTCCGATCGCGAGGACCTCCTTGTGATGTGCGTACACACCCATCACCGCGAGGTCCGCGCCGAACAGCAGCAGTGACGTCATCACCACCGGCAGCGTGCCGAACCACCGCTGCAGCCGCGGCGCCACGAATACCGACGTGATCGCCAGCCCGATCCCCCAGCCGAAGAAGATCAGCCCGATCTGCCGCGCCGACATCGCCAGCGGGAACGGCGTGAACGCGAGCAGCGTGAAGAACCCGAAGTTGTACAGCAACGCCGTGATCGCCACGGTCGCCAGCGAGCGGTGCCGCAACGCCTTCAGCGGTTCGATGATCGACGTACGACGTGCCGCCGGTGGCGACGCGGGAAGCAGGAAGGCCGTCGCCGCGAGCGCGATCGTCATCAGTACGGCGACGCCGAAGAACGGACCGCGCCACGAGATCGTGCCGAGCTCACCGCCGACCAGCGGGCCGGCCGCGATGCCGACGCCGAGCGCGGCCTCGTACAGGATGATCGCTTCGGCGACCGAACCGCTGGCGGAGTTGACGATGGTGGCCAGTGCGGTCGCGATGAACAGCGCGTTGCCGAGACCCCAGCCGGCGCGGAAGGCGACGATCGCGCCGATGGAGTTCGACAGGCCGGCCAGGGCGCTGAACACGACGATGATGGCCAGACCGATGAGCAGGGTGCGCTTGGCGCCGATCCGGCTGGAGACCGCGCCGGTGATCAGCATCGCGACGCCGATCACCGCCATGTAGCTGGTGAACAGCAGCGACACCTGCGACGGGCTGGCGTCCAGTTGCTCGGCGATCGGCTTCAGGATCGGGTCGACCAGGCCGATGCCCATGAACGCGATCACACAGGCGAACGCGACCGCCCAGACGGACTTGGGTTGTTTCAGGAACGAGTTGCTCACCGGGGCGTGTCCTCCACAACATCGAGGGTGAGGATCTTGTGCATGACGGCGACCGCGGCCTCGAGGGTGGTGAGGTCGGTCGCGGGGAGCTGGCGGAGCCGGGTGGCGATCGCGGCGCCGGCTTCCTGGCGGGCGCGCTGCAGTTCGGCGTACCCGGCGTCGGTGAGGCTGATCAGGCTGGCGCGCGAGTCGGCCGGATCGGCCTCGCGGCGTACCCAGCCCTGCTCTTCCTGGCGTTGCACCAGGTTCGACATCGTCGGCTGGGAACAGCGGTCGGCCTTGGCGAGCTCGCTGATCCGGGTCGGGCCGAGCTCGTCGAGCCGCCCGAGCAGTCGCATCGCCGCGTGCGGCAGGGCACTCACGTCCCGGCTCGCCATCCGCGTCACCCGCGCGGAGGCGACCACCAGGTCCACACCCAGCTGGGTCAGCTCAGTTCCGATCACGTTCAACCAATATACATAGGAATGCTATGCATCTCCACTGGCCGCCGTGGTGACCCGAGTCACGGACGTCTGCGGCTGGGCGCAGAGCACGGCCAGGAAGGCGAACTGGATGGCTGTCGCGATCACCAAGCGCACGCTGAGGGTGTCGGGGTCCGGCCAACCCGCGACGGCCAGGGCCAGCACGATCGTCGCGATGGTCGACCACCGGGGTAGGCCAGCCGCACGCTTCGCCACTGTGACGGCTGCCGCGATCCACGCGAGTTGTACGACGCCGAAGCCGACCTCATGCAGGAGGCCGTGCCAACTCAGGTCTCCCCGACCCTCGGGTGCTCCCGCGGGGAAGCCGGCGCCCGGATCGGTGACGAAGACGCCGGCCAGGATCAGGCCGATCCCGAGGGCTCCGACGTAGCGGGGCAGCCATCGGCCCTGGTCCCGGAGTCCCGCCGCCGCGGCGACGACCAATGCGCCGGTGATGACGAAGTTCGCGATCTGGATCCATCCGGCGCTGCCGAGGGCGAGCAGGCTGAGCGGATGCCGGCCCGGGTCGAATCCGTCCCGGGTGAAGGCCTGCGCGGCCCAGACGGTCAGAAAGACGGGTCCGGCGGCGATACCGCAGGCGCGCCCCTGGTGCTTGGTGACGTCCATGATCCTTGTCCTCTCTGCTGGGGAGCTTCAGCAGAGACGTCGAAGGATCCCGGCCGCACCGGACACGGCGGTCAGGCCTGTTGTGCGATGACTGCGGCTGCCGCGGCCGGTCCGTCGACGGCGGCGTACAGCTTCTGGATGCGCTCGGCGGCTTCCAGGTGGGTGGGATTGTCGAGCATGCGGGTGGCGAGGTCGGCGAGGTTGTCGGTGCGGCCGAGGCGACGGGCTGCGCCGAGGCGTTCGACCAGGGCGACGTTGAGGTCCTGCTCGATGTGCAGTGGGATGCCGAGGAGCGGCGTACCGCAGGCCATGGCCGTCTGCACACTGCCCTGCCCGCCGGTGGTGACCGCGAGCTCGACCTGCGGCATGACCAGATGGCTGGGCAGTACGCCCTCGATCATGATCTGGTCGGTGGACAAGTCGCCGAGATCGTGGATCGTGCCGGCGACCAGGATCCGTACGTCGAGCCGGCTGAGCTCGGCGATCGCCGTACGGACCTGGGCGGGCGGGGTCGACGTCATCGCGAGGTAGATCGTCGGGCCCGGCCGGTCGAGAAACCTCTGCACCTCAGCGGGCACCGGGAGGTCCAGATGGGCGTACAGCGGTCCGACCGTCGTCAGCCGAGAGCTGTCGCGGTAGCCCTTGCCGGGTCTCCAGGCGGCGATCTCGGTGGAGGAGATTCCGAGTACCTCGGGGATCTCCGGGACCAACGAGAGATCGCCGAGCAGCAGCGCGGCCAGGCTCGGAATTCCTTCTACACCGAGCGATGCGGCCACGCAGTTGAAGCCGCCGGTGTACGCCGTGGTCCGGTTGCAGGTCCTGTTGATGAGGAATCGGGTGAACCAGTCGGGTGCGTTCTTCAGTCGTGGATCCACCGGCCGGGTCGGGGCCGGTAGCAGGCGGTGTTCGAAGACGGGCGGCACGAAGCTGCCCGCGTGTTCGGTGATCAGTCGTACGCCGGCCAGTCGCGAGGACAGCAACGTGGTCACGGTGAACCCGGTGACCGCGACGGTGATCCCGTGGGCACGGAAGTACTCCGCCTCCGCCGCGACATAGGTCTGGATCTCGGCGTCGTCGTACATGCTCTGCGTGGGATCGCCGAGCCCGACCGCCGAGCCGACGAAGCGGGCCGCTCTGGCCGGCGTCATGCCCGGCCCGAGGACGTCGTACCGGATGCCGGCCTCGGCCAGCAGGCGCTCGTGCGGGCCGCCGTGGGTGGCGACGCGGACCTCGAGGCCGAGCTCGGTGAGGGCGCGGTGCAGCTCGAGCATCCGGGACGTCTCGGACAGGTAGGCGCAATGCGGTAGCAGGCAGATCACGGTGGTTGCCCCCTTCGACTGTGATAGGTAATATATTGCCTATGTCGCCACGGAACAAGACCGAGGAGTTGTTCGGGATCGGTGCGGGCTCGGAGCTGGCGCCGTCGGTCCGGGCCTTCCGGACGACGCTGATGCTGGCCCAGAAGCTTCGCTATGCGATGGACGAGCGGCTGCGCACCGATGGGCTGACCACGCAGCAGGCAGCCTTGATCACGGCGGTGACGGCGATGGGCAAGCCGTCGCTGGCCGAGGCGGCCGCGGCCTTGGGGAGCACGCATCAGAACGTCGCGCAGATCGTCGCGGCCCTGGTCCGCAAGGAGTTGTTGCAGGTCGAGCCCGATCCCGCCGACCGGCGCCGCAAGTTGCTATCGGCAACGAATCACAGTGCGGCGTACTGGCGGGAGCGTGACGCCGGTGACTTCGCCGCGCTGGCCGACTGGTTCGGCGGCCTGAGTCCGGCCGAGCTGGAGACCTTCTGTGAGCTGTCGGATCGCGTGATCGCGAGGCTCGACGATGCTTAAGGCCGTACTGGGCAGCACGGTGTTCTTCTTCGCCGCGCCGTGCGTGGTGGGTGGCGTGATCCCCTGGTGGATCAGTGGCTGGGCCAGCCCGCGCTTCTGGCCAGGACTCGTGCTGGTGGCCGCCGGGGCATACGTCGTACTGCGTGCCTTCGTGCGGTTCGTCCGGGAAGGACGCGGTACGCCGGCGCCCGTCGCGCCGACCGAGGAGCTCGTGGTCGGCGGCGACTACCGCTACGTCCGCAATCCCATGTACGTCGGAGTCGTCACCGCGATCCTCGGCCAGGCCCTCACCTTCCTCGACCTCTGGATCCTCGGGTACGGCATCCTCGCCTGGGCCGTGATGGCGTCCTTCGTCCGGTGGTACGAGGAGCCCGCCCTGCTTCGGCAGTACGGCGCGAAGTACGACGACTACCGCAGGACGGTCCCGGCCTGGCTGCCGCGACTCAAGGGCTGACGGGTCGGCCGTCGGCGTCGCGGAAGAGGTTCACCGCGAGCGGGCCGCGATGGAGGATGTGCGGGATGTCGGCCCAGGGGAGCAGTGGCTCGGTGGCGTTGAGGTTCCGCAGCCGGTCGAGCGCCTTGGTCGATGGGGTGGACAGGGTGGCGACGGTCTCCGCGCTGTAGGGGAGGTAGTCGGAGGCGGGTTGTGGGCGGAACTGTGGATCGTGGCGCTTGAGCAGGATGCAGGTGCGGTCGGGGTCGAGTAGCTCGGCCTCGATGGTCCAGTAGGCGAGGGTGGCCGGTCCGACCCGGCCCGCCTCGCGGAGCGCGTCGAAGATCGGCGCAGGATGGACCGGGGACAGGAAGACCACATCGCTCCAGCGGCAGGCAAGCGGGTGGACCGGGTTGTCCATCGTCTGCGGCCGGTAGGAGTACTTCGCGGCCTCACGTTCGTAGAGGTCGGGGTGGCGTTCCCGGAGTTCGTTCAGCGGCAGGATGTCGGTCCCGCGAAGGTCGCGGATGGCGGCTCGGTACAGGTATGTCGGCATACAAAAAGCCTCCGAACGCGGGAACCCGCACCGGAGGCGCCGTCTTCATTCTATCAGCCGGAGGGGGCCGGCCGGCGCATTCGTGCGCGGCTGCAAAGTTTCAGGGTTAATAGTTTGCAGTGAGTGCAAGTTTGTTCCTAGCCTGGTCGGGTGAAGCAGGCAGAGGGCGGGTTGCGGGAGCGGAAGAAGCGGGAGACGCGGGCGGCGCTGGCCGAGGCCGCGTTGCGGCTGGCGCTGGAGAAGGGGCCGGACAACGTCACGGTCGAGGAGATCGCCGAGGCGGCCGACGTGTCGGTGCGCACCTTCTTCAACTACTTCCCGCACAAGGAGCACGCGATCCTCGGGCGCAACCCCGAGCACATGGAGCGTGCCCTGGAGCGGATGCGGACCGCGCCCGCCGAGGAGTCGCCGCTGACCACGATGTGGCACATCGTCCGCGAGGTGCTGGCGGAGCTGGAGAGCGAGGGCGAGTTGTCCCGCCGCGGCGAGCTGATCATGAGTTCGCCGAACCTGGTCTACCAGCTGATGATGGCCAGCTTCGACGACGAACGGCAGCTCACCGCCGCACTCGCCGAGCGGATGGGCGAGCCGGCCACCTCGGTGCGCCCGGCCCTCGTCGTCAGTGCCGCCGGCGCCGCCTGCCGGGTCGCGATGGAGCTGCACAAGGCCGCTCCGGACCGGTCCGTCCGCGAGCTCGTCCAGGAAGGCTTCCAACTACTTGCCGAGGGCATCGATCCGGGCTTCGACACACAACGGAAAGGCGACTCATGACAACGACCTCGTCACCCTCCCCGTCGCCGGAGAACCTCTCCGACGGCGCCGCGGGTGAGGTCACCGCAACCACCACGACACTCACCCCGCGGCAGACCACCCAGGCCATCTCCGGCCTGATGATGGGCATGCTGGTCGCCGTCCTGGCCGGCACCGTCGTGTCGACCGCGCTGCCGCGGATCATCGCGGACCTGGAGGCCAGCCAGTCCGTCTACACCTGGGTGGTCACCGTCGAGCTGCTCGCGATGACGGCCACCGTGCCGTTGTGGGGCAAGCTCGCCGACCTCTACAACAACAAGCTGCTGGTTCAGCTGTCGCTCGCGTTCTTCGTGGTCGGCTCGCTGGTGGCCGGCTTCACCCCGAACGTCGAACTGCTGCTGACCAGCCGGGTCGTGCAGGGCATCGGCGCCGGCGGTCTGACCGCGCTGGTGCAGATCGTGATGGCGGCGATCATCCCGCCGCGCGAGCTCGGCCGGTACTCCGGCATCTTCGGGGCGATCTTCGCCTCCGCGACCGTCGGCGGGCCGCTGCTCGGCGGCTTCCTGGTCGACTCGCCGCTCGGCTGGCGGGCCTGCTTCCTGGTCGGGGTGCCGTTCTGCCTGGTCGCCATCTTCCTGCTGCAGCGGACCTTGAAGCTGCCGACGATCCGCCGGGACGTGAAGATCGACTGGTGGGGCGCCCTGCTGATCACCAGCGGCGTGAGCATCATCCTGGTCTGGTCGACGTTCGCCGGTAACAAGTTCGACTGGGTCTCCGGCTGGAGCCTCGCGCTGGTCGGCGTCGCCGTGGTCGCGCTCGCGATCGCCGGCGTGGTCGAGGCGCGGCACCCGGAGCCGATCATCCCGCTGGACCTGTTCCGCAACCGCACCGTCGCGCTGTCCGTGGTCGCCAGCATGCTGGTCGGCCTGGCGTTGTTCGGTGGTTCGGTGTTCCTGTCGCAGTACTTCCAGATCGCCCAGGGGCACTCGCCGACGTCGGCCGGCCTGATGAGCCTGCCGATGATCCTCGGGATGCTCGTGTCGTCGACCATCGCCGGTGGGCTGATCACGAAGTACGGCAAGTGGAAGATCTACCTGGTCACCGGTGGTGTGCTGCTGCCGATCGGGCTCGCGCTGCTCGGCACGATCGACGCGCACACCGGGACGTTCCGGATGTCGGTGTTCATGGTGGTGCTCGGTGTCGGTGTCGGCCTGGTGATGCAGAACCTGGTGCTCGCCGCGCAGAACGACGTACCGGCGCGGGAGCTCGGTGCGGCGACCTCGGTGGTGAGCTTCTTCCGCAGCATGGGCGGCACGATCGGCGTCAGCGCGCTGGGCGCCGTCCTCGCGAACAAGGTCGCGACCTCGCTCGGGATGGACGGATCGCCGGGCGGCGGCGCCGTACCGGATATCAACACCTTGCCGGAGGAGGTGAAGGTCGCGGTCCAGGAGGCGTACGGGAACGCGACCGCCGACCTGTTCCTGATCTCGGTGCCGATCGCTGTGCTGGCGCTGGTCGCGATCGTCTTCATCAAGGAGAAGTCCTTGCTGACCACGTCCGCCTCCGAGCGCCGTGCGGCGGAAGAGGAAGAGGCTGGCAAGCTGGACGCATGATCGTTGCATTCAGCATCAGCCCTTCCGGTGGGGACGAGACCGGAGGCGTGAGCCAGGCGGTGGCCGAGGCCGTTCGCGTGGTGCGCGCCTCCGGGCTGCCGAACGAGACGAACGCGATGTTCACCAACATCGAAGGGGAGTGGGACGAGGTGATGGCGGTGGTGAAGCAGGCTGTCGAGGTGGTGGCTGCCGTGTCGCCTCGGGTCGGCCTGGTGCTGAAGGCGGACATCCGGCCCGGGTACACCGGTCAGCTCACCGCCAAGGTCGAGCGGATCGAGGAAGCGCTCGGCGACTAGTGCGCTGAGTTCAGCACCTGGATCACCTGGTCGTACCGGTTCTCCCGCTCCGCGTCGCGCAGGAAGCGGACCCGGTCGACCAGGATCTCCTCGGCGTCCGGCTGCTGCTGGAGCAGGGCGACCGTCTCGGTCAGGTAGTCGTCCAGCGGCATCGCCCGCTCGTCGTTCTCCTGGTTCAGCAACGCGGTCCGCACGGCGGGCGGGACCACCTCGATCACCTGGAGCGGGGTGTCCGCGAGCTGTCGGCGCAGGCTCTGCGTGTAGCTGTGCACCGCGGCCTTGGTGGCGTTGTACGTCGGGGTGATCACCAGCGGCACGAACGCCAGTCCGGACGAGACCGTGAGGATGGCGGGGTCCGGCTGCTTCAGCAGGTACGGCGTGAACGCGGTGATGGTGCGGATCGTGTCGAGCAGGTTGATGGCGATGATCTCCTCGCTCGTCGCCAGGTGCGCGGGGTCGTGCAGGTCCTCGACGCGCATGATGCCGGCCATCGTGACGACCACGTTGAGGTCGGGGTGCGTCGTGGTGACGGTCTCGACGGCGACGGTGATGGACTCCGGGTCGGCGACGTCGAGGACGATCCCCTCGATGCCGTCCTCGGCGGCGATCCGGTCGAGCAGGTCCTTGCGGCGGCCGCTGATGATCACGGTGTTGCCGAGGTCGCGGAACTTCCGGGCCAGGCCGAGGCCGATCCCGGAGGTGCCGCCGGTCATGAAGATCGTGTTGCCAGTCGTTTTCATGTCTCCAGGTTTCGCGGGCCGGGCCGGCGTAACCAGGCTCGGCTTATCCACGGTTCGGCAAGCCCTGGATAACGCCGACGCGTCCGGGAGACTGGTCTCATGGAGTACGGCGACCTGTCCGATTTTCTGCGCAAACGACGCGAGGCCCTGCAACCCGAGGACGTCGGGATGCCACGCGGCCGTCGCCGGCGCACACCCGGTCTCCGGCGCGAGGAGGTCGCCGTACTGGCGTCGATGTCGACGGACTACTACAGCCGGCTCGAGGGCGGCCGTGGTCCGCAGCCGTCGGTCGACATGCTCGGCTCGATCGCCCGTGCGCTCCGGCTGACGACGGAGGAGCGCGACCACCTGTTCGTGCTCGCCGGCCACGGTACGCCGCCGCGGACGACGCGGGCCTGTCACGTCGACCCGGGGATGCTGCGGATCCTCGACCGGCTGCAGGACACACCCGCGCTGCTGCTCAACCGATGCGGCGAGACGCTGGCGCAGACGTCGGCCCACATCGCGTTCGCCGGCGAGCAGACCAACCTCGACGGCATGGCGCGCAGCGAGTTCTACCGCTGGTTCGCCGACCCGGCCTCGCGCACTCTGTATCGCGAGCCGGAGCGGTCGACGCACAGCCGGATGCTGGTCTCGTGGCTGCGCTCGGTCGCCACGGCCGACGGACCTACGTCGTACGCCGCCTCGCTGGTCCGCACCCTGCAGAAGCTGAGCCCGGAGTTCGACGAGATCTGGGATGCGCACGAGGTCGGGGTCTATCACAGCAAGACCAAGCGGTTCGATCATCCGGTGGTCGGCGAGTTGGAGCTGTACTGCGAGGTGATCGACAACCGCGATCAGCAGCAGGTCCTCGTGGTCTTCACGGCGACCCCGGGGAGCGAGAGCGCGGAGAAGCTGCAACTGCTGTCGGTGCTCGGCAGTCAGACACTCGATCCGGCCCGCTGAGCCGTCGTCCGGCGGCTGAGGTAGTAGGCGAAGAGGCCGGTCGGGAAGAACATGATGATGCCGTAGACGGCCACCGGGATGGACATCTCGCTGTTGTCGAGCAGGGACGGGCTGAGTGCGATCGTGAGGGCGAGCGTCGCGTTGTGGATGCCGATCTCCATCGAGCAGGCGATCGACTGCCGCTCACCCAGCTTGGCCAGCCGCGGTACGGCGTACCCGAGAGCGAGGCTGAGGACGTTCAGCAGGAGGGCGACCACGCCGACGGCCGCGATGTAGTCGAGGACGTTGTCGCGCTCGGTGTAGATCGCGGCGAAGATCACCAGCACCAGCACGACGATCGAGCCGAGCTTCACCGGTCGCGTCATCCGCTCCGCGAACGCCGGCAGCTTGTTCCGCACCAGCATGCCGATGGCGACCGGGACCAGGACGATCGCGAACACCTGCAGCATCTTGGCCGGTTGCAGGCCGATCTGGCCGTCGCCGAGGAAGTGGGCGAGAGACAGGTTGACCACGATCGGCAGGGTGACCACGGCGAGGACCGAGTTCACCGCGGTCAAGGTGACGTTGAGGGCGACGTCACCGCCGGCCAGATGGCTGAACAGGTTGGCCGTCGTACCGCCGGGAGAGGCGGCCAGCAGCATCATCCCGACGGCCAGCGCGGGGGCCAGGCCGAAGAGTTTCACCAGTCCGAAACAGATCACCGGCAGCAGGATCACCTGGACGCCGAGCGCGATCAGAACCGCTCGGGGCATCCGGAGTACCCGGCTGAAGTCCGCGACGGTCAGCGTCAGGCCGAGGCCGAGCATGATGATCGCGAGCGCGATCGGCAGCAGCACGGAGGTCAGCACGGAGTCGTCCATCTGCGGGCCCCTTCGAAGGTCGGTGGCTCAGGGTGACAGCGGCGCGCGAGGACGGCAAGAGTTCCGGGACCGGCGGGCTCTTTACCGGCTTTATGGCATGAGTTAATTTAAGTTCTGAAATATCATTGCGTAACTGCTCCGTGACTGAGGGGATCCGCCCATGCCCGCTCGGAAGTTGCTGCCTGCCCTGATCGCCGTACTGCTCTGCCTGGTCTCGGGCAGTACGGCGTACGCGCAACCCGTTGCTCAGGATCGAGCTCAAGCGAACTTCAACGTCCTGGCGTTCTACAGCGGCACCTGGGACCCCGCCCACATCGACTTCGTAAAGGAGGCGAACCAGCGGTTCCCGCAGTTCGGGGCGCAGAACGGGTTCACCTACACGGCCACGAACAACTGGGACCAGCTCAACAACCTGAGTGCGTCGCAGTACCAGGTGGTGATGTTCCTCGACGACTCGCCGCACAGCGATGCGCAGCGGACCGGGTTCCAGCGGTACATGAACAACGGTGGTGCGTTCTTCGGCTTCCACGTCACGGCGTACAACGACGCGAGCGGCGGCTGGCCGTGGTTCAACAACACCTTCCTCGCGACCGGGCGGTTCCAGTCGAACACCTGGGGCCCGACCGCGGTCACGCTGAAGGCCGAGAACCGGTCGCACCCGTCGCTGGTGAACACGGGAGCGACGTTCCGGTCGTCGGTGAGCGAGTGGTACATCTGGCAGAACGACCTGCGGAACAACCCCGACATCCAGATCCTGGCGTCGATCGACCCGTCCAGCTTCCCGGTCGGCACCGACCCGGCGCAGACCTGGTACAGCGGCTACTACCCGATCGTCTGGACCAACAAGAACTACAAGATGATCTACGCCAACTTCGGCCACAACGCGATGAACTACGAGACCAACACCCGGCTCTCGTCGACCTTTGACAGCCCGGCCCAGAACCAGTTCATGATGGACGCGCTCAAGTGGCTGGGCGGTGCCGGTACGACGCCGCCGGCCGACCAGCCGTCGCCGACCGCCTGGTACTCGATCGCCAACAAGGGCAACGGCAAGTGCGTCGACGCCCGATCCGCCGGGACCGCCAACGGCACCGTGATCCAGCAGTACAGCTGCAACGGCACGCAGGCCCAGCAGTTCCAATTCCAGCCCACGTCCGACGGCTTCACCCGGGTCAACAACCGCAACGACGCGACCAAGGCGATCGACGTGACCGGAGTGTCCTCGGCCGACAACGCCGGCCTGCAACTGTGGACGTACGGCGGCGGCACCAACCAGCAATGGAAGGCAGTCCCGGAAGGCGACCGCCACTTCCATTTCGTCAGCCGCCTGAGCAACAAGTGCCTGACTGTTCCCAACGCCTCGACCGCCGACGGCACCCAACTCGTCCAATTGACCTGCAACGGCAATTCTGCTCAGTCTTTCCGGCTGACCGCGATGTGATTCATGGGCTAGGTTGCCCGGCATGAGAATCCTGCGTGTGGCCGCGATTGCGGCAGGAGGTCTGCTGTTGATGTCTCAGCTCGTCCCCGCCCAGGCGAGCGGCCGGCCGTCGTACCAGTGGGAACTGACGCCGACCGGGAGTACGGCGCAGTTCCGCGGGCTGGCGGCGGTGAGCAAGGACGTCGCGTGGGTCGGTGGGTCGGGCGGGCAGGTGCTGCGGACCGTCGACGGCGGGAAGCACTGGCAGAACGTCAGCCCGGCCGGCGCCGAGACGGTGCAGTTCCGTGACGTCGAGGCGTTCGACGCGAAGCGCGCCGTAGTGCTGTCGATCGGGAACGGCGAGGACTCACGGATCTACCGGACCGTGGACGGCGGCAAGTCGTGGACCGAGACGTTCCGGAACACCGACCCGAATGCGTTCTACGACTGCCTGGACTTCAACGACAACAAGCGCGGGCTGGCGTTGAGCGACCCGGTGGACGGGAAGTTCCGGATCCTGGCGACGGCAGACGGCGGCAAGTCGTGGAAGGTGCAGCCGACGGCGGGGATGCCGGCCGCGCTGCCGGGTGAGTTCGCGTTTGCCGCCAGCGGCACCTGCCTGGTCGCCGGACCTGGCCGGACGGCGTGGTTCGCGACCGGCGGTGGTGACCGTCCGCGGGTGTTCCGGACTGTCGACGGTGGCAAGCGCTGGACCGTCGCCGACTCGCCGATGGCCAGTGGCGAGGCAGCCGGGATCTTCAGCCTGGCGTTCCGCGGCCCGCTGTTCGGGGTCGCGGTCGGCGGTGACTTCCTCAAGCCGACCGAGGCGGTGAAGGCCGCGTCGGTCACGTCCGACGGAGGCCGCAGCTGGAAGCTGGTCCCGGCGGACAAGGCGCCGAAGGGTTACCGGAGTGGTTCCGCGTTCGTGCCGAACTCGCCCGCTACCGTGATCGCGGTGGGCCCGTCGGGCAGCGATGTGAGCTACGACGGCGGGCGCAGCTGGAAGCAGTTCTACGACGGCAGCTTCGACAGCGTCGAGTGCGCCGGGCACGGGGCCAAGGCGGGTTGCTGGGCCTCCGGTGCTCAGGGTGCGGTCGCGCGGCTGACACGCTGATGTTCAGGTGGGCGACACTCGTACGTCGTGCGAGAGTCGCCCACCTCCCGACAGGATGAGGGCATGCGCAAACTGTTGCTGGGAACGATTGCGGGCTTGTTGATGCTCTTACCTACCGCGGCTGCGGCCGCGCCCTCGGACACGGCCGCCCGGCCGGGCCGTCCGCTGACCGTGATGACCTACAACATCCACCACGGTGCCGGCGTCGACGGCGTCCTCGATCTCGAGCGGATCGCCGTACTGATCGAGAAGTCGGGTGCGGACGTGATCGGGCTGCAGGAGGTGGACCGGCACTGGAGTGAGCGGAGCAACTGGGTCGATCAGCCGGCCTGGTTCGCCAAGCGGCTGCAGATGCACTACGGGTACGCCGCCAACCTCGACCTGCCGCCGTTGAACGCGGGCGAGCCGAACCGGCAGTACGGTACGGCGATCCTGTCGCGGTATCCGATCAAGGACTTCACCAACACGCTGCTGCCGAAGTACCCGGCCGGTGAGCAGCGCGGACTGGCGGTCGCGACGGTCAAGGTGCGTGGCGCCGAGCTGCGGTTCGCGAACACCCACCTGACCCACAACAACAACGCCGAGCGGCTGGAGCAGGCGCAGAAGGTGGTCGAGCTGCTGGGAACCTCGACGAAGCCGACGATGCTGGTCGGCGACCTCAACGCCCGTCCGGACACCCCGGAGATCAAGACGCTGACCGCGCTGTTGTCGGACACCTGGGTTGAGGTCGGCGTCGGGCCCGGCTACACGATCCCGGCCGAGAACGCGAACGCGCGGATCGACTACCTGCTGCACAGCTCTCAGCTGAAGCCGGGCAAGGCCTCGGTGCCCGTGACGCCGGCCTCCGACCACCTGCCGGTCGTCGCCTCGTACACCCTGCACTGACCACTTCTCGCGCTGAACGGCGCCCTCCGGCTCAGGCCGGGTGGGCGCCGTTTTCGTTGCTCCCGCCGCCTGGCCGGTGACCGTCCGTGCGGAATTACAAGCTTGTAGTTTGTCAAGCCGACACGCAGGTGAAACAAAGTTACTTGTGTGAAAAGTGTTCCCAATGGGGCTGCAGGCAACTAGTGTCGCGTATGAGGTCCAGGAGGACCAAAAGTTCACGGACCTTTGGGAAGGGGTTCGTGACCGGCGGAAGGAACGACCCGATGCGGACGCCCACGAGGGCCACGTCCGGTCGGCGGGTCGCGAGCACGGGGAAGACCGGCAGGGCGCTGCTCTCCGGGGTGCTCGCGGTCTGTCTGGCCGGCTCGATGGCCGTGATTCCGGTCCCGGCGCAGGCCAAGCCGAAGCCGCCGGTCATTCCGTCCAAGGCCGCGGTCGAGCGGGCCAAGCAGGCCGCCAGCGCGAAGGCGGGCCAGGTGGCCGCGATCGAGAACCAACTGGCCGCCGCGAACGCGCGGCTCGAGCAGCTCGGCGTCGCCTCGGGGATCGCCGCCGAGGCCTACAACGGCGCGGTCTACAAGCTGCAGCTGGCCAAGACCGACGCGGCCCAGGCGGCGGCCCGGGCGGCCAAGGCGCAGAAGACGCTGGCGACCCAGCGGCAGCAGATCGGCCGGTTCGCCGCGGCGTCGTACCAGGGTGGTGGAGATGTGGCGAAACTCGCGCCGCTGTTCACCGCCGAGGGTCCGCAGGAGTTGCTCGACTCCGCCGGCGCGAGCCGCTCGGTGTCGGCCGCGATGCAGGGGTCGTACCTGCGCTACACCGCGACCCAGGTGATGACGAACCTGTTCAAGGTGCAGGCCGACCAAGCCGTCGTCAAGGTGAAGCAGGCGACCGACGAGGCGGCCAAGGCCAAGAAGGCGGCCGAGGCCGCGGAGCAGGCACAGGCGTCGGCGGTCACCGCGATGGGTGTCCAGCGCAAACAGGCGATCACCCAGCTCGCCGTTCTGCAGAACACGTCGATCCAGGTGGCGGCCCAGCGGCAGCGGGGACTCGAGGAGCTTGCGCGCCAGCGAGCCGCCGCACTCGCCGCGAAGAAGGCGGCCGAACTGCAGCGCCGGATCGCCGCCCGGGAGGCCGCCGAGCGGGCCCGGGAAGCGGCCGAGCGGGCCCGGGAAGCGGCCGAGAAGGCCCGCGAGGAGCGGGAGCGGCGCGAGGAGCAGAAGAAAAACCCCGGGAAGAAGCCGCCGAAGAAGCAGCCGGACCGGCCGCGGGACGACGACCGGCCGTCTCCGTCGCGGAAGGGTGCCGGGGCCGCGATCGACTTCGCGCTGGACCAGATCGGCGACATGTATCTGTGGGGCGGGACCGGCCCGCATCGGTGGGACTGCTCCGGCCTGACCCAGGCAGCCTGGGCGAAGGCGGGCGTGTACCTGCCGCACTACAGCGTCGCGCAGTACGAACAGGTCCGGCACATCGACGAGGACGAACTGCGGCCGGGCGACCTGATCTTCTGGTCGACGGATCCGGACGACCCGGGCACGATCCACCACGTCGCCCTGTACCTCGGCAACGGCCGGATGGTGCACGCGCCGCGCACCGGCAAGCCGGTGCAGATCGACAGCGTGTACTACTGGGAGCCGCCGGACTTCTTCGGCCGCCCCTGATGAAACCGCCGACGGGGCGCCGAACGCGCCCTACTCGCTGATCGGCTGGTAGGAGCTCGCGAACGGCCCGGGGGTCAGTGGCCCTCGGTCTTGAGCCGCTCGAAGGAGGCGCTGATCTCGGTCTCGGCGTCGGTCCGGCCGACCCAGGTGGCGCCCTCGACGGACTTGCCCGGCTCGAGGTCCTTGTAGACCTCGAAGAAGTGCTGGATCTCCAGCCGGTCGAACTCCGGCACGTGGTGGATGTCGCGCAGGTGCTCCTGCCGCGGGTCGCCGGCCGGGACGCAGAGGACCTTGTCGTCCGGGCCTTTCTCGTCGGTCATCCGGAACATTCCGATCGCGCGGGCGCGGATCAGGCAGCCGGGGAAGGTCGGCTCGGTGAGCAGCACCAGAGCGTCCAGGGGGTCGCCGTCCTGGCCCAGGGTGTCCTCGATGAACCCGTAGTCGGACGGGTACTGCGTGGCCGTGAAGAGGGTCCGGTCCAGCCGCAGCCGGCCCGTCTTATGGTCCAGCTCGTACTTGTTGCGGGTGCCCTTGGGGATCTCGATGAAGACGTCGAACTCCATACGGCAGATACTGTCACGGTTCCGACCTACCGAATGACAGGAGCAGCCCGGTGGTCCGTCCTCCTCGTGCGGTGTTCGTCACGCTGCTCGCCACAGCGCTCTGCGTGAGCCTGGTGAGCGGGGCAGACGCCGTACCCGGATCCCTTCCGGCCGCACAGGTCCAGGCACCGGCGGTGCTGGCCCCGGCGAAGGCGGAGGGCGTCGCACCGACGGCGGCCGGCGTACAGAAGGTGCTGGCGCCGATCCTCAAGGACCCGGCTCTCGGCAAGCACCGGGGCGTCTACGTGTACGACGCCTCGCGCGGCGAGCCGGTGTTCTCGGTCGGTTCTGCGACGCCGTACGTGCCTGCGTCCACTCTGAAGCTGCTGACGACGGTGTCGGCGCTGGAGACGCTCGGGGCGGACCACACGTTCACCACGAAGGTGGTCAGTGCGGTCAACGGCTCCATCATCCTGGTTGGTGGCGGAGACCCCCTCCTCACCGTGAAGCGGCAGACCGATCCCACCGACTACCCGACGCGGGCGTCGCTGCAGGCTCTCGCCGTCAGTACCGCGAAGGCCCTGAAAGCGCAGGGCATCAGCAGCGTCACTCTCGGGTACGACGCCTCGCTGTTCACCGGACCGGCGATCAACGCGAACTGGGAGCCGAAGTACGTCCCTGAGGGCATCGCGGCGCCGACCTCCGCGTTGTGGGTGAACGAGGGACGTCTGACTCCCGGCATGGCCAAGCGGGCCCCTTCCCCGGCGCAGGCGGCGGCCGCCGCGTTCGCGACGCAACTGAAGGCAGCCGGGATCAAGGTGGCCGGTGTTCCCAAGGCGGCGGTCGCACCCACCGCCGCGAAGGCCGTCGCGCAGGTGGCGTCGCCGAGCGTCGGCGAGATCGTCGAGTACGTGAACCTGCACAGCGACAACGACGGTGCCGAGGTTCTGTTGCGGCACGTCGGCCTGGCGACCAAGAACGGCGGCTCCTACGTCGGCGGGGTCAAGGGAGTGAAGGCGACACTCACCAAGCTCGGCCTGGACGTCACCACGGCCACGATCGAGGACGGGAGCGGGCTGTCCCGGACGAACCACGTCCCGCTGGATGTACTCGCCGGTGTGGTCCGCGTAGCCGCGTCCGAGGACCACCCCGAGTTGCGGCACCTGCTCACCGGCCTGCCGGTCGCGGGGTTCTCCGGCAGTCTCGAGGACCGGTTCGCCGGGCCTGGAGCTGGTTCAGGCACCGGACTGGTCCGTGCGAAGACAGGCACGCTCACTGGGGTCCACAGCCTGGCCGGTCTGGTCCGTGACCGCACTGGCACGCTCCTGGTGTTCGCAGTCGCGACTGACAGCGTGCCGGTGCCCAAGACGCTGGCCGCCCGGGCAGCCCTCGACAGAGCCGCCGCGGCGCTGGCCAATTGCGGCTGCGCGGTCTGATCGGCAGGCGCATGTTGGGACATGCGACTAGGGTCGACACATGAGTACGGCGGAAGGCTCGACGGCGGCGGAGATGGTCGACTGGCAGCTCGCGACCGGAGTGGCGCGCAAGCTGCTCCGGCCCGGCCCGGCGGTCAGCCGCGCCGAGGCGGATCAGGTGGTCGCCGAGCTGCGTCAGTTCGCGGCCGACTCCGAGCACCACGTGCGGGAGTTCACCGGGCTGCAGGCCACCTCGGCCACCGCGCCCGTGGTGATCGTGGACCGGCCCGGCTGGGTGCAGGCGAACGCGGACGGTTTCCGGACCGTTCTGCAGCCGCTGGCGGACAAGCTGCGTGAGAAGGCCGAGCGGACCGGTGGCCTGTCGTCCGCGGTCGGCTCCCGGGTGACGGCCATCGAGGCGGGTGCGCTGCTCGCGTTCCTGTCCTCCCGCGTGCTGGGTCAGTTCGACCCGTTCTACCCGTCCGAGCCGGATCCGGACCGTCCTGGTCTGACCGGCCGGCTGCTGCTGGTCGCGCCCAACGTGATGCACGTGGAGTCCGAGCTGGGCGTCGTACCGCGGGACTTCCGGTTGTGGGTGTGTCTGCACGAGGAGACGCATCGGGTGCAGTTCACCGCGGTGCCGTGGTTGCGGGACCACCTGCGGTCGGAGATCGCGCTGTTCCTCGACCAGGCCGAGCTGGACGCGTCGGCGTACGCGGCGATGTTCCGGGAGGCCGTGCAGCGGCTGGGACGGTCGGTGCGGGGTGAGGCCGAGCTGAGCCTGGTCGACCTGATGCAGTCCCCTGAGCAGCGGGCCGTGCTGGATCGGCTGACGGCGGTCATGTCGTTGCTGGAGGGGCACGCGGACTTCGTGATGGACGGGGTCGGGCCCTCGGTGATCCCGACCGTGGACACCATCCGGTCCAAGTTCACGTCGCGCCGGCAGAGTGGCAACCCGGTGGACCAGTTGCTGAAGCGGCTGCTTGGCCTGGATGCCAAGCTGCGGCAGTACAAGGACGGCGCCGCGTTCGTCCGCCGAGTGGTCGAGCAGGTCGGGATGGACGGCTTCAACCGGGTGTGGACCGGGCCGAACACGCTGCCCACCAAGCACGAGATCGCGAACCCCGATGCCTGGGTCTCCCGACTCCACGGCTGAGCCGCCGGCCAGGTGGGCTGCCGAGGAGCTGGTCGAACACAGGAGGGGCAAGCTGCACCCTGCTGTGGCGCGCACGCGGGAGGCAGTGCGCAGCATGCTGTCCGAGTTGCCACAGGGGACGACCGTCCTGGTGGCCTGCTCCGGGGGCACGGACTCGCTGGCCCTCGCGGCTGCGGCCGCGTTCGAGGCGCCGAAGCTCAAGCTGCGTGCCGGTGCCGTGATCGTCGATCACGGTCTCCAAGCTGACTCCACCCAGACCGCAGAGATCGCTGCCGAGCAGTGCCGGTCGCTGGGCCTCGACCCGGTGCAGGTGCGGGCCGTGGAGGTCGGTAGCGAGGGCGGGCCTGAGGGAGCCGCCCGAGCGGCCCGGTACGACGCTCTGCGCGACGCGGCCGACGAGTTCGGGGCGGACGTCGTACTGCTGGCTCACACTCGGGATGACCAGGCCGAGACTGTATTGCTAGGGCTTGCCCGGGGATCGGGCGCTCGTTCGCTCGCTGGGATGGCTGCTGTCGCCGGACTGCTGCGTCGACCGTTCCTGGAGCTGCCACGCGCCACCACAGCTGCCGCTTGTGTGGCGTCGGGGCTGCGGCCCTGGCACGACCCGCACAACGACGATCCGCAGTACACCCGGGTCCGGGTGCGTCATGAGGTGCTTCCGGTGCTGGAGGAGGCGCTCGGGCCCGGTGTGATGGAAGCACTGGCCCGTACGGCGGGACTGCTCCGGGCTGACGCGGATGCGCTCGACATGCTCGCGGCTGACCTCGCCGAGACCGCAGTACGTCGTACTGACAATGAGGTGCACTGCGACCTGGCCACACTCGCGGCCGAGCCGGACGCCGTCCGGACGAGGGTGCTGCGGCAGGCCGCGCTGGAAGCCGGGTGCCGGGCCACGGACCTCACCGCCGGGCACATCGCGGCCGTCGACTCACTGGTGACCGCTTGGCGCGGCCAGCGTTGGATCGACCTGCCGCAAGGCGTCCGGGCCGCCCGCCGGGGTGGATTCATCGTCCTGGGCCCGGATGTGACAGGCTGATCGTGTGGATGCGTCGGACATCGAGAAGGACCTGAGCAAGATCCATTACACCGAGGACCAGATCCTGGCGAAGCTGCGGGAGCTGGCCGGCCGGATCGAGCGGGACTACGAGGGCAAGGACCTCCTCATCGTCGGCGTCCTGCGCGGCGCGGTGATGGTGATGGCCGATCTGGCCCGGTCGTTCAGCCGGCACATCGAGATGGACTGGATGGCCATCTCGTCGTACGGGTCGGGCACCAAGTCGTCCGGGGTGGTCCGGATCCAGAAGGACCTGGACACCGACATCACCAACCGGCACGTGCTGATCGTCGAGGACATCATCGACACCGGGCTGACGCTGAGCTGGCTGGTCAGCAACCTGGAGTCGCGCAAACCCGCCTCGCTGGAGCTGTGCACGGCGTTCGTGAAGCCGGACGCGGCCAAGATGGCGGTCCCGGTGAAGTACGTCGGCCTGGAGCTGCCGGACGAGTTCGTCGTCGGGTACGGACTCGACTACGCGGAGAAGTACCGGAACCTGCGCTGCGTCGCCACCCTCGCACCGCACGTGTACTCCTGACGCCCGGATTGCCCGGATCCGGGCAATCCGGACCGTGCCCGGCCGGGCCAATTCCGGCCGTGGGGGTGCTTGCGCGCCGTCCCCGGGGCAGACTTGGTGACAGCCTGTACAACTGGCTCTACCGTCCTTGGGTGACCCTCGTGGTGGGCAGGCTTGCCCGGCACGAGACACTTGGACTGGTGTTACCGTCTCAAGCCCGCATACCCGGGCCTGCCGAGCTAGGAGGGACGGGGCGTAGGCCTCGATCATGGACGTGAAGCGCATCTTCCGCGGACCCCTGTTCTGGATCGTCGTCGCCTTCCTGGGCGTTCTGGTGATCGGACAGCTCCTGACCGGCTCGACCGGGTACAAGACCGAGCCGACCGGGCAGGTCGTGCAGCTGATCCAGCAGGCCACCAGCTCGTCGGACAAGACGATCAAGTCGGTGACGCTGATCGACCCCGACCAGGAGATCCGGGTCGAGAAGACCGACGGCACCAAGGTCCGTGCGCACTGGGTCGACGGCCAGGCCAACACCCTCGGCCAGTCGGTGCAGAAGCTCTACGACGACAAGAAGATCGAGCGGTACGACGTCGAGAACCCGAAGCCGAGCTTCATCGGCCAGGTGTTCTCCACCCTGATCCCGTTCCTGCTGATCGCGGTCGTCTTCATCTTCTTGATGAACTCGATGCAGGGCGGCGGCTCGCGGGTGATGAGCTTCGCCAAGTCGAAGGCCAAGCTGATCACCAAGGACACCCCGAAGACCACCTTCGCGGACGTGGCCGGGTGTGACGAGGCGATCGAGGAGCTCGGCGAGATCAAGGAGTTCCTGCAGGAGCCGGGCAAGTTCCAGGCGGTCGGGGCGAAGATCCCCAAGGGCGTGCTGCTCTACGGCCAGCCCGGTACCGGTAAGACCCTGCTGGCCCGTGCGGTCGCCGGTGAGGCCGGTGTGCCGTTCTACTCGATCTCCGGTTCGGACTTCGTCGAGATGTTCGTCGGTGTCGGTGCCTCCCGGGTCCGGGACCTGTTCGAGCAGGCCAAGACGAACGCCCCCGCGATCGTGTTCATCGACGAGATCGACGCCGTCGGCCGGCACCGTGGTGCGGGCCTCGGCGGCGGTCACGACGAGCGCGAGCAGACCCTGAACCAGCTGCTGGTCGAGATGGACGGCTTCGACGTCCGCGGCGGTGTGATCCTGATCGCGGCCACCAACCGGCCCGACGTGCTCGACCCGGCGCTGCTGCGTCCCGGCCGGTTCGACCGGCAGATCGCCGTCGACGCGCCGGACCTGCCCGGTCGCGAGCAGATCCTGAAGGTGCACGCGCGCGGCAAGCCGATGGCGCCGGACGTGGACCTGACCGCGGTCGCCCGCCGTACGCCGGGCTTCACCGGTGCGGACCTGGCCAACGTGCTGAACGAGGCCGCGCTGCTGACCGCGCGGAACAACCAGCAGGTGATCGACAACCGGGGCTTGGACGAGGCGATCGACCGCGTCATCGCCGGTCCGCAGCGCCGGAGCCGGCTGATGTCGGACAAGGAGAAGGTGCTGACGGCGTACCACGAGGGCGGGCACGCCCTGGTCGCTGCCGCGCTGCCGCACTCCGACCCGGTCCAGAAGGTGACGATCCTGCCGCGTGGCCGGGCGCTCGGCTACACGATGGTGATGCCGGACGAGGACAAGTACTCGACCACCCGGTCCGAGATGCTGGACAAGCTCGCCTACATGCTCGGTGGCCGCGCGGCCGAGGAGATGGTCTTCCACGACCCGACCACCGGCGCCAGCAACGACATCGAGAAGGCGACCGCACTGGCCCGCGCGATGGTCACGCAGTACGGCATGACCGAGCGGCTCGGCGCGATCAAGTTCGGCCAGGACAGCAGTGAGCCGTTCCTGGGCCGCGACATCGGCAGCCAGCGCAACTACTCCGAGGAGATCGCGGCCGCGGTCGACGAGGAGGTCGGCAAGCTGATCCTGAACGCGCACCAGGAGGCCTTCGACATCCTGGTCGAGAACCGCGCGGTGCTGGACCACCTGGTCGAGGAGCTGCTGGAGAAGGAGACCCTGGACAAGCACGAGATCGCCCGGGTCTTCGCGCCGGTGCAGAAGCGCGAACGGCGGCCGGCCTGGACGGGTTCGTCCACCCGGGTGCCGTCGGACCAGCCGCCGGTGATGCCGGTGCCGACCCGCGCCGAGCAGAACGGCTCGCTGTCCGACGTCCTGCCCGGCGGTTCGGTCGGCCCGGACGAGGCCATCAACCCGCCGAGCTACGGCAGCGGCCCGACCCCGCCGTCGCCGAAGGACTGACTCCGGCAATCAGCTCAGCGAGCGCCGCTGCCCACCAGGGCGGCGGCGTTCGCCGTTGCTGGACCTAGAGTGTCCGGATGACGTCGCCGAAGTTCGACCACGCGCGGGCCGAGCGGGCGGTCCGCGAGCTGCTGATCGCGATCGGGGAGGATCCCGACCGCGAGGGGCTCCTGGACACCCCGGCCCGGGTGGCGCGCTCGTACGCCGAGATGACCGGCGGACTGGGACAGCGGGCCGAGGACGTGCTCACCACCACGTTCGACATCGGTCATGACGAGATGGTCCTGGTCAAGGACATCGAGGTCTGGAGCCTGTGCGAGCACCACCTGGTGCCGTTCACGGGTGTCGCCCACGTCGGCTACATCCCGAGCCGCGACGGCCGGATCACCGGCCTCTCGAAGCTGGCTCGGCTGGTGGACGTGTACGCGAAGCGCCCGCAGGTGCAGGAACGCCTCACCACCCAGGTCGCCGACTCGCTGCTCGAGCTGCTGGAGCCGCGCGGCGTGATCGTCGTGATCGAGTGCGAGCACCTGTGCATGACCATGCGCGGCGTCCGCAAACCAGGCGCCAAGACCATCACCTCCGCCGTCCGCGGCCAGCTCCGCAACCCGGTCACCCGGGCCGAGGCGATGAGCCTGATCGTCGGCTGACCGTAGCCTCCGTGCCGGTCGGTTCGTTGACGTTTGAGAGCCGATGGCTGTGGACATTCTGTCGCTGAGCGTTTACTTTCCGTAGTGGTGCTTGGTCGACGGGGATCAGGCACCGGCGTGAGGAGGACAGGATGTCAGGGCGTTACCGGGTCGGCGCCGCGTTCGCCGGAGTCGTCGTACTGACGGCGGCCGGGCTGGTCGCGGCGAACTGGGCCAACGCCGAGTCCCGCAGCGATCGCAAGACCGCTCAAGCGGATCCGGTCGACCAGGTGACGGACAAGTCTCCGCTGGTGGCCGACGCACTCGAGTCGGAGCTCGGCTCGAAGGCGGTCGGCAGCTACTACGACGACGCCGGGAAGCTGGTGGTCGCGGTGTCCGACCTGTCCACCGCCCAGCTGGTCCGCCAGGCCGGCGCGATCCCGAAGCTCGTCCGCTTCACCGCCGACCAGCTGAACGCCGTACAGGCCGAGCTGAACCGCCTGGCCACCGGCTCGAGTGCGGGCAAGGTCCGGTCCTGGTACGTCGACCCCATCTCCGGCACCGTGGTCGTCACCGTGCCGAAGGGTGCACGGGACGCGATCACCGAGCGGTTCGTCGAGCGGGCCAAGGCGAACGGTGACCAGGTGACGGTCCGGACCGTGTCCGGCCGGGTGACCACGACCGCCGACGACTTCAGCCTGCGCGGCGGCATGAAGGTGGACAAGAACACCGGATACGTCTGCTCGCTCGGGTTCAACGCCCGCACGACCAAGGGCACCCGGATCTTCCTCACCGCCGGGCACTGCACGGCCGGGAAGCCGTCGTTCTCCCGGAACGGGTACGTCCTCGGCAACACCCGGACGTCGAGTTTCCCGGGCAACGACTTCGGCACGGTCGGCGTGATCGACGGCTGGGACCAGCAGGGGTACATCGAGGGCTGGGGTGCCGGGAACGTCGCGGTCAAGGGGATCGCGAACGCCACCATCGGATCGACGCTGTGCAAGTCGGGCAAGAGCACCGGCTGGACCTGCGGGAAGATCGTCGCGCGGAACGTGACCGTGAACTACGGCAGCAACAAGGTCGTCCGCGGGCTGTTCCAGCACACCGCGTGTGTCGAGGGCGGCGACTCCGGCGGCGCGAACATGACCGGCAACTACGCCCAGGGCATCACCAGCGGGGCCGCGTTGATCAACGGCCAGTGCCTGGAGAAGTACGGCCAGACCAACGAGTCCTACGCCCAGCCCGTCGCCGAAGCCCTGAAATCCACCAAGTCGCGCCTGGTTCTCAGCAACTGACCCTGCCTTTGGGCTGTGGGCGGCTCCCGGTGTGTAGGTGGGGGCTACTACGGTGTGTGGGTGGGAACTGAGTCTTGGCGTCACGTCGACGGTCTGCCGGTGGTGGATCGGTGCTTGGTGATGGGCGTTGTCAACGTGACGCCGGATTCGTTCTCCGACGGTGGCGAGTGGTTCGAGCCGACCGCGGCCATCAAGCACGGCCGGGAACTGCTGGCGGAAGGGGCCGACCTGCTGGACGTCGGCGGCGAGTCGACCCGGCCCGGGGCTGAACGGCCCGCACCCGAGGAGGAGATCCGCCGGGTGCTGCCGGTGATCGAGGCGCTCGCGGCCGACGGCGCACTGATCTCGGTGGACACCATGCGTGCCGGAGTCGCGGCACTTGCCCTCGACGCCGGCGCGGTGATGATCAACGACGTCTCCGGCGGCCAGGCCGATCCGGACATGCTTCCTCTGGTTGCCGAGCGTCGTACGCCGTATGTCTGCATGCATTGGCGCGGTCATTCGATCGACATGCAGAACAAGGCCGAGTACGACGACGTGGTCGCCGAAGTGGTCGCGGAACTGGGCGAGCGGATCGAGGCGATGCGGGCGGCCGGGATCGACCTGAACCGGGTCGCACTCGACCCCGGACTCGGTTTCGCGAAGAACGCGGACCACAACTGGGAGATCCTGCGCCGGTTGCGGGAATTCGCCGTACTGGAAAGACCGTTGCTGATCGGTGCGTCCCGGAAGGCGTTCCTCGGTAGGCTGCTCGCCGACGAGCAGACCGGTGAACCCAGACCGGCCGTACGACGAGACGAAGCGAGCGCGGCTGTTTCCGCCCTGGCCGCCGCCGCGGGAGCCTGGTGTGTCCGGGCCCATGCGGTGGCACCGAGCGCGGACGCGGTCCGGGTGGCGAAGAGATGGGGAACGGTATGACGGACGGACCCGGCGGTCCGCGGCAGGGCACCAATGGTGAGGGTGCTGCGCGCGGTGCCACGGTGGAGGACGTCGTGCTGACCGCCAACACCGCGTTCTACAACGCGTTCGAGGCCGGCGACCTGGACCTGATGGCAGCGGTCTGGCTGCCGGAGCCGGACCCGGTCTGCATCCATCCGGGGAACGCCGCGATCTACGGGTACTCGGAGATGATGCGGGCCTGGGCGATGATCTTCGCCAACACGCCGTACATCCAGTTCTTCCTGACCGATGTCCAGGTCCGCGTGGATGAAGACGTGGCATACGTCACGTGTACGGAGAATGTCCTGTCCTCGGGCGAGGGTGCTCCCGAGGAGGGATTCGCCGGTGGCAAGGCACTGGCCACGAACGTCTTCCGCAGAACTTCCTCCGGCTGGCGGTTGTGGATCCACCATGCCTCCCCGGTACTGTCGTCTGGGGGCCGACAGGAGGAGGCGCCGTGAGCGAGCGGAGCGAGGTCACCATCAAGCACAGCGCGCTCCGTTCATCCGCGCCCGCAGCGAAGCGAGGACGTGGATGAGCGGTCCCGTAGTGCCTCCTGATGTGATCGAGATCCGTGGCATCCGTGGGTTCGGGCGCCATGGGGTGTTCGAGCACGAGCGGGCCGACGGACAGGAGTTCGTCGTGGACGTCCGGCTGGAGCTGGACACCCGGCTCGCCGCGGCCTCCGACGACCTGGCCGACACCGTGAACTACGGGGTGGTGGCCGAGCGGGTGCACCATGCGATCGAGAACGACCCGGTGGACCTGATCGAGACCCTCGCCCAGCGCATCGCCGACCTGTGCCTCGCCGACCGGCGGGTGACAGCGACCGCGGTGACCATCCACAAACCTTCGGCACCGATCACGGTGCCGTTCGACGACGTTGTCCTGACCGTGCAGCGCAGAGCCGGAGAATCCTCGTGACTGAGACCCCTAGTCCCCACGTCATCGATGCGGACACCCTGAGCGGTGGCCTCAAGCCGATCCGCCAGGTCATCCTGTCGCTCGGCAGCAATCTCGGCGACCGTGAGGCGAACCTGCAGGGCGCGGTCGATGCGCTGCGGGACACCCCGGACGTCGTGGTCGTCGAGGTCTCCCCGGTGTACGAGACCGACCCGATCGGCGGGCCGACCGAGTCCGGTCCGTACCTCAACATCGTGCTGCTCGCCGACAGCACGCTGCCGGTGGAGATGCTGCTGGACCGCGCGCACGCGATCGAGCAGGCGTTCGGCCGGGAGCGCAGCGTGCCGGGCGCGCCGCGGACCCTGGACGTCGACCTGATCACCTACGGGCAGAAGACGATCGAGTCCGACGAACTGACCGTTCCGCACCCGCGGGCGCACGAGCGTGCGTTCGTGCTGGCGCCCTGGCTCGACATCGAGCCGGACGCGGTGCTGCCCGGGCGGGGTCCGGTGGCCGAGCTGCTGGCCAAGGTCGGCTCGGTCGGTGTGACCAAGCTCGACATCGAGCTGCAGTAGTGGTGTCCGGCGGTCCCGAGCCCGGTCGGGCGCCCGGCAAGGAGCCGCCGCGCCCGGGTTCGGTCCGGCCGACCTCGCGCTGGCTGCTGGTCGCGATCGCCGTCCTCGGGGCGGCGGTCGGCCTGACCATGGTGAAGGCGATCGAGTCCGGCGGCGGGGTCGCCCCCGAGGTGTCCTGGCTGACCCTGGTCGCCTGGACGTTCCTGGCCGCGCTGCTGTTCGCGGCGGCCCGCAACACCCACCAGCGGATCCAGGTACGACGGGAACGGGTCGAACCGTCGCGGGCGGTGTTCCTGTTGCTGATCGGGAAGGCCAGTGCGTTCGTCGGCGCGTTGTGCACCGGTGTTTACGCAGGGTTCGCGTTATCCTTCCTGGAAGCGGTGAGCTCTTCCGGGCCCCGCAACCGTGTGATCATGGCCGGTGCCGCGGCGGTGGTCTCAGTGCTGGTCGTCACGGCCGGATTGTTGCTCGAACGCGCGTGTCGTATTCCCGAGGACCCCGACGAGACCCCCTAACATGTCGGTCCATGGGCTCAAGGGGTAACCGCCGTCGAACCAGGGCCACAGTTCTCGCCGTCGCCAACTCTCTGCTGGTCGTCGTCTGCCTGGGCGTGTCCATCGCCCTGTTCTCGCAGAACGCCTGGATCCTGCGGGCGGCCGCCGTGGTCGCCGTACTGGTCGCCGTCGGTGCCTCGCTGCTGGTCCGCCACCAGCTCCTGGTCGAACGCCTCGCCCATTCGGAGGAACGGGCCCAGGTGGCCCAGGAGTACTCCCGGATCACCAGCGCCCGCGTGGTCGAGAACGCCGAGTTCGTCGACCTGATGCAGCGCCGGCTGGACAAGATCGACGCGCGGCTGGACAAGATCGACGAAGAGGTCGCCACGGTCGTTGCCGCCGGCGACAAACACTCCCAGGCCGACGCCCCCACCGTCGTGGACCTCAAGCTGCGAGGTCTGGCCGCTTCCTGAGTCCACGCCCATACTGCGGTGTGGGAGGGGATGCACATGGGGCTGGACGCGAATTTCCCGGCCGTGACGATGAACGACCCGAACGGGCACGTCACGGTCTACAACCAGGATCATCTGCCGATCGGGCAGCTCGGGCCGACACCGTTCGAGTCACCCTCGGTGAACGTGACGTGTCGGCGCAAGGCCTGGGAGGACGCGTACTGGTACAGACTGCTGAACCCGGACGGCTGGGACTTCCCGGCGACCGCCGCCTACGTGTCGGCCGACGAGACGCACGAGCTGAATCCCGGTCAGCCGTATCCGATCCCGGAGTGCAAGAACCTCGGCTGCCGCCGTAAGGCCGGCCAGGCTGTCGCCGCGGGCGTCCTCGCCGCCGGTGCTATCACCGCGGTCCGATCCTGGCGCCGCAGAGCGGACGCGACCGGCACCACTTGAGGCGGTCGCGTAGGTTCTGCCCTGTGGACATCTCCGAACTGCTGAAGGTCGCCGAAGCCGCTGTCGATCAGGGGAGGACGGTGACCGACACCCGGGCGCCGGGAGAGCTGACCTCCAAGGGTGATCGGGACATGGCCTCCGAGGTGGACTTCGCGGTGGAGCGTGCGGTCCGGGCCTTCCTGGAGCGGGAGACGCCTGACATCGGCGTGCTGGGCGAGGAGGAGGGCGGCGCGACCGACGGGACTCGATGGGTCCTCGACCCGATCGACGGAACGGTCAACTTCATCCACGGAGTTCCGCTGTGGGGGATCTCGCTCGGCCTCATCCACGAGGGCCGGGCGGTCCTGGGAGTCATCGACCACCCCGCGCTGGGGACCAGGTACTCCGCCGCCGAGGGCCTCGGCGCGACCTGTAACGGGAAGCCCATCCGGGGCAGCGAGTGCACGGACCTGACCGACGCATTGGTTGCCGTGGGCGACTATGCCGTCGGCCCGGACGCGGCCGCACAGAACGCTCAGCGGCTGGCGCTGACCCAGTTGCTGTACCCGCGGGTGCAACGCCTCCGGATGATCGGTACGGCGGCCACCGCGCTGACCTGGACCGCGGCCGGCCACTTCGACGCGACGGTGATGTTCTCCAACAAACCCTGGGACACCATGGCCGGTGTGGCCATCAACCGCGAGGCCGGCGTGGTCCTGCTCGACCTGGACGGTTCGGACCATACGCCCGAGTCGCGCGGCACCGTCGCGGTCTCGGCCGCACTCCGCGAGCCGATCCTGGAGCTGATCAGCGAGGCGATGGGCTGATCACTTGTCGATGTCGCCGACGACGAAGAACATGCTGCCGAGGATGGCGATCATGTCGGGGATGACGGTGCCGGGCAGCAGTGCGGGCAGCACGGAGATGTTGTTGAAGCTGGCCGAGCGGAGCTTGAGCCGCCACGGGGTCTTGTCGCCGCGGGAGACCAGGTAGTAGCCGTTGATGCCGAGCGGGTTCTCGGTCCAGGCGTAGGTGCTGCCCTCCGGGACCTTGAGGATCTTCGGCAGCCGCACGTTCACCGGCCCGGCGGGCATCGACGACAGCTTGTCGATGCACGCGTCGACCAGGTCGAGTGAGACCTTCACCTGCTCGAGCAGCACCCAGAACCGGGCGAAACAGTCGCCCTCGGGCCGGGTGACGACCCGGAGTACGCCGTCGCGCTGCAACTCGTCGTACGCGAGGTAGGGCTCGTCGCGGCGGAGGTCGGCGTCCACGCCGGAGGCCCGGGCGATCGGGCCGGAGACGCCGTACTGTGCGATCAGCTCGGGGGACAGGGGGCCGACGCCGACGGTGCGGGCCCGGAAGATCTCGTTGCCCAGGACAATGTCTTCGATATCCGGCAGCCGCTTGCGGACCGCGGCCGAGGCGGCCGACGCGCGGCCGAGCCAGCCGTGCGGCAGGTCCTCCTTGAGGCCGCCGACGCGGTTGAACATGTAGTGCATCCGGCCGCCGGACAGCTCCTCCATCACCGCCTGGAGGGTCTCGCGCTCGCGGAAGGCGTAGAAGACCGGGGTGATCGCGCCGAGCTCGAGCGGGTAGGAGCCGAGGAACATCAGGTGGTTCAGCATCCGGTTCAGCTCGGCCAGCAGGGTCCGCAGCCAGATCGCGCGGACCGGGACCTCCAGGCCCATCATCCGCTCGACCGCGAAGACCACGCCGAGCTCGTTGCTGAACGCGGACAACCAGTCGTGCCGGTTCGCCAGCACAATGATCTGCCGGTAGTCGCGGACCTCGAACAGCTTCTCCGCGCCGCGGTGCATGTAGCCGACGATCGGTTCGCAGCCGATGATCCGCTCGCCGTCCAGGGTCAGCCGCAGCCGGAGCACTCCGTGGGTGGCCGGGTGCTGTGGGCCGATGTTGAGCACCATGTCAGTGGTCGCCAGCTCCGAGCCGCTCCCAGTCCCGCCGCGCTCGTACGCGGGGTCGAACCCCGCTGCGCCGGCGCCGAGACCCACCACTCTTTCGGTACTCATGACCACTATCGTGACAGGCTTAGGGGGTGGACGACCTCTTCGCACCCTCGGATGTCAGCTGGACGCCGGTCTCGCCGAAGCTGGCCTCAGTCCGCCGGCTGAACTCAGGCCTCACCTTCGGGGTGCTCGGCCTGGCGGCCCTGCTGGTTCTGGGCCTGACGGTGGGCTGGGCGTACGGCGTACTGGCGCTGGTCGTGTTCGCGGCCGGATTCGGCTGGTCGTGGGTGCTGATCGGGCGCAACCAACGGTCCTGGAAGTACGCCGAGCGCGAGGACGAACTGCTGGTCAGCCACGGGATCCTTTTCCGCGAACTGGTGGTGGTGCCGTACGGCCGGATGCAGTTCGTGGACGTGACGGCCGGGCCGCTGGAGCGGTCGTTCGGGATCGCGACGGTGGAACTGCACACCGCGACCCCGGCGACCGACGCGAAGATCCCCGGCCTGCACCCGGACGAGGCGAGCCGCCTGCGGGACCGGCTGTCCGCCCTCGGCCAGGCCCAGGCGTGGGGCCTGTGACCGAGCCGACGCCCGGACCGTACGGCGCCCCCGGGCAGACCACCGAGCAGCAGCCCGCCCCGCCGCAGCGCCCGGTGGAGCCGACCGGGGCGCGGTTGCATCCGCTGACACCGTTCGTGAAGGGCTGGGGGTACTTCGTCGTCGCGGCGATCGCGATGGTGAACAACGAGAGCCTGCGCAGCAACCTGACCCTGGCCGGCTTCGGGCTGATCGCCGTGCTGGTCGGCGGCATCCTGCTCGGCGCGCTGTCCTGGTGGTTCACCAAGTGGCAGCTGACCGACGACGCGATCCGGGTGGACAGCGGGTTCCTGTTCCGCCGGACCAGGATCATCCGGTTCGACCGGATCCAGGCGATCGACGTCGCCCAGCCGTTCGTCGCCCGCCTGTTCGGGATGGCCGAGCTGCGGATGGATGTGGCCGGCGGCGGCAAGAGCGACGGCAAGCTGAGCTATTTCAGGTACGAGGAAGCCGGTGAGCTCCGCACCATTCTGCTGGTCCGGGCCAAGGGTGAGCAGGCGGTCGAGCACGCCGCTCAGCAGCCCGAGCCGGCGCCGATCCTGGTGGTCCCGACGAGCCGTTTGCTCGGTGCGACCCTGCTGTCCTCCACCGTCATCGCCAGCGCCGGTGGTCTGATCTGGCTGATCGTCGCCACCACCGTGATGGAATTCCACATCGGTCTGTTCGCCGGTCTGCCGCTGCTGCTCGGTGTCGTGCAGCCGATCTGGAAGCAGGTCGTCGGCAACCACGGCTTCGCCCTGTCGGAGACCGATCACGGGCTTCGGACCAAGCGCGGCCTGTTCGACGTCCAGCGGCAGACCGTGCCACCTGGTCGCGTACAAGGTCTGCTGATCACCGAGCCGATCATCTGGCGGCTGATCGGCTGGGCCCGCGTGGAGCTGGACATCGCCGGTGTGGCGGGCAATCCGGCCGAGGGGGAGGACGACCGCGAGGGTGCGCAGCTGCTGCCGGTCGGAGACCGCGGCGAGGTGGCCCTCGTCCTGGCCCGCATCCTGCAAGGGCTGGACCTCTCCCGCATCGAGATGCACCGGGCACCGGAGCGGGCCAAGCGGTTGCGCCCGATCGGCTGGCGCTACCTCTCGTACGGCTACGACGGGCAGGTACTCGTGACAACACGCGGCTGGGTCAGCCGTCGTACGTCGATCGTCCTGCACCACAAGACCCAATCGGTGCGACTGGAGCAGGGACCACTCCAGCGACGCCTGGGCCTGGCCAACGTGCACGTGGACACACCACTAGGCCCGACTGATGCCATCGCCTTGCACCGCGACCAGTTCGAGGCCGCACAGCTCCTGGAGGCTCAGGCCGTCAGGGCTCGCGAAGCACGGCGTACGGTGTCCTCGCCGGCTGCTGTCCACACCCAGCCGAACCCGCCAAGCCCAGACGGGTCCAGCAGTTCGGCTGCCTCGCCGGCTGAGGACAGCTCGGCCACGTAGCGTAGGGGGTCCGTCTGAGCGAGCTCGAGGCTTGGGCGGGTTGCGCTGACTCCGAGAGCCCGCAGTGCGTCTCGTTGCAGGACGAGCGATCCACCTAGCGAGTCCAGCGCTACGTGTGCGGTCACGTCGCAAGAGCCGTCCAGCACCGGGTCACACTCGCGGCCGGCTCGGAAGCCGGTCACAGTCCCGTACGGCGGCCGCCCGGCGCGCACATGCCCGTAGTCGATCGTCACCGCCACTCCACCCTCGGCAAGCCGCTCGACAACCGAAGCCCAGGCCAGATCCCGGGTTCTGCCGATCTCCGCCCGATCACCCGGCTCCCGCAACGGCCACCACTCCTCGAGCCAGCCCAGGTCGTTGCCTGAGACAACATCACCGAGGGACAGGTCGGCCAGCAGATACCGAGGTACGCCGTCCTCGTCGAGCTCGGCGACGTCACACGGCACGTTGTCGAGCCACTCGTTGGCGATCGCCAGTCCCGCGATCGACGACGGCAACTCGTCGTCCAGCTCCACCTCGACGACCGACAAGCCCTCGGCTCGCAACACCTTGCCGAGCTCACCCGAACCCGAGCCGATGTCCACAACCTCCGAAGCGCCCACTGCACGAGCCAGCCGCGCCAACGCCTGTCCGAACAACGCAGAGGCGTGCACAGAGGTTCGGAAGTGTGCAGCCGGCCGCTCGCGCCTATAGAACCCTTCAGGCCCGTAGAGCGCGGTCTCCCAGCCTTCGCGAAAGGTGGTCACAGCTGAACGGCGTCGAACTGCCGCCATACCCCGTCGTCGCCCTCACGCCACAGCCCCAACTCGGTCAACTGGACCGTAGGTGCCGGTGTGGCGGCAAGGGCCTCCGTCGCCTCGGCGACAACGGCCGGCGCCCCATCCGTGGCCGACGAGATGGTCAGATGCGGATGCGGGTCCGGGAACTCCCCGCCGTACGGCGGACACTCCGGGAACGCCTCGAAGACCGAGAGCAGCAGCGAGCGCACTGTGTCGAACGGCTCGGGCTTGAGCCAGACCGTGCCGCCCGGGAACTGGCCCGCTGCCGGGAAGCTGAGCTCGAACGGCTCGAAGGACGACACCGCCTCCTCGAGCCGCCGGCGATCCGAGTCACGGGGCTCCACGACCCACGGCACCAGCACGGTGACGTGCGGCGGGATCAGCTCGGTCAGCGGGACGTGCGGTCGCGCCGTCGACCGGGACACCGATCGCCAACGGTCGGTGTAGTCCGCCAGCTCAGGCACTGTGATCAGAATCGCTGTCAAACCGGTACGCGCGGCCCATGCATCGCTCACCACGGCATGCTCTCATCACCTAGGCTGACTAGTAGATCGTCTGGTACCCCGTGCGGGACTGGAACGAAGAGAGTGAGTATGGAACGGATCGGCTTGATCGGAGCCGGCCGGGCCGGAACCGCCCTGGGAGCAGCCTTGGCGGCTGCCGGGCATCCCCTGGTCGGTGTCACCGCACGGTCGAGCGCGTCACGCGAACGCGCCGCCCGGCTCCTTCCCCATGTGCCGGTGCTGACCGCCGACGAGGTCACCACCCGCGCCGACGTGGTCCTGGTCGCCGTACCGGACGACCTGATCAAGGACGTCGCCGAGCAGTTGCCACTCACCAGTAGCCAGTACGTCGTGCACCCGTCCGGCACACACGGCCTTCAAGCACTACCCCAACAGCCCGCAACTCCAGTGGCATTGCACCCGGCGATGACGTTCCCCGGCGGTGCGGTGAGCCTGGAGGGCGTCATGTTCACAGCGACCGCGCCGGACGAGGCCAGGGAGATGGTCGAGCGGCTGGTGAAGGCGGTCGGGGCACAGGTCCAGTGGGTGGCCGAGGAGCAGCGCGCGCACTACCACGCGGGTCTCGTGCACGGCGCGAATCACCTGACAACGTTGGTTACGCAGGCCCTCGCCGTACTGCGGGAGGCCGGGGTGGCGGATCCGGCCGCGACACTCCGGCCACTCGTGACCGCAACCCTCGACAACACGCTGCGATCCGGTCATCATGCGCTCACCGGGCCGATTGCCCGGGGCGATGTCGACACGGTGGTTGCACACCTGGAAGGACTGCGTGACCGGACGGCGAGCACGTACGCCGAACTGGCCCGGGCGACGGTGGAGTTGGCCGCGGCGGACGGACGGCTGGACCCGGACACGGCGGCCCGGTTCTACCAGGTGCTGACCGGGGAACCAGGCGAGCGGTATCGGACAGGGGAGGCACCGCGATGAGACTGACCCAGACGAAGGCCGAACTGCGGGCGGCGGCGGCGATCCGGCCGCGGGCGGTCGTGATGACGATGGGGGCACTGCACGACGGGCATGCGGCCTTGCTTGCCGAGGCCCGGGAACGGGTCGGTCCGGACGGCAGCGTCGTACTGACCATCTTCGTGAATCCGTTGCAGTTCGGGCCGGCCGAGGACTTCGACCGTTATCCGCGCACGCTGGCCAGCGACCTGGCGATCGCCAAGAACGAGGGCGTCGACCTGGTCTTCAACCCGTCCCGCGACGAGCTGTACCCGAACGAGCCGTCCATCACCGTGCATCCCGGTCCGCTGGCCGACGAGCTGGAAGGGATGGTCCGGCCGGGCCATTTCGCCGGCGTCCTGACGGTCGTCGCGAAGATGCTGCACCTGACCGCGCCGGACCTGGCCCTGTTCGGAGAGAAGGACTACCAGCAGCTGACGCTGATCCGCGAGATGGTGTGCGACCTGGACTGGGACGTCGACATCGTGCCGGTGCCGACCGTGCGTGAAGCGGACGGTCTCGCGTTGTCCTCACGCAACCGGTACCTGGATGAGACCGAGCGTGACGAAGCGCTGGTGCTCTATCGGGCGCTCACCGCCGGTGCGAAGGCGGGGATGAACGGTCCGGACGCCGTGATGGCCGCCGCCCAGGCGGAACTCGAGGGGGTGCCGTCGGTGAAGATCGACTATCTCGCCCTGCGAGCACCGGATCTCGGCCCGGTGATCGGCCCCGGCGAGGCCCGCATGCTGATCGCCGCCCGGGTCGGGACGACCCGTCTCATTGACAACATTTCCATCACGCTCAGGTGAAATCGATTGATACGGTCGCGGGATGACCGCTCCTCCTGTCCCGCAACGGTTGGCCGCGCCTGAACCCGGCTGGACCGACACCGTCGACGTGGTGGTGATCGGGTCCGGGATCGCCGGGCTGACCGCCGCGCTCAAGGCCCGTGAGCTCGGCTCCGTCCTGGTGGTGACGAAGGACGTCGTCGCCTCCGGCTCGACCCAGTGGGCCCAGGGCGGGATCGCCGCCGCCCTCAGCCCGGAGGACTCACCCGAGGAGCACCTGCAGGACACGCTCGTCGCGGGCGCCGGCCTCTGCGATCCGGAAGCCGTACGGGCGCTGGTGACGGAAGGGCCGGACGCCGTCCGGGACCTGATCGACCTGGGTGCGCGGTTCGACACCGTCGACGGAGACCTGTCGCTGACGCGGGAAGGCGGGCATCACCGCAACCGCATCGCGCACGCCGGCGGAGACGCGACCGGCGCGGAGATCGAGCGAGCCCTGGTCGCCGCGGTGAAACGCGCCCCCGACATCCGGCTGATCGAGCACGCCCTGGTGATCGACCTGCTGACCGCCGAGGACGGTGCCGTCGCCGGAGTCACCCTGCACGTGATGGGTGAGGGCCAGCTGGACGGTGTCGGCGCGATCCGCAGTCGTGCGGTGATCCTCGCCTCCGGCGGTATCGGCCAGTTGTACGCCGCGACCACCAACCCGAGTGTGTCGACGGGGGACGGGATGGCGCTGGCGTTGCGGGCCGGCGCGAAGGTGCGCGACCTGGAGTTCGTCCAGTTCCACCCGACCGTGCTGTGGCTGGGCAAGAGTGCGAAAGGCCAGCAGCCGTTGGTGTCCGAGGCGGTCCGGGGTGAGGGTGCGTTCCTGGTCGACCACGAGGGCAACCGGTTCATGCAGGGTCAGCACGAGCTGGCCGACCTGGCGCCGCGCGACATCGTGGCGAAGGCGATCATGCGGCAGATGCTTGCCACCGGCAAGGATCACGTCTACCTCGACGCCCGGCACTTCGGCGACGAGAAGTGGCGGGTCCGGTTCCCCACCATCCTGGCGTCCTGCCGTTCGCACGGTATCGACCCGGTCCGTGAGCTGATCCCGGTCGCGCCGGCCTGCCACTACTCGTCCGGCGGCGTCTGGACCGACCTGCACGGCCAGACCTCCGTGCCTGGGCTGTTCGCCTGCGGTGAGGTCGCCTGCACCGGTGTGCACGGCGCCAACCGCCTCGCGTCGAACTCCCTGCTCGAAGGCCTCGTCTTCGCCGGCCGCATCGCCAACCAGTTGGCCAACGGGCTGCCCGAGTTGCGTGAGCCGGCCCACGACACCCGCGTCCCCGGGCTGGTCGACGCGGACGTCGTACCGGAGTTGCAGCGGGTCATGACGGTCGGTGCCGGGGTGATCCGGAGTGCGACCGGGCTGTCCGAGGCGGGTGCGGCCCTCGGCAAGCTGATCGAGCAGCCGGCCGGTGAGCCGGGTACGCCGGGATGGGAAGCGACGAACCTGGTCACGGTGGCGTCCGCGCTGATCGCCGCCGCCACCGCACGTGAGGAGAGCCGCGGCTCGCACTGGCGTGAGGACCACCCCGATCGTGACGACGCTGAGTGGTCAGGCAACCTGGATCTCACGTTGCCGGCCGACGGCGACCAGGCTGTCCCGCGGACGACGTTCGTCCCGCACGAAACCGAGGAGAATGCCCAGCATGGATGACACTGTCGACCGGCAATGGGTCGCTGACCTCGTGCGGGCCACGATCGAGGAGGACCTGGCCGGCGGTGTGGACGTCACCACCACGGCCACGGTCGACGTGGACCAGATCTCGGTCGCGGAGCTCGTCGCCCGCGCCGACGGCGTGGTCGCGGGCCTGGAGATCGCCGAACTGGTGGTCCGGCTGGTGGCCGCACCGGACGAGGTCGAGCTCGAGTACTCCGTCGCCGACGGTGCCGTTGTGCACAAGGGCGACGTACTGATGACACTCCGTGGCAAGACACGGCAGCTGCTGACGGCCGAGCGCACCATGCTGAACCTGCTCTGCCACCTCTCCGGTGTGGCCACGCTGACCCGTCGCTGGGTGGACGCGGTCGAGGGCACCGGCGCGGTCATCCGGGACACCCGCAAGACGATGCCGTTGCTGCGGTCGCTGGAGAAGTACGCGGTCCGCTGCGGCGGCGGCAAGAACCACCGGATGGGCCTGTCCGACGCGGCGCTGATCAAGGACAACCACGTGATCGCGGCCGGTGGGGTCGCCGAGGCGTTCCGTCTGGTCCGCAAGGCGTATCCGGACCTCGGAGTCGAGGTCGAGGTGGACTCGGTCGACGACGCGCTGATCGCGGTCGAGTCCGGCGCCGAGCTGATCCTGCTGGACAACATGGACATCCCGCTGCTCCGCGAGGCCGTCGAGAAGGTGGCCGGCCGGGCCCGGCTGGAGGCGTCCGGCGGCCTGACCCTCGAGCAGGCCCGGGCCGTGGCCGAGACCGGGGTCGACTACCTGGCGGTCGGTGCGCTGACGCACTCGGCGCCGGTGCTCGACATCGCCCTGGATCTGCGGACTGAGTTGAATTTCAAGGACGTCTGATGCTGCTCGCCGTCGCCGTCGAGAACACCCGGACCCTGGTCGGCCTGGTCTTCGAGGGGACGGTCAAGCGGCATTGGTGGGTCGGCACGGATCCCCGCCGGACGGCGGACGAGTGGGCGGTACTCATCCAGGGCCTGCTGGCCGGGGAGTCGCCGGTGTCCGGGATCGCGGTGTGCTCCGCCGTACCGCACGTGTTGCACGAGCTACGCGACGTGGTCGCGCGGTACTACCACGACGTACCGAGTGTGGTGGTCGAGCCGGGCGTGAAGACCGGCCTGCCGGTGCTGGTGGACAACCCGCGTGAGGTGGGCACGGACCGGATCGCCAACGCGCTCGCGGCGGTCCAGCTGTACGGCGCTCCGTGCCTCGTCGTCGACGTCGGTACGGCGATCACCATCGACGTGGTCAACCCGGCCGGTGCCTTCATCGGCGGAGTGATTGCCCCTGGCATCGAGACGGCGACCGACGCGCTCGGGCACGCGGCGGCCCAGTTGCGCCGGGTCGAACTGGTCCGGCCCCGCTCGGTGGTCGCGAAGAACACCGTCGAAGCCCTGCAGTCCGGCGCGATCCACGGTTTCGCGGCCCTGGTCGACGGACTCGTCACCCGGATCCGCGCGGAGCAGTCCCTGGACGAGACCACCGCGGTCGTCCTCACCGGCGCGCTCGCTCCCTTGCTGGCCGAGCAACTGTCCACGCCGGTGCGCAACGAACCGCTATTGACCCTGCACGGTCTGTACCGGGCCTTTGCCCGCAACAACTAGACCCGTCAGTGTCAGATGTGCCCCATTGGGCAGAACCCCTTGTGCAGTGATGTGGCCGGGATCACTATGAGGTGAACGACTTCCGGGGTGGGGGGAAACTAATGAGGTCTGTTTATCGTGCGCTGGCCGGTCTGATCGCGATCGGTGTGGTGGTCCAGGCGATGTCGGTCGCACTCGGCTGGTTCACGGCCCTCAAGGACATGGACGACGGCGCGGTCATCGACAAGAACACCGATTTCAACTTCGGCCAGGGGCTGCACGGCATCGTCGGGATGATGGTCATCCCGGCGCTCGCGCTGCTGTTGCTGATCGTGTCCTTCTTCGCGCGGGTGGAGGGCGGGATCAAGTGGGCCCTGTACGTGCTCGGATTGGTCGTGTTGCAGATCGCGCTCGCCTTCGGCGCCTGGGGTCTGCCCGCGATCGGGGCGCTGCACGGACTGAACGCCTTCGCATTGCTCGCGGTCGCGAGTATGGCCGCCCGGAAGGCCGCCGGTCCGCCGGCCGCGCCGGCCGAGTCGCCGGCGGCTCCGACCGAAGCGGCCAGATAGATGCCGTTGGCAATTGACTCGCGCGTGGCCGCCGGCTGATGTCTCGGCGGCCACGTCGCCGGACCGTGATCGCGGTGCTGGCGACGATCGTCGTGCTCGCACCGATCGCGTGGTTCTGGCAGGGCAGCCTGGTCCCGAATGACCTGTCTCCGATGGAGATGGGGTACGCCGACTACGGCGGCGGGCCCGCCACGCACGCCCACGACGGGCCGGACGTCAGCACGCTCAAGGGTCCGGCCGGCACGCCTGATGTGGCTGTGGATCTCGTTGCACGCAAGGAGAAGTTCAAGATTCCCGGCCGCGGGCCGATGGACGGCTTCACCCTCAACCACACCTCACCAGGGCCCGAGATCGTCGCAAAACAAGGCGATCTGATCCAGGTGACGCTGCACAACGAGTCCGTGCCCGAGGGAATCACGCTGCACTGGCACGGTGTCGACGTACCGGCGGCCGAGGACGGGGTCGCCGGTGTCACGCAGGACGCGGTCCAGCGCGGGCAGTCGCACGTGTACCGCTTCGTCGCCAAGGACGTCGGCACGTACTGGTACCACTCCCACCAGGTCTCCCACGAACAGGTGAAGAAGGGCCTGTACGGCGTACTGATCGTGGAACCGACCGCCGCCGACGTGGTCGCCGCCGTGCACACGTACGACAAGGTCCGGACGGTCAACGGCGGGTACGGCGAACGCCGGGTGGACGCACCTGGATCGACGGTCCGGGTCCGCCTGATCAACACGGACAACGGTCCATGGGCCGCCTGGGTCGACGGAGCGTCGTACCGGATCGTGGCCGTGGACGGGACCGAGGTGAACGCGCCACCGGACGTGAGCAACAAATCCGTGCTCGTCACCGCGGGCGGCCGGATCGACCTGCAACTGACCATGCCGCAGGGGTCGGCGGTGCGGATCGGTCTCGGCGGCGGGCCGACGACCCTGGTGATCGGTCAGGGCGATGCCCCGACCGGTAGTGAACCGCGTGATCGCGTCGACCTGCTGTCCTACGGGAAGCCGGCGGAGCTCGGCCTCGACCCGGCCAAGGCGACCCGGGTGTTCCACTACAACATCGGCCGGCGGCCCGGGTTCTTCGACGGGCGTCCGGGGCTGTGGTGGACGATCAACGGGCATCAGTTCCCCCACGTCCCGATGTTCATGGTGACCGAAGGCGACATCGTCCGGATGACGATCAAGAACAACTCCGGCCAGGTCCATCCGATGCACCTCCATGGCCACCATGTCGTCGTCCTGAGCCGCAACGGTGTCGCCGCCACCGGGAGCCCATGGTGGACCGATTCGCTGAACGTGGAGGACAACGAGGCCTATGAGGTCGCGTTCGTCGCCGACAATCCGGGGATCTGGATGGATCACTGCCACAACCTGCCGCACGCTGCCCAGGGCCTGGTCACCCACCTGATGTACAGCGGCGTCAGCACCAAGTTCCACCTCGGCGGAGCGGCCGAGAACCAGCCTGAGTGATACCGATCCCGCAACGCTTGTGCAGGATGGGTACCAGGTACTAGGTATGGTTCACCCGGTCGGTTGTGAGGCAGCTGAGACGAGGTGGTCGGAGTGCGGCGCATGCTCGCCGTGGCGCTGGCGGTGCTGGTCGGCACCACCGCCCTGACCGCGTGCCAGACGGATCCGATGCCCGCCGACGTGACGGTCTCCTGGGCCGGTGACGGCCGCACGGCGGTCCAGGTGAGCTGGAAGGACGACAACGCCCCCAACCGGATCACCATCGAGGGTGTGCTCAGCAGCAGTCCGTCGTACGTGAAGTACGTCGGTGCCGGCGAGCCGAACACCTGGGAGATCCCGACCTCGGCGTTCCCGCCCGACGGCAACTACCGGGTGGCGGTGGCCACCGGGACGTCGCAGGGCGGCGTGACCAGCAAGCTCGCGCGCTCGGATGTGTTCGACACCGACGGCCCGGTCCGCCCGGGTGCGGCCAGCGCGACCCCGCAGGGCCGGGGTGTGCTGATGACGTGGTCGGTGCCGGTGGCGCCACAGGACTTCACCCCGAACGATCCGATGGACGTGAAGGGCCCGAAGACCCAGCGCTACGTCCCGATGGTCGGGCGGCCCGGCGGCACGATGCGCGCGATCGGTCCGGGGACGACGTCGACGCGGCAGTTGATCAAGAGCCTCCAGCCGCCGTACCTGTTCCAGCTCCGGGCGCAGAACGAGTGGAGCACCCGGGTCGGCGGCGAGGTGCTCGGCCTGACCAGCTCGATCAACGGTGTGGTGCCCGCGCTGGCCCAGTTCAGTGTGCCGGTGCACGTCCGTGGTCGCGTCGTCATGCAGGAGGTCGTCTGCGAGGCGGAGACCACCTGCGTCGAGCGTCGGGCCACCCCGGCCGGCGTGCCGGTCGTGGTGCTGACCCAGGTCACGCCGGGCGCCCGCTGGACCCCGGCGGCCCGCGGTTCGACGACGGCCGGCGGGCACTACGACATCCCGATGATCAACGGCCCGAGCCGGCCGTACAAGATCACCGTGCCGGGCTACACCCGTGTCGGCGTCCTCACCGGTTCGTCGAGCAGCCGGCCGGCGTACACGAAGAGCGTGGTCCGGGTCGCGACGGCCGGGTTCGTCGGCGGACCGGCGAAGCGGCGCGGCGACAACGTGCTGGTCTACACGACGGTCAAACCGGCGATGAACTCGACCGCGATCCTGCAGTCCTGGAACCGGCAGACCCGCACGTGGGTGAACCTGAAGGCGGTGCCGCTCCGCAACGGGCAGGCCTCGCTGCTGTTCAAGGCCTCCCAGGCGGGCAGCTTCGCCTACCGGTTCGTCATTCCCGGCGCGATGATGTTCGGCCGCCCGATGAATGGCACCACCACCCCGCAACTGCCGCTAAACGTCCGCTGACTCCGGCTGCGCCACCGGCTCGGGTACGACGCGGTGCTTGCGGCGGATCTTGTAGTAGCTGTACGCCGCGACCGCCGCCAGCACGAGCACCACCAGGGCCCAGATCGACAGCTGGCCGAAGATCCTGTCCGCGTTGTCGCCGATGTTGTACGCGACGATCCCGATCGTGGTCGCCCAGGCGATCCCGCCGCCCGCGTTCGCGGCCAGGAACTGCGGATAGGGCATCCGCAGCATGCCGGCCATCGGACCCGCGAAGATCCGTAGCAACGCGACGAACCGGCCGAAGAAGACGGTCCAGACGCCGTACTTCTGGAAGTACTTCTCCGCGCGCAGGATCCGGTCCTCGGAGAAGTGGTGGAACCGGCGGCCGAGCCGTTCGAACAGGCCGCGGCCGGCCTTGCGGCCGATGTAGTAGCCGATCGAGTCGCCGATGATCGCGCCGGCCGCGGCCGCGCCGATCACGAACTCCAGCCGCAGGTGACCCTGCGACGCGAGCAGCGCGGCCGCGATCAGCGTCGTCTCACCCGGTAACGGCACCCCCATGCTCTCGATCCCGATGACCAGTCCGACGACCAGATAGGCGACGATCGCCATCCCACCGGTCGGAACGACGATCGCGAGCGCGTGCCCCAGTACCCCCATGTCTTCCATGGTGGCATCCGGACACAACCCTTTTAGGGGCTCAGGGCATCAGTCCGGGGTAATCTCAGGGTTCTTGCCGTTGGCGACCTCCGGGGTCAGGCCGTTGAACGCCTTGGTCACGTTCTGCAGTGCCGAGGTGACCTCGGACGGGATCACCCAGAACGTGTTGCCGGGGCCCTTGGCCAGCTCGGGCAGCATCTGCAGGTACTGGTACGCAAGCAGCTTCGGGTCCGGGTCGTTGCGGTGGATCGCCTCGAAGACCGTGTCGATCGCCTTCGCCTGGCCCTCGGCTCGCAGGATCGCGGCCTGCCGGTCGCCCTCCGCGGTCAGGATCCGGGACTGCCGCTGGCCCTCGGCGGCGAGGATCGCGGCCCGCTTCTCCCGGTCCGCCCGCATCTGCTTCTCCATCGACTCCTTGATCGACGGCGGCGGGTCGATCGCCTTCAGCTCGACCCGGTTCACCCGGATGCCCCACTTGCCGGAGGCTTCGTCGAGCACCCCGCGCAGCTGGGAGTTGATGTGCTCGCGCGACGTCAGCGTCTTCTCCAGATCCATGCTGCCGATGACGTTGCGCAGTGTGGTCACGGTCAGTTGCTCTATCGCCTGGATGAAGTTGGCGATCTCGTACGCCGCCGCCCGCGGATCGGTGACCTGGAAGTACAGCACGGTGTCGATGTTGACGACCAGGTTGTCCTCGGTGATCACCGAGCGTGGCTCGAACGAGACCACCTGCTCGCGCAGGTCGATCAGCTGCCGGGGCCGGTCGATGAACGGGATGACGATGTTCAGGCCGGGCTCGAGGGTGCGCAGGTACCTGCCGAGGCGCTCGACGTTGCTGGCCCGCGCCTGCGGCACGATCCGGACCGTCCGGATGACCAGGACGACGGCGAGCAGGGCGATGATCAGCCCGAAGATCAGTTCGGCCATGGATCCTCCCTTGGATGGACGAGGGCGGTGGCCCCCTCGATGGCGAAAACATCGACCGTGGTTCCCTCGGGGATGACGAGGTCGGGGTCGTAGGACCGCGCGCTCCACTCCTCGCCGCCGATCCGGACCCGGCCCGGTTCACGTCCGACCTGGCGCAGCACCACGGCCTCGCGCCCGACCAGCGCGGCCACCCCGGTGCGCAGCTGTGGATGCGACATCAGGTGACGGCGGGCGACCGGCCGGACCAGCGTGATCATCGCGGCGGCGGTGACGGCGAAGACCAGTAGTTGCAGCCCGATCCCGAGCCCGAGGCCGGCCGCTCCGCCCGCGGCCAGCGCGGCGACGGCGAGCAGGAGCAGATCAAGGGTCGCCGTCATCAACTCGGCGGTGCCGAGGACGGCGGCGATGATCAACCACAGGAACCAGGACTGCATGACGACCACCCGGCGGCGGAAAGGTACCTCTCTTTCGAAGGTACCCCGGGATCGGTGGTTCGGTAGCTAACAGTTCAGCTTTCTTGTGGCGGCTTCCCCATCGGTACGACGGCCAGCAAGGTGCTGATCTGGCGCGTACCGGCCGGATGCGAGGCCGGCGTCCGGCCCTTCTTGTAGCGGTCGACCAGGTCGGTCAGCTCCTGGCCGAACTGCTTGGCCTCCTCGTGGGTCAGCCACAGCCGGGACCGGCTCAGCGAGCTGATGTCGTCCCAGGGGTCGTCACCGGCCATCTGCTCGAACTGCTCCAGCACCCGGTCCACCGAGGACCGGATGATCGCCTGGCTGGCCAGCCGGCCGGCCTCACTTGACTGGGACGAGATCATCAGGCTGCCGGCCGCCGCCCGCCACGGCCGCTCCCGGCCGTCGGCCGACTCGTCGGCCCGCTCGACGATGCCCCAGCGCTCCAGCGCCCGCAGGTGGTAGCTCATCGCGGACGGCGTCAGGCCGGCCAGCTCCGCACACTCGGTCGCGGTCAGCACCTTGCCGTTGAAGAGCTCGTCGATCACCCGCTGCCGGGCCGGGTGCGCCAGGGCGCGGATCGCCCGCGGGTCGTCGATCACCACGCGCTTCTTCTTGGCCACGACGTCAGCGTAGCGAATCCCTTGACGGCGATAAATGTGAAGCATTAACTTCATAGTTGTGAAGCAATCACTTCAGACTTCGATCTGGTCGTTCCGCGACATCCGGCTGGTGCTGCCGGCCCGTGCGCTCTCCTACGCGGGTGACTCGGTCGCCCTCATCGCCCTGATGCTGCGCGTCTCCGAGTACGGCGGTCCGGGCACGATGACCGCGCTGCTGCTGGCGTTCGCCGTACCGACGGTCGTGATGATCCCGTTCGCCGGCCGGATCGTGGACAGCTACGACTCGCGCACGGTGCTGGTCTGCGCGTCGTTGCTGCAGGCGGTCGCCGGGGTCGGGCTGGCCTTCAGTCACGGCCTGGCCGAGACGCTGGCGCTGGTCTGCGTGCTTCAACTGGGTACGGCGGTCGCCGGGCCCGCCTGGGGTGCTCTGATCCCACGGATCGTGGGGGAGGAGCTCGTCGGGCGTACGACGGGGACCAGTCAGGCGCTGATCGGTGCGGCGACGCTGGCCGGCTCAGCGGTCGGCGGCGTACTGGTCGGGTGGTCCGGAGACCGTGGCGCCCTGTTGGTGGACGCCACGACGTTCCTGGTGCTCGCCGTCGTCGCCAGTCTGGTCGCGACGCGCCGTCGACCCGAGCGCGGCGCCGTACGTGAGCGGGGCGCCATGACGGCCGGGCTCCGCAGCATCTTCGGCGACTCGCTGCTCCGGATCCTGGTGCCGTGTCTCTGGGTGTTCATCCTGGCCGGTGAGGCTGTCAACGTGGTCGAGGTCTTCCTGGTCACCGACGAGCTCGAGCTGAACGCGGCCGGATACGGCTGGGTGGTGGCCGTTCAGGGTGCCGGGGCGATCGTGGGGGCCTGGCTCAGCGGGCGACTGGTGCAGACCACGGCCCGATCCCGGGCCGTGCTGGCCGGAATGGCCGCGATCGGGATCGCCTGCGTGGTCATGGGCCTCGCCAACGGGGTGGTCACGCTGCTGATCGGGTCGGTCACAGTTGGCTTCGGAAGCGGCCTGCTCAACGCAGCGGTGAGCACGCTCATGGTCACTCGCTCGGCGGAGGCTGTCCGGGGCCGCGTGGTCGCCGCACTCAACGGGACCGCCCGGTCCTGCAGCCTGTTCGCCATGCTGCTGGGCGGCTTCCTCGGCGCGCTGCTGGGGACCCGGATGACCTTCGTCCTCAATGGCATGGCCTGTGTCGTCGCGGCGGTGGCGGCCGCCGTACTGGTGCTCCGTGTCAAGGGCCTGGAGACAAAGGATTCGGCTGAAAAGGTGCTCAGTCACTAGCCTTGAGCCATGACTGACGCACACGTGAACCCGGCGAACCCCGACAACGGGCAGGACGACCTGCCCGAGCAGATGCGGGTCCGCCGGGAGAAGCGTGACCGCCTGCTCGCGGAGGGAGTGCAGCCGTACCCGATCTCGGTGCCCCGGACGCACCTGCTCAAGGACCTGCGGGCCAAGTACGACGGGCAGGAGCTGGAGCCCGACACGCGGACCGGCGAGCAGGTCTCGGTGGCCGGCCGGGTGATCTTCCTGCGCAACACCGGCAAGCTCTGCTTCGTCCGGCTCCGTGAGGGTGACGGGACCGAGCTCCAGGTGATGCTGTCGCTGGCCGACCTCGGTGAGGAGGAGCTGGCCCGGTTCAAGGCGCTGGTGGACATCGGCGACCTGCTGGCCGTCCAGGGCGAGGTGATCACCAGCCGCCGCGGTGAGCTGTCCGTGCAGGCGACCGGCTGGCAGATGGCCGCCAAGACGCTGCGCCCGCTCCCGAACGAGCACAAGCCGCTGAACGAGGAGGCCCGGGTCCGGCTCCGGTACGTCGACCTGATCGTCCGCGCCGAGGCGCGGGAGATGGTCCGCACCAAGGCCGCCGTGCTCAAGTCGCTGCGCCAGACCTTCGACGCCGACGACTACATCGAGGTCGAGACGCCGGTCCTGCAGCTGACCAACGGCGGCGCCGCCGCGCGGCCGTTCTCGACCCACCTGAACGCGTTCGACCAGGAGATGAAGCTCCGGATCGCGCTCGAGCTCGATCTGAAGCGGGCCATGATCGGCGGTGTCGACCGGGTCTACGAGATCGGCCGGACGTTCCGCAACGAGGGACTCGACTCGACCCACGCCGCGGAATTCTCGATGATCGAGGCCTATCAGGCGTACGGCGATTACGACTCGATGGCCGAACTGACCGAGCGGCTGATCCGGAACGCGGCCCGGGCGGTCGGTCGCACCGTGGTCACCGCGCGCGACGGTTCGACCATCGATCTGGACCAGCCGTTCCGGCACGCGACCCTTTTCGAACTCGTCTCCGAAGCCGTCGCCACGCCGGTCGACCAGAGCACCGACGCGGCCACGCTGACCAAGCTGGCCGAGCAGCACGATGTCGACCTGCAGCCCGGCTGGAATGCCGGTGAGATCGCACTGGAGTTGTACGAGAAGCTGGTCGAGCACACCCTGATCCAGCCCACCTATGTACGTGACTATCCGGAGTCGGTACGGCCGTTGTCGAAGCCGCACCGGGAAATTCCGGGCCTGGTCGAAGCCTGGGACCTGATCATCAACGGGGTCGAGCTCGGGGTGGCCTACTCGGAGCTGAACGACCCGGTGATCCAGCGGGAACGCCTGGTGGCACAGTCGTTGCTGGCCGCCGCCGGCGACCCGGAGGCGATGGAGCTGGACGAGGACTTCCTCCGCGCGATGGAGTTCGGGATGCCCCCGGCCGGTGGTATGGGGATGGGCCTGGACCGGCTGGTGATGTTGTTCACCGGGGCCGGTATCCGGGAGACGATTCTGTTCCCGTTGCTCCGGCCGGAGTGATTCCGCGAATCGGTCGCAGGATCGTTGCATAGCACAACGGACGGTCACTGCAAATGCCGGGGTCCCCTTTATTCCGGATCGGACGCCAGTCATTCTGGTCCAGCCGGTTTCGGGCCGTGTGAATACTCAAGGTCACCACGACTGCACAGCGTCGATCGGCACCGCGCCGACCGGAGGGTTTAGTCACATCTTTCCCGCACATTGTGGGATGTGAATGACACGAACCCGGTTTGTGCGGTACAAATCAGGTGCAAACAAAACGGCAGGGGGATTGCGGCCCGGTGACGGGCGCGGAAAGGACTGTCATCGATGGCGCAAAGGGTGCAGGTAGTTCTCGAGGACGATCTCGACGGTGGTAAGGCCGACGAGACCGTGACCTTTGGACTGGACGGGACGACGTACGAGATCGATCTGTCCAAGAAGAACGCCGCCAAACTGCGCGACGCCCTGGCCGGCTATGTCGGCGCCGGGCGCCGGGTGTCCGGGCGCCGCGGTGGCGTGGGCCGGGCGCGGGGCCGCGGCCGGTCGGCGTCGGACTCCGCCGACATCCGGGCCTGGGCCAAGGAGAACGGCTACGACGTGAGCGAGCGGGGCCGGATCTCCGCCGAGGTGCGCGCGGCGTACAACGAAGCCAAGTAGTTTCCGCAGGACTGCCGGTCCCGGTGCCTGAAGGCGCCGGGACCGTCCGCATTCCGGTTGTTTCACAGTGTGGACAGTTCGGTGTCTGTGCTTCGACCGTGGGTGACTGACGCGGCAGGCAGCCCGAGGAATTCGCTGGTGGCGAACATGCTGTCCGATCGGCCCCGAGCGGGAACACCCTGGAGATCCGCGGGGTTGTTCCCTTGTGATGCCTCCTCGGCGGCCGGCTGAGCGGTGAGCATTTGTTCGCCGAGAGCGAGCCTGTCGGCACCGGGGACTAGCATGCATGTACGGGGGTCGGCCAACACGGCACGTCCGACTCCTCTGAGGCAAGGAGCGCTTTGGCGATGTTTGAACGATTTACGGACCGCGCCCGTCGGGTAGTCGTCCTGGCTCAAGAAGAGGCCAGGATGCTCAGCCACAACTACATCGGGACCGAGCACATCCTGCTCGGCCTGATCCACGAGGGTGAGGGTGTCGCCGCCAAGGCTCTCGAGAGCCTGGGTATCTCGCTCGAGGCCGTCCGCTCCCAGGTCGAGGAGATCATCGGCCAGGGGCAGCAGGCACCGAGCGGGCACATCCCGTTCACCCCACGCGCCAAGAAGGTGCTGGAGCTCTCCCTGCGCGAGGCCCTGCAACTGGGCCACAACTACATCGGCACCGAGCACATCCTGCTCGGCCTCATCCGCGAGGGTGAGGGTGTCGCCGCGCAGGTCCTGGTCAAGCTCGGCGCGGACCTGAACAAGGTCCGTCAGCAGGTCATCCAGCTGCTGAGCGGATACCAGGGCAAGGAGACGGCCACGGCCGGCGCCGGGGCCACCGAAGGTGCTCCCAGCAGCTCTCTGGTGCTCGACCAGTTCGGCCGGAACTACACCCAGTCCGCCCGCGAATCGAAGCTCGACCCGGTGATCGGGCGCGAGATGGAGATCGAGCGGGTCATGCAGGTGCTGTCCCGGCGGACCAAGAACAACCCTGTCCTGATCGGTGAGCCGGGTGTCGGCAAGACCGCGATCGTGGAGGGTCTGGCCCAGCAGATCGTCCGCGGTGACGTCCCGGAGACACTGAAGGACAAGCAGATCTACTCCCTCGACCTGGGCGCCCTGGTAGCCGGTTCGCGCTACCGCGGTGACTTCGAGGAACGTCTGAAGAAGGTGCTCAAGGAGATCCGCACCCGCGGTGACATCGTGCTGTTCATCGACGAGATCCACACCCTCGTCGGGGCCGGTGCGGCCGAGGGCGCGATCGACGCCGCGAGCATCCTGAAGCCGATGCTGGCCCGCGGTGAGCTGCAGACCATCGGTGCGACCACCCTCGACGAGTACCGCAAGTACGTCGAGAAGGACGCCGCGCTGGAGCGCCGGTTCCAGCCGATCCAGGTGGCCGAGCCGTCGATCGCACACACGATCGAGATCCTCAAGGGTCTGCGGGACCGGTACGAGGCGCACCACCGGGTGACGATCACCGACCCGGCCCTGGTGCAGGCCGCGCAGCTGGCCGACCGCTACATCTCCGACCGGTTCCTGCCGGACAAGGCGATCGACCTGATCGACGAGGCCGGCGCCCGGTTGCGGATCCGCCGGATGACGGCTCCGCCGGACCTGCGCGAGTTCGACGAGAAGATTGCGAACGTGCGCCGGGAGAAGGAGTCGGCGATCGACGCGCAGGACTTCGAGCGCGCCGCGAGCCTTCGCGACGACGAGAAGAAGCTGATCAACGCGAAGGCCGAGCGGGAGAAGCAGTGGAAGGCCGGCGACATGGACGTCGTCGCCGAGGTGGACGAGGAGCTGATCGCCGAGGTGCTCAGCACCGCGACCGGTATCCCCGTCTTCAAGCTGACCGAGGAGGAGTCGTCCCGGCTGCTCGACATGGAGAAGGAGCTGGCCAAGCGCTACATCGGCCAGACCGACGCGGTCAAGGCGCTGTCCCGCTCGATCCGGCGTACTCGCGCCGGCCTGAAGGACCCGCGTCGCCCGAGCGGCTCGTTCATCTTCGCCGGCCCATCCGGTGTCGGTAAGACCGAGCTGTCGAAGGCGCTGACCGAGTTCCTGTTCGGCGACGAGAGTGCGCTGATCAGCCTCGACATGTCGGAGTACTCCGAGAAGCACACCGCCTCGCGGCTGTTCGGTTCGCCGCCCGGTTACGTCGGCTACGAAGAAGGTGGCCAGCTGACCGAGAAGGTGCGCCGCAAGCCGTTCAGCGTGGTGCTGTTCGACGAGGTCGAGAAGGCCCACGCGGACATCTTCAACTCGCTGCTGCAGATCCTGGACGAGGGTCGTCTGACCGACGCCCAGGGCCGCGTGGTCGACTTCAAGAACACCGTGATCATCATGACCACGAACCTGGGTACCCGGGACATCTCGAAGTCGGTCAGCACCGGGTTCCAGCGGGCCAACGACGCCCCGGGCACGTACGACAAGATGAAGGCGAAGGTGACGGAGGAGCTCAAGCAGCACTTCCGGCCGGAGTTCCTGAACCGCGTCGACGAGATCGTGGTGTTCCACCAGCACGGCAAGGAAGAGATCGTCAAGATCGTCGACCTGATGATCGCGCAGGTGGAGCAGCGCCTGAAGGACAAGGACATGGGCATCGAGCTCACCCCGGCGGCGAAGGCACTGGTCGCCGACCGTGGCTTCGACCCGGTCCTGGGTGCTCGCCCGCTGCGCCGCGCGATCCAGCGCGACGTGGAGGACGTGCTGGCCGAGAAGATCCTGTTCGGGGAACTGCGTCCCGGCCAGATCGTCCTGGTCGACGCGGCCCCGGAGGGCACGGTGGGCGAAGACGGCCTGCCGGAGTACTTCACCTTCAAGGGCACCCCGAAGGCGACCTCGCCTGAGCTGGAACTGTCCGACCTGACGGCCGGCGGCTCCACCGGAGTGCAGGACACGTAAACCGCACCAACCCACAGAGGGCCCCGCGCACCAGCGCGGGGCCCTCTGCTGTTCCGGCTGGCCGCGGGATGCAACCGGATGCTCGCCCCAACCAGTAATCAACGGGTGAGGAAGCGCCCAACCGACCGGAGGACGTGTGGCGAGCCACCGCGACCAGGAGTTCACCGACTATGTGAGTGCGCACCGCGGGCGGATGGTGCGCATCGCGCGGCTGCTCACCAGCGGCGACGCGCACTGGGCCGAGGACCTGGTGCAGACGGCCCTGACCAGGCTCTACCTGAAATGGGGAGCGGTCAGCCCCGTGACCGGAGCCGCCTGGTACGCCGACAAGATCCTGGTCAACGTCTTTCTCGACGAGAAGTGCCGGTTCTGGCGTCATCGCGAGACGTTGACCGACGAGGTTTCCGAGCCCAGGCCGTCGGCCGCGGCCGGACCCGAGGACCGGTTGACCGTCCTGGCCGCGCTGGAGCGGTTGCCCAAGCGTCAACGGGCCGCCGTCGTCCTGCGGTACTTCTGCGACCTGGACGTCGCCGCTGCCGCTGAACTGATGGGCAGCAGCCAGGGCACGGTCAAGAGCCAGACCGCCCGTGGCCTGGACAAGTTGCGCGACCTCATCGTCGAACCCCTTGACTCAGTGGAGCATGTGCGATGACTGATCTGAAGAACCTTCTCGACCAGGCCGCCGGGAGTGTGCCCGCCGTCACGGACGCCGAGGTCGCGGCCGATCTCGCCCGTGCCCGCCGGGCCGCGCGGCGGCGCCGATTCACCGGAGCCGGACTGACGACCGTTGCCGCGGCGATCGCGATCGGCGCCCTCGCCGTACCGCTGGTGCTGTCGCCCGGCTCAGACCCCGCCGTCTCGGCGCCCCCGGCGGCCGGGGCGGCAGCGGGGCCGGTGGCTGAGCTGTCGGCAGGGCAGGTGCTGCTGGTCGCCGCGGCGCACGAGGAGAAGGCCGAAGCGACAACCGGCACGTACTTCCGGGTCAGGAAGGTCCAGAGCAGGGAGTGGACCGTCACGCCCGGCAAGATCGTGTGTTGCGGGTCGCAGCCGGCCGGGCCGGGCGGCTACAAGCTGCGCGAGCTGGTGATCTCGGAGACCTGGACCGGACTGAAGGGCGGCACCGGCTGGCTCGGTGTCCGTTCGCTGGGGGCGTCCCCTGCCACCCCGGCCGACGAGGCCGCTTGGCGCCGTGCGGGCTCGCCATCGAGCTGGAACACCGGACCGGCGGACACGTCGGACAGAAAGGACCGGATCCTCTCGTCAAAGCCGGGCGATGCCACCTTCTTCGAAGTGCGGGACGGCGCGGACAGGTACACCGCCCTCGGCCTGAACGGCACGCTGGATGACGTCCTGGCACTGCCCTCCACGCCGGACAAGTTGCGCGCCCGACTCCTCGAGATGGCGTCGGCGACTGCCCCTGACGCATCCCAGGTCGTGGCCGTCGCCCAGATCTCCTCCGGCCTGCTCAGTGACACCCCCGCCCTGCCCAAGGTCCGTGCGGCCACGTACCGGCTGCTGGCCGGTCTGCCGGGTGCCACGGTCAAGCACAACGTCGTCGACCTGGCCGGCCGGACCGGAACCGCGGTCGGGTTCTCCTTCCCGGCGTACCAGCTCAACCTGCAGCTGATCATCGACCCGAAGACGGGCAAGCTGCTGAGCAGCAGCCACACCGGTGGGAAGAACGGCGACAGCACGGTCCTGCTCTCGGGCTGGACCGACGACACCCCGCAGGCGCCGCCGGCCGCCGTCAAGTGATCAGGTGAGCTGAGGTTCCCGGCAGACGGTGCATTGGCCGCGGCGGCGGTAGTAGTACGCCGCCGTGGCCAGGCCGACGGCGGCGCCCCAGAGGGGGAACGGGAGGATGAGCAGGAACAGGACGTTCTCGGCCGTTGGGGCGTCGGATGACCAGAGCAGGCCGATGAGCGACGTGCTGCTGACCAGGAGCAGGGTGGCGGCGACCGCGCCCGGGATGACGGCCGCCTTGATCGGCACCGGCCGTCCGGCGACGAACGGGATCCAGCGCGGCCACACCTCGCCCCATGGCCGGATCAGCCCGAGGGTGACGATGCCCGCGGTCAGCGCGATCACCCCGAGCCCCAGGCCGAACAGCTTGATCCCCGGCTCGGCGTTCAACTCGGCGGCGTCGAAGCCGATCGGGTTCGGCAGCAACCAGGTCATCCGCAGCAACGCGTACGGCATCGGACAGAGCACCGCGACGATCGTCGCCCAGAGCCCCCATCGCCGAGCCGACTCCGGCCGCGTCCAGCTCGCGCCCGGACGTCCACAGCGCAGACACCGCCCACGCGCACTCCGCAGCCCGCGGACGCCGAGCAGCGCCCACCCACAACCCAGCAGGAACGCTCCGGACACGAACAGCGGCGTGGTCCCGACCTTCGCGGGTACGCCGGCGATGCCCTCAGCTACCTCACGGAACGCGGTCCAGTCGAACAGCCCGGTGGTCAGCTCCACCGCGACCACGGCCACTGCCACGGCGAGCAGCAACATCCGCGTCGCCGGCTGCCTCCACGCCCCGACGATCAGCCAGACGATCCCGGCCGGCAGACCGACCAGGACGAGCAGATACCCGACCAGGATCACCACTGTGACACTCGGCGCCAGCAGCCCGAAGACCACCACCTGCAACGCCGTGAACCCCAGCAACGGCCGGTACGCCGACGCACTCCACTCCGTCCGCGTATGCCCGATCGCCGCCGGCACCCCCAGAATCCCCAGTATGGCGATCAGCCCCGCGCCGACCTCCTTCGGCACCTGAGCGAGCAACGACAACCGCTCCCCATCCGGCGGCACCGGCCCGAACGCGTAACCACCGGCCCCCAGCAGCCAGGCGAGTCCCGCAATCGCGTAGACCAAGGACAACGCCGCCACCAGAACCGGCAACGTGGTCCCGGTTCGCTCCCGGACCCCGACAATGCTCATCGCTTCCTCCAGCCGTCAGTGCCTCCACTGTCCAGCCGGCGCCTATCCGCCCACCTCAGCCGCGAGAGTGTTCCCTCTCCCTCCAGGGAGTGAAATCAGCGGGTACGACGGAGCCGGGCGACCGCCCGGGAGATGTCGGCCGGGTCGGGCGCGGGCTGGTTGTTGTGCTGGGCAACCAGTTGGGCCGTGGTGGTGAGGAGCCAGAGAACCGAGGTGGCGATGGCGAACGCGGGTCCCGGGCCCGACCAGGTGTCGGTGAGGGCGTCGAGGGTCGTGGCTTGCCAAGCGCCGGCGATGCAGACGATCGCGATGATGGCGGTGACACCTGCTGCTGCTTGAGCGCGGGTGCCGGGCTTCAGCGCGAGGGCGACTGCCGAGGTGATCAGGCCGGCCAGGCAGGTGAGCGCGAGGGCGGGTTGGGTTTCCAGGCCCAGCTGCCAGACCGAGAGGCCGTAGCGCCTGGTATAGGTCCAGGGCAGCAGGAGGGTGACCGCTGTGGCCACGGCGGTGAGGAGGGTGGCTCGAGCGAACCAGCGGTGCTCGGCCCGGGTGAGCTCGGCTTCGGCGGCGTCGAGGCGGCGAGGTAGCTCCTCGTCCGGGAAGTCGGCCGACCGACGGCCGTCGTCCGGGAGCTCGGTCATCCGGCGGCCTCCAAGCGGATGAGGTCGTTGCCCAGCTGGAAGTACAGCGCCGGGCCGATCACGGTCACCTGGTCGGCGGCCTGTGGCACACCCTGCCGGGGTCCTGCGATCACGGTGACCTGGCCTGGCGCATTCACGCGCACCAGGTGGCTTCCGTCGTACCCCCAGAGTTTGCCGTCCGGGCCGGCGAACCAGCTGCCGTCAGCGGTCCATTGCGACGCGGGTACGCCGGTCGCCGAGATCGGCCAGCCTGATGGCGATCCACCGAGCAGGACCGTCGTCCGGCCGTCATCGGCAACGAGGACGAGTTGCTCACCGAGGACCATCGCCACCTGCCCGGACGCGAGCTGCACCAACCCGCCCGGCCGCAGCTCGCCGTTGACCTCCACACGTCGCACTACCCCGTCAGGCCCGTAGAAGTTGTAGACACCCGGACCGACCGCAGTCACCAACCGATCCCCGGCAGCCGCGGCGAACTCACCCTTCTGGTTCGCCGGCACCGGCTGCAGGTCCCGCACCAGCGTTGCCTGGCCGCGCACCAGATGTACGGCGCTCTCCGTCGACCGACGGCCGACCACCGTCCACCACACGCCGCCCTGGCCGTCCGGAGCGAAGGCACGAGCAGCCAACGGCACTCGGATCCGCACCAGCCGTCCAGCGGCGTCCAAGGCCAGTTGCGTACTCACCCCAGCCGCACCCTGCCGGGCGTCCACCACCGGCACAGACGACACCGCAGAGGCCCGGAACGGCGTCGTACCGTCGACAGGCTTCCGGCGATCGCATCGCGGCTCCGGCGCAGCAGCAGCCGGGTACGACGCGGCAGCGCTCGCTGCGTCAGGTATCTGCAGAACCTGATTCCCGCCACCCGGTGAAGTCCCCAGCAGCACCGAACCGTCCGGCCGGGCTTCGATGCTGTCGACACCCTCGGCCCCACCAGGCAGCTTCCGCAGTACGCCGTCCGGAGTGATGACGGAGGTCGGAGCACCACCGCCCAGCCACAGATTGCCTCGCACATCCACTGCGAACGCGTCGACGGTCATCGACGAGCTGGCGGCATCACTGCTCAGTGCACAACCAGCCGGCGCCACCCCGGTCAGCTGTTGCGGCACTCCGCCCGGCCGGACCATCGCCAACCCCGTCTCGCTCGTCCGCCAGGCCGTCGTACCGTCCGGACCGCTGGAGACCGCGTTGCCCGGCGCACCCGGCCCGGGATCGATGACGAAGTCGGTGAGCTGCATTCCTTTGCGCAGTTGGTTCGCCGGGATCTGCCAGGTGGTCGTGGAACCCCAGACGACGATCGACCGGTCGGCGTTGCGGTGGCTGAGTGCGGGGCCGACACCGGTCGCGAGGATGTCCACGCCCGGCGTCACGTAGTAGGACCCGTCCTGGTTCTTGTGACTCAGACTGACGTCGGCACTCACCAGGTCGAGCGGCACCGAGAGAATCGCCCACGGCTGCCCGAGTGCTCCACCGGCCAGCAGGACCATGTGGTTGTCGGTGACACCCCACAGTGCGGGCGGAGTGGTGCCGTGGTTCAGCGTGACCTGAGGTAGTGCGACACCGTCGTCGTACGCGAACACTGTCGAGCTCTCCGAACCAGTCCGGCCCAGCAGCCACTGCCCGGGCGACCCATCGAGCGTCCCGGCCAGCGAGTCGAGTGGGTCCGACGTACCGATGGCGACTCGCATGCCGAGGCGATCGACCAGTTGCCCGCCCTGCAGATCCAGCAACCGGTGCGGGACCCCCGCAACGACAGATGGCTGGTATGGCGCTCCAACTGCCGACGGAACGAGCACTCCGGCCAGTACGCCGACCACGGCAGCACCAGCCAGCACCACTCGACGCGCACCCAAGAGACCTGCCACGCACAAGAGCAGCCCGAGACAGAGCGCGGTCCAGGCACCGATCGCCGGCCGATACCCCACACCTGAGGCCAACCCCGCCGGCAGCCACAACAGCTGAGACACCAGCCCGGCAACCACCGTCGACCCGGTGGCGACAGCAGCCGCTCGTCGTACCAGGCCGGACGAGACGAGCGTCGCCACCGCCAACCCACAGACGATGACGGCCCAAGCTCGAGCAGACGGGATCTCCCAGAGCTGAGACCGGGCTAGACCAGCTTCGGAAGCCGTCGGCCCGAGTGCGACCGGATCGACCAGTTCCCGCCACGGCAGGACGGTTGAGAGCGCAAGCAGTACGGCGAGGGCACCCGACACGAACGGGAACAGTCGGAAGCGGAAATGCGTCCACGAGTCGACCTGAGCTCCGAGCTGGACAAAGACTGCCCGCAATTCGGACTGATTGAGCGGCTCGGCGGACACCGCTTCGGACTCGTCCTCGGGCACCGTCCAAGGGGCGGCCGAACGGGTCGCCCAGTGTGCGGCGACGGCCGTCGCGAGCGTCCCGCAGACAATCGTCCCGATCACAGCCGGTGAGGTCGCGCAGCTCGGTCGCCCCTGCGCGGCGAATCCGGTCCATGCCGCGACGGTGACCACTCCGATCGCCGCCGTACCGATCGATCGGACCTGCCGGCGAAGCCCGAATCTGTCGGCAGACAAGCGATCCAGGAGCACCAGCAGCACGATCGCGACCGGCAGTGCGAGGGCCGCACCACGGCCGCTGACCGGCTGAGTGGTCGCTCGCCAGAGGTAACAGCCTGTGCCCATCGGGACCGGGAGGAGCACCGAGAACGCCGTACCAGCAGCGAGACACGCGAGGGCGACACCATGCCGTCCGGAACGTCGTATGGTCCTGCGGTGGGTGATCAGATCGGTACGGAGAAGAGCCGCCGCGGCCTTCGATTCGGTGGGAAGATCGCGCAGCGGCATGAAAAAGAAGTTACCTGCCACCCATGTTCCGCGTTGTAACGCTGTGACCACGCTGATGGGACCCGGACTGTCGGAAAGGGGGCCGGGGATGGAATCATCTCGTCGCATGGACGCACCGCGTCTGCCACTGACCCAGGAACCGGTCGCTGACACCGGTTCCTTTGGCGTGCGGCAAGCGGGCGGTGTCCTCGAGCGGGCCCAGCGGATCGCCGACACGCTGCGGGAACAGGCGGAGTACGAGAACGACCTCGCCCGCGACGAGGCCGACCGGGTCCGGGCCGAGAGCGAGCAGCTCAAGGCCGAGGCCGAGGCGGCCGCGCGGAAGCTGCGGGCCGACGCGACGACCGCCGCGCAACGCCTGCTGAACGACGCCGAGCGCGCCGCCGAACAGCTCCGGACCGAGTCCGAGAACGAGGCCGACCGGGTCCGCACCGAGGCCGAGACGGCGGCCGACCGGCTCAGGGCCGAGTCCACCGCCGAGGCCGACCGGGTACGACGTGATGCCGCCGCCGCAGCGCAGAAGCTGCAGCTGGAATCGACCGCGGAGGCCGAGCGCGTCCGGGCCGAGGCGACCGCTATCGCCGAGCGGCTGAAGGCCGATTCGGAATCCGCGGCCGAGCAGCTCCGGGCCGCTGTCGCCGAAGAGGTCGCGAAGCGCCGGGCCGATTCCGAGGCCGCGGCGGAGCAGTTGCGGAACGACAGTCAGGCCGCCGCCGATCGGTTGCGGGCCGAGTCGCAGGCGGCCGCCGACCGGCGGATCGCGGCGGCCGAGGCCGAGGCGGCGCGGCTGAAAGAAGAGGCCGACGAGCTGTTCGAGGACGCCGGGATGGCCCGGGAGTCCGCGCAGCAGATGGTCGACCGGGCCGGTCGCGAGGCGCAGCAGCTGGTCAGGGACGCCGGCGAGCAGGCGGCGCTGGTGTCGCAGGCCGCAGTCCGCAACGAAGCCGATGTGATCGCCCGGGCCGAGACCGAGGCCGCCGACCTGCGGGCCGCGGTGGAGCGCGAGGTCGAGGCGGCCCGGGAGAAGTCCCGCGCCCAGATCGCCGCGGCCCATGCCGAGATCGAGCGGCTGCGCGGCGAGAACCGGGCCGAGCTGGAGCGCCGGACCGCCGAGCTGGAGGAGACCGAGCGGGCCAAGCTGGCCGCGATCTCGCTCGAGATCGACAAGCTGCGGGCCGAGGCGGTCGCCGAGATCGCCGAGCGCAAGGCCGAGGCCGAAGCCGGCAACGAGCGCCTGATGGCCGACGCCCGGGCACAGGCCAAGCTGGTCGTGGACAGTATCGAGGCCGATCGTCGTACTGCGACTGCCGAAGCGCACCGGATCGTCGAGGACGCGAACAAGGCGGCCGAGGCGGCGCTCGCGGAAGCCGAGAAGCAGACGATCTGGAGCAAGAAGACGGTCGACGACCTGATCGGTGCGGCCGAGTCCGAGGCGCAGTCGATCCGGGCGCAGGCGGCCGTCGACGCGACCGAGCTGATGCGGCAGAAGCGGGCCCACTTGCGACGCGTGGTCGGCCGGACGACCAGCCGGCTCAAGCAGACCAAGGACGCGATCGCCCGGGAGAACGCCGAGCTGACCACGCTGGCCGAGACCACGCTGTCGACGGCCACCCAGCAGGCCGAGGCCACCCTGGCCGCCGCCAAGCAGGAAGCGGAGAAGGTCACCGCCCAGGCACATGCCCGGGTCGACCGGCTGAAGGCGAGCGCGGCGAGCGACGCCCGCGAGATCGTCGAGCGGGCCAACCGCCGCGAGGCCGAGGCCGAAGCCAGTACTCAGGTACTGCGGGAGCGCGCGGCCAACGACCTGGCCGACGCCCAGCGGCAGTCGCACGACCTGATCCGCAAGTCCCGCGCCGAGGCCCAGCAGATCGAGGCGCAGGCCCGCGAGCACGCCGACGACCTGCGTGCCCAGGCCCGAAAACTTCTCGCCGACGCCGAGGCGAGGGTCGCGGCGCTGAACCAGCGCCGTGATGAGATCACCAAGGAGCTCACCCAGCTTTCGGGTGTGATCGAGGCACTCGCTGTACCGGGATTCCGTCCAGGTGGTGGAATGTCCTCCAGCGAGGGTTCCACGGGGGAATCAGGATGAGGACGTGACAGTCAGATCCTTGTCAGTGACAATGTGTGATCCACCCACCCACCGAAGTGAGCATCAGAAGACATGAGCAGTGAAAGCCCAACCCCGTTCCGCACCGTTCTGCGTGGCTACGAGCCTGCCCAGGTGGACCAGCACATCCGTGAGCTGACCACCTCGCTGACCGCGCTGCAGCAGCAGTCCGAGCAGTTGCAGCGGCACGTGCAGGAGCTGCAGACCCGGACGGACGCCGCCGAGTCGGCCGTCATCTCTGCGCAGGAGGAGAGCAAGGACCGCGCCCCGACGTTCACCGAGTTCGGTGAGCGGGTGGCGAAGATCCTGTCGCTGGCCGACGACGAGGCCCGTGACCTGGTCACCCGCGCCCGCACCGACGCCGAGGCGATCGTCGCCGACGCCGAGGCGCACGCGAAGAAGGTCCGCAAGGAGGCCGAGCAGTACTCCCTGGACTGGAAGAGCGAGGTCGACGCCGAGGCCGCCCGCATCCTCGAGGAGGCGCGCACCCAGGCCGACGACATGCGGGACGAGGCCGAGCGCGACGCCACCGCGCGGCGCAGCGAGGCGCAGGCGCTGTACGAGCAGGAGCGGGCCAAGTCCGCCCAGGCCGCGGCCGCCTTCGAGACCACCCTGGCCGAGCGCCGGGGCAAGGTCGAGCAGGAGTTCGCCGCCCGGACCGCGCTGGCCGAGCAGCAGCTGGCCGCCGTCACCGACCGCGCCGCCCAGGTGCAGCGCGAGGCCGACCGCTCCCGCTCCGAGGCGGAGCGGCTGGCTCAGCAGCAGCTGGCCGACGCGAACCGGCAGGCTCAGGAGATCGTCGCCGCCGCGAAGGACAAGGCGGAGCGGATCCGGGCCGAGTCCGAGCGCGAGCTCGCCGCCGCGACGCAGCGCCGCGACAGCATCAACGCGCAGCTGACCAACGTCCGCCAGATGCTGGCGACGCTGTCCGGCAGCCCGGCGATGCCGCTCGACCTGCTGACCGACGACGACGAAGAAGCCACCACCGGCAGCAAGAAGAACTGAATGCTGTGAGGCCGGTCCGGAACTCCGGGCCGGCCTGTCAGCTTGGCAGGCGGTAGCGGGCGCGCGGGAGAGGTTCGACCAGGCCGTCGGCTACCAGGCCGTCCAGGGCGCGTTCTCGTTGCGCTTTGTCGTGCCAGCAGGCATCGAGGGTCTTCTTGGGTACGGCGCCCTTCGTGGCGCGGAGCACGGCCAGCAGACGGCCGCGGACCTGACGGTCGGTGCCTTCATACGTCTGCCCTTTGCGCGGTGGACCGTCGTACGGCGGACTGCCGGCGAGGACCCACGCACACCGCCCGCGGATCGGGCAGTCGCCGCACCTTGGCGTACGCGCGGTGCAGACCAGTGCACCGAGTTCCATCGACGCCACCGCCCAGCGGGCCGCTGTCGGCTCGTCAGCAGGCAGCGCGGTCACCGCGAGCCGCAGGTCGGCCGCTGTGGGGGAGATGGTCGGCTGTGCGACGCCGGTGAGGGCTCTCGCGAGCACCCGGCGCACATTGGTGTCCACGACCGCGTGCCGCTGGCCGAACGCGAAGGACGCGATCGCAGCCGCCGTGTACGTCCCTACCCCGGGCAGTGCGAGCAGAGCGTCGTGGTCGTCCGGCACCTCGCCGCCATGGCGCTCCACGATCGCCTGAGCCGCCGCGTGCAGCCGCAGAGCACGTCTGGGGTACCCGAGCCGGTCCCAGGCCCGCACAGCCTCTCCTGGCGGCTCTGCAGCCAGGTCCACCGGCTTGGGCCACCGCTCCAGCCAGACCTGGTACGCCGGCAGCACCCGATTGACCGGTGTCTGCTGCAGCATGAACTCACTCACCATCACCGCCCACGCGCCGGCCCTTGGTTCGCGCCACGGCAGCACCCGCGCGTTGGCGTCGTACCACTGCAGCACGGGCGCGTGCAGGGCCTGTGCCGCGGGTGTGGACCCGGCTGTGACCTGGGCGGATGCGGGTGGAAGCGGCGAGCCTGACATGGTGAGGACAATCCTGACATTAAGGTGCAGGCCATGAGCAGCCTGCTCCGTCCGGTCGGGCATCTGCCCGCCAGCGTGTACTGGTTCCGCCGGGGACTGGTGCTTGCTGCCCTGGCGTTGCTGCTCTTCCTGGTCCTCCGGCTGTTCGGAGGAGGCGGCGGCGAGAACCCGCAGAACACGGCGGCCAGCGGCCCCCAGCAGGACCCGACCTCGGCACCGTCGATCGCTCCGACCACCACACCGACGGCGACGGCGACCGACAAGAAGTCCGAGAAGCCGGTGAAGACCTCGGAGACGCCGCGGGACACCAAGTGCGAGGGGTCCGACGTTCGGGTCGACGTGCTGCCTGCCAACCGGAAGATCGTCTCGGGCTCGGTGCTGAACTTCGTCGTCCGGTTCGAGGCCGTCTCGGACGAGTGCAAGGCGGCGGTCGACTCCAGTGAGCTGACCGTGACAGTGATGTCGGGCAACGACCTGATCTGGACCACAACCCATTGCGGGCAAGCGATTCAGCGCACCACCCTAGTCGTTGCCAAGGGCAAGCAGGCGGCCACCACGGTGCCGTGGAACGGCCGTCGATCCGGGCCTGGCTGCCTCCCCGGCCAGCCGACCGCCAAGCCCGGGACCTACGTCGTCAAGGCCGAGTTCGACGACCGCGCGTCAACTGTGCAAGCCTTCCAGGTCGTCTGACGCCGCGCTGGGCGCCTTCTGCAGGTGCGTCGGCTTGACGAACAGCAGTGCCGCGACCAGACCGAGCAACAACACCGCGGCAGGCAGCATCAGCGACTGCGCCATCGAGTCGCTGAAGCCCTGGTGCATCATCTGCGGCAGCTCGCCGCTCATCGCACCTTCGCCCGCCGGCGCACCACCAGGCGCCGCGGGCAGATTGTGCGCCAACCGCGACTCCATCAGTACGGCGATACCCGCGCTGCCGAGGACGGCGCCGACCTGCCGGGTCGTGTTGTAGACACCCGCACCCGCTCCGGCGACCGCACCAGACCGATGCGGCGGTGAACAGTGCCAGGCCGGTCAGATAGACCTTCTTCGGCCCGACCTTGTCGCCGAGGCGTCCGGTCACCAGCAGCGGTACGGCGTACGCCAGCAGGTAGGCGCTGGTCACCCAGATCACGTTGCCGACGTCGGTACTCAGATCGGTCAGGATCGCCGGGGTCGCGACCGACACGATGGTCGAGTCGACCAGGATCATGAAGAAGCCGATCACCAGCGCCCAGAGCGCCGGCCACGGCCGCACCTCCGGCCTCACTTGCTGCGGGGTAGCCATGGCAGGTCCTTGCTCTCGATCCGTTCGATGGTGGTGGCCAGCCAGTCGCGTTCCGCGGCGATCTGGCTGCGGACGTAGGCGCCGCCGATCCAGTACTGCTCGGGGGTGTCCGCGGCGCGGGCGCCGGCGAGGGCTTCGTCGAGGTCGGCCAGCCGGGTGTCCAGGTCCGCGACCCGGCGGCGGAACCGGAGCAGCGCGTCCTCGACGCCGAGGTTGTGCGCCTCGCTCAGGACCACCGGGAACAGCGGGTACTCGTAGACGTACTTCTCCAGCCCGCTCTCCACCCGGAGCCTCAGGGCGTCACCGCCGTCCGGGGTGATCTCGTACGTCGTCCGTTCGGGGCGGTTGCCGGCTCGATCGGTGCCGATCGCGCGGACGTAGTTCTGCCCGGCCAGCCGCTCGACCGTGTGGTAGAGCGAGCCGGGCCGGACCTTGACGATGCGGTCGTTCTGCCGGCTGAGCAGCAGCTGGTACATCTCGTACGCGTGCATCGGCCGCTCGTTCAGCAGCGCCAGTACCGAGATCGCCAGCGGGGTCAGCTCCGCCATCATCCTCCGTCCGGATTGTTCCACACGAAATGTTCCACGTGGAGTATTACTCCGCACGCGGCCCGAACGCAAGCCACCCCCGGGTTCGGCAGGCGAACCGGGGGTGGCTGGTGTCAGCTGTGTCAGACGTAGCGCTCGAGGATGCTGGACTCGGCCAGCCGGGAGAGACCTTCGCGAACCGTGCGGGCCCGGTTCTCGCCGACGCCCTCGACCGTCTGCAGGTCGTCGATGCTTGCCGCGAGCAACTTCTGCAGGTGGCCGAAGTGGTCGATCAATCGATCGATCACGGCCCCCGGCAGCCGCGGCACCTTGGCCAGCAGCCGGTACCCGCGCGGCGTCACGGCCGCATCCAGCTGCTCGGCACCACCGAGCTGCAACGCCCGCGCGACCTGCCCGATGTCGAGCAGATCGGTCGGGCTGACCGCGTCCAGCTCGAGCAGTACGTCGTCCGCCGTCTTCGCCTTGCGACCCGTGGCCGGAGGCAGGTAGTCCCGGACGACGAGCTCGCGCTCGCCGGCGACACCGGCGACGAGCTCGTTGAGCTGCAGGGTCAGCAGCCGGCCGTCGGTCCCGAGCTCCACGACGTACCCGTCGATCTCGGTGGCGATCCGCCGGACCATCTCCAGCCGCTGGGCGACCGCGGCCACGTCGCGAACGGTGACCAGGTCCTCGATCTCCAGCGCGGACAGCGTGCCGGACACCTCGTCGAGGCGCAGCTTGTACCGCTCCAGGGTGGCGAGGGCCTGGTTGGCGCGGGACAGGATCGCGCCGGAGTCCTCCAGGACGTACCGCTGGTCGTCGACGTACAGCGCGATGATGTGCATCGACTGCGAGACCGAGATCACCGGGAACCCGGTCTGCCGGGCGACCCGGTCGGCGGTGCGGTGCCGCGTGCCGGTCTCGTCGGTGTGAATCGACGGATCCGGCATCAGGTGGACGGCGGCCCGGACGAGCCGGGTGGCGTCGCGGTCGAGAATGATCGCGCCGTCCATCTTGCTCAGCTCGCGCAGCCCGGTCGCGGAGAACTCGACGCCGATCTCGAAGCCGCCGGTCGAGATCGAGTCGACCGTCTTGTCGTGACCCAGGACGAGCAGGGCGCCGGTCCGCCCGCGCAGGATCCGTTCCAGGCCTTCGCGCAGTTCGGTGCCGGGCGCCACCGCCGCGAGGGTCGCGCGCATCCGGGCGCCGGTGCTGTTCTTGTCGGAATTGGGGGCCACGGTCACTGAGTCTATGCGGTTGTCCGGACGCGGTGGGACCGAAGTCCCCCGCCGGCGATCGGTCGAGGGCCGGTGAATCAGCAGGGCTTGCACGTGCGCGTGCAAACGCCCGTGCACGTGCCACGTGCAGGCCGATCTCCCGCGTGAATCGGCCGGATCCGGCCGGACCGCTGAGCCGTCACGGACAGCGAATGACCTGGCCCGCGTAGGACAGACCGCCGCCGAATCCGAACAACAGCACCGGCGCGCCGCTGGGGATCTCGCGTCGTTCGATCAGCTTCGACAGGGCGATCGGGATACTCGCGGCCGAGGTGTTGCCGGATTCCACGACGTCCTTGGCGATCACCGCGTTGACCGCGCCGAGGCGCTTGGCCAGCGGCTCGATGATGCGCAGGTTGGCCTGGTGCAGGACGACGCCGCCGAGGTCCTCGGGGGCGATACCGCTCTTCTCGCAGACCTGCTTGGCGATCACCGGGAGCTGGGTCGTGGTCCAGCGGAAGACGCTCTGGCCCTCCTGCGCGAACTTCGCGTCGTGCCCCTCGATCCGGACCGCGTCCGACATCTCCGGCACCGAACCCCAGACCACCGGGCCGATCTCCGGCTCGTCACTCGCGACCACCACGGCCGCGCCGGCGCCGTCGCCGATCAGCACGCAGGTGGTGCGGTCGGTCCAGTCGGTGAAGTCGCTCAGCTTCTCGACGCCGATGACGAGTGCCTTCGACGCGGCACCGGCCCGGATCGCGTGATCGGCGGTCGCCAACGCGTGGGCGAACCCCGAACACGCGGTGTTCACGTCGAGGGCGGCCGGGCTGCCGAGGCCGAGCCGGTTGGCCACCCGGGCGGCGATGTTGGGGGAGCGGTCGATCGCCGTACAGGTCGCGACCACGACGAAGTCGATCTCGGCCTTGTCGATCCCGGCGTTCGCGACGGCCTTCTCGGCGGCCCGCCAGGCCATCTCGTCGACCTGCTCGTCCGGTGCGGCGATGCGGCGCTCGCGGATGCCGACCCGGCTCTGGATCCACTCGTCGCTGGTCTCCACCATCGTGGCGAGCTCGTCGTTGGTGAGAATCCGCTCGGGCTGGTAGTGGCCGAGCGCGACAACTCTGGAACCGGTCATCTGAGAGCTCCTGCGGTCAACCCGGCAACGCCGGTGGGGTCCCAGGTTCCACGCTGAACCCGGCGGGGGGCGGTCCCAGGGTACGTTCCCGACTCGGCGCCCGTGGATCCCGCGTCTCACCCCAGCGGCCCGGTGTGGTCCGGAACACAGGGCCCGGCCGCGGCTCGGATCCGGCCGGCCGCGGCTCGGCTCAGGTGAGGCCGGCGGCCAGCAGGGCGGACGGGAGGTCGGCGGCGGCGAAGACCCGCAGGCCGTACTTCGCCTGCATGTCCATAGGTTTCAGCTCTTTGCCGCGGTTCGGCACATCGGCAGGAACGATCGCCTTCGTGAAGCCCAGGCGCGCGGCCTCCGCCAGCCGCTTCTCCAGCCCGCCGACGCGTCGCACCTCGCCGGCCAGACCGACCTCGCCGATCGCGATCAGGCCGGGGTGGATCGGCCGGTCCATCACCGAGGAGGCGACCGCGATCGCGACCGCGAGATCCGCGACCGGTTCGGCGATCTTCACGCCGCCGACGGTGGCGACGTACACCTCCTGGTCGCTCAGTTTCAGGCCGACCCGGTTCCCCAGTACGGCGAGGACCATCGAGACCCGGGACGACTCCAGCCCGGATGTGGTCCGGCGCGGTTGTGGTGTCGCCGACGGCCCGACCAGGGCCTGGACCTCGGCCAGCAGCGGCCGGCGGCCCTCCATCATCACCGTCACACACGTCCCCGCGACCGGCTCGGCGTGCTCGGAGACGAACAGGCCGCTCGGGTCGGTCACCTCGACGATGCCGGTGTCGACCATGTCGAAACACCCGACCTCGTCCGACGGCCCGAACCGGTTCTTCGTCGCCCGCACCATCCGGAACCCGGAATGCCGGTCGCCGTCGAACGCCAGCACGACGTCGACCAGGTGCTCCAGCATCCGTGGACCAGCGATCGCACCGTCCTTGGTGACGTGCCCGACCAGCACGACGGCGATGTGCCGCTCCTTCGCCAGTCGCACGAGCGCTCCGGTGACCTCGCGGACCTGCGTCACGCCACCGGGCGCACCTTCCACCTCGGGATGCGCCATCGTCTGCACCGAGTCGATCACCAGGAACGACGGCTCGACCGCGTCGACCTGGCCCACGACCGTGGACAGATCCGTCTCGGCCGCGAGGTACAACTCGTCGACCAGCGCGTCGGTCCGCCCGGCCCGCAGCCGCACCTGGGCCGCGGACTCCTCACCAGACACATAGAGCGTCCGTTGACCCCGTCGAGCCGATTGCGCCGCAACCTCCAGCAACAGCGTCGACTTGCCCACACCGGGCTCACCGGCGAGCAGGATCACCGCACCCGGTACGACGCCGCCGCCGAGGACGCGATCCAGCTCGCCGATCCCGGTCGGACGGGACTCGGCCTCGATCGCGGACACCTTGGCGATCGGCATCGCGGGTGACGACACCGGGCCGGCCGTGATCCGGGCGGCCTTGGGCGCACCGACCTCGGCGACCGTGCCCCATGCCTGGCATTCGCCACACCGGCCGATCCATCGCGGCGTCGTCCACCCGCACTCCGAGCACGCGAACGCCGGTTTCCCCTTCGTGCTCCCCGCTGCCTTCGCCATGCCGAACAACCTAGGCGAAGCTGCCGACAAATCCCGAAAGCCTGTCCACAGGGTCAGCCGAAGTGGTTCCGCAGCCGGGTGACCAGGCGGCGGAGCCAGCCGTCGCGGGGGTTGGGATCGGGGTCGGGATCGACCTCCGGAAGCTTCCCGGTCCGGCGAGCGACCTCGAGGTACGTCGTGAGCAGCTCGCTGTCGGAGTGACGCAGCAGTGCACTCCGCTCGAGCAGCTTCAGGGCTTCGTTGAGATCCCCGGCGACGACCTCTGCCGATCCCAGATGCTGTAGGCACCGCGCGCGGCCTTCGCGTTCGTCGATCTCGGCGTACAGGTGTTCGGCGTGCTCCCACCAGCCCTTGGCCTCGGCCGGGCTGCGTTGCATCCAGGCGGCCACACCCTGCAGTTCAAGCGCGTGTGCGTGGCCACTGATGTCTCCTGCCGCGGTGGCGCGGGCCGCCGCCGTCCGCAGGTGGTCGAGCGCGTTCTCGGGGTCCTGCTGATACAGGTGGACGATCGCGAGGTTGATGGAGATCGCCACCTCGGCAGCGAGGTCGGGACCCGGTCGACTGAGCCGCGCATCGTCCAACCGGTCCCGTGCGTTCAGCACGGCCTCATCCCGATCGTTGCCCGTCGGCGACTGCTCCGCCCGCTCCAGGTGCAGCAACGCCCGCTCTACCTGCCGACGAGTTGTCAGCGCGGCCGCAGTACGGCTGTGTGTCGCCACGTTGTTCGAGATGCCCAGACGTGTGCTCGCACTCTCCAAGTCACCCATCAGCCGGTACGCCGTTGCTGTCCGGGCTGCAGCGAGTTCCGCGAGGTCGCGCCGCCCGGTCGCCTCGGCAACGGCAGCGAGGAACTCGCTCAACTCCAACAGCACACCAGGCTCGCATCGGCGGAGGTACCAGACCTCCAACGCGTCACAGATCCGGGCGAGATCGTCAGCGGTCTCGTCCCGCGCCTTCTCCGTCTGCAACAACTCCCGCAGCCGCGACTCGTTCAGTGCGAACCACTCCGCCGCGGCCATCCCTCCGGCGCCCGAGCCGAGCGAGACCATCCACGTCTCCGCCTCTTCCGCCGCCCTGTGGAGCTCTGGAGCCGGGCCGGCGACCACACCACCCCGTCGCCATCGCCGGTACGCGCGCACCGCCGTCGGCAGGTTGTAGATCACCCAGACCAGGGCGAAGCCGATGGTGAGGGTGAGCCCGACCGCGCGGACCCAACCGCCACTGTCGAGGCTCTGCGACAACCTCTCGGACGCCAGGCCGGACAGCAGACCCGACGCAAGTGCACTGATCCCGAAGAAGTAGTTGCGCAGCCGACTCGGGTGTGGCTTCTCCTCGGGCCTTCGCTCCTCGCCACTCATGGTCTGCTCCCCGCAGTCAGTCCACGCACCACGGTCCGCCAGAACGTCAGCAGCAGCACCACCGGTACGACGGAAGCAACCACACCAGCTGCGGCGACACTTCCGGCCGACGCGGAGAACTGCCGGGCTTCACCCCACAACACCAGCGACAACGGCGTCGTACCAGGGCCACTGATCAGGAAGCCGACGATGAAGTCGTTCCACACCAGTGCGAACTCCAACACCGCCACCGCAACCAGTGCTGGCCGATATGTCCGCTGCACAGTCGCCAGTACGGCGCTCTGTCGCGCAGGACCCTGCAAAGCCTCGGACACCAACGCAGGTGGCGCGGATGCGAACGCAGACCGCAACAGCAGTACGGCGAACGGCAGACCCGCGGCCGCGTGGACCAAGGCCAAGGCGATCCGCGAGCCGGCCAACCCCGCCGCACCGATCGCATCCCGCAACGGAGCGGCGTACATCTGCACCGGCGTGACTGCGAGCACCACGAACACTGACGTCATCACTCGCCCCAGCCACTGTGGCAGCCCACCCCACGCGACCAGATAGGCAGTCGGTACGGCGATTACCAGCAACACTGCCGTTGCCGCGCCGGCAATGAGCACTGTCGACAGCAAGGCCCGGAACAGTCCGACATTCGCAGCAGCGGCGAATGACGAGAACCCGAGACCGGACAACGACCACCAGCCTCGCAGTCCTGCCTCGCGTGGAGAGTGCAAGGCGGTGGCAACCAGCACCACAGCCGGCAGGATCCACACCAGGCTGACAGCGAAGCCGACAGTCCACCCGATCCGCCGCACTCGCTTGCTGGGCTTCGGACGACCCAGCGACGGGTCAGGCGTCACCACAGCCACCGGCATCGCCCACCGGCGCCGACGCAGACCACGTACGCCGACCACGCCGACAGCGGCCACGATCGCGAACAGCACCACACCGAGAGCCGCAGTACGACCCGGGTCGTCACCTGTCGTCGTGGCCCGCCACCAGTTCAGCCCCAGTACGTCGGCAGACCGCTGCATCGGCCCGGGTACGACGATCAGCACCAGGTCGAAGACCCGGACTGCTGCGATCACGAGGGTCAGCGTCACCACACCGGTGATTGGCCGGAGCAGCGGGATCTCCACCGCGAACAGCCGCCGCCAACCCGTGACGCCTTCGGCAGCGATCGTGCGGCTCACGTCATCGGGGATGGCGTCCAGACCGGCGCGGAACAACGAGACGACGTACCCGAGCCAGGTCCAGCCGAAGGCGGACACCAGGACGAGCCAGACCAGGCCGGGACCGAGCCAGACCGGGCTCGACCCGAACAGGGATGTCCAGACCGCGGTCACGGTGCCGCGTTCGGGTGCCGGGTCGAAGATCATCCGGAACGTCGCACCCGATACGAGCACCGACACCGCGAACGGCATCACCAGTGCGGGCTGCAGGAACGACGTCAGCCCGGGCAGCCGATAACTCAACAGGGCAAGGAAGAACCCGACCACCACCAGCCCGAACGCGACCGCGACCCAGACCAGACTGTTGCCCACGGCCCGTAATGCGCCCGGGTCACCCATCACCGCGAAGTTGCCGAGCCCGAAACCGCTCGGTGTCCGGAACGCCGCGACCACTGTGACCCCGATCGGGATCAGCAGCAGGCAGCTCAGCAGCAACGCCGGCAGACCGAGCAGATAGGGCCCGGCCGGCCGGCGTGGTTTGCCGGGCACCGGGCGACCGCTCACCTCGCGGCCGACGACCTCGAGCGACAGGCCGTTGCTCTGCAAGCCCATCAGCTCTCTACCTTCCGCAGCTCCGTCATCGCCGCGCCCACAGCGTCTGGTACGACCTGACTGCCGTGGTCGCCGATGCGGACGAGGAAGTCGGTGAGGACTCGCCAGAGACCATTGATGTCCCCGAGTCGTCCCAGCCGGTCGGACAGGTCGAACTGCAGCAGGCCGCCCGGCCGGGACAGCTGCTCGGCAAGCCGGGTGAGCTCGGGGGAGTAGCCGGACACCCGTCCGTCGACCAGGAACCCGCCTTGCTTGATCCACGGGTCCACGGCGGCTGGCGCGGCAAGGCGTCGTACCAGATCGAGGGCGTCGTCGGAGGTGGGCTTCGGCAGCACCATCACGTCACCGCCCACCACGACAGGCGCCGCCGCACCCGGTGCGAGTGCTGGAAAGGTGAACAGGCCGACGTCGTTGGGGTCTGCGGCGAAGGACCGCACCACAGGCTCTGCGAAGTCGGAGGCGAGGACCATGGCGGCCCTGCGGTGTCCGAACACCTCGACAACTGCGTCAGGGAACTGCTGCACGAGCGACCGGTCGACACCGCCGGCCAACGCTCCCGGAGCCGACCACATCGTGCCCAGCAGGCGCAGCGCTGCAGCGACCTGCGGCTGGCGTGACGGTTGCGGGTTGTCGGCTGTCGCGAGTGCCGAATAGACAGCGGGCGCGATACCGAGCAGCACGTTCTCGAAGAAGTCGGTGAGCACCCAGCCATCCCCGGCAGCCAGTGACAGCGGCCGGACGCCGGCAAGAGAGAGCGACCGGTTGACGGCAAGCCACTCCGACCAGAGCGTTGGCGGCTGTACGCCGACCTCCTCGAACACCGAGGGCCGGTACCAGACCGCGGACTTGTGTGCTGTCTTGAACGGCACCCCGTACGTCGTCCCGTCGTGCACCAGGAGCTCAGCCCATAGATGCGCTCGGCCACGATCAGCAAGGTCAGTCGGGATGGGCTCGAGGTTGTGCAGGTGGCGGGGGACCAGTCCGGGCTGCGGCAGCATCACGATGTCCGGCCGACGGGTGGAGCGGGCGCCGAAGGCCGTGGAGATGTCGTCGCCCAGTGGCACGACCTCCACCGGGTAGTCCAGCTTGCCAAGTCCGTCGAGGACCTCGTGGAACGCCCGCAGCTCCTGGCCGCTCCAGCTCACCGCCACGCGCACACTGCGACGTAGGCCGAGGACATCACTCGAACACCCTGCGACAAAGAGCGTTGCCGCCGTCCCCAGGAACGCCCGACGACTACTCCTCATCGCCGAAGCCCGTCGTACGCTCAGCGTCGGTTGTGATGAGCACCAGTGCCGCTCTCTTGAGTTCGGGATTGGACTGGAGGCTGAGGAGAGATCCCCACGTCGGCAGACCGCCGGCGTCTTCCAGCACAATCACCCGCGGGTCGGCGCGGAGCGCTCTGGCCACACCGGCCAGTCGACGACGGCCTGACGTGATCTCGTGCGGGTAGCGGGCCAGCACGTCCTCCAAGCCGCACCACTTCGCTGTCTGGACGCTGAGGTCCTTGGCCGTCTGACGGGTCACCCGATGAGCCACGGTGTGCCCGTGGATGACATTGCCGAGCACAGTCAGGTGCGGGAGCAGTCCGCCTTCGGCAGGCACCAGCCGAACCGCACCGCCGGTCCTGACCACGGCACCGTCGGGCGGATCCTCCACGCCGATCACCAGGTCGGCCAGGCGACGGGCTGCGGCGGCACTGGGCATCACCAGGGCTCGCTGCTCACCTACCTCGATCAGGACTTTCTCCGGCAGACCGGGTATGTGTTCGAGCAGCAGTGCGTCCATCCGTGGCTGGCGCCTCCCCAGTGGCCCCGTCGAGTGCTCCGTCAACCCTATGGGGAGTGCAGGTCCGTTCGCAGCGGTCGCCGCGCGCCGTTTCAGAAGATGTTCAGAACGTTCTGCTCCACAGGTTGATCGCGTAGTCGACCTCGGCCCCGGGATGGGCGGCGATGATCCGCTCGGCGTCGGCCGGGGTGAACTCGATCCGGACCACCGCCTCGAAGTCCGCCCGGCTCTCGAACCGCCAGCCCATGTCCAGCCGGGTCCGGTGCCAGCCGCGTGCGGTCCAGAACCGTTCCACCACAGGCGGATCGATCATCGGGTACGCCGCGCTGAACCAGCGCCCGAACGTCGACCGGCTGCCGTCGTTGTCGATCACGAACGCGGTCCCGCCGCGCCGCATCACCCGGTCCAGCTCGGCCAGTCCCGGCTCGCAGCCAGGTCCGAAGAAGTACGCCCAGCGCGCGTGCATCACGTCGATCGACGCATCCGGCACCGGCAACCGCTGCGCCGTACCCTGCCGCACCTCGACGTTCCCCAAATTTCGAGTACGACGCCGCGCGGCCTCGGCGAGCGCGCCATGGGGTTCGACGCCGATCACCCGGGCCGCGGTCGCGGCGAACATCGGCAGGTGGAACCCGGTCCCGCAGCCGATGTCGAGCACCGTCGTCCCGGCCCAGTCCCGGATCGCCCGCATAGCCGGCTCGATCACCCCGTCCGGGTCCACCGCCCGGTTCTCGACCTCGTACACCTTCGGGTGATGCCAGATGTTGGGACTCGGAATCCCACCGTCCGCGATACTCACACCGCAAGACCATAGCCGTGGCCGTACAGTCTGCGGGACGCGGGCGCAGTCGAGGTGATTCGCACCGTCACTTACGTTGCCTGAGGCAAGTGTTGGGGGGTGGTTGCGGCGAGGACGGCGGCGGGGATGAGGAGTAGGCCGCAGCCGACTGCGAGCCAGTGGAAGCCGAAGTAGGCGAGAACCGGTCCGGAGGCGATGCCGGCGATCGAGGCGAGTACGCCCATGGTGAGGTCGGAGAGACCCTGCGCCGACGTGCGGATGTCCTCGGGGACCGAGCGGGAGAGCAGGGTTGAGCCGGCCACCAGGCAGGCGGACCAGCCGAGGCCAAGCAGGAACAGGGCCACCCCAGTGAGGCCGTGCGCGTCGTTCGGTGCCAGGGCCGCGAGCGTCATCGCCATCGCCAGTACGCCGAGTCCGATGCCGATGGTCGGGATGCGACCGAGGCGATCGGCCAGCCAGCCGGTCAACGGGGACAGGGCGAACATGCCGGCCACGTGACCACTCAGGACGAAGCCGACGACCGTCAACGAGGCACCGTGGTGACTCAGATGAACCGATGTCATCGACATGACTCCGACCATCACCGCGTGCGCGGTCGCGATGGCCAGCAGGCCCAGCCGGGCGTGCGGGATGGCGACGACCTGGCGAAAGGTCGCCGCGAGTGGCTGGCGTTCCACCTTCACCCTGGGCGTGGCCTGCTGTAGTCGGCGCAGACCGAACCACACCGTCGCCACACTGATGCCGAAGGCGAACACGGAGAAGATGTACGGGCCGGCCAGCGCTATCAGCCCGAGCGACGTCCCGACCGAGCCGCCGATTCCGGTCAGGTTCGGGCCGACGACCACACCGATGGTGGTCGCCCAGACGACGATGGCCAGTGAGCGCGCGATGTGATCCGGGTCGGCCGAGTCGGTCGCGGCGTACCGGGACTGCAGGTTGGACGCCGAGCCGCTACCGAACAGGCAGCCGGCGAACAGGAGCAGGGCGAGCGAGTCGATCTGGGCCGCGACGATGGTGAGCAGTGCACCGGTGAAGGCGATCAGGTAGCCGGTCGACAACGACATGCGACGCCCATGCGACCGCGCCAACCGCGCCAGCGGTACGGCGAGCAGCGCAGCACCCAGAGTGGTCGACGTGGCGACCAGTCCGGCCATCGAGGTCGACCCGGAGACGTCCTCCGCCAGCAGACCGGCCACGGCGAACCCACTCGCCGTCGCCACTCCGCCCAGCGCGTTGCTGGTCACCAGGACCCGCAATGTCGTCCGCTGCAGATCGGCAGGTCTCTGGTCGGTCGTCACGGGCTCACCCTCTCATCAACCTGATGAGGAAGGCAGCTTGATTAGGGATGTTCGGCAGCGTTCTCAACATTCGAGTTGTACGCACTTCCGAACATAGACGGCAGCCGATCCCCGCTTATAGGATCGTCCTGACGTAATTCGATCCTTCCTTGGAGTCCGGAATGCCCGACATCGCGATCGTCCCTGCCCCGCGCGAACTCACCGTCACCGAAGGTCAGTGGATCGCTGAGGATCCGGCGGCCGAGGCGGTCCGGACGGTGGTGGAGAACCTCGGTGAGACCGAGTACCGCATCGACGTTACTCCGGAGGGTGCCCGGCTCTCGGCCGGTTCCGAGGACGCGCTCCGGCACGCCGAGACGACGTACGGGCAGCTGCTGGACGCCGCCGTACCGGCCGAGGACGGCAAGGTTGCGGTCCCGGCGGTGCACATCGCGGACGCGCCGCGGTTCGGCTGGCGCGGGATGATGCTCGACGTCGCCCGGCACTTCATGCCGAAGGACTTCGTGCTCAAGGTGCTCGACGTGATCGCCCTGCACCGGCTGAACGTGCTGCACCTGCACCTCACCGACGACCAGGGCTGGCGGGTCGAGATCGACGCGTACCCGCGGCTCACCGAGGTCGGCGCCTGGCGGGACCAGTCGATGGTCGGGAAGATGACCCACCACCAGACCGAGTTCGAGTATGACGGTCAGCGGCACGGCGGCTTCTACACCAAGGACGACCTGCGCGAGATCGTCGCGTACGCCGCCGAGCGGGGCATCACCGTGGTCCCGGAGATCGACCTGCCGGGTCACATGCAAGCCGCGATCGCGGCGTACCCGGAGCTCGGCAACTTCCCGGACACCCAGCTCGGGGTCCGGCAGATCTGGGGGATCAGCGACGACGTCCTGAACGTCAACGACGAGACGGTCGAGTTCGTCCGGACCGTGCTGCGTGAGGTGCTGGAGATCTTCCCCAGCCCGTACATCCACCTCGGCGGCGACGAGTGCCCGTCGGTGCAGTGGACGCAGGCCGACGCGGCCCAGAAGCGGCAGGCCGAGCTCGGCCTGACCGAGGCCGGGCAGTTGCAGGGCTGGTTCACCGCGCAGGTCTCGTCGGTGCTGGCCGAGGAGGGCCGCCGGCTGGTCGGCTGGGACGAGATGGTCGAGACCGACTGCCCGCAGGACGCGGTCATCATGGCCTGGCGCAGCGCGCAGCGCGGCGAGGTCGCCGCGAAGGCCGGTCACGAGGTCGTGATGGCGCCGTGCGAGTCGGTGTACTTCGACTACTACCAGGGCGACCCGGCAACCGAGCCGCTCGCGATCGGCAACTTCATCCCGCTGGAGAAGGTCTACGACTTCGAGGTGATCCCGCCCGGTCTCACCGACGAGGAGCAGGCCCGCATCGTCGGCACCCAGTGCCAGATCTGGACCGAGTACATGGAGGGCCCGGAGCAGGTCGGCTACATGCTGCTGCCGCGCCTGTCCGCCTTCGCCGAACGCGCCTGGGGCTCACCCAGGACGTCGTACGACGAGTTCCTCACCCGGCTCCGCCCGCACCTGGCCCGGATCGAGGCCATCGGCGTCAACTACCGCCCGCTCGACTGAAACTGCTGCGGCAGTAGCTGAGGGGATAACTAAATCTCCGTAAGCGCTGTCAGCAGGGGTAGACGGCTGGGTTCCGGGTGACGACGATGAATCGTCAGGAGCCCAGTCGGGAGCGGGAGGGGACCATGACTGTATTGATGCCACGCCTCCGGCGCGGCGGGTCATGGGGCCGTTGCTCCCAGCCTTCCCTCGTCGCTCCAGTCGCTGCGCTCCCTGCGCTCCTCAGTCCAGGCCGGGAGGCCCCATGACCGCGGTGGGGCCGCTGGACGCGATGTTCTTGCTCGGCGAGACGCGCGAACAGGCGATGCATGTCGGCGGGCTGATGCTGTTCGAGCTCCCCGAGGGAGCCGGCCGGGACCACGTGTTCCCGGAAGTGTCCCGCGACTATGTGTCAGGGCTCTACCACGAGATGGTCCAGGCGGGGTCGGTCAATCCGTTGTTCGCCCGCCGGGTGCGGAACCGGCCGCTCGACCTCGGGTACTGGTCGTGGGAGCAGGACGATCAGATCGATCTCGAGTACCACGTGCGGTTGTCGGCGTTGCCGCGGCCGGGGCGGTTCCGGGAGTTGTTCGAGCTGACCAGCCGGCTGCACGGCACGCTGCTGGACCGGCACCGGCCGCTGTGGGAGATGCAGCTGATCGAGGGTGTGGAGGGTCGCCGGTTCGCGCTGTACAGCAAGGTCCACCACTCGATGATCGACGGCGTCACCGCACTGCGCTGGATGCAGGACACGTTGACCACCGACCCGACCCGCACCGGCATGCCCGCGCCCTTCGCGCTGCCGGCACCGAGTGCCGAGTCGAGCGGGAGCAGCGACGGGTTGCTGACGACGGTCGCCCGCATGCCAGGGAACGCGGGCAGGCTGCTCGCCGACCTGGCCGGCCTCACGCCGGTCGGGTTGAAGAGCCTGCTGCATTCGACCGTCCCGTTCCAGGCACCCCGGACGATCCTCAACCAGTCGATCACCGGGGCACGCCGGTTCGCCGCGCAGTCCTGGCCGATCGAGCGGCTCGAGAAGGTCCGCGCGATCACCGGCGCCACCCTCAACGACGTGATGCTGGCGATGTGTTCAGGTGCTCTGCGCAACTATCTGCTCGAGCTGAACGCCCTGCCGGACAAGGCGTTGACGGCGATGGTCCCGGTGTCGCTGCGCGGCACCTCCGACGCGCCCGGCGGCGGGAACTCGCTGAGCACGCTGATCGCCGACCTGGCCACCGACGAGGCGGACCCGGATCGCCGGATCCACCGCATCATGACGTCGACCAGCTACAGCAAGGGTGTGTTGTCCGCGCTCAGCCCACTGCAGAACCCGATGATCGGCGCCTTGGGCTTCGGTGTCGCCGGCCCCGCGGCGATCCTGCCCGGCGTGGCCGGCCGTACGACGCCGCCGTACAACCTGGTCATCTCCAACGTGCCCGGCCCGGCCGAGAGTCCGCTGTACTGGAACCGGTCGCGCCTGCTCGGCATGTACCCGGCCTCGATCGTGCTGAACGGGCAGGCGCTGAACATCAGCGTGACCAGCTACGACCACCAGTTGCACTTCGGCCTGGTCGGTTGCCGCCGGACGGTCCCGCATCTCCAGCGGCTGCTCGTCCACCTCGAGACCTCACTCGCCGAGCTCGAGAACATCCACTAGGCGAGCAGTGCGTCGATCTGGCTGACGGCCTGCTCCAGGCCCTCGGCCATCCCCATGCCGATCAGCTGATCCATCTGCTCGCGCGAGTCGAACACCGACCGCAGTTCCATCCGGGTGCCGCCGTCGTACGCGCTGAGCTGCATCCGGATCGTGTTGGTCGGCATCCCCTCGACCGGCTTGCCGTCAGAGTCCGCGAAGCTGTCGACGAACTCCAGCGACTTGGGCGGGTTGACCGCCGTGAACCGCCATCGGCCGTGGAACTTCTCACCCTCGGGGCTGGTCATGTAGTACGCGACCTCGCCGCCGTCGGTCAGGTCGTGCTCGACCATGGTCGCCGGATGCGTCGGCGGTCCCCACCACCGCTCGAGCAGTCGCGGGTCGGCCCACAGCTCCCAGACCCGCTCGGTGGTCGCGTCGAAGTCGGCGATCACGGTCAGGGTCAGGGCGTCGAAATCCTTGTCAACGCTGGTCACGCTCATCGTTCTGGTTCCCCTCGGTCTCGGTCAGCAGGTCCGACATCCGGTCCACCCGCCCGCGCCAGGTCGCTTCGAGTTGGTCGAGTGCCTCGCGAGCTCGCCGGACTGCGTCGACATCGGTGCTCACCAGCTGCTCCCGGCCACTGCGTTGTTTGGTGACGAGCCCGGCCCGCTCGAGGACGGCGACATGCTTCTGCACCGCCGCGAAGCTCATCGGATACGCCTCCGCCAGCCGCGACACCGACGCCTCACCCGCCAGACAGCGCCGGACGATGTCGCGCCGGGTCGTATCGGCCAACGCGTGCAGTAACCGGTCCACGACCACTTCATCTACAACCATTTGGTTGTACGTTAGGCCTGCGGAAGGACCAGGTCAAGAGGTACGACGGTTTACAGCCGGACCGCGCCGTTCGGGGTCTCGAACACGGCGGAGACGAGGCCGGGCTGGCCGTTGGGGCGCCAGTCGACCTCGAGGTCGTCGAGCAGGTGGTCGGCGGGGTGGCCGATCCAGTCCGTCACCCGGTGCGGGTCGCCGGCGATCTCCAGGGCGGTCAGCTTGATGCCCTTGCCGCCGACCGACGGGTGCTCGCCGAGGTCGTCCCAGTGCACGAAGAACGGCAGTTGCGGGTCGGCCATCAGACCCTTCACGCCGATCTGCCGCCAGGTCAGGTTCACCCCGTCCGGCCGGTGCCGGTTGCCGGGCACCGCCTCCCGGCCGAGGCGCTTCTCCATCCGCTCCATGTCGCGGACGGCCACCACCCAGCCGAGCCAGCCGCCGCCGAGCTCCTTGCGGGCGCGCACCGCCTGACCGAACGGCGCCTTGTCGGAGGCCGGGTGGTCGAGGACGTCGACGACCTCGATGTAGCGGTCGTTCTCCAGCGGCAGGATGTGGTTCACGGTGCCGAACCGCGGGTGCACCCCGCCGTCGACGAACTCGGCGCCCAGTAGCGCGGACAACCGCTCGAGCGTCGCAGGACAGCCATCGGGCCCGCACGCGTACGACAGATGATCCAGACGCATGTCAGTCATTCTGGCCCCCAGCACCGACAGTCGTGGACCCGGGGGTGTGTCGCGGCGGGCTCGGACCCGAACGGCCGGTCGCCGCGCCGCCTAGGATCGGGACATGGCCCTCCCGGTGAGCGATGTCGACCTGTTCGAGGCCTCCAGGCCCCGCCTCGAGGCCATCGCGTACCGCCTGCTCGGCTCCGCCGCGGAGGCCGAGGACGCGGTGCAGGAGACGTTCCTGCGCTGGCAGGCCACCGACGCCGACCGGATCGAGGTCCCGGCGGCCTGGCTGACGAAGGTGCTCACCAACCTGTGCCTGAACCAGCTCACCTCAGCGCGGGCACGGCGTGAGACCTACGTGGGGGAATGGCTTCCCGAGCCGCTGCTCGCCGGGGACCCGATGCTCGGCCCGGCCGACACGGCCGAGCAGCGCGAGTCGGTCTCCTACGCGGTCCTCACCCTGATGGAGCGCCTGTCCCCGAACGAACGCGCGGTCTACGTACTGCGGGAGGCCTTCGACTACTCGCATCGCGAGATCGCCGGGATCCTCGACATCACCGAGGCCGCCAGTCAGCAGACCTTCCACCGGGCCCGCAAGCACGTCGCGGCCGGCAAGGCCCGCGCCGAGGTCGACGCGGCCGCCGCCCGCCGGATCGTCGAGGAGTTCCTCGCGGCCGCCACCACCGGCCGGACCGAGCCACTGGTGCGCCTGTTGACCTCGGACGCCGTCTCGATCGGTGACGGCGGCGGGAAGGTCCCCGCCCGTGCCACGGCGCTCGAGGGTGCCGTCGCGGTGGCGACGTTCCTGTGGCGCCTGTTCAAACCCAGCCCGGCCAAGCGGGCCGCGATCGGCGGTGCTCCCGAGATCTACGCCTGGATCGCCAACGGCGATCCCGCCGTCGTCGCGGTCGTGGACGGCCGGGTCGTCGGCATCATGTGTCTCGAGGTCGGCGCCGGCGGCATCGCCGGGCTCCGCAACCAGGTCAACCCCGACAAGCTCGAGCGTGCGACCGCGCTGTGGGCGGCCACCGATCACGGGGAGCCTGTGTTCCACGCCTTCCTGTGAGCTGCTTCACAGCGCACTCCTGTCAGGAATCGCCCGGCCATCCGGTTCAAGGGGCGAAACCAGACGAGACAGGAGTACGGATATGAAGCACCGCATCATCGTCCTCGGGGCCGGTTACAGCGGAGCGATCGCGGCCGGGCGGCTCGCCCGGCGACTGCACACCGACGACGTCGCCATCACGCTCGTGAACACCGAGCCGGACTTCGTCGAGCGGGTGCGGATGCACCAGCTCGCCACCGGTCAGGACCTCACGCCGCGCCCGCTCGCCGCGATGTTCGCGGGCACCGGTGTCGAGATCCGTCTCGCCCGCGTGACCGCGGTCGACGCCGACCGCAAGACCGTCGCCATCGCCGACGGTGAGGGCGCTGAGGAGCTGGCGTACGACACCCTCGTGTACGCCCTCGGCAGCCGCTGGAACGACAACGGCGTCCCTGGCGTGGCCGAGCACGCGCACCAGATCGCGAGCCGCCCCGGCGCCTTGAAGCTCCGCGAACGGCTGGCGGAACTGGACGCCGGTCAGACCGTGACCGTCGTCGGCGGCGGCCTCACCGGCCTGGAGGCGGTCACCGAGATCGCCGAAGCCCGCCCGGACCTGCAGGTGGCCCTTGTCGCCCGCGACAGCCTCGGGGACTGGCTCTCGCCGAAGGCGCAAGCCCACCTGCGGAAGGTTGCCGCAAAACTCGGGATCACCGTCCACGAGCACACCACAGTGACCGGCGTGGAGGCCGGCGCCGTACTCACCGCCGACGGACCGATCACCTCGTCCGTCACGGTCTGGACCACCGGTTTCGCGGTCCACCCGATCGCGGCCGCGACCACGCTGGAGGTGACCGGCACCGGACAGATCGTCGTGGACCGGACGATGCGCTCGGTCTCGCACCCGGACGTCTACGCGATCGGCGACGCCGCGTTCGCGATGGGGGCGAAGGACAAGCCGCTGCGGATGTCCTGCGCTTCCGGTACGCCGATGGCGTGGCAGGCCGCCGACACGATCGCCGCGCGGCTGACCGGTGGGAAGCTCCCGCACGCGCCGCTGGCCTACTTCAACCAGTGCATCTCGCTGGGCCGCAAGGAGGGCGTGATCCAGTACGTCACCCTCGACGACCGCGCCGTCCGGGCCGCCCTGACCGGGCGGATCGCCGCCGTTTACAAGGAGTTGATCTGCAAGGGCGCGGCCTGGGGCGTCGTCAACCCGATGCTGGGGCTCCCGACCCGGCGGCGCCGTGTCCTCGCGAAGCGGGCCTCGATGAGTGTCGTGACGCCGCACTAGGCTGAGGAACCATGCGCACAGTCGTCATCGGTGGCACCGGTCATATCGGTACGTATCTGGTTCCCGAGCTGGTCCGGCTCGGTCACGAGGTCGTCGTCCTCAGTCGTGGCGAGCGGTCGCCGTACCAGTCGAACGGGGCCTGGAGCCGGGTGCGGATGGTCCAGGTCGATCGGGCCGCGGAGGATGCCGAGGGCACCTTTGGTGCGCGCGTAGTCGAGCTGCAGCCCGATGTCGTGATCGACCTGATCTGTTTCACCGAGGACAGCGCCCGTCAGTTGGCCGAGGCGGTGCACGGGAAGATCCAGCACCTGCTGCACTGCGGCACCATCTGGGTGCACGGTCCGAGTGCGACCGTGCCGACCCGCGAGGACGCGCCGCGCCGGCCGTTCGGCGAGTACGGCATCAACAAGGCTGCGATCGAGAGCTACTTGCTGGACCGGGCCCGTCGCGACGGGCTCCCGGTCACGCTGATCCACCCCGGGCACATCAGTGGCCCCGGCTGGACGCCGATCAACCCGGCGGCCAACCTCGACCTAGGCGTGTTCGAGAAGCTTGCCCGCGGCGACGAGCTGACCCTGCCGAACCTCGGCCTGGAGACGATCCAGCACGTGCACGCCGCTGACGTGGCAGGTATGTTCCTCGCCGCGCTCCGGAACCGCTCGGTCGCGATCGGCGAGAGCTTCCACGCCGTCGCCGAAGGGGCGATGACACTGCGTGGGTACGCCGAGGGCGTGGCCGGATCGTTCGGCCAGGAGGCGCGGCTGGCCTTCCTGCCCTGGGAGGAGTGGCGACGGACGGTGCCCGCGGGCGACGCGGCGGCGACGTACGACCACATCGCGCACAGCCCGCACTGCTCGATGGAGAAGGCCGCGCGACTGCTCGGTTTCCGTCCGCGTTACTCGGCGCTCGAGGCCACCCTGGAAGCGATCGGGTGGCTCGTCGACAACGGGAAGATCACTTAGAGGCCGGGTGCGGCAGAAGCCGGCCGGCTTCCAGGTACTCCCGGCAGTACGCGGCGAGTACGTCGTACCCCTTGTGACCCATCAGGGTCTGCAGCTCGACCTTGCTGGACTCGAAGACGGCCTCAACGGCGATGTGCGCCTCGGTGTTGCCGGTGCAATACCAGTCCAGGTCGTGCCCACCCGGACCCCAGCCGCGCCGGTCGTACTCGCCGATCCCGACTTCGGTGTACGTCGTACCGTCCGGTCGCTCGACCTCGCGGAAGGTCCGGCGGATCGGGAGCTGCCAGCACACGTCCGGCTTGGTCTCGACGAAGTGCACACCCTTCTTCAGGGCCAGCCCGTGCAGCGCGCAACCGCCGCCACCGGGGAAGTCCGGCCGGTTCAGGAAGATGCAGGCGCCTTCCCAGACACGGGTCTTGCGATCACCGTCGTCGTCGGTCTCGACCCAGCCGTTCTTGCGGCCCTCCTTGCGGAACTGCCAGTCCTCCTTGGTCAGCTCCTTGACGTACGTCTTCACCCGCTTCTCGTCGTCATCGTCGGAGAAGTGTGCCCCGAGGGTGCAGCAGCCGTCGTTCGGCCGGCCCTTGTAGATGCCGCGGCAGCCACCGCCGAAGATGCAGGACCAGTTGGACGTCAGCCAGGTCAGGTCGCAGCGGAACACCTGGTCGGGGTCTTCCGGATCGATGAACTCGACCCAGGCGCGGGGAAAATCGAGAGAAACCTCAGGCACCTGGAAAGCGTACGCGCCTTCGCCGCCCAAACGTGAACGAAGACTCCGGCACGCGCTGGTGTCACGTCTGTCCAGTAGCGTGAGGGTATGCGGCTCGGCGTACTCGACGTGGGATCCAACACTGTCCACCTGCTCGTGGTGGACGCACATCGCGGTGCCCCGCCACTGCCGGCGTACTCGCACAAGGCCGAGTTGCGGCTGGCCGAGCACCTGGACAAGGAGGGCAAGATCGCCGATTCCGGGTCCGACGGGCTGGTCGCGTTCATCAAGGAAGCCTCCGAGCTGGCCGAGGACAAGGGTTGCGAGTCGGTGCTGGCGTTCGCCACCTCCGCGCTGCGGGAGGCGCCGAACGGCGAGAAGGTGCTCGACCGGGTCCGCAAGCAGACCGAGATCGATCTGCAGGTGCTGACCGGTGAGGACGAGGCGCGGCTGACCTTCCTCGCTGTCCGACGCTGGTTCGGCTGGTCCTCGGGCCGGCTGGCGGTGTTCGACATCGGCGGCGGCTCGCTGGAGATCGCGGCCGGATCCGACGAGGAGCCGACCGTCGCGGTGTCGGTCCCGCTCGGCGCCGGCCGGCTGACCCGCGAGGGGCTGTCCGCCGACCCGCCGGACAAGGACGAGGTCCGGGCGCTGCGGAAGCGGATCCGGATCGAGATGGCCGCGGTGGCCGGCATCGTACTGCGGGCCGGTAAGCCGCAGCGTGCGGTCGCCACCAGCAAGACGTTCCGGTCGCTGGCCCGGATCTGCGGTGCGGCACCGTCCGACGACGGTCCGTACGTGCCGCGCGGACTGGACCGGGACGACCTGGCCGACTGGATGCCGAAGCTGACCAAGATGTCCGCCGCCGAGCGGGCCGACCTGCCCGGGGTGTCGGCCGGCCGGTCGCCGCAGCTGCTCGCGGGTGCGCTGGTCGCGGACGCGGTGATGGACCTGTTCGACCTGCCCGCACTGGAGGTCTGTCCGTGGGCGTTGCGGGAAGGTGTCATCCTGTCCCGGCTCGACCAGTTGGAACCCCGATGAAGCACCACCCCTGACGAACCACCGCGAAGGCACCAGATGAGCACCAGCAAGTCCGCCCGGATCGGCCTGTCGAACGCGTCTGTCTACCCCGAGTCGACGGCCAGCGGGTTCGAGCTGGCCTCCCGGCTCGGGTACGACGGGGTCGAGGTGATGGTCGGGATCGACCCGCTCAGCACCCAGATCGACGCGATCCAGCGGCTGGTCGACTACCACCAGCTGCCGGTGCTGGCAATCCACTCGCCGTGTCTCCTGATCACGCAGCGAGTCTGGGGTACCGATCCGTGGGGCAAGCTCGAGCGCAGCGCCGAGGCCGCGAAGGAGCTCGGCGCCGACGTGGTCGTCGTCCACCCGCCGTTCCGCTGGCAGCGGGACTACGCCCGCGGCTTCGTCGAGGGGATCGCGCGGCTGGAGGAAGAGACCGGGGTGATCTTCGCGGTCGAGAACATGTACCCGTGGCGCGCGCCGGGCCGGGGCCTGCAGGCGTACGCACCGAGCTGGGACCCGACCGAGCAGGATTACGCGCACACCACCCTGGATCTGTCGCACTCGTCGACGGCCGAGCAGGACTGTGTCGAGCTCGCGGCGACCATGGGCAAGAGCCTCACCCACATCCACCTCACCGACGGCACCGGCTCGGCCAAGGACGAGCACCTGGTGCCGGGTCGCGGCACCCAGCGGGCCGCGGATCTGCTGAACGGCCTGGCGAACCAGGACTTCCGCGGTCACATCATCATCGAGATCAACACCCGCCGGGCGACCAGCCGGTCCGAACGCGAGGTCGACCTGGTCGAGTCGCTCGAGTTCACCCGCAAGCACTTCGTCCGCACCTCCCGCCGATCCTCCTTCGCCGTCACCCCCGAAGGAGAGATCTCGGAGCTGACCACATGACCACCCGCGCGGCTCGCCCCGGGCGTCGTCCGGGCGGGCCGGACACCCGCGGCGAGATCCTGCGGGCGGCCCGGGAATCCTTTGCGGAGAAAGGCTTCGGCGCCACCTCGATCCGCGCGATCGCCCGCGAGGCGGGGGTGGACGCGGCGCTGGTGCATCACTACTTCGACAGCAAGGACGAGCTGTTCATCGAGGCGATGTCGCTCCCGGTCGATCCCCGGCAGGTGGCCGCGCGGATCCTCGACGGCCCACCGGAGGAGCTCGGCCGCCGGATCGCGACCGTGTTCCTGGGCGTCTGGGAGTCTCCCGACGGCCAGCAGCGGATGAAGGCGATCTTCCGCAGTGTGGTGACGAGTGACGGAGTGGCGCGGATGATGCGCGAGGGTGTCACCCAGATGATCATCCAGCCGGTCTCTCGCGCGCTCGACGTACCCGATGCCCACCTACGCGTCAGCCTCGTCGCGACCCAGCTCATCGGTGTCGCGATGGCCCGCTATCTGGTCGACCTCGAGCCCGTCGCGTCCACCGACCTCGCCACGTTGATCGATCGCTTGGCCCCGGTCCTGCAACTGCACCTCACCGGCTGATGCAGCTCCCGACCGACCGCGAGATCCGTGCCCTGCATCGCGATCACGCGCCGACCCGCGAGGCCTTCGAGTCCGTCCACACCCACTGCGAACTCGTCTGCCAGATCGCCGAGCAGCTTCTTGCGCCGCTGGATCTCGATGGCCACCTGATCCGCGCCGGCGCCCTGCTCCACGACATCGGCGTCTACCGCCTCTACAGTCCGACCGGCGAACTCGATGTGGTCGACTACGTCAGGCACGGCGTACTCGGGCACGAACTCCTGCAGGGCCTCGGCTTCCCGGACGAGATCAGCCGGTTCTGTTCCCGGCATACCGGGGTCGGTATCACGCGAGACGACGTACGGCGGCAGTCGCTGCCCATCCCGGTCGACGACTACATCCCCGGATCGCCCGAGGAAGAGCTCGTCATGTACGCCGACAAGTTCCATAGCAAGCGGACGCCGCCGGTCTTCGTGTCCGGCGACACGTACGCCGACGCGGTCGGCCGCTGGGGTGCGGTCAAGGTGGTGACGTTCGGCGCCTACCGGCAGCGGTACGGCGACCCGGACCTGGAGACTCTGAGTCAGCGTTCCGGTCACCTCGTGATCTGAAACCTCTTGCCAAGGCGCTGCGTCGCGAGCTAAATTCATCGCATGATGAAAAACGCGGTGAGCTGCCGGGACGTCGTGGTGGTGCGCGGCGACCGTGAGGTCCTGCACGGGGTCGGGTTCGACCTCCAGACCGGCACCGTGACCGGGCTGCTCGGGCCGTCCGGCTGCGGCAAGACGACGTTGATCCGGGCGATCGTCGGGCTCCAGGCCAAGGTCACCGGCGACATCGCCGTACTCGATCAGCCCGCCGGAGCGCCCAAGCTGCGCGGCCGGATCGGCTATGTCACCCAGGAGCCCAGCGTGTACGGGGATCTGAGTGTCACCGAGAACCTGCGATTCTTCGCCGCCGTACTCGGTGTGCCGGCCGACGACGTGGAGCGCGTCATCGACGCGGTGGATCTGCGTTCGCATGCCGACGAACGCGTGGATCGGTTGTCCGGCGGTCAGCGCTCGCGGGCCTCGCTCGCCGCGGCGCTGCTCGGTAGTCCGGACCTGCTCGTCCTCGACGAACCGACCGTCGGTCTCGATCCAGTGCTCCGGCGCGATCTGTGGAACCTCTTCCACACGTTGGCGGACGCCGGCGCGACCTTGCTCGTCTCCAGCCATGTGATGGACGAGGCGGTCCGCTGCGACCGGTTGCTGCTGATGCGCGACGGCGACCTGCTCGCCGACGACACCCCGCAAGCCCTGCTCGACTCCGTCGGAACCGACGACATCGAGCAGGTGTTCCTCACCCTGATCGACCGGAAGGCAGGTGCGCGATGACGCTCCGGGTCACCTTCGCCGTCGCCGCGCGAGTCCTCGCCCAGTTGCGCCGCGACCACCGCACCGTCGCGATGCTGATCGTGCTGCCGGCGTTGCTGGTCAGCCTGATGTGGTGGATGTTCACCGATTCACCGGCCACCTTCGACCGGATCGGCGGACCGCTGCTCGCGGTGTTCCCGTCCATCATCATGTTCGTCGTCACCTCGGTCGCGACCCTGCGGGAACGCTCCGCCGGCACGCTCTCCCGGCTGTTCACGATGCCGATGGGCAAGCTCGACTTCCTGCTCGGGTACGCGTTGGCGTTCGCCCTGATCGCCGTCGTCCAAGCCGTCGTGGTCGTCTCGATCGCCCTCTACGCACTGGACCTGGACATCCAGGGCGCCGCCTGGCAACTCGGCGTGGTCGCGGTCCTCGACGGCGTCCTCGGTACGGCGCTCGGCCTGTTCGCCAGCGCCTTCGCGGCCACCGAGTTCCAGGCGGTCCAGATGATGCCGGCCGTGATGATCCCGCAGATCCTCCTCTGCGGCCTGCTCATCCCCCGCGACCAGCTCCCCGGCGTCCTGCACGCGATCAGCAACGTCCTCCCGCTGTCCTATGCCGTCGACGCCGTCACCAACGTTGCCCAAGGCAACGGCTTCGGTGCGGGCGCGGGGCTGGACGCTGTGGTCGTGATCGCCTTCATCCTGGGCGCCCTGGGCCTAGGCGCCGCAACCCTCCGCCGCCGCACCGCCTGAGCCCCACGCCACCCGCCCACGCCCCACCGGTTGAGGCCACGCCACCCGCTACGCGCGCTCCTCCGTCGCGTGCTCGCCGGGCGCTCCCACCCGCCCCTTCTGCGGCTGCCGCCGCCCCTTCTGCGCGGCTGCCGCCGCTCGTTCGACCGCAAGGTGGTTCGGATGACTGTGGCCAGTCAACGCCGCCGCTACGCGTGCTCCTTCGTCGCGCGCTTCACGGCTTGCTGCAAGATCCGTCAGCGTAAGAAGCGCTCGGCCCAACAACCGCCAGACCGTCTGGTGCGTGCCGTCTTGAGGGGGACAGGCGCGCACCAGACCACATGCGACTTTGTCTGGCCGCCATGCCTCACGGTGTGCCGAGGCAGCAAACAACATCGCCGGTCTCTGAACCCTCCAGACTCATCACCTGAAAGCCCGCCGCGACAAGCTCATCCCGAAGCGCGTCAGCCGAAATGTGCCTCCGGTGCGGAATATGCCAGCGCCCGTCGATCTCAACAACATGATCAGCAACCGTGCCGGCCGGAACCTCGCGGTAGTAAATCCCCGTCGACGCGTCGTAATAGAAGCCAGGCTCATTGTTGCGTCCCGGCGTACGCAATGCCGTTGAAATGACGTAGTACCCGCCCGGCTTCAGTCGTGCCTGGACGGCCGCGAATACAGCGCCGCGATCTTCATCAGTGACGATGGACTGCAAACAATAGCTGTCTAGAACAATCTCATAGCGCCCGCTCACCTGATCGGATGCCAGCGCACAGATATCCGCCACCCTGAACGCGACACGCACGCCCCGCTCCTCAGCCATCCGCCGCGCGAGCGTGATCGCCTCCGGGATGAGATCGATCGCCTCCACCTGGAAGCCACGACCGGCCATGAAGCACGCCGCTGGCCCGGTGCCACACCCGTACTCCAGCACTCGTGTCGCATCTGCCGGCGGAAGATCGAGCCGCGGTAAGACCCATTCGAGGAACGCCCGGTTCTGGAAGTAGTCATAGGTCCAAGCGCCGCTCTGATCGAACAGATCGTTCCACTGCGTATACCCAAGCTCTCCGATCCTCCGATACGCAGACTCATGCTCCGCGTGGTAGTAGCGCACCCAACCTCCTCCAGGAAACCAGCTGTTAGATGCAGCTGTGTGCAAGATCGACGGCCAGGCGCTCGAAGCCGGGGAGCGTCGAAGGAATCTTGGCCGGTCTGCAGTGAACCCGCCAGTGCAGGTTATCGACGGCGGCTGCGGCCGCGCAGAATGCCAAGACGTCGGGACCGGCTACGGCCTCGCCCGCGCGTTTGATCATGGCACGCACAGCTTGATTGCCATCGGCGCCGAAGTACGTATCTCGCAACAGCCTGCCGTAGTCGATCGCCCGCGTTCCACTACCGCAGGCCTCGACGTCCACGACGGCGCTCACGCGGCCGTCGTGGACGAGAACGTTGTAGAAGTGGAAATCACCGTGCGCGAACTCACCGCCCGGCAACTCGGCCAGCCCGAGCTGATCAAACAAGTGCGCGTAGCGGTCCACGACCTGGCGGAGCTCAGGTGCGGCGTGTCGCAGGTCGGCAAGGCAGGCCCGTGAAGTGCGAGACGACAGCGGACGAGACGTTGCGATCGGGCCAGGGATCGAAACCAGCATTGAACTCGACCAGCTCGATCAACTGCTTTCCCAGCCTCGTTGCGGGAGCGCCGATGGGTGCCAGTTCCCCCGGAACGAACTCCTGGACGTGATACGTCCGACTGCTCTCGACCTGCCCGACGAACAGCCATCGCGGCGTCGGGTAGCCGCGTGATCTGAGCTTGTCGACAACCGCAGCGGTCGCGTGCAGGTGGCTGAGGCTGCCGGCATCAACCCTTGAGGACCGCACGCCTTCGGTCCGGTCCGTCGAGGAACCAGGTCTCGTTCACACCGCCTCTAGGTCGAGACCCCAGGCGGAACTGTGTCGAGTGACGCCGATTGATCTCATCCAGCACAGTCCGGGCGAGGATCCCTTCGGCGCCACGCTCGTCCATAGTCGCGGCACGTTACCCCTCGAGAGGATCGTGGCACCGCATGCCGCTCCCGCGTGCGCGGCAGCGGGAGTGTAGGGCTGCCCGCTGCCGCGCGCCAGCTCGCGTTCTATTCGCCGAAGAGCCAGTCGGACTTCACTGGTGGAGCCCAGCGGAAGTACACCGGGTCGGCGAACGTGCCGGGGACCTTTCCGTGGCCGGTGATGGAGGTGCTCAGTCCGTTCGCGTGACCGAAGGTGTACATGTAGGCGGACTTGGTGTCCTTGTCGATGCCGACGACGACGGTGCCGTAGTTGCCGCACTGCCCGGCCACCAGCGCCTCGAAGCCCTGCCAGGTACCGGTGCGGACCTTCGTCACGACCGGCTTCATCGCCGCGCTGATCGGGATCCGGATCGTGTACAGCGCGCCGCCGCGCGTGTTCGCGAGGAACATGTCGTACGACGCCGTCTTGCTGATCAGCGTCATCGACTTGACCGCTGCGAAGCCGGGCGCGGAGCCGTACGGCGTCCAGTCCCCGATGTCGCCGACGGCCCAGCGGAACAGGATGCCGTCGGAGCGCAGCGCGTACTCGTAGGTGCGCGGGTGAGTCGGGCTGTCGTTGAACGTCGAGTGTTCGTAGTCGGTGAACGTGCTCCAGCCGCCACCGATGCGGACCAACTTCGACGAGGTGACCGCGCCGTTGGTGCCGAGCTCGATCCAGTGCTGGTAGATCGCGTTGCCGAGAACGACCCGTCCGCGGCGGCTCGTCCCGGTCGGAACGGCTTCGTTGATGAACGAGCCGCTGATCCTCGCGGCCCCGTCGGCGTACAGGTTCGGTGTGACGGCGCGGGCCCCGGCCGTCGGCGGGCTGGTCGCGGTGATGCGCTGGACGACCTGGTGACCGCCGGCGGTCACGGATCCGAGATTGAATGCACAGGCCGCGACGGCCTGTGCCTTCGCGCTTGCTGTTACCGGGCTGATGGCCAGTCCGGCGGTCACGGCAAGCATGGTCAAGGCAATCGGTAGCTTCCTCATTTCTCCACCCTCTGCTGATCCGAGCTGCAGAGGTATAGACCGCTGTCCCGACCGATTGGTTGCCGGGCGGCGTGGGGGAGTTCAGCCGGCCAGGTGGGCGATGTTGTCCCAGGCGGGGGTCGGGGATACAGCGACGGTGACCTTGCCGTGGGGCCAGCCGGTGACTCGTGGTGGCTGCGCACCCCCGCGTGAGGGCGCGAGCCGCCCACCTGAGCAGGTCACCGCGGCCGTCCAGCGACCCAGTCTCAGTGCTGATGCCTATCCGGTTTCCGCAACCCCACAATGTGATGTTTCGCCTTGTGGATAAGGGGATCTGGCCCTCCGCGAGCTTGCCCTCATCGCCGACAATCACCTAAGGCCGAACACATGTTCGATGGAGATCTGACCATGCTGTCGACGGCCGACCTGCTGGAGTCGGCCGCCGAACACCGTGCCGAGGTCAACCGCCTCGACGCGCGTCTGATCGAACATGCCCAGATCTTTGCCGACCACCACCACCCCGACACCAGCCTGACCCGTCCCGGCCACAGCGCCAGCCGCCGCCCCAGCGACGGCCGTGAACGCGCCATCGTCCTGGGCGGCGACGGCTGTCCGGAGATCGCCGAGTTCGCGCCGGCCGAGTTCGGTGCCCTGCTCGGCATGTCCGCGGGTGCGGCCGCGGACTTCATCGGCCAGGCCCTCGCCCTGCGCCACCGCCTCCCGCTCACCTGGGCCCGCGTCCAAGCCGGCCACGCCACCGGCTGGAAGGCCCGCAAGATCGCCACCGCCTGCCTCGACCTGCCCCACGACGCCGCCCGAGCCGTCGACCAGCGCGTCGCCCGGGTCGTCGACTCGCTCACCCCGATCCGGCTGGACAAGATCGTCGAGGCCGCCAAGACCCACGCCGACCCCGAAGGCACCCGCCAGAAGGCCGAGCAGAAGAAGCGTGAACGCGGCGTCCACCTTGGACGGTCTGACCAGCACGGCACCAAGACCATCTTCATCCGCACCGCCACCGGCCACGCCATCCGCTTCAACGCCCGCATCGGCAGCATCGCCGAAGCCCTCAAAATCCTCGGCGACACCACCTCCCTCCAACACCGCCGCGCCGACGCCGTCGGCATCATCACCGACCCCCGCTACACCGAAGAACTCCTCCACCAAGCCCACCAACACCTCAACAACACCCCACCCGCCCCGCCCGAACCGCGCCAGCCCACCGGCAACGCCAGCCCAACGGCCGCCGCCACCGGCGAGGCCAGCGCCTGCACCGCGCGAGCATCTGCCGAAGCCACCGGCCCGGACACGGCTCCAGACGCCGGCACGACCAAGGACGAGTCCGAGCGCCGTGATCTGTCGACCGCCGACCCGGCCGCTACCCGCACCCGGGACAAAGCTTCAACAGCCCAGTCAACGCGCGATGCTGAGTACGGCCGGCGCACACCACGAGACGAGAACCACGATCCCTCCTCGAGCGACCAGGGCCTGCTACCTGACTGGGCAGAGCCCGGCCCGGACGACGAAGCCGACCGCGACGCCCCCCACCCCAGCCACAGCAACCTCCCCGACCCCCTCGACACCCCCTACAAGGAAGTGATCGAGCCATTCGACCCCGGCCTCCAACCCGACCGCGACGACAGCGACACCGCGACGGTCGATGCCACGACTGCCGACACCGCCGCACGCCGCGCGCTCGACGCCCGGCTCGCCCAAATCCGGCGAGACGCCCACACCAACCCACGAACGGGTCGACCGGTGCGGCCCGGGCAGACCGAGATCTACGTTCACCTCACCGACCACACCCTGGCCACCGGCACCGGCGTCCTGCGCGTCGAAGACCTCGGCCCACTCCTCGCATCGCAGTTGAGCGAGCTCGTCGGCCACGGCCCCTACACCGTGAAGCCGGTCATCGACCTCAACGACGCCGTCAGCGTCGACGCCTACGAAATCCCCGACCGGATCCGCGAACGAGTCAAACTCATCCACCCCGTCGAGCTGTTCCCCTACGGCACCCGCGAAACCCACCCCGGCATGGACCTGGACCACATCCAGCCCTACGACCCGCTCGGCCCACCAGGCCAAACCACCCCCACCAACCTCGCACCCCTGCGCCGCTTCCCGCACAGGGTCAAGACGCATGGCCGCTGGAACGTGCGCCGCGTCGATCCCAGGACGCTGGAATGGATCACCCCCAACGGGTTCGCCTTCCACGTCGATCCCACCGGCACCCACCGAGCACAACAGCCACTGCCGGACACGTAAAGAACAGCGCGCGCCAGAAAACACCCTGGCGATGTGGATTCGCAACTCCTGCGGAGGTCTGCCCGCTGTCCTGCACCCTCGGCCCTGTCCAGCGGCGCAACTTTCACGCGCGCCGAGAGTCGAGCACATCGGCCAGCGGCGCGAGCGAGGTGTCGGTCGACACGACCGACTCGGCTGGCGTGGAGCTCGATCGAGACGCACGTGGGTCCGGGCGAAGGAGCGGGCATCGTATGGGGTCCTTCGCTACCTGGCATGTTCGCCAATGAGCTGACCTGCCGCTGCATCGCCACTCATTGACCGAGGATTCTTCCGCACGCTTGTGGGCGAGATCGTCGCCAACCACACTCGGCCACCGCGCGACCGACTACCGAGAACAGTTCCGCCGGACTCCACGATTCGATCACCGCATGCACGTCGCCAAGAACGTCCCACAGCCTTTGTAGGCCGGATCGCGAGCGCAATCAGGCTCTACTCGGCAGCCGGCACCGGTTGGGCCGGAGAGTGTGGTCGCCACGTTGACCATCTCGTTCGAACGAAGCTATCCAGCTATGCGCGACGAACATACGGCTTCCCGCATGTCCCTAGAGCCCGGGCGTGGACGGCGTTTCGAGAGAGGCCGGCCCGTCCTCTTGCCGATCACGGCGGTCGGTCGAACCCATGCCGATCACGGCCGGGCACGGCCTGGCCCGGGCCGCAGCAAGTCGCGTGCACGCGACGGGGGAGCGGGCTAAGCGGCGGCGATACCGGATCGCGGTCGGCGGGATCACGTCGCAGTCGACTGAGCGGCGGCATCCGCGCAGAAGGGGGCGGGCGGGAGTGTCCCGGCGAAGCACGCGACGGAGGAGCGCGCGTAGCGGGCCGCGCGGGGGAGGGGGGAGAGTTCAGCCGGCCAGGTGGGAGACGTTGTCCCAGGCGGGGTCGGGGGATACGGCGACGGCGACCTTGCCGTGGGGCCAGCCGGTGATGGCGGCTTTGAGTTGTTCGCCGGCCGGCGTCGTACCGTCGACGTAGTAGTGGAGGACCCGGGTGCCGGCCGAGGTCTCGTGGGCGAGGAGGTTGCCGGAGCCGCCGAGGCGGTCGGTGAGGTGGTCTTCGAACTGGCGGAGTTCGTCCAGCATGTCCGCCTCCGGCAGGCCGTCCTCACGCCGTACCGGGTAGCCGATCGAGATTGCCGCGTGCGTGTCCAGGTGCGGGCGGCGGATCGAGCGGAGCGGGTACTCGGCGGTGGCGATGAGGCGGTGTCCGTCGCGGACGCCCTCGAGCATCTTCCAAGCGGGACTGCCGTCCTCGAGTGTGTGCTCAGCCGCGAACGCGGCGACCGCGGGCAGGAGGATCCCGATCGGCTTCACCTCGGCGGGTTCGTCGGTGAGGGTGTCGATCGCGCCGACCCAGGTCTCCACCATCTCCTCGCCGAGGACGAGGTCGAGCATCAGGAACGTCACCCGCCGCTGTACGTCGATCGGCAGTTCAGGGAACGTGGGGTGATGGACGCCGACGTGGATCGAGGCCGCGTCGGCCTCGAGCGTCACCACTGCCTCGTCGATCGCTATCGGCGGCAGCCCGTCGAACCGGATCGTGAAGGCCGGTCCGGGCCGGCGGAGGTCGGCGTACTCCCAGGTCTGGTCCGACGGCGGCGCCGCGCGCAACCAGCGCCGGGCGGTCGCCCGGAGGCCCGGGTCGCCGGCCGCGGTGACGATCAGCACGTGGTCGGCGTGCAGGCCCGGACCGAGTTCCCATTCGAGGTCGTTGTGGATCCGGCCCAGGTACTCGGTGAGTACGGCGCTCGTCTCGGTCGGCTGCTGGCGAGCGATCGCGTCGGCGACGATCGCGGCACCGGACTCGGTCCACCAGGACCAGAACGCGCCGATCGGGTCGGCCTCCCCGGTACTCCGCCTGCGACGCTTGAAGATGGGCATACCGCATCCTCTCCCGGTGAGGGTCCTGAGCCGGGCGTGGGCACGGGCTGTGACCGAACCAGTGGACCCGGTGGTGTGGTCCCGGACACACGATTAGCGAGCGTCTGGTTCAGGCGCGTAACCTGCTGACACCACTGGCATATGGGGCCGGGTGGGTTGATGAGGAGGAACACGTAGTGCTTCGGCGAGTCCTGCTGGGCATGTCCCGCAGCCCCCAGATCAAGAAGGCCGTTTCGTCGCTCCCGGTGTCCAGTGGCATCGTCGCGCGGTTCGTGGCCGGCGAGTCCGCTCCGGAGGCTGTGCTGGCCACCGAGAAGCTGGTCAGCAACGGCCTGTACGTCACCCTCGACCACCTCGGTGAGGACGTCACCGACCTGGCCGCCGCGACCGCCACCGCGGACGCGTACCTCGAGCTGCTCCAGCAGCTGTCCGACGCCGGCCTGACCAAGAACGCCGAGGTCTCGGTGAAGCTGTCCGCGGTCGGCCAGGCGCTGCCCGGCGACGGCGAGAAGATCGCGCTGGAGAACGCGCGGACCATCTGCCACGCGGCCCGCAACGCCGGTACGACGGTCACCCTCGACATGGAGGACCACACCACCACCGACTCCACCCTGGGCATCCTCCGCGAGCTGCGCCAGGACTTCCCGGAGACCGGTGCGGTGCTGCAGGCGTACCTGCGCCGGACCGAGGCGGACTGCCGCGACCTCGCCCACGCAGGCTCCCGCGTCCGCCTCTGCAAGGGTGCGTACAAGGAGCCGGAGTCGGTCGCGTTCCAGGACAAGCGGGCTGTGGACAAGGCGTACGTCCGGGCAATGAAGATCCTGATGAACGGCGCCGGCTACCCGATGATCGCCTCCCACGACCCGCGGCTGATCGCGATCGCCGGCTCGCTCGCCGACCGCGCCAACCGCCGGCCGGGCAGCTTCGAGTACCAGATGCTCTTCGGCATCCGCCCGGAGGAGCAGCTCCGGCTGGCCTCGCAGGGCCACACCGTGCGCGTCTACATCCCGTACGGCGAGGACTGGTACGGCTACCTGGTACGACGCCTCGCCGAGCGACCGGCCAACCTGCAGTTCTTCGCCCGCTCCCTGATCAGCAAGAAGTAGTACGTCCCGCCCACTGAGCACCTGAAACCTCGCCGGTCAGCTCGATCAGTAACCTGAGGTCATGACTAGTCAGGTGGCCATTCTCGGAGCCGGTGTGATGGGGGAGACGTTGCTGTCCGGGCTGATTCGGGCCGGGCGGCGACCGGAGGAGCTCCTCATCACCGAGCGCCGGGAGGAGCGTGCCGCCGAGTTGCGGGAGCGGTACGGCGTCGACGTCGTGTCCAACCTGGACGCGGCCGCCAAGGCGGACACCCTGGTCCTGGTGGTGAAGCCGCAGGACATGGGCGACCTGCTCAGCGAGATCGCCCCGGCGGTCAGGGCGTCCCAGACCGTGGTGTCGATGGCGGCCGGTGTCACCACGGGCTTCATCGAGTCGCGACTGCCGGAAGGTGTAGCAGTGGTCCGGGTGATGCCGAACACACCGGCCCTGGTGGACGAGGGGATGGCGGCGATCTCCCGCGGCGCGCACTGCGACGAGAGCCACCTCGAGTTGGCGGAGAGCCTGCTGGCGGCGACCGGCCGGGTGATCCGGGTCCCGGAGAAGCAGCAGGACGCGGTGACCGCGATCTCCGGGTCCGGTCCGGCGTACCTGTTCTTCGTCGTCGAGGCGATGATCGAGGCCGGCGTCCACATGGGCCTGCCCCGCGGCACCGCGACGGAACTCGTCGTCCAAACGGTCGTCGGCTCCGCGAAGCTGCTGCGGGAGACGGGCGAACACCCGACCGTGCTGCGCGAGCGCGTCACGTCCCCAGGCGGTACGACGGCCGCCGCCATCCGCGAGTTGGAAGACCACAAGGTCCGAGCCGCGTTCCTGTCCGCCATCGAGGCAGCGCGGAACCGATCGCGAGCCCTCGCCGCCGAGTAAGCACCCTTCGAGTAACACCTGAGCCGGAGCGGCCGTTATTGTTAGCGCCGCAGTTTCTTGCCGTGTACTAGGGATGAGTCGACTATGGTCCCGCCCATGGGTAATCGTTCGGTGGATCCGGCCGCCACGCCTGCGCCCGAAGAAGTGAGTGCCGCCGTACCAGTGCCGGAGTTGCCGTGGCGAGTGCCGCTGGATCCGGCGCCGTGGTGGGCCTGGGCGCTGTTCGTCACCCCGTTCATCGCCGTACCGGCGCTGAACTCCTGGCTCTGGATGGGCGCCCGCGACATGCTCGCCGTCGGCCTCCTCACCATCATTGGCGCCTCGGTCGTCCGCGTCGCCGGCGGTGTGGTCCTGTATCGCGTGGTCCTGACGTCCACCGCCGTCAAAGCCCGCACCAGCATGCTCATCCGGAGCGTCGCCTGGCAGGACGTGGACCGCATCGAGGTCGGCGACGACAACGTCGTACTGGTCCGAGGCCAGGACGAGAACGAGATCAACGGCATCCCCAAGGACCAAACGGCCTATGTTGGCGCCGTCATGCAATCCCTCCGCCACCAGGCCGCCGATCACCCCACCCGACCCCACCGCCCCCGCCCCGGCATCGGCACCCTCCTGGTCCTCACCTACCTCGTCCTCTCCGTAGGCGCCTTCCTGATGCGCTGGCACATCGTCTAACCCGCCCACGGCCCTTCGCCAGTCACTCGGTCGATGGTGATGCGGGCGATCATGCCGGTGTGGAGGATGCCTTGGCCGTAGGGGAAGTCGGGGTTGTTGAGGTAGCGGAGGGATTGTCGGTCCATCAGGGCCTTGTATTCGTCAGGGATCCCGGGGCCTTCGAGTTTTGCGGTGCCGCGGAGGACCAGGTACTGCGTGATGCCTCGAGGGCTGGGGCGGTCGTCCTGGACGACCAGGGTGACGCGCGGGTCGCGGAGGAGGTTGCGGGTCTTGCGATGGGGGTGCTGGATGCCGATCAGGATGTCGTTGCCTTCGCGTTCGGCCCAGACCAAGGAGGCTTGCGGGGAGCCGTCGGGGTCGAGGGTGATGATTGTGACGTCCTTCGGCTCGGTGAACAGTCTGTGGGTGCTTTCCGGTAGGCCTGCCATGCAAGAGACGGTAGAGAGCGCCGTGGGAACCTCTGGGTACCCTGACGGCCGTGGACGGTTTGGATCCCGGCAATGTGTTTCTCGCGGACTGCCCGGCGCGGTTGGCGGTCGAGGTGATCGCGGACAAGTGGGCCGTGGTCGTTCTCTGGGGGCTGAACGAAGGACCACGCCGGCACTCGGAGTTGATCACGTTGATCGGCGGGATCTCGAAGAAGGTGCTGACCCAGACGCTGCGCAGGCTGCAGGCGAACGGTCTGGTCGAACGCCGTGACCACGGCGGCGTCCCACCGCGGGTCGAGTACGAACTGACCGGCCTGGGCCGCACGTTGATGGGGCCGATCCGGATGCTCACGGAGTGGGCCGAGGAGAACGGCGAAGCGGTGCTGGCGGCGCAGGAGAGCGCTTGACCGGCAGAACGTAGGGTCACACCCCTGGCCTTTCTTTGTGGCCCGCTGCCTCTCGGACCTGGCTGGAAGTGCTCGAAGGAGCTGAGTACGCCGAGCGGACCGGATGGCATGGCGTGTGGATTGCGGATCATTTCATGCAGAACGGGGACGACCTGTCCGTGCCCGTCAACGAGTGTCTGGCCCTGCTCGCCGGTCTGGCGGCCCGGACCGAGCGGGTGCGGATCGGGTCGATGGTGCTGGGGAACACCTACCGTCATCCCGCCGTCGTCGCGAACCAGGCGGCGACGATCGATCAGATGAGTGCCGGCCGGTTCGTCCTCGGGATCGGGGCGGGCTGGCAGGTCAACGAGCACGAGGTGTACGGGATCGAGCTGCCGCCGGTGCGGGCGCGGCTGGCCAGGTTCGAGGAGGCCTGCCAGGTCATCAAGGGGTTGCTGACCGAGGAACGGACGACCTTCGACGGGGAGAATTACCAGCTCGCCAGTGCTCCGCTCGAGCCGAAGCCGGCCCGGTTGCCGATCATGATCGGCGCGGCCGGCGAAAAGGTTGCCTTGGGCATCGTTGCGAAGTACGCCGACGAGTGGAACCACTGGGGCCGCCCCGAGCTCGCCGCCCACAAGGGCACCATCTTCGCCGAGCACTGCGCGAAGCTCGGCCGCGACCCGAAGTCGGTACGTCGATCCGCGCAGACCATCCTCGAGGTCGTCGTACCGGGTGACACCGAGGCGGTCGAGCGCAAGGAGCGGCTCGAGGGACGCGGCATGCACGTGATCATGGGGTCGGCCCAGGAGGTGCTCGACACGGTCGCGCAGTACCCGGCCGCCGGGATCGACGAACTCCTCGTACCGGACTCGTTCCTCGGCTCCGGCAACCGCCGCTTCGACGCCCTCGAGCGTCTGCGGGAAGAGGTACTAGCCAAGATCTAGCGTCGCGACCACCGGCCAGTGATCGCTCGGCAGCCGTCCGCCCGGGCGTACGTGGGACACGGCCGCGTCGACCACCTTCCAGGACTCGGTCACCAGGATGTGGTCGATGCGGTCGTCGTCCTCCGCGCCGGTGAAGTCGTGCCAGCTGCCACCGGCCTCGACCGGTACGGCGTTCCGCAGACCGGCCGAGGTCAACGCCTTCAGCGGTGGCGAGTCCGGTGTCGCGTTCAGGTCGCCCATCACGATCCACGGCAGCCCGCCGGCGATCCAGCGCGCGATCAGCCGCGACGACTGCAGCTGGGCGACCTCGCCGGCGTGGTCGTAGTGCGTGTTCACGACGCCGATCGTCGTACCGTTCAGGTGCCGCAACCAGACCAGGGTCGCGATGCGGGTCAGGTCCGCGTCCCAGCCGACCGACCCCGGCGTCCCCGGGTCGTCGGACAGCCACCGGGTCTCGTGCCTCTCCACCTTCCAGTCGCCCGGCCGGACCAGGACGACCGAGTGCTCACCGGCACTCATCCCGTCGTCCCGGCCCACGCCGGCGATCTCGTACCGCGAGAACCGCCAGCGCAGGTACTCGAGCTGGTCCGGCAGCACTTCCTGCAGCCCGACCACGTCCGCATCGAGTTCCTCGATCGCCGCCACAGTCGCGTTCCGCCGTACCGGCCAGGCGTTGTCGCCGTCCGGGGCGGAGGAGTTGCGGATGTTGAACGTGGCGACGCGAAGCTTCATGGCGCCGATCCTGCCAAACCGCCCCCGGCCGCCGTCGACCCGGCCAGGCCCATCGCCCGGACCGCCGCCTCGAACCGCGGCCGGCTCGCCTCGATCGCCCGGTCCCGGCCCTGCGCGAGCAGGTCGTCGATCGCACCCGGGTCCGTCGCCAGTCGCGCGTACTCCTTCTGCAGCGGCTCGATCACGGCCAAGACCGCGTCCGCGACGTCCTGTTTCAGTTCGCCGTACGAGGAGTACGACGCGGCGAGCGCGACCGGATCGCCGTCGGTACAGGCAGCCAGGATCTCGAGCAGGTTGGTGACACCGGGCTTCGCCGCCTCGTCGTGCCGGACCTCGTTCTCGGAGTCCGTCACGGCCCGCATCACCTGGCGCCGGATCACGTCCGGCGGGTCGAGCAGCCGGATCGTCCCGATCGCGTCGTCGGTGTCGGACTTGTTCATCTTCGCGGCCGGGTTGGACAGATCCTTGATCCGGGTGGCGAGCACCGCCTTGGCCAGCTGCGGTACGACGAACGTCTCGCCGTACTCGCGGTTGAACCGGATCGCGATGTCACGGGCCAGCTCGACGTGCTGGTCCTGGTCACCGCCGACCGGCACCCGGTCCGAGCCGTAGAGCAGGATGTCGGCGGCCATCAGGCACGGATAGGTGAACAGGGAGGCCCGGGTCATCGGTCTGCCCTTGCCCTTCTCCTTGTACTGGATCATCCGGGACAGTTCCCCGACGTACGACGTGCATTCCAGCAAATAGGCGAGTTGGGCGTGGGCCGGTACGTCGGACTGCACGAAGACCGTGCCCGGCGGAATTCCGGCCGCGAGCATCAGCGTCGCGCATTCCCGGGTGAGTGCGGCGAGTCGGCGGGGATCGTGTTTGGTCGTCATCGCGTGCAGGTTCGCGACGAAGTAGTACCCGTTCGGATCGGTGAACCGGCGCAACGCACCGAGGTGGTTGCCCAGGGTCAGCCGGCCGGACGGGGTGATTCCAGAAAGCGAGGTCATTTTCGTTTGCCCTTCGGTGTGTGAACGCCCCACCGAGGACATGGAAAAGGCCGCCTCGGCGAGGCGGCCTCTCGGATGCACGTGAACAGGGAGCCGCCCTAGACGGCCCACCACAGCTGCAAGTTCGTGTTCACGTGACCAGAGTAGCGGGAGCACGCGAGCGCGCGCCAGCCCGATTCAGCGCTGCGTGAGCGACTGGACGATCAGCTCGTTGCGGGCGTCCTGACCGAGCGGAACCGTGGGGTGCACGCCGTCGCGGAGGTAGTTGGTCAGGCGGTACGGCTTGACCCAGAGCCACTCGGCCCAGCGGATGATCCGCAGGTTCGGGTACTTCTCCTGCGCGTCGTACAGCTGCATGTTGAGCCACGAGCTGTTGCGCTGGTCGGCGAGCTGCACAGGCCCGGTCACGGCCTTGCGCACGACCTGGAGGTTGACCCAGTACAGCGTCCGGGTCTGGCCGACGATGCTCATCGCCCGGTCGATCTGCGCCGCGAACTTCGGCGGGTCGAAGATGTCGTTCGACCCGCTCGCCATCAGGATCCGCCGCGGCAGGCCGTACGTCGACGCCCACTGCTGCAGCGCGTCGACCGCGCCGGAGGTGGGCCGGCTGGACCAGTTGTGCACGGCCATCTGGCTGCCGTCGCGGTTCAGCAGCCGGATCGCCAGCGCCTTCCCGTCCTGGACGGAGATGCTGTCGCCGAACATGAACACCCCGTTGGTCTCCCGGGTGCGCTGGATCTGCGCGGCGGTCGAGATGGCCCGGGTCGCGGTGGACCAGGAACCGAGTACGCCGGAGCCGTAGGGCCCGCCGGTCGTCGCGGCCGCCTCCGGCGCGGTTGCAGTGGAGACGGCCACGGTCGAGGCAGCCACCGCGGCCCCCGCCGTGAAGATTTGCCGTCGATTGGGTCTCATCGAGCTCACGGACTTCCTCACGGGACGGAACTGTGCGGCCTGACGGCTACTCAGCGCAAGTCCGATGCTCAACGTTGCATCAAGTTGCCTGCCGCCTGGGTGGACCGCGAAGAGTACAGGCCTAGACCAGCTCTGGTAACCCTCCGCAACCGAACCGCAGCCGGATTTGCAGGTTCCTGCAAATCCTGTAACACCTTGCAGTCCTGGACCGATAGACCGGCTACAGGGCCATGTGTGACTCCCAGTAGCCATCAGTTCGACCCGGTCGACCCGCCTGTGGGGGACGGAACTCGACCGGATCAGCGACCGAGTGGATCGGTCCCTGCGGAAGCGGCCGGCGCGGCCTTGGAGGGGTGTCGCGCCGCCCGCTTCGACTCGTTAAATCCGTTTGCCGTGCGGTCCGCCGCCGCCCAGGGTGGCCGTATGACGGTGAGTGTGCGGAGGTTGCGGGAGGACGACTGGGCGGCGTTGCGGGACGTGCGTCTACGGGCGTTGCTGGACGCGCCGGAGTCGTTCTACAGCACCTATCAGAACTCGGTCGCGTTGATGGAGGCCGACTGGCGGACCCGGCTCCGCGCGACTGACAAGGTCACTCTGCTGGCCGAGGTCGACGACGACGCGGCGGGCATGGTCACCGGCGCACCGGCCGGCGAGGACGAACGCGATCCCGATGCCGCGCTGATGCTCGCGATGTGGGTGTCCCCGGAGTCCCGCGGTCGCGGCGTCGCCGACGCGCTCACCGCCGAACTCCTCATCTGGTCACGCGAGCAGTCCTTCAAACGCCTGCTCCTCTGGGTGTACGACGCCGCGCCACGGGCCGCCGCCTTCTACCGCCGAGCAGGCTTCCTCCCCACCGGCCGCACCGAAACCTTCAACGACCCCAACCGCCGCCTCGCCTTGATGTCCCAAACGCTGTAGGCGTCACCCCGAACCCTCGGTCAGCCAGGCGATCATCGGCCCGGCGACCTCGAGCAACTCGTCCGGCGACGCGTCGAGCCCGTCCAGTTTCACCAGGTGCCGACCGACCACCAGTCCCAGGATCAACGCGCCGATCACGCCAGAACGCAGTACGGCGTCCTCGCCCGGCAATTGCTCGGCCACCTGCCGCTGCTGTGCCGCCATCGCCGCCCGCACCTCCGCCGCGGCATCCGGGTGACTGAACATCGCCCGCATCGCCGCCAGCGCCGAGGCGGGCTCCTCAGCCAGCTTCGCCGACAGTCCGGCCGTCAGCTGTACGGCGATCTCCTCCGGCGACCCCTCGATCGGCCCGTCCGGCGGAATCGCCGCGGCCTGGGCGAACAGCTTCTCCTTGGAGCCGAAGTACCGCATCACCAGCCCGGCGTCGCTGTCGGCCGCCTCGGCGATCGCGCGGATCGTGGTCCGGTCGTACCCGTGCTCCCCGAACAACTGCCGCGCCGCCGCCAGGATCCGCTCTTCCGTCCGCCGCCGCTGCTCCACCCGAGTCGTCACGCCGTTCAGTCTACGCATGTTGACTCAGGTCGCAGAGAGGTCTAGCTTTCAGTCAACACACGTAGACTGAAATGAGGTGGATCATGACGCAGGCGCTGCTGCTGAGCTTCCTGGCCGGGCTGATGGGGACGAACGGGATTCCGCACTTCGTCCTGGGCATCACTGCCCGGGAATACCCGAACCTGACCGGCAACTCGCCGGTCCGCAATGCGGTCGGCGGCGTGGGAGCGTTCGTCATCGCCGGACTGCTGGCGTTCTGGGCGCACATCGGCGACCACCCGCGAGCGGCCGGGATCGCTGCCCTGGTGGGCGTCCTGGTGATGACGGTCTTCCATGCGCGGGGTGGTGCTTATCGGCTGAACGTCAGGTTCGGAAAACCCGTGCCGGAGCGGTGACGGCTAAGGTCGGGGGCATGAGTGGTGAGGCGATGCTGGTCTTCGACGACGGTCTGACGGCGTACGACTTCGGCCATGGCCACCCGATGAGTCCGATCCGGGTGGATCTGACGGTGCGGCTGGCCCGGGCGCTCGGCGTACTCGACCAACTGAAGGTCGTGCCGGCCCCGATTGCCGACGACGCGCTGATCGGGACCGTGCACACCGCCGAGTACATCGCCGCGGTCAGACGCGCGGGTGAGGATCCCGACCGGCCGGACCAGCTGCACGGCCTCGGCACCGAGGACACGTACTGCTTCCCGGACATGCACGAGGCGTCCGCGCACGTGGTCGGCGCCTCCGTCGAGGCAGCCCGGGCAGTGTGGGAGGGCGACGTCCTGCACGCGGCCAACATCAGCGGCGGCCTGCACCACGCGATGCCTGCCGCGGCAAGTGGTTTCTGCGTCTACAACGATCCCGCCATCGCGATCCAGTGGCTGCTCGACCACGGTGCCGAGCGCGTCGCGTACGTCGACGTCGACGTGCACCACGGGGACGGCGTACAGACGGTGTTCTACGACGACCCGCGGGTGCTGACCGTGAGCCTGCACGAGTCGCCCACCACGCTGTTCCCCGGCACCGGGAGCGCGGGGGAGACCGGTGGACCGGGCGCGGAGGGTACGGCGGTCAACATCCCGCTGCCACCGGGGACGGGCGACGCCGGCTGGCTCCGGGCGTTCCACGCGATCGTGCCGGACGTGGTGAAAGCGTTCCGGCCGTCGGTGCTGGTCACCCAGCACGGGTGTGACTCGCATGTCGAGGATCCGCTGGCCCACTTGACGAAATCGGTCGACGGGCAGCGGGCGGCGTACCTGGCCCTGCACGACCTGGCGCACGAGGTCGCCGGCGGCAAGTGGGTCGCGACCGGCGGCGGTGGGTACGCGATCATCGACGTCGTACCGCGGGCCTGGAGTCACCTGCTCGCGATCGTGGCGGGCAGCCCGATCGACCCGCAGACGCCGGTGCCGGAGTCGTGGCGCGAGGACGTCCGGATCCGGTACGCGCGGACCGCGCCACTGCGGATGACGGACGGCCGGGACGCGTCGTACGAGGACTGGTCGACCGGTTACAACCCGGACACCTGGCTGGATCGCTCGATCAAGGCCACCCGCGACATCAGCTTCCCGCTGCTGGGCCTGGACCCTACCTACTGAGTCACACGAGTCCCCCTCTTTCCCATTCGTACCAACAGCCACTACGCTCATTGCATGCACGGGCGGAGGTGCCGGAGGGGAAGCCGGCGCACGATCCGTGCTGGAAGTGCGGTGCGCAATGGCATCAAAGAAGTCCGGTGGTGAGCAGCCGCTCGCCGAGGTGAAGTTCCTGACCGTGGCGGAGGTCGCCACGGCCATGCGCGTGTCCAAGATGACGGTGTACCGGTTGGTGCACTCCGGTGAGCTGCCCGCGGTGCGGGTGGGTCGTTCGTTCCGGGTCTCCGAGGACGCCGTGCACGACTACCTCAAGGGCGCTTACTTTCAAGCCGGATAACCACGAGATGCGAGGCGGCCGGATCCCTCAGGGGGCCGGCCGCCTCGTTATGTCCGGGAGTTATGGCCGGAACAGCTCGCGCAGCGCGGCGCCGGCTTGTTTGAGGGTCTCGTCCGGGATGCCCGCCCACAGCTCGTGGTGAGCGGCCGAGCTGGCCTGGACGGCGCGCTCGGCGAGCGCCCTGCCCTCGTCGGTGAGGCGGATCTGAGTGCCGCGACCGTCCTCGGGATCCGGTTCACGGACGACGAGCTCGCGCCGGACCAGCTGGTTCGTCACGTTGCTGGTCCCGCCGGAGGACAGCAGCAGGCTCCGGCTCAGATCGGACGGCTTCTGCCGGTACGGCGCTCCTGACCGGCGCAGCGAAACGATCACGTCGAACTCCGCGGTGGTGAGCCCGAGGTCGCGCAGCACCCGCCGGGTCGCCTCGTTCAGCTCCGCCGCGAGCACCATGATCCGCTTGGCCAGCTCGCTCGTCGGATAGAGCACCTCCGGCAACTCCCGCTGCCATGAAGCGATCAACCGATCCACCGGATCGCCGCTCTCGCCCACCGGACCTCCTTCCGTCCGTTGACAGTCTAGGTGTCTTTGGTGATAGCTTTCTTTAAAGCTTTCTAGTGAGGAGAAATGGATGCGGACGTTGCTGCGCGGTGGATTGGTGATCGACACCGAGCCGGAGGTGATGGCTCGGCGGGAGACTGACGTACTGATCGAGGACGGACGAATCGCGGCGGTCGGGCCGGGGCTGATCGCGGATGTCGAGGCGGCCGGCGTCGAGGTGATCGACGCGACCGAGCGGATCGTGCTGCCGGGATTCGTGGACACGCATCGGCATCTGTGGGAGACCGCGTTGCGCGGGGTGGCGGTCGATGCCGATCTCGGCGTGTACCTCGAGCGAGTGATCGGCGGCTACGGTACCCGCTTTCGCCCGGAAGATGTTGCTGCGGGCAACCTCGTGGGCGCATTCGAGTGTCTGGATGCCGGCGTCACGACGGTGCAGGACTTCTCCCATGTGCAGTCGTCCGACGCGCACGCCGATGCCGCGCTGGATGCCCTGCGGGACAGCGGAATCCGGGCGGTGTTCGGCTATGGGCCGTTGCCGTTGAGCGGCTCTGCCGTCAGTGCGGACGGTATGCGCAGGATCATGGATCGCGCGTCAGAGCGGATCGGTCTCGCGGTGGCGGCGATCGGTCCCTCGTTTGTGCCGTTCGAGACCGTCCGGGCGGACTGGGAGCTGGCGGACTCGCTCGGACTTCCGGTCGTGGTTCACATCAGTAGTAGTTCGCTGGCGCTGGATCCGATCACGCGGCTGCGGGATGCCGGTCTGTTGCGGTCCAACACGCTGTACATCCACGGCAACAATCTGCCGGACTCCGAGTTGAAGCTGATCGCGGAGTCCGGCGCGGCTGTCTCGGTGACACCGACCGTCGAGGCGCGGATGGAGATGGGTGAACCGCTGGCGCCACGGTTGCGCGCCGCCGGAGCGGGTCTCGGCCTGGGCGTCGATGCGGTCACCTCAGGGGCCGGTGACATGTTCACCGCGATGCGTGAACTCCTCGCCCTCGGCTACCAGACGTTCACGGCGGCCGACGTACTGCGGATCGCCACGCTGGAGGGCGCTCGCGCCCTCGGTCTGACCGATGTCGGTTCGCTTGCCGTGGGCAACCAGGCGGATCTCGTCCTGTTGCGCCGGACGGATCTCAACCTGGTCGCGCACCTCGGCGACCCGATCGCGACCGTCGTCACCTCGGCCCATCCCGGCAACGTCGACACAGTTTTCGTCGGTGGTACTGCGGTCAAGCGCAACGGCAGCCTGGTCAGTCCGGCGCTGCCTGGGGCGCTCGACGCTCTGGCCGAGTCGGCGGCCTATCTCGGATCAGCGCTTCAGTAGGTCGCGAATGGCCGTCGTGATCTCTGCCGGGGACTCCTCGGCCATGAAGTGACCGGCGGAAGTCGTCTGGTGGTCGAGGTCGGTCGACCAGGCGCGCCACAGGGCCTGGGCGTCGAAGCCGAGGGCCGCACCCCAGTCCTGCTGGATCACGGTCGTCGGCATCCGCAGCTTGTTGCCCGCAGCAAGATCTGCTTGATCGTGGGTGACGTCGATCGTCGCCGATGCGCGGTAGTCCGCCACGATCGACGGGACGGCGGCGCGGCAGGCGTCCAGGTAGGCGGCGCGGACGTCGGCGGGGATCGCTTCGCTGTCTTTCGCCCACAGAGTCAGAAAGTGGTCGAAGAAGGTGTCCGCGCTGGCGGCGATCATGGTCTCGGCCAGGCCGGGTGGTTGCGCCATCAGGAACAGGTGGAAGCCGACGGCGGCGGTGGTTCCGTGCATCACGTCCCACATGTCGAGGGTCGGAAGTACGTCGAGGCACATCAGGTGGGTGATCACGTCCGGGTGGTCGAGACCGGCCCGGAAGGCGACGAGCGCGCCGCGGTCGTGGCCGGCCAGGGCGAAGGTGGTGTGGCCGAGTTCGCGCGCCACCGCCACGATGTCGGCGGCCATCACCCGCTTCGAGTAGTCGTCTGCGGGCTTGTCGCTGGCGCCGTAGCCGCGGAGGTCGGGGCAGATGACGGTGTGGTCGGCGGCCAGGTCGGTGGCGACGTGGCGCCACATCAGGTGCGTCTGCGGGAACCCGTGCAGCAGCACGATCGGCGTACCGGAGCCGCCGACCGCGACGTTCAGCGAGACACCGCCCACGCCGGTGACGCGCTGGTAGTCGAATCCGTTGATCTTCATGGTCGTCAGCCTTCCGGACGCGGATGAGCAATGGATGAGCGCTACGGTGGCCGGGTGGAATTCGGGGTGCTCGGGCCGGTGGTGGCCTGGGATGACGCCGGGCGGCCGGTCGCCCTGAAGGGTCCGCGGCATCGGGCGGTGCTGGCCCGGCTGATCGTCGCGCGCGGACGCGTCGTACCGGCGTCCCGGCTGGTCGACGATCTGTGGGTCGACCCGCCAGATGGCGCGCTGAGCGCCGTTCGGACCTTTGTGGCGTCGCTGCGGCGCGCGCTGGAACCGGACCGCGCGCCGCGTACACCGGCCCGCCTGCTGGTGACCGAGGGGCCTGGCTACGCCTTGCGCACGGAGGCGGTTGACGCCTGGCGGTTCGAGAAGGCGGTAGCTGCCGCACTGCCTGCGGGGGAGCTGTTGACGGAGCTGTCGAAGGGTCTGGCGTTGTGGCGTGGTCCTGCGTACGCCGACTTCGCCGACGAGGACTGGGCGCAGGCAGAGCGGTCACGGCTCACCGAGTTGCGGCTGCGAGCTGTGGAGCGCCAGGCCGAGGCTCAACTCACGCTAGGCCTTGCAGCCGAGGCTGTGCCCGAGCTGGATGCCCATGTGACCGAGCATCCGTGGCGTGAAGAGGCGTGGCGGTTGCTGGCTCTCGCGCTCTACCGGACTGGTCGGCAGGGCGATGCTCTGGCGGTACTACGGCGTGCCCGGTCGATGCTGATCGACCAGCTCGGTGTGGATCCTGGTACTGCGTTGAGTCGCCTGGAGACCGACATACTCAACCAGGCCGAGCACTTGGAGCCTGTCTCGGCAGGACGAGTGTGGGAGGAGGCTGCCGCGGCGTACGACCGGACTGTTGGCACAGGCGCTCGTGCGCGGCTGGAGTCGACGGTGGGCTTGCTGCGCAACCTCGCGGTGACAGGAGGCGGTGGGCTCGAGGCAGCACGTCGCCACCGGCTTGCTGCCATCACTGCGGCCGAGGAGCTTGGTGATCTTGACCTGACGGCGAGGGTGATCGGTGCGTACGACGTACCGGCGATCTGGATGCGGTCGGACGACGAAGCGCAGGCTGCTGCGATTGTTGCGGCGGCTGAGCGGGCGCTGCGGACACAGCAGCATCAGGCGACCCGGGCTCGGCTGCTCGCGACGATCGCGCTGGAGTCGCGAGGTTCGAGGGAGCCCCGTGCTGCGGAGGCAGCGCGTGAGGCGGAGGAGATCGCCCGTGGGCTTGATGATCCGGTGTTGCTTGCGTTCGCGCTGAACGGTGTGTTCATGCAGACCTGCGATCGCGCGGGCCTTGCGCCACAGCGCGATGCGATCGGGGAGGAGTTGATGATCGACCTGTCGGAGCGGCATGGGCTGGTCACGTATGAGGTCCTCGGTCAGCTGGTCCGACTGCAGGCGCGGAGTGCGCTCGGCGACTTCGCCACCGCAGACCACCACGCAGCGGCCGCCGATGCGCTCGCCGCTCGCCATGAGCTCCCGTTGGTGGGTGTCTTCACGCAGTGGTACCGGGCGATGCGCTTGGACACGGAGCCGGCTTACCGCGAGGCAGCTGAGCTGCTGGAAGGCGCGGGCATGCCAGGGTTGCAGGAAGGCTTGCTGGCGTTGGCTCTTGCCTGTCACCACGTGCGGCACGGCCTGCCCGTCCCTGACGCCGACTACGGCCCGTATGAGCCGTGGACCCGCCCAGTCGTGCTGCTGTCCCAGAACCGCACAGCCGAGGCAGCCGCAGCCCTCCAGGTCACCCCCGAGCCCTCGCCAGGCCTCCTGCTGGAGGTCCTCTGGTGCCTAACAGCCCACGCAGCCAAGGCCCTCGGTCACCACGAACGCCTAACCCGCGCCCAAGCCGCCCTGGCCCCCGCCACAACACAACAAGCCGCCGGCTCAGCCCTCGTAACCCTCGGCCCCATAGCCAACTACCTCTGACCCGTTGGGGCTAGGCGGTGGTTTCAGAGCGTTTGCGAGCCCTGTAGGCGCGGGCCTTCATCTTGTTCCCGCAGGTCTCCATCGCGCACCATTCGCGGCGACTGCCCCGCGACCGGTCGAGGTAGACCTGGGTGCACTCCGGCCGACCGCATTCCTTCAGTAGCTCGGCATCGGTGCCACCGAGGATCGCGATCGCCTCGCGAGCGATCGACGACAGCGCCTGGTCTGCAGTGGCCTCGGTACGCCGACCAGCCGCAGTGAGCTGAGGAATCGCCGCCGGCCCGCGAGCCACGTCGTTCAGCACATCCATCTGTTCGGCGTCGTACTCGCCGCCGAACAACCGCGCGGCCACCAGCGAGTAGATCGCCTCGCGCAGTGCGATCGCGGTGGTCACGTCGCCCGGACCGCACTCGGTGTCGCCGTCGACGACGCCCGACTCGCGCAGCCACGACTGCAGGCTCGCCGGCGCGCGCAAGGCCTCCCGCGGTACGTCGTTGCGCCGAGCCTTCAGCGTGCCCACGAAGTCGAGGGCGGTGTTGCCACACGGAAAGGAATGTTCCACGTCACCAGTTTGACAGGTGACGCGAGCGGATGCCAACATCGTCACCTGTTAGACCGGTGACGCAAGCGGCGGACCGGCATCGAGCAGAAGGGCATCAAGACATGAGCACGAGCTACACCGCGGTCGCGACGGCTACCGGCGAGGGACGCAACGGCGGCCGGACGTTCACCAGCGACGGTCTGCTCGACGTGACCCTGGCGGTCCCGAAGGAGTTCGGCGGCAAGGGGGACGCGACGAACCCGGAGCAGTTGTTCGCCGTCGGCTGGTCGTCCTGTTTCCTCGGTGCGGTCAAGCGTGCCGCGGCCGCACGCCACATCCGGCTGGCCGACCTGGCCGTGATCGCGGAAGTGACGTTGCACCACGAGGACGACGACTTCAGCCTGAGCGCCGTACTCAACCTCGAGGTCAGCGGTGTCGATCAGCAGACCGCCGACGAACTAGGCGCCGCCGCCCACCAGATCTGCCCCTACTCGAAGGCCACCCGCGGCAACATCCCCGTCACCATCACCGCGACCGTCGCCTGACCTTCGACTCAGGGCTCCCAGGAAGCTCCCAGGAAGCTCACAGGAGGGTCGCAGTGCGGGGACCCAGGATTGAGTCATCGCCGGGAACGAGTCCCGGCCCCGGACCTCCAGGGAGCACCTGATGCGCACGAAGATCGTGAAGACCGTTGCCGCCGGCACCATCGTCAGCCTGGGCTTCGCCGCCGTTGCCTTCACCCCGGCCGCCTACGCGACCACCACGTCCGACCAGGCCACCACCACCCGCCCCCACCTGGCCGTCCTCACCGACCCGATCGTCCAGATCCCCGTCCGCAAGGCCGCGTGAACCTGGCTTTCGCGTCAGTCAGCCAAGTGCGGGACGCCGGGCGCGGACGGCGAGGGCATGCGGGACCTCGAAGCCGCCGGGCTCTTCGAAGTGTTCGAGGGTGAGGCCGGTGCTGAGGAAGGCGTTGAGGTACTCGGCGAGGGGAGTGTGGCGCATGCCGACGCGGCGGCGGATGCCGTCCTCGGCCCACCACGGCGACTCGTCGTGCCAGCCGGGTGTGCGGTAGTTCGGATGAATCAAGCGACTGCCGTCGTCGCCGTTGTAGACGACGTGCGGGCCGTTGAAGCAGGGATGTACGCCGTATGTCACCAGCACACCGCCAGGACGCAGTACCCGGGTCGCCTCCCGGAGGACCTTGCCGAAGTCGTCCACGTCGGTGGAGATCCACATCACCATCGCGGTGTCGAAGGACTCATCGGGGAACGGCAGTACGGCGGCATCCGCGACCATCAGCGGACCGTCGGTGCGGGTCCGGGCCACCCGGAGCTGGTCGGCGGAGTAGTCCACGCCGACGACGGAGCGGCCGGTCGCGCGGATGGTCTCGAAGTTGCGCCCGGTGCCGCAGCCGATGTCCAGGCATGGGCCGGATCCGGGGCCGAGAAGGTCGAGCAGTCCGGGCTGATGCGGCTCCGCGCCGGCCACGAACCGTTCCTCGTACCAGTCGGCCAGACCGTCGTACCGAGCCCTCATGCCAGCCTCCCCAGGTCGAGCCTCCAGCCTACCCAGTCGCCCGCTTTAGGTCGGGAAGACGACCCAGACGTGCTGAGCGGATACTCCGCACGCATCTCCGGCGCCCATGCGGGCACCTCGCTGCGTTGGCGGGAGGGCCACGATGAAACACCGCATCGAGGCCCTCCCGCCGCCTTGCGATGCACCCACCTGGACACCGGAGCTACGCACGGATTATCCGCTCAGCACGCCAGCGGGTAAGCTTTGCCGACGCTCTCTTTAGGTTTGGAAGGTCCACTGTGGGTTCGGTTATCAAGAAGCGCCGTAAGCGTATGGCGAAGAAGAAGCACCGCAAGCTGCTGAAGAAGACGCGGGTGCAGCGCCGCAAGCTCGGCAAGTAAGCAGTTCCGGCCGCACCGGGGTCCGGTGCGGCGTTGTGTGGGGTTGCTGTCTGGCTGGGGGTCTCTCGTGGCACAGGTGGTGATGGTGACCGGCGTCTCGCGAGACGCCGGTGCTCGCTGTGCCCGCAGGCTGGCCGACGACCCGTCGATCGGCACGGTGCTCGGCATCGATGTGGTTCCGCCACGGGCCGAGCTGGGCCGGGTCCGGTTCGTCCGGGCCGACATTCGCAACCCCGTGATCGCGAAGGTGATCGCCGCCGAGGACGTCGATACGGTCGTCCACACCGGCGTCGTGGCCACCCCGGGCAGTGCCGGCGGTCGGTCGTCGATGAAAGAGATCAACGTCATCGGCACCATGCAGTTGCTGGCCGCCTGTCAGAAGGCGCCCGGAGTGGCCAAGCTGGTGGTGAAGTCGTCCACCACCGTGTACGGCGCGGGTCCGCGGGACCCGGCCATGTTCACCGAGGAGATGGCGCCGCGGGCGATCCATCAGACCGGGCTGAGTAAGGACGCGGTCGAGGTCGAGGGGTACGTGCGCGGCTTCGCACGGCGCCGGCCCGACGTCTGCGTCTCCACCCTCCGGATGGCGAACTGGATCGGCCCCAAGACCGACTCCCCGATCACCCGGTACTTTTCGATGCCTGTCATCCCGACGGTCTTCGGGTACGACGCCCGCCTCCAGTTCCTGCACGAGGACGACGGCGTCGAGGCGATCCACCATGCCACCGTCAACGACCTGCCCGGGACCTTCAACCTGGCCGGTGACGGGATCCTCGCGCTCTCCCAGGCGATCCGCCGGCTCGGCCGGCCGGCCCTGCGGCTGCCCCCGTTCACCGCGTCCAGCACGGCGGCCGCCGTACGCCGGGCCCGGCTGGCGGACTTCTCGCCGGACCAGATCACCTTCCTGACCTACGGGCGCGCGGTGGACACGACGCGGATGCGGACCGAGTTCGGGTTCGAGCCGGAGTACACGACCGCCGGCGCCTTCGATGCCTTCCGTGACTCGCTCGGCCCGGGTGCCGTCTCCCAGGCGTCCCAGCTGCTCAGCGCCGGGCTGGGGGCGCTGCGTGGCTGACGCCGATGTGATCCCGATCGGTTCTGGCGGTCGGCCGGGTCGCGGCAGCGGCCGTCGTACGACGCCCTCCGCGGCCGCGCGCGCACTCGCCGGACCACGCGCCGGCCGGTCCGCCAAGAAGAAGCCTGCGAGCAGCCAGACCGCAGAGCTGCCGATCGAGCCGGTCGTCGAGGATCTTCCGTTGGTCGAGGCCCCGGCTGCTCTCGACTTCGCCGGGCTCGAGCGGGTCGTGCGCGACCTGTTCGGCGAAGAAGGGGAGCGGCGGGTCGCGGAGTGGCTCGCGTTCCTGCGGCGGCGGTTGAGCGGGGAGTACGAGGTCGACGAGTTCGGGTACGACCCGGACTTGACCGACCAGGTGTTGCTGCCGCTGCTGCGGCCGATGGCGGAGAAGTGGTTCCGGGTCGAGGTCCGTGGCGTGGAGAACATCCCGGACACCGGCGGCGCCTTGATCGTCGCGAACCACTCCGGGACGATGCCGCTGGACGGGCTCGTCACCCAGTTGATCGTCGCCGACCACGCGAACCGGCCGCTGCGGACGCTCGCGGCCGACCTGGTGTTCCAGACGCCGTTCGTGGGCGAGCTGGCGCGTAAGGGCGGCGCCACGCTGGCGAGCAACGACGACGCCGAGCGGCTGCTCGGGCGGGGTGACCTGGTCGGCGTGTGGCCGGAAGGGTTCAAGGGGATCGGGAAGCCGTTCAGCGAGCGATACAAGCTGCAGCGGTTCGGCCGGGGCGGTTTCGTCAGCGCGGCGATGCGGACGGGTGTGCCGATCGTGCCGTGCTCGATCGTCGGCGCCGAGGAGATCTATCCGCTGGTCGGGAACATCGCGTCATTGGCCCGGCTGCTCGGCGTGCCGTACATCCCGATCACACCGTTCTTCCCGCTGCTCGGGCCGCTCGGGCTGATCCCGCTGCCGTCCAAGTGGCTGATCGAGTTCGGCGAGCCGATCCGCACCGACGACTTCGCCGAGGGTGCCGCCGACGACCCGATGCTCGTCTTCAACGTCACCGACCAGGTCCGCGAAACCATCCAGCAGACCCTCTACGCCCTCCTCATGCAACGCCGCAGCGTCTTCTTCTGACGGACCTGGAAAACACGAAGCCCGGCGCGGGATCGCGCCGGGCTTCTTGGTGTCAGGGACCTACTTCCATGGGGGAAGGAGGGTCTGGATGACGCCGGGGAGATTGATGATCGGCGTGCTCGGGAGGGACAGCGTCGGGAACGGCCAGGGCCATGACGGTGTGCCTGGGGTGGGGAGGGTGGGGACGACCGTCGGGGTCGTCGTCGGGTTGGAGCTCGACGACGACGGCTTCGGGGGTGTCTTCAGACTCGGTGGAGGAGTGTTGGACTCCTGCACGATCGTCGTGTTCGGCAGTTGGCTCGGCGCCGTACTCGGCGTGGCGCTCGGACCCGTGGTCGGCTTGCTGGACGGGCCCGCGCTCGGACCGCCGTTGACCGGGTTCGTCGGCTCGTTGCCGTTGTTCGGCGCGGCCGGCTGGTTGCCGCCCTTGGCCGGCTTCGGCTGCTCGCACTTCGGGCAGGCGGCCGAGGTGTGCTGGGCCAGCTGCTCGATGGTGGCGAGCGCCTCGACGGCGGACTTCAGTGATTCCGGCGGCAGCTTCGGTGCGAGCTCACCAAGAGCCTGGCGGGCGCTGGTGATGAACCCCGTGACCGCCGTGATCGAACCGGCGTCGCCATCCTGCTGGTACGACGCGACCAGCCGGGACACGCCCTTGCGAGCCTGTGCCGAGAAGTCGTCGAGGGTGGAGTTGATCGTGCCCACGTCACCGCCGGACTCGGCCAGCGCGCGGACTTCGGACAGCCGGGTCATCGCGTGCTCGAGATCGCGCCGGCCGCGGGAGTCGTCGCCGACCCCGACGTTGGTGGCGACGTTCTCGATGCCTCGCTTCATCCCGTACAAGGTGTCACCGGGCATCGCCTGCTGAGCGGCGGCGGCAGAACCGATGCCACCTCCGAGCAGGACCAGCGCGGCGGTACTGGCCACGAGCCGGATGCGCCGGCCGTGACGATGGCGGCGGATATCTGTCACGGACGCGTCGACGTCCTCGCGGGTCGGCGGGTCGTCCGAGTCGTCCGGTGTGCTGCGCACCATCGTCGGAGTCGTCGTAGCCGCTCTTGCCGCCGCCTGCTCCAGCAGGCGGTGCCGCAGTTCGGCACTGAACTCCGGTCGCGGTGCCACTGCGCCGGCGGTCCTCAGCCGTCCGACCAGTTCCACAGCTTCCATCAGCTCGGGGTCATCGCTCAGTCGCGAAGAGTGACGGGGCCCGTGATCGACGGCGTGCGCGAAGGTCTCCGCGCGCGCTCGAGCCCTGTGTAGGTCACTCATGAGTTCTCGTTCTCCTCAATGGCCAGTCGGGGTCACCGACAGGTCCTCATCAGGCAAACGAGGAAACTCCCTGACGGGTTACGAAAGACATTCGTTGTCATCCGCCTCACCTCAAGTCCTTGGGGATAACCTTCGCCAAGTGCCGTACGGCCCTCAGTTGCAGTTGCTTGACGGCGCCTTCGGACTTCTCCAGCGCCTTGGCCGTTTCCGCGATCGACAAACCGGCGAAGAATCGCATCGTCAGGCAGTCGCGTTGCTCGTCGGGCAGGTTCGCGACGGCGTCCCGCAGTACCTCGGCGGTGGCGGCGGCCAGTACGTCGACCTCCGGCCCCTCGGTCTGCCGGTCGTGCGTCTCGATCTCGTCCGTGACCACCTCGAGCCGGACCCGGCCGGACTTGTAGTGGTCGGTGATCAGGTTCCGGGCGATCGTCACCAGCCAGGCGCCGAAATCCCGGCCCTGCCAGCGGAACGAGTCCAGCGCCCGCAGCGCCCGGACGAACGTCTCACTGGTCAGGTCCTCGGCGAGTGCCGAGGACGACACCCGTGCGTAGATGTAGCGATAGACGGTGAGCGAGTACTCGTCGTAGAGCTCACCGAAGGCACCGACGTCCCCGGCCTGGGCGCGATCGACGAGCTCTGCACGTCTCATCCCGTCCGGGCTTGGCTCCGGCGTCGTCAAGATTTCTCCCCGTTCAACTGGCACGTCTTCTGACACATCCGCGAATGGCCACAGCGGCTGAGACAGCACCGAGCGTTACGCTTCGAGCACCCGCTGTCAACAGTCCGAGGCGTGCCGCCTTCCGTCCGGTCCGATCGTCACGAATGCGCCAGCCGGCTGCTTCCCGCATGACGGAGCAGCCTGCTGTCGGGGTTCATCGCGCATGGTCTCCCCGCGCGGACGGTTTCTGCAGTGTGAGGTTCAGCAGAAGGTCGCCCACGAGTTCACCTGTATATATCCCGTCACGCTCTGCTGCAACCGTTCCGAGCGTGCCGATCGGTCCGAATCTCCCGCCCCTCCCGCCCCAGCCCCGCCCTCGCGCACAGATCGCGTGAACAACCCCCAACCACGGGAGAGCACCTTAGCGGCTCATGACAGACTCGCCTGGTGATCTTCAATTTCGCGGACATTCTTCGTGACACAGCGCAACGTCACGGTGAACGTCTCGCGCTGGTCGACGGCGACCGGCGGCTGACCTGGAGCGAGCTCGACGCCGCGGTGGACAGGGCCGCCCAGGGGTTCTCCGCGGCCGGTCTGGTGCCGGGCTACCGGGTCATTCTGCTGCTCGCCAACAGCGTCGACTTCGTCACGTCCTACCTGGGAGTTCTTCGCGCCGGCCTGGTCGCCGTACCGCTGAACACAGGGCTCACGGCGAGCGAGATCAGCACCGTCGTGGCGCATTCCGGAGCCCGCCTGGCGGTCGCCGACGGGGATCTCGCGAGCAAGATCGAGGGTCTCCGGACGGTCCGGGCCGGCGAGCTCGCCGGTAACGCTCCGTTACTTCCGCAGTTCGACCCGGAGACCCTCGCGGTCCTGCTCTACACCTCCGGAACCAGTGGCGACCCGCGGGCCGCGATGCTCTCCCACCGCGCGCTGGCGGCGAACGTGAAGAATCTTTCCGAGCTGGGCGAGGACCGGATGGGCCCCGAGGACATCGTTCTCGGCGTGTTGCCGATGTTCCACGCGTTCGGCCTGAACGCCGTGCTCGGCTGGGCGGTCGCGACCGGCGCCGCGCTAATCATCGATCAGCGCTTCGACTCCACGCACACGCTCGATCTGATCAGCAAGTACGGCGTGACGCGGCTGCCGCTCGCGCCGCCGGCCCTGCACGCCCTGCTGGCCCGGCCCGACCTGCGCGACGCGATGCGGACGGTCAAGGTCGTCCTGACCGGTGCGTCGACCCTCGATCGCGCGCTCGCCGACCGGTTCGAGCAGGAGACCGGGAAGTTCGTCCACCAGGGCTACGGCTTGACCGAGGCGTCCCCGGGTGTCACCACGACCCTCGGCGAGCACGACCCGAAGCCGGGCTCGGTCGGCCGCCCGGTGCCGAATCTCGAACTGCGGATCGCCGACGAGCAGGGTGAGGACGTCGAGGGCGACGACCCCGGCGAGATCGTGATCCGCGGCGGCAACCTGTTCTCCGGCTACTGGCCGGACGGCGTCGACGGCCCGGACGAGGACGGCTGGTACCGCACCGGTGACGTCGGCTACCTGGATGCCGACGGCGACCTGTTCCTGGTCGACCGGTTGCGCGAGCTGATCATCGTGTCCGGTTTCAACGTCTTCCCGAGCGAGGTCGAGGAGGTCCTCGTCGGCGCTCCCGGCGTCCGTGAGTCGGCGGTGATCGGCGTACCGTCCGAGGAGACCGGGGAAGCGGTGAAGGCGTTCGTCGTACCGGAGACCGGAGCGTCGATCGACACTGCTGAGGTCCTGGAGTACGCCGGGACGCGGCTGGCGCGGTTCAAGTGCCCGGTCGAGATCGAGGTGGTCGACCACCTGCCGCACTCGGTCACCGGCAAGGTCGCCAAGGGACAGTTGAGGAAATGACCCGCGTCACGCTCTACGGCAAACCCGGCTGCCACCTCTGCGACGACGCCCGGGTGATCGTCCAGCAGGTCTGTGCCGAGCTGGGCGTCGACTGGACCGAGGTCGACATCACCCAGGATGACCGGTTGTTCACCGAGTACGGCGAGCAGATCCCGGTCACCTTCGTGGACGGCAAGCAGCACGACTTCTGGCGGGTCGACCCGGCCAGGCTCAGAAAGGCACTGACCACTTAGTGCTGTCGGTCACCTCGGCAGTCGCCGATTTTGTTCTCACGTTCACAAGCTCCTAGAGTAAGAAGCGCCGCCGGCCGTCAGACCGCGGCTAGAACGAACGTTCCCCAGGAGAATTGTGACGCGTGCCAGCAGCCGTCGCCCCGGCCCGCCGACGAGAACCGAACGCGGCATTCCCGAGGCGACTGTCGCGCGCTTGCCGGTGTACCTGCGGGCCCTGACCGCGCTGTCGGACAGTGGGATCGCCACCGCGTCGAGCGAGGATCTGGCGACCGCGGCCGGGGTGAACTCGGCCAAGCTCCGCAAGGACCTGTCCTACCTGGGCTCCTACGGCACGCGCGGCGTCGGGTACGACGTCGAGTACCTGCGCTACCAGATCGCCCGCGAGATCGGCGTCACCCAGGACTGGGCCGTCGTCATCGTCGGGATCGGAAACCTGGGTCACGCGCTGGCGAACTACTCCGGCTTCGGCACCCGCGGCTTCCGGATCGTGGCCCTGCTGGACGCCGACCCGAACCTGGTCGGCGAGCGGATCGGCGACATGGAGGTCCGCGACTTCGCCGAGCTGGAGGACATCGTCAAGGCCGACCGGGTCTCGATCGGTGTCATCACCACTCCCGCCGGTCCGGCCCAGGAGGTGTGCGACCGGCTGGTCGCCGCCGGGGTGACCAGCATCCTGAACTTCGCGCCGGTGGTGCTGTCCGTGCCCGACGGTGTCGACATCCGCAAGGTGGACCTCTCGATCGAGTTGCAGATCCTGGCGTACCACGAACAACGAAAGTCCGGAGAGGCGGCGCTCCCCGAGGTGCCCGAGCTACCAGCGATGAACGGTCTGACCGATCTGCCGAGCGTCGGGGGAGGTGTCGGCGCGTGAGTTACCTGGTCGTCGGGATCAGCCACCGCTCAGCTGACATCAACGTCCTCGAGCGAGTGGCGCTCGACGCGGACGCGGCGACCAAGCTGGCCCTGGCCGTCAAGCACACCCCGGCCGTCACGGAGTCCGCGGTCCTTGCCACCTGCAACCGCACCGAGGTCTATGCGACCGTCGACCGGTTCCACGCCGGCATGGACGAGGTCACCGCGATCCTGTCCGACATCACCGGCGTACCGCTGCTGGATCTGGCCGAGCACCTCTACGTGCACTTCGAGGAAGGTGCGGTCGCGCACCTGTTCCAGGTCGCGGTCGGGCTGGACTCGATGATCGTCGGCGAGAGCCAGATCCTCGGCCAGGTGAAGGAATCGCTGCGTGCCGGCCAGGACCTGGAGACCATCAGCACCGGCCTGAACGCCCTGTACCAGCACGCGTTGCGGGTCGGGAAGCGAGCTCGCGCCGAGACCGGGATCGACGCGGCCGGACGCTCCGTCGTCTCGGCCGGACTGGACGCGGTCGGCGGCTTCGAGGGCCGGCGCGCGCTGATCGTCGGCGCCGGTTCGATGGCCTCGCTGGCCGCACAGACCCTGCTCAACGGTGGCGCCGCGAGCGTGACCGTTGCCAACCGCAACTACGACCGCGCGGTCGCGCTGACCGAGCGGGTCGGCGGTACGGCGATCCAGCTCGCGGCCGTGCCGGACGCGCTGGCCGACGCCGATCTGGTCGTGTCCTGCACCGGTGCGCGCGGCGTCGTCCTGACCGAGGAGATGATCCGGAACGCGACCGACGGGCGGCCGTTCGGCGTCCTGGACGTCGCCCTGCCGCGGGACGTCGCGCCCGAGGCGGCCCGGATCCCCGGTGTCACGCTCGTCACCCTGGCCGATCTCGCCGGTACGGCGGGCGGCAGCGACGACGACATCGAAGGGGTGCGGCGGATCGTCTCGGAGGAGGTGGGCTCGTTCGAGGCGACCCGGCGGGCCGCATCGGTGGCGCCGACCGTGGTCGCGCTGCGGGCGATGGCGACCGAGCTGGTCGAGTCCGAGCTGGCCCGGCTGGACCGCAAGCTGCCCGGACTGGACGACAACCAGCGGCACGAGGTCGCCCGGACCATCCGCCGGGTGGTCGACAAGGTGCTGCACACGCCGACGGTGCGGGTGAAGGAGTTGGCCGCCGATCCGGGCGGGCCGACGTACGCCGACGCACTCCGCGAACTGTTCGCCCTCGACCCGGCGACCGTCGACGCGGTCACTGCCGCGAAGACCCCGGAAGAGACCAGTCATACCCGCGCCGACTCGACCGGAGGTGACCGCGCATGATCAGGCTTGGTACGCGGCGGTCCGCCCTGGCGACCGCGCAGGCGACCTGGGTGGCCGAGCAGCTTGGCGCTCTCGGGCACGAGGTGGAGCTCGTCCCGATCGTCACCACCGGCGACGTCAACAAGGCGCCGCTGGAGCAGATCGGCGGCACCGGAATCTTCGTCAGCGCACTGCGGGACGCGTTGCTGGCAGGAGAGATCGACATCGCCGTGCACTCGCTGAAGGATCTCCCGACCGCACCGATCGACGGCTTGGCCATCGGCGCCGTCCCGGTGCGCGAGGACCCGCGCGACGTGCTGGTCGCCCGTGACGGGCTGACCCTCGGCGAGCTGCAGCAGGGTGCCCTCGTCGGCACCGGCTCGCCGCGCCGGGTCGCACAACTGGATGCGCTCGGCCTCGGCCTCGAATGCACCGGGATCCGCGGGAACGTGGATACCCGTATCTCGATGGTCGCCGCGGGCAAAGTGGACGCGGTCGTGCTTGCGAGGGCAGGGTTGTCCCGGTTGGGACGGCTCGCCGAGGTGACCGAGACGCTGGATCCGATCCAGGTCCTGCCCGCGCCGGGACAAGGTGCCCTCGGCATCGAGTGCCGGGCGGACGACGCTGTGGTGCTGGCTGCCCTGGCGCCGCTGGAGGACCCGGCCACACGGGCAGCGGTGACGGCGGAGCGGCAGATGCTTGCCACGCTCGAGGCAGGGTGCACGGCTCCGGTCGGTGCCCTGGCCGAGGTGGTCGAAGGTGAGGACGGCCCGGAGCTGTGGCTGCGGGGAGCGCTCGGCCAGGAGGACGGCGTACGGCGGCTGTCGGCGAACGGGCCGGTGGACGACCCGGTGTCACTGGGCAAGGCGCTGGCGAACGAGTTGCTGGAGCGAATATGACACCGGCACAGAGCACGACGGCCAAGAAGACGAGCAGGACGAGGACGAGGGCGAAGGCAGACGTGAGCAGCGCGAAGACAGCGGCCACCGCGGCATCGACGACACCTCAGAAAGTGCCGGCGAAGGTTGCCGCCACCACGACGGTCAAGCAGACCAGACCACTCGGGCACGTCACGTTCGTCGGTGTCGGGCCGGGCGACCCTTCCCTGCTGACGCTGGCCGGCCGCGACGTACTGGCGAACGCCGACGCCGTCGTGGTCGAGGGACCGGAGCACGACCCCTTCCTGGCCTACTGCCGGCCGGGGGTCGAGGTGGTCGACGGATCCGGCGCCGAGGGCAGCCGGGCGCTGAAGGTGGCCGCCCGGGCCCGGCTGGTGGTGAAGACGGCCAAGTCCGCGGCGAACGTCGTACGCCTGCTGACCGGTGACCCGTTCACCTTCTCCAGCGGTGCCGAGGAGGCGGCCGCGTGCCGCAAGGCGGGGATCAGCTTCAACGTCATCCCCGGTGTCAGCGAGGTCAGCGCGGTCCCGACGTACGCGGGGATCCCGCTGACGATGAAGGGCGACCGCGAGGTCACGGTCCTCGACCTGGCCGAGGCGAAGCTGGACCTGACCCGGCTGCACCCGAAGCAGACGCTGGTGCTGCTGAACGCGACCGATGTACTGAAGGAGACCGTCGCCGCGCTGGCCGAGGCCGGCTTCGACGCGACCACCCCGGTGGCTGCCACGGTCGGCGGTACGACGACCTCGCAGACCAGCGTGGTCGGCACGCTCGAGACGATCGTCGCGGACCTGCGCGCCGCCAAGGTGACCGGCGAGGCCGTCATCGTGGTCGGTGCGGTGGTCGAGCAGCGCGAGGCACTGTCCTGGTTCGAGACCAAGCCGCTGTTCGGCTGGCGGATCCTGGTCCCGCGGACCAAGGACCAGGCCGGCCCGCTGATGGACCGGCTGCGGCGGTACGGCGCGATGCCGGAAGAGGTGCCGACGATCTCGGTCGAGCCGCCGCGCAACCCGCAGCAGATGGACAAGGCGATCCGCGGCCTGGTCGAGGGCCGGTACGAGTGGGTCGCGTTCACCTCGGTCAACGCGGTCAAGGCGGTCCGGGAGAAGTTCGACGAGTACGGTCTGGACGCACGGGCGTTCTCCGGGCTGAAGATCGCCGCGGTCGGCGACAAGACCGCCGAGGCGATCGGTGCCTGGGGCATCCGTCCGGACCTGGTCCCGTCCGGTGAGCAGTCCGCCGCCGGGCTGGTCGAGGACTGGCCGCCGTTCGACGAGGTGCTGGACCCGATCAACCGGGTGTTCCTGCCGCGGGCCGACATCGCCACCGAGACCCTGGTCGCCGGGCTGACCGACCTCGGCTGGGAGGTCGACGACGTGACGGCGTACCGGACCGTGCGAGCCGCACCGCCGCCCGCGCCGACCCGCGAGGCGATCAAGTCCGGCAAGTTCGACGCGGTCGTGTTCACCTCGTCCTCGACGGTGCGCAACCTGGTCGGTATCGCCGGCAAGCCGCACGCATCGACGGTGATCGCGGTGATCGGCCCGGCGACGCTGAAGACGGCCGAGGAGCACGGCCTGCGGGTCGACGCGATGGCCGAGTCGCCGTCCGCCGAGGAACTGGCCGACGCACTCGCTCGATTCGGCGCCGACCGGCGTGACACCATGATCGAGGCCGGTGAACCGGTCACCCGTCCGTCCGAGCGCCGCTCGGGCTCACGCAGGAAGAGCTAGTCCCTTGTCTGGTGGATTCCCGGAGGTCAGGCCGCGGCGGCTTCGGTCGTCGGCGGCGATGCGCAGGCTGGTCGCGGAGACCACGCTGGAACCGCGGCAGCTGATCCTGCCGATGTTCATCCGGGAAGGCGCCCGCGAGCCGATCGCGATCAAGTCGATGCCGGGGGTGTACCAGCACACCCGCGACACCGCGCGGAAGGCGATCGCGGAAGCGGCTCAGCTGGGACTCGGCGGCGTGATGCTGTTCGGCGTACCGGAATCGAAGGACGAGACCGGCTCCGGCGGGCTGGATCCCCAGGGCATCCTGAACGTCGCGATCCGGGACGCGGTGCACGAGGTCGGCGACGCGCTGCTGGTCATGTCGGACCTGTGCCTGGACGAGTTCACCTCGCACGGGCACTGCGGCGTGCTGGACTCCTCCGGCCGCGTGGACAACGACGCGACCTTGAAGCTCTACGCCGAGATGGGCGTCGCCCAGGCGTCCGCGGGTGCGCATGTCGTCGGCCCGTCCGGGATGATGGACGGCCAGGTCGGTGCGGTTCGTACGGCGCTGGACGCGGCCGGGTTCGTCGACACGGTGATCCTGGCGTATGCCGTGAAGTACGCGTCGGCGTTCTTCGGCCCGTTCCGCGAGGCTGTGGGCTCTGCGCTGCAAGGCGATCGCAAGACCTACCAGCAGGACGGCGCGAACGCCCGTGAGGCGATCCGCGAGGTCGATCTGGACGTGGCCGAGGGCGCCGACATCGTGATGGTGAAGCCGGCGTTGGCGTACCTGGACATCATCCGGCAGGTCCGCGACCACGTGAACGTGCCCGTTGCCGCGTACAACATTTCCGGTGAGTACGCGATGGTGGAGGCGGCAGCCGCCAACGGGTGGATCGACCGCGACCGGGCCATTCTGGAGACCCTCACGTCGATCCGCCGGGCCGGCGCTGACACGATCCTCACGTACTGGGCCGCCGAGGCAGTTCACCTCCTTCGGTAGCCCACGCGTGCTACGCGGGAGCTCCTGCGTCGCACCCGCGACGCGCGCTCCCGCCCGCCCCCGGCTTGGCGCCGGTGCTTTCTGACCGGCTACCGCCCGGGGAATTGCGGGCTTATCGCCCTGGTTCTCCGTAGGGGCCTGTCCGTCTCGCCGACCGTGGGACTCGTCCACGTCCAAGAGATCGTGGCTGAGCCCGAGCGAAAACTCGGGGGCGGTGGTCGTGCGTGGCCGCCTATGCTCGGCGCCATGATGTGGGAGGAAGTCGGGCGTCAGCGTGAGACGCTCGCTCTTCTGGGCAGACTCGCCGATCACCGGGACGCGGAGCAAGCGCTTCTCGCGGCGGGATGGACGCCCTGCGGGGCCGGCGACTGGGCGATCGCGCTTCGCTCGCCGGACGGAACGGCTGCGGCGCGGATCAGTCCGTTCGATCCGGCCGGACCGTACACCGCGGCGCTGTACCGCGAGGCAGCGCACACCAGGCAGGTGCCCGAACTGTTCGGGCACCGTCGTCTGGCCGGTGGCGGTGACCTTCAGATCATGGAATGGCTGCTGCCCGTCCCTGAGCACGAGGCCGTTGCCTTCCACCAGGCGATCAAAAAGCAGGCGCCGGAGATTGCTGATCTTGTTGATGTCGTGCACCGGATCAACGAACGGGCACGGAGAGAGCTGCCCTGGTGGGGACCGTTGGATGACAACCCGGCCAACGTCATGCGCGCCGCGGACGGTCGCCTCGTCGTCGCCGACCTGTTCTCCGCCGACGGCCCGAACCTCTACGCCGCCGTTGTGACCGACCCCGATCTCGTCGTCGCGCGGATACCCGAGGATGAGCGGCGATTCATGACGGAGATCCCGTTGACTTCCACCGGACCGTGGGAGCGCGAGGTGCGGGACGAGATGCGCGCTGGGCTCGCTGCTGCCGACGTCCGCAACAACAGCGTCGATGGCCGGGTGGACCCTGCCGAAGCATGACGTCCGGCGACAGCGCCGCCGGCTCGGGAGTCCGGACGGGTCCTGGTGAGGCTGTGGATAACGCGGCGGTGGTGGGCCTCGGTGGGGATACGCTCGGGGTCTGTTGTCGATGGTGAGAGGGAGTGTTTGCCGTGCCGGAGGTGCCAGGGGACGGGGGGCCGGAGGTGTCCGAGGTGCCGGATGAGCGGGCGCCGGATGCGGATCTGCGGGCTGCTCGGAATGAGATCCGGGCGGTAGGTGCGAGTCTGAGGGAAGCGCTGGCGGCTGATGATGCTCTTGTCGCCGGGGAGCGGCCGGACGGCGAGGACGGTCAGTGAGTACACCGGCGGACGGGATGACGCCTGCGCAGGCGGCGGAGCGGGCGGCGGCGTTGGCGGAGATGACGGCCAACGCGCTGAACACGGCGCGAACGTCGCTGGGTGACGCGGCGGACCTGACCGACGTCGTGGACCGACGGCTGCGCGACGTGGAGCACGGCGTCGGTGTGCTGTCCGATCAGGCCAACCGGGTCCGATTCGCGGAGAACCAGGAGGAGGCGGAGTTTCCGCTGCGGACTGCGCGGTACGCGGCCTACGACGTCCAGGAGGACCTGCGGAGGGCGCAGGGCGGTATCGATGAGGTGCGGGACCGGCTCGAGCAGAGTGCGCGGTCGATCGCCGCCGGTCGGGAGTTTCTCAACGAGCTGGATGAGTTGCCGGGTCAGCGGTCTGAGGCGAATGACCAGCTTCGGTACCGGCTGGCGGCGTTCGATCGGGCGGTGCATGGCGCGATCGCGGGCGTTGAGCGTACCGACTGGCGGCTGCGGACGGCGCGCGAGAACCTCGAGCCGTTGGTCAACGTCCCCGGAACCGTCCACGACCAGGGCCGGGCTGCTGCTGTGATCCAGGAGGCCGGCTCCGACGCGACCCAGGCGGTCGACGGGGCGCGTGGTGGCATTCGGACGTTGCGCGAGGACTTCGAGGCCACGTGGTCCGAGGCGTCGAACATCTCACACGACAGCAACGAACTGGCCGATGCGCTGCGGGCCGGCATGAACCCGACGAAGCCCGCCGAGCAAACCGGTCCGGCCTCGTCGGCTGAGGATCCCCGGCGGGCGTGGTCCGAGGGACGGGACTTGAGCCAAGGGCTCAACCTGTAGCCGGCTGAGGTCTCCGGCGGCAGGCGGCTGAGCCGGAGCTGCTTGAGTGGGGACGGCCCGAGGGGGACGTGTAAACCACGGGTTGCTGACGGACGCGATCGCGTGGCGGACGGATCACGGGCGACGTACGCCGGCCGGGCGGTTGATCGGGGGCGATGAGCCCGCGAGAGGGAACCCGGGGCGGGAGCGCGCGTAGCGGCGCGACGAAGGAGCGGCGGCGCAGCTCGCGTGGGTTGGCCCCAGGAAACCTAACCCCAGTACACCTAGCGGTGGATGGTGTAGTCGGATTGGGTGAAGCCGGCTTTCAGGGTTCGGGTGGCGTTGTGGGTGAGGGCGATGTCCTGGTCCAGGGTGCCGAAGAGGGGGATGCCGGTGCCTAGGAGGACGGGGGCGGTGGTGATGGTGAGTTCGTTCAGGATGCCGGCCCGGAGGAAGGTCTGGATGACTCGGCCGCCGTCGGCGTAGATGCGTTTGGCGCCGCGGTCGTTGAGGGTCTCGATCAGGGCGTCCAGGGTGCGGTGGACGATGATGCGCTCGTCGGCGTCGGGGGCGAGCGTCGTACTGAGCACCTCGACCTGCTTGCCGTCGTACGGCCAGAAGTCGAAGGTGAGGACCTTCTCGAAGGTGTTGCGGCCCATGACGACGGTGTCGACCGACGTCATGAACTCGTTGTACCCCGTGTCACCGGCCTGTTCACCGCGCGAGGTGAGCCAGTCGATGGAACCGTCCGGCCGGGCGATGTAGCCGTCGAGACTGGTGGCGATGAAAGCAGCCGCGTGGAAACTCACTCTGACATTTTTCCACGCGGCCGCAACAGGCCGGGGGCTAGCCCTTCAGTCCGGTTTGGGCGAGTCCTTCGACGAACTGGCGTTGGGCCAGTACGAAGATGATCAGGACCGGCAGCGCGGACAGGGTCGCCGCCGCGAGCTGGGTGTTCCACATCGGCCCGCCGTAGGCGTCGACGTACTGCGTCAGCGCCTGCGGGATGGTGAACTTCTCCTTGCTGGACAGGAACACGATCGGCTCCAGGTAGAGATTCCAGCTGTGCAGGAAGGTGAAGATCGACACGGCTCCGATGGCCGGCCGGGCCAGCGGGAGGCAGACCCGCCAGAACAGGCCGAACCGGCCGAGACCGTCCACCCGGCCGGCCTCCTCCAGTTCGCCGGGCAGGGTGATGAAGAACTGCCGCATGATGAACGTCGCCAGCACGCTCGGCGCCCCGAGTGCCGGGACCAGGATGAGCGGCCAATGGGTGTCCACCAGGCCGAGTGCGTCGAACATCCGGTACAGCGGGATGATCGTCACCTCGTTCGGCACCAGCAGCCCGGTCAGCACCATCACGAAGACCACGCCGGCGCCCCGGAACCGGATCCGCGCGAACGCGTACCCGGCGAGCGAGGACACGGCCAGCGTCAGGATCGTCACCACGACAGCGATATAGAGACTGTTCACGTACTGCCGCCCGAACGGCTGCAGCTCGAACACCTGCCGGTACGCGTCCAGCGTCGGCGCCCCCGGCAGCAACGACGGCGGGAACGCGAAGATCTCGGTCACCGGCTTCAGCGAGGTCGTCGCCATCCACCAGATCGGGAACACGAACGGCACACAGCACACCAGCAGTACGCCGTAAACGAGCATCTTGACCTTAGGACTCATGGAACACCCACCGCCTCCGCATCCGCCACTGCACCACGGTGAGCACGAGCACGATCCCGAACAGCAGCAGCGAGAGCGTCGCGCCGTACCCGAAGTGATGGAACTGGAACGCCTGCTGGTACAGGTAATACACGAGCACGGTGGTCGAGGTCCCCGGACCACCTTGGGTCAGTACGGCGATCTGCGCGAACACCTGCAGCGAGCCGACGATCGTCAGGATCATCGTGAGCAGAATGGTCGGACTGATCAGCGGCAGCGTCACCCGCCGGAACCGGGCCCACGCGGACGCGCCGTCGATCCGGGCGGCTTCGTAGAGCTCGGCCGGCACGCCTTGCAACGCGGCCAGGAACAGCACCATGTTCAGCCCGACGTTCTTGAACAACTGGACCACGATCACCGACGCCATCGCCGTACCGCCCGAGCGCAGCCAGTTCGGCCCGTCGATCCCGAACAGGTCGAGGAGCCCGTTCACGCCCCCGTTGTCCTGGAGCAGGAACCCCCACACGATCGTCCACGCGACCAACGTCACCACGACCGGCGAGAAGAACAGCGTCCGGAAGACCACCGTGCCGCGCAGCTTCTGGTTCAGCAGTACGGCGAGGAACAGCGCCAGACTCAGGTTCAGCACCACCAGCCCGGCGGAGAACACCGCGGTCGCCCGTAACGCCGGCCCGAGCCGCGGATCGTCCGCCAGTGCCTGGTAGTTGCTGCCGCCGACGAAGTCGAACGTCCCGGCCAGCACGTTCCACTCGTGCAGGCTGTACCAGACCACCAGCCCGAGCGGAACGATGACGAAGGCAACGATCCCGGCGAGCTGCGGGGCGACCATCAGCCACCCCGCCAGCTCGTCCCGCCGCCGCATCGTCCAGTACGGCGCTTTGTCCGCAGCCGTCACCGTGGATGCCGGCTTCTCCAGCAGCAGCGTCATTTCGCCAGCAGCGGGTTGATCTTCGCGCACACGTCGGACAGCACGGCCTTGACGTCAGCGCCCGGCTTCCACAGCGGGTCGAGCGCGGCCCGGACGGTCTGCTGCAGTTCGGCGTACCCGGTGTGGCTGGGTTTGATCGTGCCGCGTTCGATGCCCTTGACCACGACACTGTCCAGCTGGGCGGGCTTCAACAGCGGGTTCGCCTTGGCCAGCGTCGCGGTGGTGAGCTGCGCCTTGCGCGGCGGCGGGAAGAACTGCGCGAGTTTGGCCGAGTTCTCCGCGTTGCTGAAGTAGGCGAGGAACTCCTTCGCCGCGTCGGCGTTCTTACCGCGCTTCAGCACACCGATCCCGGCCTGACCGACGACCGAGTACTCACCGGACGGACCGGACGGCAGCGGGACCAGGTCCCACTTGAACTTGGCCTTCTCCAGCAACGCGGCCCGGCTGATCTGGGTCAGGACCATCGCCGAGTCACCGGCGTAGAAGTCCTTCGTCACGCCGGGACCGGGCATGCCCTTGGTGGTGAAGACGAGGTCGTGGACGAACGTCATCGCGTCCACCATCGCCGGCTGGTCGAACTGGCAGCTCTTGCCGTCCTCGCTCCACGGCCGCGCACCCCAGCCGGACCAGACCGCGTTCAGCGTGTCCCAGCCCTTGAAGTCGAAATCGCCGACCACCAGACCACCCTTGCCGCGAGCCTGTACGGCGGCCGCTGTCTTCGCGGCCTCCTCCCAGGTCCACGTCCCAGCCGCGATCTCCTGGGCCGGTGTCGGCCGGCCGGCCGCCGTCACCAGGTCGGTGTTGACGAACACGCCCAGCGGCGAAGTGGAGAACGGGTACGCGTACAGCTTGCCGTCCTTCTCCCAGTTGGCCGTCGTACTCGGCAGCAGATCGGCGTCCTTCTCGATCGGCTCGAGGGCGCCGGAGGTGACGAAGTCGGGTGCGGTGCTCTCGAAGATCCACGCCAGGTCCGGCACGTTGCCGCCGCCGATCTGGGTGGTCAGCGCGGTGGTGTAGTTCTCGAACGGGATCGACTCGAAGGTGATCGTGCCGACGTCGGGATGGTCCTTCTTGTAGTCGGCGGCGATCTGGTCGAACAGGGCCAGATGCTTGGCGTTCGCACTCCAGATCGTCATCCGCAGGTTGACCGGCCCCTCACTACCGGACTCCGAGGAGCCGCCTCCACAGGCGGTCAGCAGGGCCGCGGCAGTGGCCGCCGCGGTCAGCACACGTAGCTTCATCTGTCCTCCATCAGTAGCCGGTACTCAGTAGCCTTCGATGGCCGGCCAGCCGAGTTCGATGCCCTGGGCAACCAGTTGGGATTGGAAGTCGCCGAGCAGGGCCGGGGTGTTGCGTACTGCGCGCGGGCTGACGCCGCGGTCCAGGCAGAAGGCCGCGAGCGCGCCGGCGGCCTCGCCGATATTCCATTCGACCGGGTGCAGGCGGTAGCAGCCGTTGGTGATGTGGGTGGTGCCGAGGTTCTTGTTCGCCGGCAGCAGGTTCTCCACCCGGCGCGGGATCAGCGCCCCGAGCGGGATCCGGAACGGGCTGCTGGCCACGTCGATGTAGTTGTCCCCACCGGTCGACGGGTGCAGGTCGATGCGATACATCCCGATGCCGACGCTGTCGTCGTACTCGACCGCGCCCCGATCGCCGCGGACAGCGACCGACAGGTCCTGCTCGACGATCGTGTACTCCGCCTTGATCCGGCGGGACTCCCGGATGTACGGCGCCTGCGCCAGGCCGTCCGTCGTACCGAGCAGATCACCGCGCAGCCGCAAGCCCGGGAAGCCCGCGCCGCCGTCGGGGCGCGGTGCCTCGGTCTGCAGCCAGTAGAAGACCGCCTGGGACAGCTCCTTCGCCGCGGTCAGGTGCTTGGCCGCGTCCGGTACGTCGATGACCGGGCCCTCGAAGTAGTCGATCATCGGCCAGTTCACCAGGCAGATATCGCTGTCGTACGCACCCGGCTCGAAGTGCCGGCGGGCGGCGATCCGGCGGAAGGTCCACAGGTTCGTGTCGCCGCCGGTCCGGCGCTGATCCGCGACGACCGCGAGCGGGTCGTCGTCCGGGTTCGGCGTGAAGGTCCGCTCCGAGGCTTGCAGCGTGCGCGGGTTCGGCGCCGTCCAGGACAGCAGCCGGTCACCCCAGAACGAGGGCTGGTAGTTCCGCCAGAACGCGTAGTTGGCCGGCTTGTCCCCGACGTGATCACCGTCGACGTGGTCGATCGCGAAGCAGTACGAGACCGCCTGCATGTTGAACGGCTGCGCCTCGGCCGGCGCGCTCGGCTCACCCGTGTCGCTCTGCGCCTCGAAGCCGGTCACGTACTCCGTGCCGGTCAGCGGCAGCAGCTCGCCGGTCTCGGTCGCATCGAGAATGTACGGCGCTGTGATCGTGAGCTGATCGTCCGTGACACGGTGCTGCACCGTCACCGCGCTGACCCGATCGCCATCGGTCTCTGCGGCGACAGGCCTGAATGGCTGGACAACCTGCAGCCGCCGGCTGGCTCGGTACGGCGCGAGCATGCCCTCCAGGACCGCCAGCGCGACCCGCGGCTCGTGACAGAGCTTGGACACGTACCCGGCACCCGGATTGAGCTGCACCGCCGCCCGCGACGCCGAGGTGAGCGGGTAGTGGCGACGGTAGTAGTCGCGGATCCCCTCACGGAGTGCGCGGTACGACGCGGTGATGCCGAACTGCTCGACCCAGCTGTGCTCATCCGGTGGCACGGCCTGGCTCGTCAGCTGCCCGCCGAGCCAGTCGAACTCCTCGGTCAGGACGACCGAACGGCCGGCGCGCAGGGCTGCCAGGGCCGCGGCGATGCCGCCGAGCCCGCCGCCGACTATGAGAAGATCTGTCTGCATTACAAACCTTTCGGTGCGATCAACGTGGTGCCTTCGGCCATCTCGCACGGCAGCAGCCGTTGCGTGCCGGCCGCGGCGTGGCCGCTCAGCACGGCCTCGAGCAGTTCGGTGGCCTGGCGGCCCATCTCCTGACGCGGGACGTGGAAGCCGCTGAAGTCGATACCGGTCGCGGCCGGCCGGGTCGCGTCACCGAGGGCGATCACGGACAGGTCGGCCGGGATGTCGACACCCCGCTCGGCCGCCACCTCGGCCAGCGCGACCGCGTCCGCCCGCTCCTCGACGAACGCGGCGGTGATCCGCCCGTCCAGCAGCGCGTCGAGCACCTCGGCCGGCGGCCGGTCGGCGGTCGGCAGGTGCGGTGCCCGGTTACCCGCCGTACGACGGAAGCCGCGCAGGCGATCGGCGGACGACTCGGCGCCCGCGCCGGGGCCGACGAACGCGACCCGACGGTGGCCGAGGGCAAACGCCTTCTCGATCGTCGTCGACGTGGCCGCGGCGTAGTCGGCGCCGACGTACGGCACCGGACCGCCGGCGTCGTCGCGACGGCCGACCGAGACGAACGGGTACTCCTCGGCGATCAGCCGGGCCAGTTCCTCGGTCGGGATCCGACGACCGAGGAGCAGGCAGCCGTCGGCGATCCGGAGCCGGTTGTTCTCGTGGAAGATCTGTCGCCGGCCCGACGTCACCGGCGCGCTGGTGAACAGCAGCAGGTCCCAGCCGAGCCGCTCGGCGCAGTCCTCGATCCCGGCCAGGAACGGGTGGTAGAAGTCGCCGCTCGAACTCGGGAACACCGACTCGTAGGTGAACACGCCGAGGATCTGGTTGCGTTGCTTCAGCATCCGCCGGGCCAGTGGATCGGCCTGGTACCCGGTCTCCCGGATCACCTTCAGCACCCGGTCCCGCGTCTCCGCCGGGATCCGCGCGGTCGCGTCGCTGCGGTTGTTCAGCACCAGCGACACGGTCGTCTGGCTCACCTTCGCCAGCCGTGCGATGTCCCGTTGGGTCAGTCGGGTGGTGGCCTTGTCCGGCATTCGCTCAATCCTTCGCAGTAATACGCATTGCCGGGAACCGTAGAACAGTCTGTCGAGGGCCGTCAAGAGGTCATGATCAGTGGTAATGCGGATTATCAGCGACAACATCTTGACGGGTGCAGAGCCGCGTGGACACCATTCACCGCACCAGCACCCCGCCGCGAGGAGGCAGCACATGCTGAGTCGACGCCAGTTCACCGGTCTGGCCGCCGGAGCCGTCGCAGGTTCCGTCATCAGCACCGCCATCCCGGCCGTCGCGAGCGGCGACCGGGATCCGGTCCGGTTCACGTCGGCGTACCAGTCGAGGCCGCCGGATCCGGGGGCGGTGCTGCTCGGGTCACCGGGGTTCGAGGTGCACGGCGACGGGATCGGCGACGACACCGCCGCCGTCCGGGCCGCGGTCGACGAGGCGTCGCGGCGCGGGATCGCGAACAAACTGGGCGACATCCTCGGCGGGGTGCGCGACTTCCCGCTCGGTGACGGCGGCGGCGTCGTCCTGGTGCCGCCGGGCACCTATCGGCTGAGCGGTCCGATCGACGTCCACGACTCGGTGCGGATCATCGGGTACGGCGCACGCCGGCCGCGGTTCGTTCTGGCGGACAACAGTCCCGGGTACGCCGGCAGCACTCCACGCGATGTGTTCTCGTTCCGGCGGCGACCGGTCGGTGGGCCGGTGACCTACGCGAACAACGACACCTTCGGCTCCGGTCTGATCAACCTGGACCTCACGATCGGCCCGGGCAACCCGCGGGCGATTGCGGTCCGCTTCGGCGGTGCGCAGTTGTGCGTGCTGCAGGACCTCGACCTCGACGTCGGCGACGGCTGGGCCGGGATCGACCACAACGCGAACCTGATCCAGCGGGTCCGGGTCACCGGGGGAGCCGTCGGCCTGAACGCGTTCGCGGCCTCGGCCGGCTGGCAGACGACAGTCCTGGACTGCCGGTTCACCGGTCAGCGCGAGACGGCGATCCGGACCAACAACGACGCGAAGCTGGTCGTGGTCCGGACCGTCCTGGCCGATGCGCCGCGGGGTGTCGAGTGTGTGCCGGGTCAGTTCGTGCATCTGTACCTGCAGAACTGCCTGCTCGACGATCTCACCGATTCCGGCATCGTGCTGAACGACAGCGAGCTGTTGCCTGGCGCAACCAACCCGTTGATCCGGAACAGCAACCAGCTGAACCTGGTCGACAGTGTCTCCAGACGGACTCCGACGATGCTGACCCTGGCCCAGTCCGGCGGCCGCACGCCGGCTCGTGATGGCGGGATCGACCTGACCTACGGCCTGCGGATCGCGAGGGCGTTGTCCGTCGGCGAGTCCCGGACCGACGGCGTGCGAGTGTCGTACGACGAGCACCGCGACGTGTCCGCGATGCTGCGCTCCGACGTACCCGACCTGCCGCCGGTGTCGAGCTGGGTGAGCATCACCGAGGTCGCGGCCCGGATGGGACGGACGGTCGGCAGCGGCACCGAGGACGATCTGGCGGTGTTCCAGGCCGCGGTCGATCGGCACGAGTCGGTGTTCGTGCCGATCGGCGAGTACCTCCTGGCCGGGACGCTGCGGCTTCGGCACCGGACCAACCTGATCGGACTCCATCCGCGCCAGACCTGGCTGCGGACCCCGGACGGCACGTCGTACTTCGGTGATCCGGAGCGGCCGAAGGCCCTGGTGGAGACGCCGCCCGGTGGCCGCAACATCGTCTCCGGACTCGGTCTCGACACAGCCCGGGACACGGCCGGGTCGGTCAACATCCGCTGGCAGTCAGGCCGTGGCTCCTACCTCGCGGACATCACCACGCAGTTCGTGAAATGGCATCCCGAGGACGTCGCGAGCGGCGATCCGGGTTACACGTACCGGGGCCGGCACAAGTACGGCGTCTGGGTCCGCGGTGGCGGCGGTGTGCTGTCGAACATCTGGAGCGCCAACGGCTGGGCGGACAACGGACTGCTGGTCGAATACTCGACCGTCCCCACCCGTGCCTACGAGGTCTCGGTCGAGCACCACCAGCACCGCGAAGTGGTCCTGCGGCACCTCGCGAACTGGGAGTTCCTCGGCCTCCAGACCGAGGACCACATCTACGGCTGGCAGTCCCAGGCCGTCGAGCTGGACCACTGCCACGACCTCCTCTTCGCCAACTCCGTCTTCTTCCGCGTCGCCACCGTCCTCGGCCCTTCGCCGTACGGCGTAGGCCTGCGGAACTCCCACAGCATCGTCTTCCGCGGCAACCGCGGCTACCGCGACAAGACCCCCGAGTTCACCCAATGGGGCGCCTCCATCACAGACCTAGGTACCGGCCGCAGCGTTCCCGACCCGGAGTTCACAGTCGTCACGATCCGGTGAGCTCCACCCCTCCCGTCGACCCTTCAGGAGTTCAGTCATGCCCGTGAAACGTCGTACTGTCCTGCTCGGTGCCGCCGGCGCCGGACTCGCTTCCACCCTGTTGCCGTCAACGGCCCGCGCCGACGGAAGCCTGCCCCTACTGGCGAATCTGCCGGCGGGCGCCCCGGATCGGCGGTTGTTTGCGCCGGGGGAGCAGCGGTTCGCGGGGTATTTGAGGACTCTTGCGCCGATGACCAACGACATCGTGGACACCGATCCGTACGGGTTCATGGGTGGTGGCTGGTGGCGGACGCCGGCTCAGCCGTTCAACGCGCGGGTGCAGGAGCACGTGTTCACGTTGAGCTGGTTCCATGCCAATCGGCGGGCGTGGAACCCGTACCACCGTGATCCCGCGCTGCTCGGGCGGCTCGATGCTGCGTTGGATCACTATCTGAAGCTGCAGAACCCCGATGGTTCCTGGCCCGAGTACGCGCCCGGTGAGCGAGGTAAGGCGTCGAGCGGCTTCGGCCTCGGCTACCTGGCCAAGACGCTCGCCAATCTCCGCCGGGCCGGTGCGCTGCCGGGTCGTCGTACCCAGCTGGAAGGTGCCCTGCGCAAGGGAGTCGACTGGTACCTGGACCCGGCCAACGCCGTGGTCTGGGACGACCCGTTCGAGTACACCAACCAGGCTGTCGCCGGTGTTGCCGGCTCCGCCCTCACCCTCAGATTGTTGCCCGACCGCGCCCGCTGGCTGCGCCTGCAGGAACGGATCCGGTTCGTCGCCAAGTGGTCGCAGAGCCCCGCCGGGTTCTTCTATGACCCCCGCGGGATGGACATCAACTACAACTTCGAGGTCATGCTCCCGGAGATGGCCGAGCTCTACCTGCACACCCGGAACCCGCTGCTCGTCTCGATGACCCGCAGGTTCACCGACTGGTTCGGCTACAACCTGCTCCGCGAACCGGACGGCTCCGGCTGGCTGACGTACTACGCGGTGTCCGACCGCACCGCCACCGCGTACTACGACGACGCGATCCCCGATCCCGACCGGTCCATCCTCGCCTCGCACTTCGTCCCCGCCGTACCGCCCCTCGGCGCGTTCTTCACGTCCCGTGAGGACAAGGCGGCCCTCCGCGCCGCCTGGGCTGCCGACCCGGCGCCCGCACCGGCGCTGGCCAAACAGGACACGTCACCCCGCATCATCGCGCACGCGCCGTACGGCGAGACCTTGCCGACCCGCGACGCGAAGCGGGCCGCGATCGCGCGGATCCCGTATCTGCGCCGGGACGACTTCACCGAACTGCGTCGCGACGAGGTGGAGAACCAGGACTACCTCTACGTACGCCGGCCGGGCTTCTACCTGGGCGCGTTCTTCGGGACCAGGCCCGGCAGTGTGGTCAAGGCCGGGACCGGATTCCTCTGGCATCCGGTGGCAGGCACGGTGATCCACGCGCAGCAGACGTCCACCGGTTGCTGGGCAACGGTCCGCAACGGCAAGGCTGATGCTGAGGGCAACCTTGTCGCCGAGTACCCGGACAAGAATCTGGTCCGCTACCGCACCACCGACGGCTCGGTGTCGACCGACCTGATCCTCAGCTCGCACTCCGTCACTCGACGGGTCACCGCGACCACCGCCGCCACCGAGCAGATCCCGCTGGTCCTCCAGCCAGGTGACGACGTCACGTTCTCGGACGGCACCGTCGTCCCCTACAACCAGACCCGTACGGCGACAGCCGACGCCCTCACGATCAGGCGAGGCCCTGTCGTCATCACCATCAGTTGGTCCGGCCACCGGCCCGCCACGCTGACCACCTCGACCCGCACGTACCTGCGCGACCAGCGCCGCCGTGTCCACGTCGTCCGCATCCCACATGACGGCGTACTCGAAACGACAGTCCGGCTAGCCGATCCAGGGACACCGTAGGGATCGTCCGGATGTTGCGGTCGGTCATCGCCGGATAACGTCGCGGCATGAAGGCCGTTGTGCAGGAGCGGTACGGCGCGCCCGAGGCGCTGCAGGTCCAGGAGATCGACCAACCCGGGGTCGCCGGCAACGACGTGCTCGTGCGGGTCCGGGCGGCGTCGCTGAACGCCCGTGACTGGCACGTGATGCGTGGAGACCCGTACGTCGCCCGGCTGATGGATCCGGCGACGTTCGGGCTCCGCGCGCCCAAGGGAGTCCTGGGCACGGACTTCGCCGGGGTGGTGGAAGCCGTCGGGCCCGAGGTACGGCGGTTGAAGCCCGGGGACGAGGTGTTCGGTGAGGCGGTCGGGGCGTTCGCCGAGTTCGTCAAGGCGCCGGAGACCGTGGTCGACCACAAACCCGCCAACCTGACCTTCGAGCAGGCGGCCGCGATCCCGCTCGCGGCGAACACCGCTCTGATCGGCTTGCGTGATGTCGCGCAACTGAAGGCGGGACAGCAACTCCTGATCAACGGCGCCTCGGGTGGAGTCGGCACGTTCGCCGTACAGATCGCCAAGGCGCTCGAGGCCAAGGTGACCGCTGTCTGCCGCACCAAGAACGTCGACCTGATGCGATCGCTCGGCGCCGACCAGGTCGTCGACTACACCCGGGACGACTTCACCAGAACGCAGTACGACGTCGTCCTCGACCTGGTGGGAAACCGGTCACTCGCCGACCTGCGCCGCGCGCTGACGCCGAAGGGGACGCTCGTCCTGTCCGGTGGCGGCGTGTTCCGGGGCGGCAGCGTCTTCGGCCCGGTCGGCCTGATCCTCCGCGGCGTGCTGCTGTCCCGCTTCGTCGGCCAGCGGATCGTCACGTTCGATGCGCGGCCGAGTGCGGAGAACCTCGCGACGCTCCGATCGATGGCCGAGGACAGACAACTCATCCCGGCCATCGATCGGACCTACCCGCTGGCCGATATTGCTGAGGCCATTCGCTACGTGGAGACGGAGCACGCTCGCGCGAAGGTGGTCATCACCGCCTAGGAAGTACGCAACTGCAGGCTTTGGCGGCCCGGGGTGCGACCGGTGAGGTAGACACGGAGGCCGTCCGGGGTGAGGCTGCCGCCGAGGTAGGTGTAGCGCTCGCCCGGGTCCATGGAGACCCGGGAGGCGCCGTTGCCGGGGCCGAACTCGATCCGGTCGGCGCCGACCGTGTAGGAGCCGGTTCCGGAGACCAGTTGATGGTTGCCGGCGGTCCCCAACGCCTCGACCCCGGCCAGCGTGCCGCCGGCCCGGAAGCAGAGCTCGATCGCGTACGCCGTCTCGTCACCGTCGAACTCGAAGCTCAGGTCGTACCCGTTGCCGAGCTCAACGATCGTCACCTCGGTCCGGAGCGTCCGGAACTGCTTCGGCCGGTGCGGGAAGTCCATCGACGCGTAGAACCGCCCGTCGAGGGTGAGCGGGTACAGACCGTCGTCCCGCCGGTACCGCTTCGGCAGCGGCAGGTGGTACGGCACCTTCACCTCCTGCGCCAGCTTGTACGTGCGCGGTCCGGCCCGGCGCATGCCGTCGCTGCGGAAGTGGCCGGTGCTGAAGAACTGCGGCGACAGCCGGACCGAGTCGAGGATCGCGGCACCGTTGCGCAGCTTGAAGAACGTCGGGTTCGTGGACAGCCCGGACGCGATCACCGGGATGTCGTGGAAGTCGGTCCCACCGAAGACGGTCGCGGTCCGCGTGCCCCGCCGGATCCGCGCCGACGCCTGCGACGGGTAGTGCTGAGCGAAGTCGGTCGGCGCGGGCGTCGGTGCCGGCAGCACCGCCGCGATCTCCGGCCGTTCCAGCACCTCGGCCAGGAAGTCGCCGATCTCACCTGTCCCGCGCTGCTCGATGCTCTTGGCAACAGTCGAGAACCGGCCGTCACCCGTGTGCAGGGCGAGCTCGCGGAACTGGGTCAGGTACCACCAGACCTCGCGGATCCGGGTCTGGTCCTGCCGCCGGGACGCGATCGTGTCGACCTCGCCGTTCGGCTCGAGGAAGTAGAGCGTCGCGTCCAGGTTGCGCCGGACGTACTCGAGCAGCTCGGGCTTGTTCCGCGTCCAGGCGATGCCGAGCAGGCAGTGGTTCGTCACCTCGGAGGCGTACGTCGAGCTGCGTTCGCTGTAGATCCCGTCCGGCGTCGCGTCGATGCCCTCGTCGAGCCAGTCGTCGATACGCGCGGCGTACCGGCGGTCCGGGAACAGGTGGTGGGTCCGGGCCAGCGCGGCCGCGATCTCCCAGCGGTGGTTGGGCGTGTGCACGCCGCCGCTCGCGAGTGCGGGGCCGGCCTTCCGCAGTACCTTCGCCAGAATCGCACGGTGCGGCTCGGTCTCCGGCTGGTCGTCGGCGTCGAGCAGCCCGTAGACCATGCAGATGTCCTGGATGGCGAACGAGGTGTCCGGCGGCGAGTGCAGGTTGCCGACGTCGTACAGCCCGTCCTCGTGCTGGCGCGCCGCGAGCTGTTCGGCCAGCCACAGCAGGGGAGCCAGCAGCGACGCGTCGTGGTGGTACGACGACTTGCCCCAGACGTACCCGGAGACGAGCCGGCGGGCTTTCCGCGCGACGGCCCGGACACTGTCGGACGGGTTCTGCAGGTTGCCCAGCACGAGCGGGATCTGCACCTGGTTGGCGTTGGTCAGTACGGCGAGGAAGTCTTCGTCCACAGCGGCTACTCCAGCATTTGTGGCCCCGGCCGCGGTGGCCGGGTAGAGGGCACCGACCGTCAGCGTGGTCAGTGAGCCGGCGAGGAACGTACGACGCTGCATCGAAGCCTCCAAAGGTGACAGGGGACGGAACCGCTCGCCCGGGCGTCGGTAAGCGGTTGCCAAATGTCCAGTACTGTCTCCTCGGAGGTTTGTCCTGTCAATACTTCGCAGGAGTCCGCTTCTGGTCAGGCGAGGTTGGCGCAAAGTCTTGTGTGAACCGGTTTCCTGGGCTAACTTGACCGGCCAAGGCAAGCGCTTTCCGCAGGCCCGAGAGGTTTCCGGAGGTAAGAAAGTATGAGTGCGCTGGGCGAGCTCGGCTCGCTCCGGCAGAAGAAACCCGCAGGGCAGAAGAAGGACAATCTGGCTGCGTACCTGTTTCTCGCGCCGTGGCTGCTAGGGCTGTTCCTCATCACCATCGGGCCGATGCTGGCCTCGCTGTACCTGTCCTTCACGGACTACAACCTGATCCAGGCGCCCCAGTGGATCGGGATCGAGAACTTCACCCGGATGCTGTCCGACGAGCGGCTGCACAACTCGCTGCGCGTCACCTTCACCTACGTGTTCGTCTCGGTGCCGCTGCAGCTGGCGGTCGCCCTGCTGCTCGCGGTCGTGCTGGACCGCGGCGTCCGCGGGATGGCGTTCTACCGTTCGGTCTTCTACCTGCCGTCGCTGCTCGGCTCGAGTGTCGCGATCGCGATCCTGTGGCGTCAGGTGTTCGGCACCGAGGGTCTGATGAACCAGGTGCTCGCCCTGGTCGGGATCGACGGCAAGGGCTGGATCTCCGACCCGAGTACGGCGCTCGGCACCCTGGTGGTGCTGAACGTGTGGACGTTCGGCTCGCCGATGGTGATCTTCCTGGCCGGCCTGCGGCAGATCCCGGCGATGTACTACGAGGCCGCCTCGGTGGACGGGGCCGGTGCACTGCGCCGGTTCTTCAGCATCACGCTGCCGCTGCTCACCCCGATCATCTTCTTCAACCTGGTGCTGCAGATCATCCACGCGTTCCAGTCGTTCACCCAGGCGTTCGTCGTCTCCGGGGGAAGCGGCGGCCCGTCGGACTCGACCATGTTCTTCACGCTCTACCTCTACGACCGGGGCTTCGGCAATTTCGACATGGGCTACGCCTCCGCGATGGCGTGGTTCCTGCTCGTGATCATCGGGGTCTTCACCGCGGCGAACTTCTTCGCCTCGAAGTACTGGGTGTTCTATGACGACTGAGACGCTCCGCAGCACGGTCACCGCGCGACGGACCGGTGCGATCGGCTGGGTCCGGATCCGGCCGGTGCTGATCCACCTCGCCCTGGCCGCCGCCGCCCTGGTGATGCTCTACCCGGTGATCTGGATGGTGGTCAGCTCACTGCGGCCGGGCAACGAGATCTTCCGCGAGCCGGGCCTGCTGGTGAAGGACCTGCGGATCGAGAACTACCGGGTCGGCTGGAACGCGCTGACCGAGCCGTTCACCCGCTACCTGCTGAACTCCGCGGCCGTGGTGCTGGGCAGTGTCCTGGGCAACCTGGTGTCGTGTTCGATGGCGGCGTACGCGTTCGCCCGGCTGGAGTTCGTCGGGAAGAAGTTCTGGTTCGCGATCATGCTGCTCAGCATCATGCTGCCGATCCACGTGGTGATCGTGCCGCAGTACATCCTGTTCTCGCAGGCGGGCTGGATCAACACGTTCCTGCCGCTGATCATCCCGAAGATGCTGGCCACCGACGCCTTCTTCGTCTTCCTGATGGTGCAGTTCATTCGCGGTATCCCGCGCGAGCTGGACGAGGCGGCCCGGATCGACGGTTGCGGCCGGGGCGGGATCTTCCTGCGGGTGATCCTGCCGCTGATGGTGCCGGCCCTGGCCACCACCACGATCTTCACGTTCATCTGGACCTGGAACGACTTCTTCAGCCAGCTGATCTACCTGACCGACCCGAAGATGTACACCGTCCCGGTGGCTCTGCGGTCGTTCGTCGACGCGACCGCGGAATCCTCCTGGGGATCGATGTTCGCCATGTCGGTCGTCTCCCTCGTCCCGATCTTCCTCGCCTTCCTGCTCGGCCAGCGGTTCCTGATCAAGGGCATCGCCACCACCGGCATCAAGTAACTCCCTGAAAGGTGCACATCATGAGGCCGCACATCCCACCCACCGCGGGCCGGCGCCTGCGGGCCCTGGCCGCCGCCGCGATCGCCACCACCCTGCTGGCCGCCAGTGCCTGCGGCGGTGACTCCGGCGGCGCCGGCGACAGCGGATCCGCCGACGGGCCGGTCACCCTCCGGTTCACCTGGTGGGGTGGCGACACCCGCACCAAGATGACCCAGCAGGCGATCGAGGCGTACCAGAAGGACCACCCGAACGTGACGATCAAGGGTGAGTTCGGCGAGTGGTCCGGGTACTGGGACAAGCTCGCCACCACGGTCGCCGCGAACGACGCGCCGGACATCATCCAGATGGACGAGAAGTACCTGCGCGAGTACGCCGACCGCGGCGCACTGCTCGACCTGAAGAAGGCCGAAGGGCTGGACACCGGCAAGTTCGAGGAGGACACCCTCAAGGCCGGTGAGTTCGACGGCGGTCTCTACGGCCTCAACGCCGGGATCAACTCCTTCGCCATCGTGGCCAACCCGGCGATCTTCAAGGCCGCCGGCGTCGCCCTTCCGGACGACACCACCTGGACCTGGGACGACTACACCAAGCTCGCGGCCGAGCTCAGCACCAAGCTGAACGGCAAGGGCTGGGGGACCGGCGCGCCGGGGACCAACGAGGCCGCGCTGAATCTGTGGGCCCGCCAGCACGGCGAGTCGCTGTGGACCCAGGACGGCAAGCTCGGCGTCACGGCCGGCCAGGTGACCGCGTTCTACCAGCAGGTGCTGAAGCTGAAGGACGCCAAGGCCATCCCGTCGGCGGAGTTCGTCTCGCAGGACATGAACGCGGCGCTCGACCAGTCCGCGATGGCCACCGGCAAGCTGGCCATGAGCTGGATGTGGAGCAACCAGTTGAACGCGATGAGCAAGGCGGCCGGCCAGGAGCTCAAGCTGCTCCGGATCCCCAGCGTCGACGGCAAGGCCAGCGCGAACGGCTCCTACTACAAGGGCTCCATGTTCTGGTCGATCTCGTCGCGGTCGAAGAACCAGAAGGCGGCGGCCGAGTTCGTGAACTACCTGTCCAACAACACCGCGGCCGGGAACATCCTGCTGGCCGAGCGGGGCGTGCCGCCGAACACCGAGATCCGCGCGGCGGTGACGCCGAAGCTGCAGCCGGCCGACGCCGCGTCCGCCAAGTTCATCCAGGACATCGGCAAGGAGCTCGGCGACCCGTCGCCCGCCCCGCCGGTGGGTGGTGGCCAGGTGGAGAAGATCATCCAGCGCTACACCACCGAGGTGCTGTTCGGCCGGCAGACGCCGGAGAAGGCAGCCCAGGGATTCATCGACGAGGTCAACGGGGAGCTCAAGTAAGTGTTGCTGACGGCAACTGATTGCAGATGACCGCGCCTCGAGTGGCCGTGGCAGGTGTCCACGGCCACGGGGCATCACATGTCCGGAACGTGGCGCGGCTGGCGGAGGCCGGCCGCGCCCGGCTGGTCGCCGTCGCCGATCCGCGGCCGGCCGAGGACCTGCCCGCCGACGTCCAGGTGTACGGCGGACTTGACGAGTTGCTCGCGTCGACCGAGGTCGACGTGGTGATCATCAGTACGCCGATCCAGACTCACGTCCCGCTGGCCGAACTGGCGATGCGGGCCGGTGCCGACGTACTGCTGGAGAAACCGCCGACCGCGTCGCTGGCCGAGTTCGAGCAGCTGTCCGCGGTGGTCGCCGAGACCGGTCGGGCCTGCCAGGTCGGCTTCCAGGCCCAGGCGTCCACAGCGACACTGGCGCTGGCGGAGATGATGGCCGACGGCCGGTTCGGTGAGATCCGCGGGATCAGCGCGGTCGGCAAGTGGGTGCGGAAGGCGCAGTACTTCCAGCGTGCGCGATGGGCCGGTCGCCGTACTCTCGACGGCGTCGCGGTGGTCGACGGCGCGGTGACGAACCCGCTCGCCCACTCGACCGCGGCCGCGCTGCTGCTCGACGGTTCGCCCGGTGCTGACGACGTACGGTCGGTGCAGACCGAGCTGTTCCGGGCCAACGCGATCGAGTCCGACGACACGTCCACGGTCCGGATTGTCACGGGTCGCGGTACGACGATCCTGATCGCGGTGACCTTGTGCGCCGCGGAGCATCTCGAGCCGCAGGTGATCGTGCACGGCTCGACCGGTCGCGCCGTCCTGAAGTACGCCACGGACATGCTCGAGCTCCATCGGGGCACCGGGGTGACTGTGACGAAGTACGAGCGGGCCGACCTGCTCGAGAACCTGCTTGCCCATCGTGCGGATCCCGCCGTACCGCTGTACTGCCCGCTCTCCGCGACCGGTGGCTTCACCAAGGTCGTCGAGGCGGTGCGGGTGGCGGAGCCGCCGGCCGCGATCCCGGCGGCACTGGTGCGGTGGGAAGGGGAGGGACTCGAGCGACACCCGATTGTGGTCGATGTGGAGAAGTGGATCGACCGGGCCTCCGACGAGCTGGCGTTGTTCAGCGAACTCGGGGCGCCGTGGACCATCATTCAATCGAAACGGGAGAGTTCATGACCCAGAACCTCGGCTGTAACCATGCTGTCGGCCGGTCGATCCAGGTCACGGCGGGGGACAGCGAGCTGTTCACCTATGTCTACCGGGCAACCGATCGCCAGCTCGAGTCGCCGCGGCCCTACCTGCACCCGATCCGGACGCTGGACGGCGACCTGGTCAGTGTGTTCCGGCCGCACGACCACGTCTGGCACAAGGGCCTGACCTGGTCGCTGCCGCACTTCGGGCACGAGAACTTCTGGGGCGGGCCGACGTTCTCCAAGGAGGCCGGCTACCAGCAGCTCGACAACAACGGCTCGATGGACCACGACCGGATCGACGCGCTCGACGTGTCCGACGATCTGGTCCGGTTCTCCCACCAGCTGTCCTGGCGGACACAGGCCGGCGCGCACGTCGTCGACGAGTCGCGGTCGCTGACCACGCGGTTCGCCGACGACGGCTGGGTGCTGGTCTACGAGACCGCGATGACGAACGTCTCGAGTGAGACCATCCAGATCGGCAGCCCGACCACGGCCGGCCGGGAGAACGCCGGGTACGGCGGCCTGTTCTGGCGCGGACCGCGGTCGTTCACCAACGGCACGGTGCTGGCCCAGCAGGGCAAGGGCGGCGACGAGCTGCGCGGCCAGAAGGCGGCCTGGATGGGCTTCAGCGGCAAGCACGACAACAACGACCGCGCCTCGACCATCATCATCGCCGACGCGGCCGACAACGTCCGCCACCCACCGCAGTGGTTCGTCCGCTCCGAAGACTTCGCCGCCGTCTGCCCGGCCCCGTTCTTCTCCGAAGAACTCCCGTTCGAAGCCGGCTCCACCCTCCGCTTCCGCTACGCCGTCCTGGTAGCCGACGGAGGCTCCGACAACCAACGCGCCACCACCCTGGCCACCCAGGCGCAAAAGGCGCTGGCTGCCGGGTGAGGGTTCACCCCCGGCAGCGGTGATCAGGCCGTCTTCACGCTGCCGGCGTCGATCACGTAGTCGGCGCCGACGATGCTTGCGGTGAGCGGGGAGCAGAGTTGGACCACAAGAGTTGCTACCTCGGCCGGTTCGATCAGCCGGCCGGTGAGCATGCCGGTCTGCTGGGGCAGGCCGGCAAGCAACTCGTCCTGCGTGACACCGAGCTTCCGCGCGAGCTGACCGCCGTACATCTCCGGATCCGTCCACAACGCCGTCCGTACCGCGCCTGGTGACACCGTGTTCACCCGCACTCCCTGCGGCCCGAACTCCTCGGCCAGTGCCTTTCCCAGTGCGGTCAGCGCCGCCTTCGCCGTGGTGTACGGAACCGGTCCGCCCGCCGGAGTCCGGGCACCGATCGACGACACGTTGACGATCGCGCCGCCCTGCCGGATCAGACTCGGCAACGCCGCCCGAGTCGCCCGGACCGTCGCGAAGTAGTTCAGCTCGAACATCGATCGCCAGGCGTCGTCGTCGAAGTCCAGGAACCCGGCAGCCGCGTCGCCGTCTCCACCACCGACATTGTTGATCAGCAGATCCAGCTCCCCCACCGCGTCCATCGCCGCCGCGACCATCTGCTCCGGTCCACCCGGTACGGCGAGATCCGCGAGTACCACGTCGGCGCCGGTGACCCGCAGTTCCGGCGTACCGGTCCGGGCGACCGCGACGACACGCGCCCCCTCCGCAACGAGCTGCTCCACCACGGCCAGGCCGATCCCACGGCTGGCACCAGTGACGAGGGCGGCTTTGTCCTTCAACTGCAGATCCATGGAGACTCCTAAATCGCATCGTGACTGACTCTGGAAACGTACTACTTGCAACACGAATGTCGCAAGTAGGCGATGAGTCGCGCCCAGAAGGTAGTCTTCGGTGTATGAACGAGGTCGTCATCCGTCCACTGCGCGCGGACGCCGAGCGGACCGTGCAGACGATCCTGGAGGCGGCCGAGCGGACCCTGAACCGGAAACCGAACGCCACCATGGAGGAGATCGCCGCCGCGGCCGGAGTGGCGCGGACGACCGTGCACCGCCGGTTCGCCACCCGGGAGGCGCTCATCACCGCGATGGCGATCTGGGCCTCACGGCAACTCGCGAACGCCGTCGAGGACGCTCGGCCGGAGAGCACGCCGCCGATCGTCGCGCTCTACCAGGCGACCGCGAACGCGCTCCGCGTCAAGGTCTCCTGGGGCTTCGCGATGAACGCAGCCCTTGCCCCCGGCAACGAGGCCGACCGGATCAAGGCCGGAGTCGTCGAGCGGTGCGACCTGCTCTTCGCTCGCCTGCAAGAGGCCGGCATCCTGCGCGCCGACGTCGACCCGGTCTGGGCGCGCCGGGTCTACTACGCCCTCATTCACGAGGTCTGCCAAGACCTCAGCGGTCATCCCGATGACGCCGACACCGACGCCTTCGCGACCCAGATCGTCGAGACCCTCCTCCGCGGAGTAGGCACCCCGAACACCCAGCTCTGATCAGACCGTCAGGTAGCGGCCGTCTCGAGGTACGTCAGCAGATCGTCGACCAGTTGCTCGGGGCCGGCGTGGCCTTTGCCGGTGGCGGAGAGGTGACCGGTCGCCGCGAGGTCGGCCGCGCCGTGAGCCACCGAGCGGACCAGCGAGGCGAGGCGGACAGGATCTCCGGCTGGCAGTGCACCACTCGCCTGCGCGGCTTCGACCAGGCCGACCAGCCCGGCTTGGGCAGTCTCGGCCGCCGCCGTGAGCTCGGGGGACTCGGTCGTCCAGCGACCGAAGACCAGCCGGAAGCGTTCCGGGTACTCCAGCGCCCAGGCGATGTAGCGACCCATCGCCTCGCTCAGCGCCGCCTTGGCGGATCGCTTCCGCCGGACCGCCTGCTGGATCAGCATGCTGTGCCGCTCGAGGTCTCGCGCCGCGACCGCCGCCAGTAGCGCCTGCTTGTCGGCGAAGTGCTTGTACGGCGCGTTGTGGGACACCCCGGCCAGCCGGCCGACCTCGCGCAGGGTCACTGCGGGCACCCCGCCGTTGTCCAGCAGCCTGGTGGCGACCTCGATCAGATCCTCCCGCGTCCCCATCCCGCGATGGTAGCGCGCGGCGCTTGGTTGACGCCGTCAACCTGACCTGCCTATGGTTGACAGCGTCAACCTAGAAGGAGGCGCGAATGCGAGCGGTGATCACCGGAGCGAGCGGCGGCATCGGAGCCGCGATCGCGGAAAGACTTGCCGGCGAAGGGATGTCGGTCGTCCTCGTCGGCCGCAGTGCGGAGCGGCTGACGGATGCGGCCCGGCGGATCGAGGCCGCCGTACCAGGTGCGGACCTGTGGCTGGACGTCACCGATCTGTCGTTGCTGGCCGACGTACGTCGGTTGGCCGGCCGGCTCGGCGACGAGCCGGCGGATGTTGTCATCAGCAACGCCGCCGTGGTCACGCCGATCGACGACGTCACCGAGGAGGGGATCCAGCGGCTCCTCGCCACCAACCATCTGGCGCCGTACTTGCTGCTCCGCTCGCTCGCGGACGCACTCGGCGATCGGCCGGCCCGCTTCGTGGTCGTCGGCGCCTCGCCGACCGCGCTGCGCCGGGTGCCCGTCGACGTCGACCGGCTGGACAGCCGCGCAGGCCTGGCACCGATCCCGAGCTTCCGCCCGTTCGCGGCGTACGGGCGGACCAAGAACATGAACGCGATGTTCGTCTATGCCCTCGCCCGCCGGCTGGCCGGCACCGCCATCACGGTGAACGGCGCTCACCCCGGCATCATCCGCGACACCGGCCTCGGCCGCGACGCCCACGGTCTCCTCCGGCTCAGCGCCCGCATCCTCGACCGCTTCTGTCCTGGTCCGGACGTCGGCGCCGACACCCCGGCCTGGCTCGCCACGTCTGCCGATGTGGCCGGCATCAGCGGCAAGTTCTTCGTCAAACGCCAAGCTGTGCAGACCGCCCCGCACACCACTGACCAAGCGCGCTGCGATCACCTGTGGGAAGAGAGCGCCCGGCTCGTCGGACTACCTGTCACCACGGGTTGAGGAGTCACCTGGGCAGCGCCAGGGTGAAGCAGGTGTTGCCGGGGCGGGAGGTGACGGCGATCGCGCCGCCGTGGGCTTCGGTGATGGACTGGGCCAGGGACAGGCCCAGTCCGGCGCCGCCGGAATCGCGGGTGCGGGACGTGTCGGCGCGGGTGAATCGCTTGAAGACGTTGGGTTGCAGGTCGGCCGGGATACCGGGTCCGTCGTCGTGGATCGTCAGTACGGCGGAGTGACGAGCCTCGTCGGCGTGGAGGCCGACGGTCACGGTGGTGCCGGCCGGGGTGTGCCGGCGGGCGTTGCTCAGCAGGTTGGTGACGACCTGGTGCATCCGCTGCTCGTCGGCCGTGACGACCACGGGCTCCGCGGGCAGGTTCAGCGTCCAGTGGTGGTCGGGACTCACGATCCGCGCGTCGGTCACCGAGTCCATCGCCAGGCGGGTCAGGTCGACCGGTCTGAGGTCGAGCGGCCGGCCGGCGTCGAGCCGGGCCAACAAGAGGAGGTCCTCGACCAGCGAGGCCATCCGGGTGGCTTCCACCATCACTTTGCCCATGGCCAGCGGGAGAACTTCCGGGCTGCGGAGGCTGAGCTGGGCGTAGCCGTGGATCGTGGTGAGCGGCGTGCGCAGCTCGTGGGAGGCATCGGCGACGAACTGCCGCACCTGCTGCTCGCTGCGATGCCGGGCGTCCAACGCGTTCTCCATGTGACCCAGCAAGGTGTTCAACGCGACCGCGACCTGACCGACCTCGGTCCGCTCGTCGGTGAGCGCTTCCGGCACCCGCGCGGTCATCCCGATCTTGCCGGTCGCCAATGGCAGGCCGGCGACCTGGCGGGCGGTCTGCGCGACCTGGCGCAGCGGCCGCAACTGACGCCGTACGACGATGATGGCGACACCTCCCGCGGCGACCACGCCGACGCAGCCGAACAGGACTTCCCAGCCGATCAGGCTGTTCACCGTGTCGTCGATGTCCTTGGTGGGCAGGCCGGTGACGACCGTCGTACCGTTGATGAGCGACGCGTGCACCCGGTACTGACCCAGCCCAGGGACGTCGACGGTTTCGTTCGTGCTGGTCGGCACCGTGGAGAGCGTGCTGATCGCCTGCGCGGACAGGCCGGCCAACTCGCCGTCCGACGTGATGACGTTGCCGCTGGTGGTTGAGCCGGTTCGGTAGAGGGTGATGGTGCCCGCGTCCTGGCCGTGCGGGTTGTCGATGTCGGGCGGAGCGGGCCGGTTGTCGCCGCCCTTGTTCAGTACGCCGATCGCCCGGCTGTGCGATGCGGAGACTTTGTCGTCGAGCTGCCTGGTCAGGTACGAGCTGATCGCGGCCGTGGTCAGCGCACTCATCACCAGGCTGACCGTTGCCATCAGCAAGACGACCGCGAGGGTCACCCGTGCGGTCAGCGAGGTCGGCAGGACGTGGCTCATGTCCCCAGGATGTGCGCCCAAACCTCGCGCTTCCTGGACGAATCCTGGGGACTCGCTGGCAATCTCCCTGACGCGTCAGAGAAGTTGCTCGGCCGCCTGGTGGAGGGCGTTCAGTTCGCGGTCGGCCCAGCCTTCGGCGCGATAATCGGCACCGGCGAGGTCGAGGTCGTACAGCGTGAGACCGTTGCCGGCGACCAGGAGATTGGCGAGGGTCACGTCGCCGTGGCAGATGCCGCGGGCGGGACTGTACTGCGCGAGGTTGTTCCGTACAGCATCGGCAAGGGCTTGGAGCAGGTTTTCCTCCGCGGGTGCAAGGTGCGGGCGGAGTTCGTCGAGGCTGTGTGACAGGTCGGCCGTCCGCCGGGGAAATTCGGACACATACGAATCGGCCATTTCGTGGAACTGGGCAACCAGTACGCCGAAGTCTCAGATGAGCCGAAAGCCCTGTCTCCCAACGGATTTCGTCCGGGTGGCGGCCGCCGTACCGGTAGAGCTTGAGGATGAATTGCGCGTCCGCAGTAGTCACCTCGTAGACGTCGTTCACCAGGGAGCGGAGCAGCGTGCGGCCGGGAAGTCGAGGCCGTAGCGGTCACGTAGGTACGGCGTCAGCGCGTCCGGGGCGGGCAGTGAGCGCAATGTCGGGAACACAAAAAGAGGGGGGTAAAACTCGCAGGTGTGAAGTCGGGCCGGAGTGGGGAGGTTCGAGACGTTTCCGGATTCGCCTCCCCTTTCGGGGCCGGAAACCGGTAGCCTCGTGCAGCGCCCTTGGGGGAGGCCGCCGTACCATCACCCGACGATACTGCCGGAGAGCCCAAACCGGTCAGGAGACCACGTCTTGCAGGAGAACACCACCAGCACCAGTCCTGGCGAACTGGCGAACGTACCTCTCACCGGTGCGGACAAGGTCGCCTACGCCTTCTACGCTACTGCGGCCGCGGCCGCACTTGTCGGCCAGGTCTGGGCCGGCGTGACCCACATCCCCTGGCCCGAGACCGGCTTCTCGCCGTTCCTCAAGATCGCCCTCGTCACGCCCGCGGTGGCCGTGCTGGAGCTCGGTGGTGTCGCCACCGCCGCGCTGGCCGACCTGCGCCGGCGCAAGGGTGAGCAGGCCTACGCCTACCGCGCGATGTCGTTCTTCGCGGCCCTGGTCGCGGTCGTGTTCAACGTGGTCGGCCACTGGCGGCCGGAGGAGCGGTTCCTCGCCTTCGGCTTCGGCGGCCTGTCCGCGTTCGCCTATGTGCTGTGGCTGATCCACAGCTCGGCGCGCCGCCGGGACGCGCTGCGCCGGGCCGGGCAGATGCGCGAGACCGGTCCGGTGTACGGCGTCATCCAGTGGGCCCGCGAGCCGCGGGTGACCTGGCTGGCCCGGTCCCTGGCGATCGAGCACGGGTACGGCCTGTACGAGAGCCTGCGCGCGGCCCAGCACCAGATCCGGAACAAGTCCCGGCGCGAGGCCATCGCCGGAACCGTTGCCGAGTACATCCGTTCCGAGCACCAGGACGAGCGGCTGGCCAAGATCGCCGAGACGACGTACGACCCGGACCGGCTGGCCGGGATGCTCGAGGAGCGGATCAACTACGAGGTCATCACCAACAAGCTGACCAAGGCGATCTCGCCACCGCCGGAGCAGCCCGAGGAGGGACCGCGCGTGCCGGCAGCGGTATGGGTGCTCGAAGGCGGGCAGCCGCGGCCGTTGCGGGCGGACAGCACCGGGGTGTCGCTGCGCGACGAGGACGCCTGGACCGGCGAGCTGATGGCGATCGTCGATCAGAACGACAGCGACGAGCCGGTCGCCGAGGCGGTCGTCGTCGAGGACGAGAGCGAGCCGCAGCACGTCGTCCAGAGCGGTTCGGCATCCCCGGCCAACGGCACGGCGAACGGTTCGGTGAACGGTTCGGTGAGCGGCAAGCTCAGGCCGTTCGCGCCGCAGCCGAAGGCCGAGCCGGTGGTGCAGAAGCCGCAGCCGCCGTCGCCGTTCGCGGACACCACGGACACCCGGCCGCCGGCACTGATCAGCACGCCCAAGGTCGAGCAGGTGTTCCCCGAGCCGGAGCCGGTCGTGGTCGCGAAGACCGAGGACGACAAGCCGGCCGCGGACCAGCCGGAGCCGACCGCGCTGGAGAAGAAACGGGCGCGTGCGTACGCGCTGCTGTCGGACTGGCCGGCGGGTCGTGAGCGCACCGCGAAGACGCTGGCCGACGCGATCGCGTCGAGCGAGCCGATGGCCGCGCGGTTCATCGAGCAGTACGAGACCGAGCACGGGGTCGTGTTCGCGTCGCAGAACTGATCGCCAGGCTGCCGGTGGATCTCAGCCTTCGAGGCCGAGGTTCACCGGTAGTTCTGCGAGGCCGCTGACGAGGACGCGTCGCCATTCGAGCTCCTCGGCCGGCTTGGCCAGGCTCATCCGCGGGAAGCGCCGGACGAGTGCCAGCAATGACTCCTGCAGCTCGATCCGGGCCAGCTGGGCGCCGAGACAGAAGTGCGGGCCGAAGCCGAACGACAGGTGTTTGTTGTCCTTGCGGTCCAGCCGCAGCTCACCGGGTTCGTCGTACGCCCGCGGATCCCGGTTGGCCGAGTTCAGCGCCGCCATCACGCCTTCCCCGGCCTTGATCTGTACGCCGTGCAGCACGACGTCCTCGATCGCGACCCGCAACTGGCCGACCTCGCTGAACCGGTTGAACCGCAGCAACTCCTCGACCGCGGACGGCACCAGATCGGGGTTCGCGACCAGCTTGACCCAGTTCTCCGGCCAGCGCAGCAGGGTCGCGACACAGCTGGAGATCTGGTTCGCCGAGGTCTCGTGGCCGGCCACGAGCAGGTTCACGCCGAACGCGATCAGCTCGTCCTGACTGAGCCGGTCGCCTTCCTCGCGCGCCCGGACCAGTTCGTCGAGCAGATCCTCGGCCGGCTGGTCGGCGTTCGCCAGCTTCTTGGTGACGAGCGCCTCGATGTACGCGGTCAGGCTCGTCATCGCGTCCTCGACGAGATCCTTCTCCGCCATCCGCATGCTGTAGCCGAGCTCGGTCCACTCCCGGAACTGCTCGCGGTCGTCGTACGGTACGCCGAGCAACTGGCAGATCACCTGGATTGGCAACGGCAACGCGACCAACTGCCGGATGTCCGCCCCGTCGCCGGCCGCGGCCACATCCTCCGCCAACTGCGCCGACAGCTCCGCCACCCAGGGCCGGGTCCGCTCGATCCGCCGGTGCGCGAACGTCGACGACACCAGTTTGCGCAACCGGGTGTGCTCCGGCGGATCCGTCGTGGTCAGACTGTTCGGCATCGGCTTCGCCAACGCCACCCGCGGCGCCCCTTGCTTCACCACCGCCGCCCGCGAGAACCGCGGATCCGCCAGCACCATCCGCACATCGTCGTACCGGGTCACCAACCACACCTCGGCCCCGGCCAACGTCCGCACCCGGGCCGCCGGCCGGTTCTCTCTCAACTCAGCAAACGTAGGCGACGGATCGAACCGAAACGCATCATCGAACGGAATCTCGAGCACCGGCTCAGCCATGCCATCGACCCTAAGCGACTTAGGTAACCCTTGCTCACCCTCAGCGCGTCGCTGCGGAGGGTCGGGTGGTGATGGTGGCGATGATGATGGCGGTGCCGATCAGGAGCATCAGGACCGCGCCGATGAATGCGCCGATGGTGATGCCCTGGACGGCGGGCAGGGTGCCGCCGAGGGTGAGGTCGGCGTCGACGGCTGGGGAGCCGTCGGCGTTCATGATGACGACGGACCAGTCGCCTGAGGTGGCGGTCCAGCTGAGTGTGTCGGTGCCGGAGGCGACCCAGAAGGACTGGTCGGCCGGCGCGGTGGCGGGCTTGTCGCCGGTTCGTGCGGTGGTGGAGAGCTTGAAGGGATCGACGTCGAAGTCCGCGACCTCGTCGTGGGCGACGCCGTTCAGGTACTGCGCGACTTCGGCGGCCGGACCGATGCCGACGAACACCGGGGTGCCCGGATTCCTCGACTCGACGGCGATTCGGACCTCACCGAGGAAATCGTCGGTGTAGAAGGCATCCGGTCCGGTGCCGCCGATGTCGAGTGACGGCGAGGACAGTGCGTACGAGTTGGTGGTGACCCGCTCGGGTCCCGCAGTGAAGTAGCCATCGCCGTCGCGTTGATGCTGTGCCCACAGCCCGATGCCGCCGATGGCGAACAGGACGACGCTGACGAGGGCGAACAGGCCGCCGACGACGACCAGCAGGGTGCGCCAGCCGCTCCACGAGCGGTGGACTGTCGGGGTGGGGATCGGTGTGGTCGGGGTGGTGGTCATGAGACACGCTCCGGAACGTTGACGGGTTGGGTGGCGTCGGCTGGGGCAGGGGAAGTCCAGAAGTGGCGGCTGCCGATGAGCAGGACGATGGCGACCGCGCACCACACGGCGACGTACAGCCAGGTCTCGCGGGTCGCGTCCGCGCCGGCGGGCCAGAGGTCTTCGGTGTTGATGCTGCCTTCGGTGGCGTGCGCGATGAGGGTGATGAGTGCGCTGCCGGCGGCGTGGTTGAACAGCCACGCGTACCAGATGGTGACCGCGACCGTGGTCAGCGCTTCGAACGGCCGAAGCCCGAACGAGGAGATCAGGAACAGCGGCGCGTGCCAGCCGGTGATGGCAACGGCCATGATGGCTGTCGCGGCGAGCGGCGTGCGGTTCGCCTGGAGTCTCGGCTGCGCGTAGCCACGGAAGCTCGGCTCCTCGCTGAACGGGCCGCCCATCGGGTTGACGATGTTCATCCCGATGACGACCGCGAGGCCGTACCACGGCGTGAACTGACCGGTGTCCGGTGCTGACGCGCCCATGGCCTGGTTGAGCGAGATCGTCACGAAGTGCACGAGCAGCGGTACGGCGATCGCGGCGACGTACCAGACCCACCGGACCCGCCAGCGAATCAACCGGACTCCGACGGAACGCAGGCCGGCGACACCTTCGGTCAGGAAGACGACCACGAGGGCGGCGATCAGGGCGCCGGGGGCGAAGAAGCTCCCGAACGGGACAGCTCCCCAGGCCAGCGCGTAGGCGAGGACGAAGAAGCTCGCCACGGGGTGATTGCGGATGAGAGTCATGACGGATCTCCGATGACGTGGACGTGGACTGGGATCGGGCCGGCGGGGAGGCTCGGGTTCGTTCTGGAATCACGCGGGTCTTGTGCACTGCTCCTCCAGGGACTCGGTCTACGTTCGAGACTCGCGCCTCTGGGCGCGTTCGGGAGACCGGTCGACCGGTGAAGGATGGGTTCGGGTTTCTGGCGTCAGGCGCGCAGGTAGAGCAGCTCAGCCAGCACCCGGCGGGACTCGTTGCGGGTCGTCGGGATGCCGAGTTTGGTGAAGATGCCGGAGACGTACTTCTCCGCGGCCCGCAGGGTGATCGTCAGCGCGTCGGCGATGCCCTGGTTGGAGGCGCCGGTCGCCATCAGCTCCAGGGCTTCTCGCTCGCGCGGGGTCAGCACGGCCAGCGGATCGTCGCCGCGCCGCCGCTGCAGCAGGGTGGAGACGATCTTCGGGTCGACCGCCGAGCCGCCGCCGGCCACCCGCCGGACCGCGCCGACGAAGTCGTCGACGTCGCTGATCCGGTCCTTCAGCAGATACCCGACTCCTTCGGCCGACTCCGACAGCAATTGCATGGCCAGCCCGAGCTCGAGGTACTGCGACAGCACCAGTACGCCGACGTCCGGGTGCTGCTCGCGGATCCGCAGGGCGGCGCGCATCCCCTCATCGGTGTGGGTCGGCGGCAACCGGATGTCGAGGATCGCGACCTGAGGCGGGAAGCCGCGGACGTACCGCAGCAGCTCGTCGGCGTTGTCGTACGCCGCGACCACCTCGAGACCCGCGCCGCCGAGGATCCGGGTGAGTCCCTCGCGCAGCAGCAGGCTGTCCTCGGCGATCGCTACTCGCATGGGAGCTCCGCCTCGAGCCGGGTCCCGTGCCCGGCCGGACTCCAGATCCGCAGCCGCCCGCCGACGGCCTCGACCCGGTCGGCGAGACCGCGAAGGCCGGTCCCGCGCTCGGTGTCCGCTCCGCCGACACCGTCGTCGACGACCTCGACGACCACGGCGCCGCTCGACCGGGTGACGTGCACGGATGCCGTGGTCGCGCGCGCATGCTTCGCGATGTTCGTCAGGCTCTCGCTGACGACGTAGTACGCGGCGACCTCGACCCGTTCGGGCAACCGCCCGTCGACCGCGACCTCGAGCTCGACGGGTACGGCGGCTTGTGCGGCCAGCGACTCCAAGGCCACCGCCAGGCCGTGGCCGGTCAGCACCGCGGGGTGGATGCCGCGGGCCACGTCGCGCAACTCGTCGAGCGAAGTGGTGACCTCGCGCTTGGCCTGCAGCAGCCGGCTCGAGGTGTCGCCCTCGGAGCTCCGGGCGATCAGTTGGAGTTCGAGCGCCAGCGCGACCAGGCGCTGCTGGGCGCCGTCGTGCAAGTTGCGCTCGAGTCGCTGCCGCTCCTTCTGACCGGCGTCGATGACCCGCGCCCGTGAACCCTGCAACTCCTGCAGGCGGGCGCGCAGCTCCACCTGCAGCCGGTTGTTCTCCAAAGCGATCCCGGCCGCTGCCGCGACGGCATCCAGCAACTCGCGCTCGTCCTCGAGCGACCGGTCGAACTCGAGGGCGACGACCGGCACCTCGTCCCGGTGGATGACCCGGGTCGCCCGCCCGTCCTCGGGACCTCGCAGGGAGATGGCGTGGCCTTCCGGGTCGGCCCAGGTCCCGTACTGAGGCAGCCAGTAGGAGATCGTCAGCGAGGGGTCGTGCAAGGCCCGCGCCAGTGGTTCGCGCAGATCGCCGCCCGGGTGCGCGCGCAGTTCCATCAGCAGGGCGCCGACGTCGGTGCGCGCGAGCCGGGCGTCGAGCAGGCCGAGCAGGAACGCGACCGGCGCGAGCCCGAGGACGGCGAAGGTGATGTGCCGGACGGTTTCGATCTGGGTCCAACTTCGCAGACCGGCGACGTAGAGGACGGCGAGCATGATCAGCCCGAGTCCGAAGGTGTCCACGAGCAGCGTCGCCGGACGCCTCCGCGTCCGGCCTGTGGCCGGCCGGCGTACCAGCAGGAGAGCGGCGCCGGACAGTAACAGGATGCTCATCACGATCAGCTGGACCTGTTCGATCCGGTTCGCGAGCGCCGGCTGGGTCGTGATCGCGAGCAGACCGTCCGGATTGCTTCCGACCAGGATCTTCGCCAACTGGAGGAGCACGACGTCCACGTAGCCGGCGATGACGATCGCACGGCGCGGACCTGTCTGCAGTTGTCCGGTCGGATAGGCGAGGAACACGTGCAGGAACATGGCGGCCGGAACCATGTCGAGCAGGTGACCGATCGCGTGCAAGGCAGGCACCGAGGACCACTGCAGGGCGGTCAACGCCATCACGAACGCCGTGGCGATCATCAGCGGACCGAGCCGGCTCTCCGGCCGGCGCCACCAGGCGAGGGTGCCGCTGATCAGGTACGGGATGGTGATCCAGTTGAACAGGAACGCCTGCAGGCCGGGCCGGACCAGTTCGTCGCCCGCGATCGCGAGGGCGATCGAGACGGCCAGCGTGCCGAAACCCGCCACGACGGTCGCCCACAAAGCCCACGGCCGTGGGCCGCGAGCCGGTTCGATCGCCGAGGCCGACCTCGCCACCACCGTCACCATCCTCTACCGGCCAGCGTGCGCCCGTTGCCCGATGCGGGCAATGCCCAACTACGTGTGGTCCGCGAAGGTGCGGCGGTAGGTGGTGGGGGTGGTGGCGAAGGTCTTGGTGAAGTGCTGGCGGAGGAGGAGGGGGGTGGTGAAGCCGGAGAGGGTGGCGATCTGGGTGATGGGGAGGGTGGTGGTTTCGAGGAGTTCCTGGGCGCGGGTCAGGCGTTGGCGGATGAGCCATTGGAGGGGAGTCGTGCCGGTCTGGGCGCGGAACTGGCGGGACAGGGTGCGGGGGCTCATCGCGGCGTGGGCGGCGATGGCGGTGAGAGTGAGGGGCTCGGCGAGGTGGTCGCGCATCCAGCGCATCACCGGCTCGAGGGAATCGTTGCCTGCGACAACGGGTGCGGTGATGAACTGGGCTTGACCGCCGTCGCGATGTGGTGCCATCACCAGCCGCCGTGCGACCGTGGCCGCGACGGCCGAACCGTGGTCGCGCCGGACCAGATGCAGACAGAGGTCCAAGCCTGCGGTAATACCCGCGGAGGTCAGTACGTCGCCTTCGTCGAGATAGAGCGCGTCGACCACCACCTCGACCTCCGGGTAGCGGCGGGCGAGCTCGTTCGCATGCGCCCAGTGCGTCGCGGCTCGCCGTCCGTCCAGTACGCCTGCCGCCGCGAGCACAAATGCTCCGGTACAGATCGACGCGATCCGCACTCCGCGCCGATGCGCCTCCCGGACGAGTTCCACGACCTCGTCGGCCGGTTCGAAGGCGGCGGGCACGATCAGGGTGTGCGCGCGGAGTGCTTCGGTCAGCGGGTACGGCGCTTCGGCCCGGAGGATGGGCTGGTCGTGCGCCATCAGCGTCGTACCGGGTGAGCCGCAGACGCGGACGTCGTACCGGCCCCCGGCGCTGGCGAACACCTGACAGGCGCCGGCCAGTTCGAGCCCGATCGCGCCTTCGAGGGCGAGTACGGCGACTCTGGTCATGGCGCGAATCTAGCTGATGATGTCTTTCCAGCCACTCCCCTTCCAAGCTTCGACCACAGCAGGCTGGGGTGCATGCGGATCGACGTACTGATGTTCGAAGGAGTGGCCGAGGTCGACGCGCTGGCGACGTACGCGGTGTTCGCGAACGCGAAGCGGCGCGGGTTGGCGGTGGATCCCCGGCTGGTGACGGCTGACGGGGTGACCGAGGTGACCGGGTGCTACGGGACGACGTTCGCCGGGCTGGAGCCGTGGTCACCCGGCACGGCGCGGGTCCTCGCGGTGTCCGGCGGCTGGATCCTGGAGGAGATCGAGCGCGGGGTGATTCCGAAGCAGTTGGCCGAGGCGAAGCGGGCCGGAGGCAACAACCTGATCCTGGCCGGGATCGACTCGGGATCCCTCCTGCTCGGGGCCGCCGGCCTGATCGAGGGCCGTCCTGCCACCACCCACCGCGCCGACTACGAACGCCTGGCGCCATGGGCCGAGGTGATCGACGCCCGGATCGTCGACGACGGCGACCTGGTCACCTGCGGCACCGGCTGGTTCGCCGGCGTCGACCTGGCCTACTGGCTGCTGGAACGCGAACTGGGCGCGTCGGCCGACATCGTCGCCCTCGAACAATGGACCGGCCGCGACCGCCAGGGAACAGTCTGGCGGCGCGGCCGATCGGGGACCGACGACTCCTACTTGGTGCCGAAGGTGTAAGTGGTGGTGGAGGTGTAGGTCTCGCCGGGGCGGAGGACGGTGGACGGGAAGTTGGGGTGGTTGGGGGAGTCGGGGAAGTGCTGGGTCTCGAAGGCGAAGGCGTCGCCCTGGCGGTAGGACTTGTCGCCGATCCCCTGGAAGGTGCCGTCGAGGAAGTTGCCGCTGTAGAACTGCGCACCCGGCTCGGTGGTGTGGACCGTCACCGTGCGGCCTTCCTCCGGCTCCCAGAAGCGGGCGGCGTAGCGCAGGCCGTCCTTGCCGGCGTCGGCGCCCAGGACGAAGTTGTGGTCGTACCCGCGCCCGATCACCAGTTGCGGGTGGTCGTCCCGGATCCGCTTGCCGATCGCGGTCGGCTTGCTGAAGTCGAACGGCGTACCGGCCGTCGGCGCGATCTCGCCGGTCGGGATCAGCCCGGCATCGACCGGGGTGTACGACGGTGCGTCCATCTGCAGCACGTGGCCGTCGATCGAGCCGCTGCCCTCACCGGCCAGGTTGAAGTACACGTGGTTGGTCAGGTTCACGATGGTCGGCTTGCCCGCGACGGTCGCGTGGTACTCGATCCGCAGCGTGTCCCGCCGGTCCAGCGTGTAGGTCACGGTCGTGGTCAGTTCACCGGGGAAGCCCATCTCGCCGTCCGGGCTGACGTAGCTGAACGCGACCCCGACAGCCTTGTCGCCGCGGACGACCTTGGCCTTCCACACCTTCTTGTCGAAGCCGATGGTGCCGCCGTGCAACGCGTTCTCGCCGTTGTTGATCGGGATCTGGTACGTCGTCCCGTCCAGGGTGAACCTGCCCTTCGCGATCCGGTTGCCGTACCGCCCGATGGTCGAGCCGAAGTACGGGCTGAGGGTCGCGTAGTCCGGCAGGTTGTCGAAGCCGAGGCTGATGTTCTCGGTCCGGCCGCGCCGGTTCGGGGTCTCGACCCGCTGGATGGTGGCACCCCAGGTCAGCATCGAGATGGTGACCCGGCCGTTGGTGAACGTGTAGACGTCCACCTTCTGGCCGTCGGGGGTGGTGCCGAACGGGTCCTTGCGGATCTCGAACTTGCCGTGGTGTTCGCCCATGGCGGTCAACTTATCCGGCGTACCAGCGGTCGAACTGGCCTGGGTGGCGGCGTCCGCGGCGCTGCTGAGAGCGCCCGCGGCGGCGGCGCCCAGCCCGAGCACGCCGGCCGTGCGGAGGACCTGGCGGCGGGGTAGGTGGTCGGGCATCGCATTCCCCTCACTGAATCGACGGTGGGCCGGCGAGAGCGTTCTCACGCCGACCCGGGCACCATAGGCACGCCAGTCCAATGTTTGGAACAGTTCGTCACCGTTCGAATTCGTCCGATGACTGCACGACAATCGAAACGCTGCGCCACCGCTGACCGGATCGGTCCGCCAGTGGCCCCGATCGGGCCTTCTCCGGTACGGCGGCCGGCCGCGAGCATGGTCGTCATGAGCCGAACCGCATTGATCGTGATCGACGTCCAAGAGTCCTTCCGGGTCCGCCCGAACTGGCGAGCCGTGAACCACCCCGACATCGCCGAGCGGGTCGACCGCCTGGTCCGGTCGGCCCGGGACAAGGGCGACCTGGTGGTGTGGGTGCTGCACACCGAGCCCGGCACCGGCGGTGCGTTCGACCCGGTCAACGGCCACGTCCGGTTGATCGAGGGCCTCGAGCCGCTGCCCGGCGAGCCCTTGATCACCAAGACGTCCCACAACGCCTTCACCACAACGAATCTGCAGCAGCTCCTCACCCAGCACGGCGTCACCGAGCTGGTGATCAGCGGCATCCGCACCGAGCAGTGCTGCGAGACGACCACCCGGGTCGCCTCCGACTTCGGGTACGACGTCGTGTTCGTCACCGAGGCGACCGCGACCACCCCGCTGCCGCACTGGACGATGCCGGCCGACGCGACCCTCGAGGAGGTCCTGGCCGATCCGCGGACACTCAGTCCCGAGATCGTCACCGAGCGAACTGAGTACGCGCTCGCGGGACGGTTCGCCACCATTCGGACGCTCGACGAACTGACCGCCGTACCCGTGCCATCCTGACCAGATGAGCCCTACCCAGGTGGCCTTCCTGCTGGTGCCGAAGCTGCACCTGCTGGATCTGGCCGGGCCGGCGCAGGTCTTCTCGACCGCGAACGACCTCGGGTACGGCTACCGGTTGAGCTACGTGGCCGAGACCGACGAGATCCTCACGGCCCAGGGCGTTCCGGTGAAGGCCCGGCTGGCCTGGCCCGACCTCGGTCCGAACGACCTGATCGTCGTACCGGGGTGGAGGTCGCCGCGACTGTCGCCGGTGCCGCCGATCGGGCCGGAGACCAGGCAGCGGTTGCGCAGTCACCACGCGGCCGGTGGATCGGTGGCGAGTGTGTGCTCGGGAGCCGATGCGCTCGGGGCGGCCGGGTTGCTCGACGGCCGGCGCTACACCACGCACCACGACCTGACCGACGAACTGGCCGCGCGGTACCCGAAGGCGACGATCGTGCGGGACGTCCTCTACGTCATGGACGATCGCGTGATCACGTCCGCGGGGATCGCCAGCGGCATCGACCTCGCGCTGCATCTGGTCGCTGTCGCGCGTGGTGCCGAGGCGGCCGCGCGGGTGGCGCGGGAGATGGTCGTCTACGCGCGGCGCAACGGTGACGAGTTGCAGGAGAGCGCGATGCTGCGGCATCGCGGTCACCTCAGCGATCTCGCCCACCGGGTGCAGGACGTCATCGATGCCCGGTACGCCGACCGCCTGCTGCTCTCCGACCTCGCCGGCCAGGTCGGCGTGAGCGAGCGGACCCTGACCCGGATCTTCACCACCGCAACCGGGCTGACCCCGCTGCGCTACCAGCAACTCCTCCGGCTCGAGCGCGCCGAACACCTGATCGGCCACGGTACGACGGTCGAGGCGGCCGCGCGGGCGGTCGGCTTCGAGGACGCCCGGATGCTCCGCCGACTCCGCTCCCGCACCGTCGAACCCGTCGCAGGGTAGGCCTAGGTCCACCTCACCGGGGGGCTCAAGACTCCTGAGTTCCGCCCGTGCTCCGGTCAGGCTCGTCCTGACCGAACCAACGAGAGGTGGGCCAGGGTGAGCAGGGGATCAGTAACTGTGCGCGTCGCGCGGTGGAGTGCGACTCATCCATGGCGGGCGATCGGCCTCTGGCTGCTGCTCGTCGTCGTCGCGGTCGGGATGTCGGTGGCCATCCCGAAGCAGCAGACAGAGAGCAAGGACACCTGGGTCGGCCAGTCCGGCCAGGCGGCGGAACTGATCGAGAAGGCAGGACTCGGCGACCGCCCGACCGAGACCGTCCTGCTGACCGACCCGGACGGCCCGCTGGACAAGGCGGCCGCGAGTACGGCGATCGCCCAGCTCCAGCAGAAGCTCAAGGCGCTGGACTCGATCCAGGCGGTCGGGCAGCCGGTCTGGTCGGAGAACGGCAAGGCCGCGCTCGTCCCGATGGAGCTGAAAGGTACGCCGGACGACGCGTCCGACAACATCGAGAAGATCGTCGCCACCACCGCCGAGGTGCAGCAGGCGAACCCGGACCTGAGCATCACGCAGGCCGGCAGTGCGTCGGTGGACGCGGGGATCTGGAAACAGGTCGGCTCCGATCTCGCGAAGGCGGAGAAGCTCAGCCTGCCGATCACCTTCGCGTTGATGCTGCTGGCCTTCGGCGCGCTGATCGCGGCCGGCATCCCGGTCCTGCTGGCGTTCTCGGCCGTCGGCGCCGCCCTCGGCTTCTACGCGCCGCTGTCCTATCTGTTCCCGGACGGTGGTTCGGTGGCGAACGTCGTCCTGCTGATCGGTATGGCGGTCGGCGTCGACTACTCGCTCTTCTACCTCAAGCGTGAACGCGAGGAACGCCGTAAGGGCCGCAGCACCCTGGACGCGGTCGAGATCGCGGCCGCGACCTCCGGGCACTCGGTGGTCGTCTCCGGTCTCGCCGTGATCGTTTCGATGGCCGGCCTGTACGTCTCGCAGGATGCGACCTTCACGTCGATGGCAACGGCAACGATCGTGGTCGTCGCGGTGGCGGTGCTCGGCTCGCTGACCGTGTTGCCCGCGCTGCTCGCGAAGCTGGGGCACCGGGTCGACCGGCCGCGCGTCCCGCTGCTGTGGCGGCTCAACCGGCGCATCGGCCCGGGCGGCATCAGCCGTCGGATCCTGGCTCCGGTACTGCGTTATCCGCGCGCCGCACTGACGATCTCCGCGGTCGCCGTGGTGGCGCTCGCCGTACCGGCACTCGGGATGAAGACCGAGCCGGCCGATCTGAACACGCTGCCGCAGAGCATCCCCGAGGTCCGCACGTTCAAGGAGCTACAGGCGAACTTCCCGTCCCAGGGCGGCCTCTCGTACGACGTGGTCGCGCAGGGCGGAGGTGCGGTCTCGGCGTTGACCGAGCTGCAGGAGACCGCAGTACAGTCCGGCAAGTTCGTCGTACCGCCGGGGGAGGCGATCCGGCAGGCGGACGGGACCGCGGTGCTGACATTGGTGTCGGTGCTGCCGGAGAGCAGTGCGAACGGCGAGGCCGCGCTGAGTCAGCTGCGGACCGAGCTGGCGCCGGCCGCGCTGGGGTCGGTGACCTGGGCGGTCGGTGGCGAGTCGGCCGAGTCGGTTGACTACGGCAACAATCAGCGGGACAGGCTGCCGTATGTGATCGCGTTCGTGCTGGCGTTGACGCTGGTGATGATGGCGGTGACGTTCCGGAGCTTGGCGATCGCGCTGGTGACTACCTTGCTGAACCTGGCCTCGGTGGCTGCCTGCTTCGGTGTCCTGGCGCTGGTGTTCCAGCACACGTGGGCAGAGGGGCTGCTCGGGTTCACATCGGCCGGGTTCGTGGTGTCGTGGATCCCGCTCTTCCTGTTCGTGATCCTGGTCGGGTTGTCGATGGACTACCACGTGTTCGTGCTGGGCCGGATCCGGGAAGGTGTCGCGGCGGGGTTGACGCCGCGGGAGGCTGTTCGCAAGGGCATCACCGAGTCGGCCGGTGTGGTGACCAGTGCGGCCGCGGTGATGGTCTCGGTCTTCGCGGTCTTCGCCACCCTCGGCATGCTCGAGATGAAGCAGATGGGTGTCGGCCTGGCCGTTGCCGTCCTCATCGATGCCACGCTGGTCCGGATCGTGATGCTGCCCTCGATCATGGTCCTGCTCGGACGGAAGGCCTGGTGGCCGAACAAGCTCGCGGCCGCCGCGGCGCCGGAGGTCCGCGACCGCGAACTGACGCCGGTCTAGACCGTTTCGAACCTTTTCGCCGGAGCCTGCGTCTACCTGTCCGAACGGCGCTGAGCTGGGGGACCACGCGGGGGCGTTGGCGATCAGGGGCGTCGACGTGGTGATGGGCGGGACGGATGAGAGGGTTTCTCCGTCCCGCCCATTGGCTTTACTTCAGCCGGTAGGCCGCGGCCAGTTTGCCGACCGCGGCCTGGAGGCTCCCGGTGAGGAGCAGGTGCTCCGCATCGGAGGTGAGCTTCGAGGTCGGCTCGTCGACGTTCGCCCCGATCTGGTTCTGTGCGATCCAGCGGGCCGCACTGACCACCGCATCGCCCTGGGCGTACGAGTCCGCCGTGGTCTGCTCCAGGTACTTCCCGGACTGGGCGAGGGCGGCGAGCGCGATGCTTGCCTGCGGCCCTGACCAGTCCTTGACGTGGAGTGCGACACCGGCTGCGACACCTGCGGCCAGCGCATACGGATCACGCTGCTGCAGCAGGAGGTTGCGCGCCTCGGTCAACTTCTGCCGAGCTGTCGCCTGCGTGGTCAGACCCCAACCGTAGGGGTACTGCGGATCGTAGGCCGCGTCACCGACATTCAACGGCTGCTGATCCTCCGCCCGGGGCCAGCTGACCGGGAGGCGACCGGTGAAGGGCCGCTTGCCGAAGAGCACGTCGGCGACACCGGCACCCTCGGTGCCGGGAAGCCACGACGCGACCAGAGCGTCGATCGCGCCGAGCTGGTCGGCGATCACCTGCGGCCGGCCGGACACGATCAGCACGACACACTTCATCGCCGCGCACACCTTGTCCACCGCGGCCTTGTCGGCGTCCGACAGCAACAGGTCGTGACCGTTGCCCACGTCACCGATCCCCTCGGCGTACGGGCGTTCGCCGACCACGACCACGCCGACGTCATGACCGTCCAGCGGAGCCGATGCGTCCGCGCTGAATGTTGCCGACGGCGCCACCTGCTTGATCCCGTCCAGGATCGTCGTACCGGTGGTCGTCGGACCCGAACCGCCCTGCCAGCTGATGCTCCAGCCGCCCATCTGGTTGCCCAGGTCGTTCGCGTTGCTGCCGGCGACGTACACCTTGTTCGTCGCGGCCAGTGGCAGCAGATCGGCGTCGTTTTTCAGGAGCACCTGGGACTTGGCCGCCGCTTCACGGCCGACCGCCCGGTGTGCGGCGCCGCCTACCTCGGCGATCCGCGAGGTGTCGGCGTACGGGTGCTCGAACAGGCCCAGCTGGAACTTCTCGGTCAGGATCCGCCGGACCGCGTCGTCGATCCGTGCCTGCGGGATCCGGCCGGCGGTGACCTCGTCGGTCAGGCCCTGGGTGAAGCCTTGGTAGTTCGTCGGCACCATGATCATGTCGAGGCCGGCGTTGATCGACGTCCGGATGTCACTCGGGTAGTCGCCCGGCAGTTGGTCGATCGCCTGCCAGTCGCTGATCACGAACCCGTCGAAGCCCATCCGCTCCTTCAGCACCCCGTTGATCAGCTCACCACTACCGTGCATCTTCACCGGGGCCTGGCCGTCGATGGCGACACTCGAGTACGACGGCATCACGGTGCCGACGCCGAGATCCACCGACGTCTTGAACGGCGCCAGGTGCAGTGTCTCCAACTGCTGACGGGTGACCTCGGTGATGCCCTGGTCGATCTTGTACGAGCCGGTCGTCGACGATCCGTACGTCGTACCGCCGTCGCCCACGAAGTGCTTCGCCGTCGCCAGGACGCGGTTGTTCTGCTTGAGCTGGCTGCCGTCGGCCTTGCCCTGCATGCCGGTGATCACGGTCGCCATCGACTGCACCAGCGCCGGGTCCTCGCCGTACCCCTCGTAGGCCCGGCCCCAGCGGTCGTCGCGCACCACGCACACGCACGGTGCGAAGTCCCACGGGATGCCGGTCGCGCGGACCTCGGTCGCGGTCACCTCGCCGGTCCGGCGAGCCAGGTCCGGATCACGGGTCGCGCCGAGGCCGATGTTGTGCGGCAGGATCGTCGCGCCGACCAAGTTGTTGTGCCCGTGGACGGCGTCGACACCGTAGATCAACGGGATCTGCAGCCGGGTCGCCTGCGCGTTCAGCTGGAAGTTGTCGATCATCGCGGCCCACGCCGCCGGGGTGTTCGGCGTCGGCACCGAGCCGCCGCCGGACAGCAACGAGCCGAGCGCGTACGACGCGATGTCGGTGCGCGACCGGAGTGCGTTGCGTTCGGCCTGGGTCATCTGGCCGACCTTCTCGGCCAGTGTCATCCGGGCCAGCAGGTCCGTGACGCGCTTCTTCAGCGGGAGCTTGCTGTTGAGATACGGCAGGTCGTGCGCGTTGATCACGACGGTCGGCTGGGTCGACGGCGCCTTCGCTCCGGTGACGGTGAGTTCCAGCGGGATCGTCTCGGCGACCTCGGCAGTGCGGTCCTTGCGGGTCGCGACGTCCACGGTTTGCGACGCGCCGGACGGCGTACCCGCTGGGAAGGTGAAGGTCCCAGTGACCGGTGTGTAGTCGTCGGAGCCGGCGCTGCCGGTGCCGGTCTGGTAGGCGACGGTGACCGGTTCCTCGAGTGGTGTGCTGCCGGTGGTCGCGACGGAGATCTTGACCTTCGCGGTGCCGCCCTCCTTGACCGGGTAGACGCCGGCGTCGGTGACGACACTCGCCTTCAGCGCCGGGTCGGCCTTGCCGAACACCTCGACCTGGTCGATCGCGAACTCGCCCGGCGATCCGGCCGGCATGGTGAAGGCATAGCCCCACATGTGGGTCAGGTTGAGCACCTGGTCGATCCCGCCGACCGGCTGGTAGTCGGTGCGGTAGACCAGGTCGCTGAACGGGATCTCGACCAGGTGCCAGCCCTGCCAGTCGTCGGTGAAGCTGGTGTTCCACAGTTCCGAGGCCTCGGCGTTGGCGCCGCCGTCCTTGATCTCGAAGAAGATCCGCTTGCCGGATCCCGGCGGCAGTGGCGCGGTGTTCTGCCCGTACCACCAGAACCGGATGCCCTTGTGCGCCGACCAGTCACCAGGGTTCTGGTCGAACGTCACGTCATGGCTGAACCCGCCCCACCCGCTGATGTTGTAGGTCCCGTGCAACACCTTCTCGCCGGCCGGCGCATCCGCCCGCGCCTGCAGTTCCATCGTCGGCGGGTCGTCACCGTCACTACCCCACCCGAAGATCCCCGGACTCGGCGGCGACGCAAACGGCTCCGCCCCCTCGAACGCCGCCAACACCACCGGCACCGGCTCCTCTGCCACCGCCGGCAGCGGCAACAGCCCGATCAACAACGCTCCTACGGTGATGAGCGCCGTACGGCGTCTCGACCGGCGAACAACAGGCCACCTGGGCATGGGCGACTCCTAGCCTCGGCCGCGGGCCACACCCGCGTCTCGCGCCCGACTCTCAGCCCTCCCCACCCCCCGGTCAATACCCCACCGGTTCCGGAACTAGAGCGCTCTCACGCAGCCTCGAACGCGGCCCGCGCACCGGGACACGAGGGTGGGAGGGATTAAGAAGTTGGAGTGGTCTGATTGAGTGCAAATTCAGTAGCTGGAGTGATGGACCGTGGTGGGGGTGGTTGGAAAGGATGTCAGCATGACTACACGTTTCGGCATTTTTGTTCCGCAGGGCTGGAAGATGGATCTGGCGCAGATCGCGGATCCGGTGGAGCAGTGGGAGGCGATGACGGCCGTCGCCAAGCGGGCCGACGACCAGTCCTGGGACTCGATCTGGCTGTTCGACCACTTTCACACCGTGCCGGAGCCGAGTGACAACACCACCTTCGAGTGCTGGAGCGCGACCGCGGCCCTGGCCCGCGACACCCAGCGGGTGAACATCGGCCAGATGGTCGGCTGCAACGGCTACCGCAACCCGGCGCTCTACGCCAAGATCGCGTCCACCGTCGACGTCGCCAGCCACGGCCGCCTGTACGCCGGGATCGGCGCGGGCTGGTACGAGCACGAGTGGAAGGCGTACGGCTACGAGTGGACCGAGGTGAAGCCGCGGATGGCCGCCTTCCGCGAGGCGACCGAGATCATCTACAAGATGTGGACCGAGGACAAGCCGGTCTACGACGGCAAGTACTACTCGATCGACAAGCCGATCAACGAGCCGAAGGGTGTGCGCAAGCCGCACCCGAGCTTCTGGATCGGCGGCGGTGGTCCGCAGGTGACGCTGAAGCTGGTCGCGCAGTACGGCGACGCGGCGAACATCGGCGGCGGCAACCCCGAGGTGATCAAGGAGAAGTGCGACATCATCCGGCAGCACTGCGAGAAGGTCGGCCGCGACTACGACGAGATCATCAAGTCGACCAACTTCAACATCTTCCCGATCGACAAGGGTGACGACCCGCAGCGGGCGACCGAGAAGGCGCTCGGCCCGATGAACCGGGAGAAGTTCGACAAGGACAACTTCATCGCCACCGAGGACGAGATCGCGGACAAGGTCGAGGCCGCCCTCGAGGCCGGCGCCGACTACGTGAACTTCTACGTCCCCGGCGTCGCCTACGACCTGGACCTGGTGGACCGGGCGGAGCAGGTCGCCAAGCGCTTCGCCTGATCAGAGCACCCGGCGTACGCCGGGAAGCCGGCGAACGAGCCCGGCGAGCAGGAAGCAGACCGGGAGCACCACGACCGCGGCGATGGTGAACTTCACCATGGTGGGCACGTCCAGCGAGCTGAGGGCGTGCCCCGCCGCGGTCACCACCATCGCGTGGATCACGTACACCGTGAACGCCTGACCGGACAGGTACCGCCGTACCGGGCCCGACGTGTTGAACCGGCGCCGGAAGAGAGCGACCAACGCGAGCACCAGACCGACCGCGAAGCTCGAGTCCCACAGTGCGTAGAACAGTGAGGCCAGCGTGCCGTGCCCGGCCCAGTCGGACCCGACGCCCAGCGCGAGCGGGAGGAACACGACCGTCGCGCCGATCGCCAGCCCGAGCCCGACCCTCCCCATCCGCGTGGTGATGCCGGCCAGCCAGTCCCGTCGATACGCCACCACACCCACCACGAAGAAGCTGACGTACTGCGGTAGATAAGTGCTGGTCGGGAAGTCGATGACCGGCACCCACGTGCCCATCGGCACCACGATCCGCAGTAGATAGGTCGCCAGCGCCAGAGCCAGCACGAACCCGAACACCTTGCGATAGGTGAGCGGCTTCGCCGGGCGCAACCGACGGTTCAGGCTGAGCTGCCGGAGGACGGCGTACGACCCGTCGAAGACGAGCAGCGCGAACACGAACCACAGCGGCCCCGAGCCGATCGTGTGCGCCAGGATCGGGTTGAACACGAAGTAGAAGACCAGCAACGGGATCCCGAGCCGGATCAGCCGGTCGCGCAGAAACGCCCGTGGTCCCTTCCGGTCGTACGACGCGGGCGTGAAGTACCCGGACAGCAAGAAGAACGCCCCCATGAACCACGCCTGATTGACCAAGAGGAAGACCGTCAGCCCGAGCTCGACCGCTCCACTGGTCGGCTCCTCGGTGTAGTACCAGAGCCCGATCCCGCTGTACGTGACCGCGATGTGGTGCAGCACCACCAGCACCGTCAGCAGCACCCGCAGGTTGTCGACGAACCACAGTCTTTCTCCATGACTCCGAACCTAGGAAGCGCCCGGCCGCAGCGGTATCCGCCTGGACCCACGCCTGGGTGGGGCTGGGCCCACTGACCGGAACCGGTCATGGCGGATGTACGTCACGGCGATCGGTGGACCGGGGCTGAGGGCAACTGTCAGGCTCCGGAAGATGGCCTCGCGTGGGTCGGGGCATCGGGAGGTATCCCCTGTGAGTACCCGATTGTCACGTCTCGCGAAGAGCCTGCTCGCGATGGTGGTCGCCGGTTCCCTGACGCTGGCGACCACCCCGGCACAGGCCGCCGGCGGTGGGACCACCAGCACCACCGAACGCCCCACACCGGGTGCGAGTACGCACCGGATCACCCTCGTCACGGGTGACGTCGCCGAGTTGACCACCAGCTCGAACGGTCAGGTCTCCGCCCGGCTGACCAGCGACGAGCCGTACTACTTCGGCAACTTCGACGGCGATCTCACCCTGGTCCCGGCGGAGGCGTATCCGCTGCTCACCGAAGGCCGCCTCGACCAGCGACTGTTCAACCTCACCGACCTCGTCGCCCAGGGGTACGACGACGCCAGCAACGACCGGCTGCCGCTCCTCCTCACCGCTCCGCCGACCCTCCGCAGCACCCCGCCCGCACCACAGGCCGCGACCGTTCGCCGTACCCTGCCCAGCGTCGGCAGCACCGCCGTCAGCGTGCAGAAGTCCGACGCCAAGACCTTCTGGGACAGCGTCAGCGGCCCGACCACGTTCAAGTCGGGTAGCCAGGTCAGCAAGATCTGGCTCGACGGCCGCACCCACGCCACCCTCGACCAGTCCACGAAACAGATCGGTGCGCCGACCGCCTGGAGGTCCGGGTACGACGGCCGCGGCGTCAAGGTGGCCGTCCTCGACACCGGGTACGACGCCGGCCACCCCGACCTGGCCAAGCAGGTGATCGCCTCGGAGAGCTTCATCCCCGACCAGGCGGTCCAGGACCTGCACGGCCACGGCACCCACACCGCGTCGATCGTGGCCGGCCTGGGTACGGCGTCCGACGCCAAGCGCAAGGGGGTCGCGCCGGGCGCGGAACTGCTGATCGGCAAGGTGCTCGACAACAGCGGCGGTGGCTACGACTCCGAGGCGATCGCCGGGATGGAGTGGGCCGTTCAGCAGGGCGCCAAGGTGGTCAGCATGAGCCTCGGCGGCTGGCCGACCGACGGCTCCGACCCGATGAGCCAGGCCGTGGACCAGCTCTCCAAGTCCAGCGGCGCCCTGTTCGTCATCGCGGCCGGTAACGCCGGCGCCGAGGAAACCATTGGTTCTCCCGGTACGGCGGCGGAGGCGCTGACCGTCGGCGCGGTCGACCGTGACGACCAGCTCGCGTACTTCTCCAGCCGCGGCCCACGTCTCGGCGACGGCGCGCTGAAGCCCGAGGTGACCGCACCCGGCGTCGAGATCGCGGCCGCCCGCGCGGCCGGTACCGAGCAGGGCCACGTGCTCAGCCAGTACTACACGGCGATGAGCGGCACCTCGATGGCGACTCCGCACGTCGCCGGCGCGGCCGCGATCCTGTCCCAGCGGCACCCGGACTGGACCGGCCAGCAACTGAAGGCCGCCCTTGCCGCGACCGCTGTCCCGTCGGCCGCGGCAAGGGTCGACCAGCAGGGTCTCGGCCGGATCGACATCCCGAAGGCACTCGACCCGGAGGTCCTGCCGGACACCGCGAACCTGTTCTTCGGCGACCTCTCCTGGAGCGGACCCACCGCACCCGAACCGGTCACCCGCAAGGTTGCCTACCGCAACAACTCGAACAAGTCGGTCACCCTCGACCTGACTGTCGGCGCCCAGTCACCCGCCAAGGTCAAGGCCGCCGTCACGGTCAGCCCGTCCCGGTTGACGATCCCAGCCGGCGGTACGGCGTCCGCCGTAGTCACCCTGCACCTGGCCAAGACCCAGCCGGCCAAGTACTCCGGCGTACTCACGGCACGTTCGGGCAACTCGTCGTACCGGACCGGGCTCGGGTTCGCGGCCGCGGGACGACTGCACCAGGTGACGGTGAAGGGGATCGGGCGCGATGGTCAGCCCGCGACCACGAAGGCCGGGGCGAGCGGCGTCCAGCTGTGGAACCAGGACACCGGCGACGTGAACGCGATCGCCTTCGACCAGACCGGCAGCCGGACCCTCGAGGTGCCGACCGGACGGTACAGCGTGATGGCGTACGCGATGGGCGGCGACGAGGCGAACTGGACGAACTCGGTCACCCTGATGGGTGACCCGGACGAGTGGATCGATCGCGACCGTACCTTCACCTTCGACGCCCGGACGGCGAACAAGGTGACGGTGAAGACCCCGCTGCGCGCCGACGCGCAGAGCATCGGCCTGGCCTGGCACCGCAAGATCGGCAACCGCGACGCGGTCTCCGGCTGGGCCTACAACGAGCGCGTCGCCAACGGTGTCTACGTGCAGGACTTCGGAAAGGTTGCCAACGGCACCTTCCAGGTCGTGCAGCGCTGGGACCTCGCACAGCCCAAGCTGACCGTCGACGTCAGCGGCACGGTCAGCAGCTTCCGCCTGCCGACGCCGGACGAGGCGTCGTACCGGACTGTCTTCGTGGGGAACGAGAAACTGCCGCTCCACAACGGCGGCGACGGTACGGCGGCCGAGCTGGCCGGAGCCAAGGACAAGGTGGCGTTGGTCCGCTGGCGTTCGCTGAACGAGGTGGCGAAGCAGGTCAAGGCGGCCAAGGACGCCGGCGCGAAGGCAGTCTTCATGTACAAGGAAGCGCCCGGATACTGGTCGACCGGATCCGAGCAGGGCATTCCGTTCTACCTGCTCCGCGCCGAGCAGGGGAAGCAACTGCTCGACCTGCTGGCCAAGGGTCCCGTGACGTTCCAGCTCAACGGTCTGCTCGACAGCACCTACCGCTACGACCTGGCGGTCGGGCCGTCCACGGTGCAAGGCCCGCTGACGTACGACATCGGAAAGATGCGCCCGGCCGCGGTGACCACGAACTACCACCGCAACGACGCGTGGTACCTGCACCTCGACCAGCGGTCCGCCCACCTGCCGGGCATCTCCACCGGTCTGTCCTCGACCCGTCAGGTGACCGGCCCGGTCGTCCGCACCGACTACCTGGCCACTGACGTCAAGGGCGTCACGTGGGACGAGAGGACCGTGGCAGGGGAGTGGAACGAGTCCGGGTACGAGTACACGATCGCCCGAGGCTACCGGCCGAACGAGAAGGTCACCCGCGGCTGGTGGGAGTCGCTGATGCGTCCGGCGACCCCGGACAACGCCACGGGCAGCGAGTCCGAGGGCCTGCCCGCCGCCCGGTTCGAGAACGCGCTGCGGATTGCGATCCCGCAGTATGTGAGTGGCGACGGCGACACCTACGGCTGGGGCGATCGCGGTGACGTGACGAGCCTGAAGCTCAGCAGCAACGGTGTGGAGCTCGGCAGCAAGGACTGGTCCGTCGCGCAGTTCGCAGTCCCGGCGAAGGCCGCCTGGTACGACCTGGTCCTGGACCAGAAGCGCGGGCCGAACAGCTGGGCGACCACCTCGACCGCGACCCACACCGAGTGGCGGTTCCTGTCCAAGCCGGCGCCCGGACGATCGGTGCTGCCACTCGTCCAGGTCGACTACACGGTGGCCGACGGCTGGCTCGAGCTGAAGCCCGGATATCAGCCGGGTGCCCGCGGCCTGGGCCTGTTCCGGACCACCGCCGAGATCTCGTACGACGGTACGACGTGGCAGCGGCTCCACCTCAGCCCGCGTGGACTCGGCGGCGCGGTGGGGGCGCGGATCCCGGTCGCGCCGGGTGCGGCGTCGTACGCGAACATCCGGGTGACGGCGACGGATCTGGCCGGCAACAAGATCAGCCAGACGATCGAGAAGGCCTGGGCCGTAGAACGATAGCTGTATCTAACGTTAAAAGGGGCGACGCCACGAAGCCGGGGGGAGGTGCTCCGTGGCGTCGCCAGAGGCGCGCCCAGGGAGGGGTGGGGGCAGGCGCGCCGGTCAGTAGGTCAGCTTCCGCCCAGGCCTCCACCGAGGATGCCCAGCAGTCCGAGCAGAGACAGCAGGTTGCGGATGACCTGGTCGACGGCCTTCGTGCCGCCGGTCTGGTAGGCGGTCACGCACTTCTGCAGCTGGTCCTGCGACGGCTTGGTGATCGTCACCTTCGCCATCTCGGCCTGGCAGTACTGCGTCGCCTTGGTCAGCTCGCCCACCGTGCTGCCGACCGTGCCGACGATCAGGCCGGCGGCCGTCTGCAGCGTCGCCACACCGGGTGCGGTCGGCGTCGTCGTGGTCGGCGGCTTGGGTGTCGAGGTGGTCGGGTCGTCAGCGGGCGGCTTGGTGGTCGGCTTCGTCGTCGGCTTGGTGGTCGACGGCGGGGTCTTGGTCGGATCCGTGCTCGGCTTGCCGCTCTGGTCCACGGTCGACGGCGTCGGCTTCACGGTGGACGGGTAGGTCGGGTTGTCCGCCGCCTGCGGCAGGTTGTCGTCGGCCGGGGCGTCGATCAGGTCGTCACCGATCTGGTCGCCGGCCCGGTCGATGCCCTGGTCGTCGTCCTCGGTCCCGTTGCCGACCGCGATCCAACTGCCGCCGGCGTACGCCTTGGCGATGCTCAGCACCAGGTCGGCGTACTGCTGGGAGTGGTTGTAGCGCAGGACGGCCGAGTTCAGATCGCTCGCCTTGGACAGGTCGGTCTTGCCGGAGCACAGGTAGACCGCGGTCGACATGGCCGCGTCGTCGATGTCCTGCGGGTTCCGCACCCCGTCGCCGTCGCCGTCCACACCCATCGACCGCCAGGTGCCCGGGATGAACTGCATCGGGCCGACCGCGCGGTCGAAGGCGCCGTCACCGTCGAACGCACCCGCGTCGGTGTCGGTGATCCGCGCCGTACTGACGCCGTCCAGCCGGGGGCCGAAGATCCCCGGCACGGCGACGCCCTGGGAGTTCAGCGCGTTACCGCCGAAGCGGCCGTGGTTCGACTCGACCCGGCCGATCGCGGCCACCAGCGTCCAGGGCAGGTTGCAGGCCGGGTCCACCTGGCCCATCACCTGCTGGGCCCGGGAGTACGCCTTCAGGGCCAGGGTCGGGATCCCGTTGCGGGACAGGCCGGAGACGACCTGGGTCGGCTGTTCGCCGGGGTCGACACCGTGGCCGACCACACCCGGCACCGGCACGTTGGCCGGCACGGCGATCGGTTTGGCCGGTACGACGACCGGATCCCTGCCGGACAGTCCCTGCTCCAGCGAGGCGGTGGCAACTGCCGGATCGTCCGTGGCGCTGACGGTGAACGCGCTCGCGAACAACGCCAACGGGATCAGCGGCGCCACCTGACGCCATCCGTTACCCGTGGCGCGGCGCTTGCCCTTCGCCATCGATGATCCCCTCCGTGACTCATCGAGCTGCCCGGCCCCACGCCGCGGACACGTCATTTCGTCTGGTCGGTCGCCGTCGTTATTGGTCTAACGTCCGCCCCGTGCGTGGGTTACGCGCCGGACCAGACCGTGTACGAGCGGTCACCGGGTACCCATACTGGCGCGTAACAACGCACCTGTGAACCCCCTGCCCGCACTCGATCCCGGCCGATCGGCCCTGCCCGCCGATCGGACCGGCGGGCAGGTCGGGGAGAATGGCGGCCGTGCCCGACCACACAGAACAGTCCGCCGCACTCTTCGCGAGGGCCTCCGCAGTCACGCCGGGCGGGGTCAACTCTCCCGTGCGTGCGTTCCGCGCCGTCGGCGGCGTGCCGCGTTTCATGGCATCGGGTGACCGATGTCACATCACCGATGCCGACGGCAATCGCTATCTCGACCTGGTGTGCTCCTGGGGACCGATGCTGCTCGGCCACGCCCATCCGGAGGTGACCGCCGCCGTCCAGGCCGCGGTCTCCCGCGGTACGTCGTACGGGACGCCGACCGAGACCGAGGTGCTGCTCGGTGAGGAGATCGTCGCCCGGACCCCGGTGGACAAGGTCCGCCTGGTGTCGTCCGGGACCGAGGCGACCATGTCCGCGCTCCGGCTGGCCCGCGGATTCACCGGTCGCGACAAGATCGTCAAGTTCGCCGGCTGCTACCACGGCCATGTGGACGCGTTGCTGGCCCAGGCCGGTTCCGGCGTCATCACCCTCGGCATCCCCGGTACGCCGGGTGTCACCGAGGCCACCACGGCGGACACGATCGTGCTGCCGTACAACGACCAGGCCGCCGTCGCCGCTGCCTTCGCCGAGTACGGCGACCAGATCGCGGCCGTGATCACCGAGGCGTCGCCGGGCAACATGGGCGTCGTCCCGCCGCGGGACAACTTCAACGCCTTCCTGGCCGCCGTGTGCAAGGACAACGGCGCACTGTTCATCTCCGACGAGGTGATGACCGGCTTCCGGATCACCCGCTCCGGTTGGTACGGCGTGGACGGCGTACAGCCTGATCTGATGACGTTCGGCAAGGTGATGGGCGGTGGTTTCCCGGCGGCCGCGTTCGGCGGGCGGGCCGACGTGATGGCCCATCTGGCGCCGGAGGGCTCGGTCTACCAGGCGGGCACCCTGTCCGGGAATCCGGTCGCCACCGCGGCCGGGCTGACCACGTTGCGGCTGGCAACCGACGAGGTCTACGCCAAGCTCGACGAGACCTCGGCCACCATCCAGCGGCTGGTCGGGACCGCGCTGGACAAGGAAGGTGTGCCGTACGTCATCCAGGCGGCCGGGAACCTCTTCAGCGTCTTCTTCGTGGAGTCCTCGGAGGGACCTGCCGAGATCCGGGACTTCGCCGGGGCGAACGCCCAGGTACTGCCCCGGTTCGCGGCGTTCTTCCATGCCATGCTGGACGCCGGGGTCTACCTGCCGCCGAGCGCGTTCGAGGCCTGGTTCGTCAGTAGCGCCATCGACGACGACGCGCTGGCCGAACTCGAGTCCGCCCTGGCGCCGGCCGCCCGCGCGGCGGCCGCAGTACAGAACTGAAGGCTGTACCGAACTGATGGGCTGTACCGAACTATGGAGAGGGCAGCGGTGACCGAAACGACGGTCGTGCACCTGATGCGTCACGGCGAGGTGTACAACCCGACCGGCGTGCTCTATGGCCGGATCCCCGACTTCCACCTGTCCGAGCTCGGCCGCACCATGGCCGAACGCGTGGCCGACCACGTGAAGGGCCGCGACATCGTCCACCTGGTCAGCTCGCCGCTGGAGCGGGCCCAGGAGACGATGGAGCCGATCGCCAAGGTGTTCGGGCTGACCCCGGACATCGACGAGCGGGTGATCGAGGCGGCGAACCTGTTCGAGGGCAAGAAGTTCGGTGTCGGGGACGGCGCGCTGAAGAACCCCAGCGCCTGGTGGTTGCTGCGCAACCCGATCAAGCCGTCCTGGGGTGAGCCGTACCAGCAGATCGTCCGCCGGATGCGGGACGCGATCGAGACCGCCCGGCAGAAGGCGGCCGGACACGAGGCGCTGATCGTGTCGCACCAGCTGCCGATCTGGATCGTCCGGTCCGCGATCGAGGGCCGCCGGCTGCCGCACGACCCGCGCAAGCGGCAGTGCAGCCTGGCCAGCCTGACCTCGTTCACCTTCCACGGCGAGTCGATCGTCTCGGTCGGGTACGCCGAGCCGGCCAAGGACCTGTTGCCGATCAAGAACCCGAAGAAGTTCGTGGGCGGCGCGTGATGTTTCGTCGTACGTCGGTTGTGGTCGCCGCGGTGCTGTTGGCCGCTACGGCCTGCTCGTCGGGCCAGCAGGCCTCGGAGAACCGGCAGGGGCAGACCGGCTTCGTCAGCGGCTCGGGCAACGTGTCCGTGTTCGCTCCGGCGGACCGCAAACCGGCTCCGGCCCTCACCGGCACGACCCTCGACGACAAGACCTGGAACCTGGCCGACCACACCGGCAAGGTGGTCGTGCTCAACGTGTGGGGTTCGTGGTGCAACCCCTGCCGCAAGGAAGCTCCCGACCTGGTCGCGGCGGCGAAGGAACTCGGCCCGTCGGTGCAGTTCGTCGGGTTGAACACCCGGGACCTGGACAAGGCGCCGGCCCGCAAGTTCGCCCAGGAGTTCGGCATGACCTACCCGAGCATCTTCGACCCGAGCGGCAAACTGCTGCTCGGCTTCCGCGGCGGGCAGATCAGTCCGTCGGCGATCCCGAGCACCCTGGTGATCGACAAGAACGGCAAGGTCGCCGCGCGGGTGCTCGGTGAGGTGTCGAAGCAGACCTTGGTAGGCATGGTGAAGGACGCTTCGGGCTGATGGGTGAGTGGTTCGCCCAGTCGATGACGGGCTCGATGCTGGTGGCACTGCCGATCGCAGTGCTGGCCGGCGCGATCTCGTTCTTCTCGCCGTGCGTCGTACCGCTGCTGCCGGGCTACCTGTCCTATGTCACCGGCCTGTCCGCGGCCGAGCTCGGGTCGGAACGACGTGGGCGGATGCTGGCCGGGACCGCGTTGTTCGTGGCCGGGTTCTCGGCCGTGTTCATCCTCACCGGCGTCGTCTTCGGGGCCGCCGGTGATGCTCTGCTCGAGCACCAGACCGCGATCACGCGGGTGCTCGGCGCGCTGACCGTCGTCCTGGGGCTGGTGTTCCTCGGCGGGTTCGGGTTCCTGCAGAAGGATCTGCGGGTGCACCGGGTGCCGGCCGTCGGGATCGCGGCGGCGCCGCTGCTCGGCGTACTGTTCGGATTCGGCTGGACGCCGTGTATCGGGCCGACGCTCGGGACCGTGATGACGCTGGCCGCGACCGAGGGCAGCACCGGGCGGGGTGCGACGCTGGCGATGGTGTTCAGTCTCGGGCTGGGCATTCCGTTCATCGTGGCGGCGCTGGCGTTCCGGCGGATGCTGGCCGCGGTGGCGTGGGTCCGGGCCCACCAGGTGCTGGTGATCCGGATCGGCGGCGTACTGATGATCGCGGTGGGACTGCTGCTGCTGACGGGAGTGTGGGATTCGATGACCGCCGACCTCAGGCAGTGGGTCAGCAACTTCGGGTCGGCGGTGTGACATGACCGTGGTCAAGGATCGCGCCGCCGCACCGCCGGAGCCACCCAACGAACCGCCGGCGCTGGGCCTGGTCGGGTGGCTGCGCTGGACCTGGCGGCAGCTGACGTCGATGAAGACGGCCCTGGTGCTGCTCTTCCTGCTCGCGCTGGGCGCCGTCCCGGGGTCGCTCATCCCGCAGACCGGGATCGACCCGATCAAGGTGTCCGACTTCCTCGAGGCGCACACGACACTCGGGCCGATCTACGACAAGCTCGGGCTGTTCGACGTCTACAAGTCGGCCTGGTTCTCGGCCATCTACCTGCTGCTGTTCATCTCGCTGATCGGGTGTGTGGTGCCCCGGCTCGGCGTGTACCTGAAGGCCGTCCGGGCCCGGCCGCCGAAGCCGCCGCGCAACCTGAACCGGCTGGCCGGCTACCAGAGCTTCACGATCGACGAGCCCGGCGACGTGCTCGAGCGCGCCACCCGCGAGCTTCGCAAACGCCGCTTCCGGGTCGAGGCGTACGACGGTGCGATCGGGGCCGAGCGTGGCTATCTGCGCGAGGCCGGCAACCTGCTCTTCCACTTCTCCCTGATCCTGGCGCTGATCGGCGTCGCCTGGGGTTCGCTGTTCGGCTACCGCGGCACCGTCCTGGTTGTCGTGGGCAACGGTTTCTCCAACTCATTGGCGCAGTACGACGACTTCGCGCCGGGCCGGGTGTTCAGCGAGGACGACCTGCCGCCGTTCTCGCTGACGGTGAAGGACTTCCAGGTGAAGTTCCAGGAGGACGGCCCGCAACGTGGTGCGGCCCGCGAGTTCAACGCGCAGCTGACCTACCAGCAGACGCCGGACGCACCGGAGAGGTCGTACGACCTGAAGGTGAACCACCCGCTCAAGCTCGACGGCAGCAGTGTCTACCTGCTCGGCCACGGCTACGCGCCGCGGGTGACGGTCAAGGACGGGAACGGGCAGGTCGCGTTCTCCGGTCCGGCGCCGTTCCTCCCGCAGGACGGCAACTTCTCGTCGTTCGGTGTGATCAAGGCACCGGACGCCCGGCCGGCCCAGCTCGGCTTCGAAGGCTTCTTCCTGCCGACCGCGGTGATCGACCAGCGGGGGCCGGTCTCGGTGTTCCCGGACGACCTCAACCCCGAGCTGGTGATGACGGCGTACTACGGCCGGCCGCAGGAGGAGACCGGGAAGCCGCAGTCGGTCTACCAGCTGGACAAGTCGAAGCTGACCCAGTTCGAGAAGGACGGCGACAAGCTGCGGTTCCAGATGGCGCCGGGGCAGACCACCACGTTGCCGGACAAGCTGGGCTCGATCACCTTCGACGGGTACAGCCGCTGGGTGAAGCTGCAGGTCAGCCACACCCCGGGCACGGACCTGGCTCTGGCCGGCATCCTGCTGGCGATCCTCGGGCTGATGGGATCGCTGTTCGTGCATCCACGGCGTACCTGGGTGCGGGTCCGGACCCAGGACGGGCGTACCGTGGTCGAAGTCGCGGGACTGGACCGCGGACCCGAGCGTGGCCTCGGCGACGAACTCCAGGCCATCACCGACAGCCTGAGACCAGTTCCATCGAGTAAGCAGGAGCAGCCATGAGCCCGGAGACCTTCGCGCAAGTCTCCAACCTGTTGGTCCCGACTGCCACTGTCATCTACGCACTGGCGATGATGTCGCACGCGTTCGAATGGGCTGCGGGCCGAGCGGTCGTGACCCAGGCTGCCGAAGTGCAGCAAGAGGCTGAGGTGCTGGTCGCGGCCGACGGCTCCGAGCAGGTCTCGAGTGGGTCGGCCGGTGCTACGGCTGCTGTCGACAGTCCGGTTGACGACGCTTCTTCAAGCCGGACCGAGCGGATGGAAGCGGCCAGCCGCATCGGGCTGTTGCTGACCTGGCTGGCCTTCGTGCTGCACCTGGGCGGTGTGCTCACTCGTGGTCTCGCGGCCGAGCGGGTGCCGTGGGGCAACATGTACGAGTTCTCGATCACGGCGTCGCTCGCGGTCGCCGCGGTCTACCTGCTCTTCGTGCACCGCTACCGCCTGCAGTGGCTGGGTCTCGGCGTCACGCTGGTGGTGGCCGCAGTACTGGGTCTCGCGACTCTCGCGCTCTATACCCCTGCCGGGCCGCTCGTGCCGGCGCTGCACTCGTACTGGCTCGTCATCCATGTGTCCGCGGCGGCGATCTCCGGCGGTGCATTCACGGTCGGCGGCCTGGTGTCGGTGCTCTACCTGATCAAGGCTCGGGCCGAGCGGCGAGTGCTGGCCGGTGGGACCATGTCGGCCTCGCTGCGCCGGCTGCCGAGTGCCGAGGCGATGGACGGTACGGCGTACAAGGTGCTGGCGTTCGCCTTCCCGCTGTGGACGTTCGGTGTCCTGGTGGCCGGGCCGATCTGGGCCGAGTACGCCTGGGGCCGCTACTGGGGCTGGGACCCGAAGGAAGTCTGGTCGCTGGTCACCTGGGTGGTGTACGCCGCCTACCTGCACGCGCGGGCCACGGCGGGCTGGCGTGGCCGCCGGGCCGCGACGATCGCGATCGTCGGCTGGTTCGTCTTCATCTTCAATTTCGTCGGAGTGAACCTGTTGGTCTCCGGTCTGCACTCCTACGCTGGGGTGTGAGATGAAGGAGTTCGCCATCTACACCGGCCTGCGGGCGGCCCTGTTCGCCGCCTGCTTCGCCGTGCTGTGGTTCGCCCTGAACAACTGGCTGACCGTCTTCCCGTTGTTGCTGCTGGCCCTGATCGTCTCCTCCATCCTGTCGATCTTCGTGCTGCGCTCCGCCCGCGACCGGCTGGCCGGAAAGATCGAGCACCGCGCGGAGAAGATGTCGCACCGGATCGAGCAGGCGCGCACCGCCGAAGACGACGACTGACCACCTGACCACTCGGCCCTCACCCCTCGCGACGAGGTGTGGGGGCTGTTTTTCGTGCACCGGAGTCGGCCGGTCGGGCAGCCCGATCGGGCAGCTACGCCTGAGAACGGCGTACCACCTGCGCGACTGGTACGGAGAGTGACCTAGGCCACTCGAAAAATCCCGCCAAAATCCTTTGTGCACTCCTTCACATGAGTCGTAGAGTGATGGATGAAACGAAACCGTTTCGTTCTATCGGTGACTATGTGTTTACGCAGGGTGATGAGTGGTGGAGTCAGCGGGTGTGCGGCATCGGCCTCGGGTCGAAGGCGGTCGTGAAGAGGAGATCCTCGACGCGACCGTGGCTGTGGTGGCCGAGTTGGGGTACGACCGGCTGACCATGGACGCGGTGGCGACGGCTGCCAAGGCCAGCAAGGCGACGCTGTACCGGCGCTGGTCCACCAAGGCCGACCTGGTCGTCGACGCGATCAGCCGGGCGAAGGGTTGCCCGCTGCCCGAGGACGTCGACACCGGCAGCCTGCGCGGTGACCTGATCTCGATGTCCTGCGGCGACGGCGGCTTCACCGACGAGATGCCGATGTCGGTGATCGCCGGTCTGGTCACCGCACTGCACCGGGATCCGGAGCTGAAGACGGCGTTCCAGGAGCGGTTCCTGGCACCCCGGCTGGCGCTGACGCGGAAGGTCTACGAGCGCGCGGTCGCGCGTGGCGAGATCGCGCCCGAGGTCGATGTGGAGCTGCTGTCGGTGACGTTGCCGGCGGTCATCGTGCACCACGCCTACATCCTCGGCGTCCCGCCCACCGACGACCTGATTCTCCGAGTGATCGACAACGTGATCCTGCCTGCGGCGCGGGGGTCGCAGGCGAGCTGACCGGTGAGGGGCCGGTCCGCTAGCTACCAAGGCAGTTACGCCCAAGAGGGGAAATATTCATGTCCGAAGACGTCGTCAAGGCCGATCCGCCGGAGAACCGGCCGGTCGACTCGGTGACCGAGGCCGGCAACGGTCACGGCCATCGCAATCTCGGCATCGCGCTCGCGCTGATCAGCATGGCGCAGCTGATGGTGGTGCTGGACGGCACCATCGTCAACATCGCGTTGCCGCACATCCAGACCGATCTCGGCTTCAGCAACGCCACGCTGCCGTGGGTGGTCAACGCCTACGCGCTGGCCTTCGGTGGTCTGCTGCTGCTCGGCGGCCGGATCGGGGACATCCTCGGCCGCCGCAAGGTGTTCGTGTTCGGTGTCGTGCTGTTCGGTGTGGCCTCGTTCATCGGCGGTATCGCCCAGAGCGAGGGTGTGCTGCTGGCCAGCCGGATCCTGCAAGGTGTCGCCGCCGCGGCCGCGTCGCCGAACGCGCTCGCGCTGATCACCACCACCTTCCCGGCCGGCAAGGAGCGAAACCGCGCCATGGGCGTGTACGCCGCGATGTCCGGCGCCGGTGCGGCTGTCGGCCTGATCCTCGGCGGTGCGCTGACCGAGGCGGACTGGCGCTGGACCTTCTTCATCAACACGCCGATCGGTCTGCTGGTCGCCGTACTCGCGTTCCGCTTCCTGGGTGAGTCCGAGCGCCAGACCGGCAAGTTCGACCTGCCGGGTGCGATCACCGGCACGCTGGGTCTGACCTCGCTGGTCTACGGCCTGACGCACGCGGCGACGGACGGTTGGGGCGACTCGCTCACGCTGCTGTTCATCCTCGGCGGCGTGGCCCTGCTCGCGGTCTTCCTGCTGATCGAGTCCCGCTCCAAGCACGCGCTGATGCCGTTCCGGATCCTGGCCAACCGGACCCGTGGGGTCAGCTTCTTCGTGATGCTGGTCGTCGGTGCCGCGATGTTCTCGATGTTCTACTTCCTGGGCATCTTCGTGCAGAACATCATGGGCTACAGCGCGCTGAAGACCGGGTTCGCGTTCCTGCCGTTCAGCCTCGGTATCGTGGCCGCGGCCCAGGTCGCCTCGTCGCTGGTGGCGAAGATGGACCCCCGCTGGATCTCCGGGGCCGGTGGTGTGCTGGTGTCCGGCGGCATGTTCGGATTCAGCCGGCTGGCGGTGGACTCGTCGTACCTGACCCACCTGCTGCCGTTCATCCTGCTGCTGTCGTTCGGGATGGGCCTGATCTTCGTGCCGCTCACGCTGACCGCGGTCAGTGGGGTCGCGCACGAGGACTCCGGTGTCGGCTCCGCTGTGCTGAACACGGTCCAGCAGATCGGTGGTGCGGTCGGCCTGGCGCTGCTGGGCACGATCTCCGCCAACGCGATCAAGGACAGGTTCACCGAGTTGGCTCCCGGCCTGCAGCAGGCGGCTCAGTCCGGTGCGTCACCGGAGCAGCTGAAGCAACTGGAGGGTCAGTTCACCGCGGTGGCCACCACGCACGGGTTCACCCGCGCGTTCCTCTGGTCCACGTTCCTGATGCTGGGCGCGGCGGTCGTCACCATCGTCGGCCTGTCCATCAAGCACAAGGATCTGGCCTCCGACGGTCAGGCCCCGGTGCACATGGGCTGACCGGAAAAGCTCGAAGGGCCCGCTTCCCGGGAGGGGGAAGCGGGCCCTTCGTCTGTCTGCGGGCTTGGAGTCAGCGGGGCGGGGGGAACTTGGAGGAGACCCACTCGCGGACGCCGCCGAGGCCGTCGCCCATGTCGCGGATGAGTTTGGCGAGCGGGTCCTGGGAGCGGGCGAAGGCGTCGGAGTAGGACTTGGCCGCGTTCTTCGCCTCCTGCGACATCGAGGCGGTGGCGTCGTCCTGCCGCTTCGGGTAGGTGCCGGAGACGATCAGGGTGTACTCGCCCTCGTCCACCCAGCGCCGCAGCTCGTGCGCCCGGACGACGGCCAGCGGGTGCGACTGCGCCTCGAGCAGCAGCAGCTTCAGCAGGCTGTCCCGCAGGTCGCCCGCGCTCTCGTACTCCGTCCCCTGCGCCAGGAACGCGGTGGTGTCGAGCTCGCGGAGCTGGCCGCCGCTGGCCAGCTTCATCTGGACGCGCAGCGCGACCGCCGGGTCCTGTACGGCGAGCAGGCCGGCCCGGTCGCCGGAGAGCTCGGCCTTGCGGGACCACTCGTGCAGGGCGGCGATGATCGCACGGATGCCGAGAGCACCGATCGGCATCCAGTTCACCGCGCCGGTCAGCCGCATCAGCCAGAACAGCAGGGACTGGTAGAGCGCGTGCCCGCTCTGCGCGTGGCCGAGCTCGTGACCGAGGATGAACCGGAGCTCTTCCTCGTCCAGACCCTGCAGCAGAGCGCTGTTGACGACGATGAAGGGCTTGTCCATGCCGATGGTGACGGCGTTCCAGATCGGGCTGTTGGTGATGTACAGCTCGGGCAGCTGCCGTACGTCGAGCGTCGTACCGGCCTCGGTGTAGAGCCGGTGCACGGTGGGGAACTGGCGCTCGTCGACCCGGATCGCCGAGCCGAGGAACTGCAGCCGGAAGGCCCGCTCGTTGATCAGCCCGGACAGCTTCCGCAGGACGTAGTCGAAGCCCTTCAGCTGCCGCAGCGCCACCAGCGCGCCCCGGTCCGCCGGGTGCTCCCATGCCCGCGAACTGATCTCAGTCAACGTGGCCCGCTGCCGCGTCGGCCGCTCTTCGTGCTCGCTCATCGCTCCCCCTGCCGCCCAGACGTCATGTCCCCCCAACCTAGCTCGCCGCCGGGTCGCCGCGGTTTGAGCAACCAGGCGACCAGGAGCGCGGGCGGCCAGCTCAGCGGCACGACGGCCCACCCGATCCCGGTCTGGATCAGCGCGCCCATGATCACCACAGTAGGAATCGTCCCGCACAGCCAGTACCAGAGCGCGTTCCAGCCCGGGTACTGCGCGCCGCGGCGGTGACCGACCAGGGCCAGCGGGATCGTGGCGGGCAGCGCGGCGCAGACGCCGACCAGAGCCATGACGGTGAGGATCATCGCCACCTCGGCCGGCGAGAACTCGATCGGACCCATCGGAATCATGGGCCTCATCGTTCCGGCCCGGCGTCCGGTGACCGAGCGTAGGAATACTCAAATCCGGCCCTTAGCATCTAGCCTGGCCCGCATGAGTGAGGTTGACGCGGTGTGTCGTGAGGTTGATCGGCGCGACGACAAGGCCCGGGCCTGGGTGTCCGAGGCGATCCGGATCGTGGACGCCGACGCGAACCGGAGCGCGGACACCCACCTGCACGTGTTCCCGATGCCTGAACTCACCGGGGTCGACCTGTACCTGAAGGACGAGTCCGTGCACCCGACCGGCTCGCTCAAGCACCGGCTCGCCCGCTCGCTGTTCCTGTACGCGCTGTGCAACGGCTGGATCCGCGAGGGCACCACGGTGATCGAGGCCTCCAGCGGCTCGACCGCGGTCAGCGAGGCGTACTTCGCCCGCCTGCTCGGCCTGCCGTTCATCGCGGTGATGCCGCGCTCGACCAGCCCCGAGAAGGTCGAGCTGATCGAGTTCTACGGCGGCCGCTGCCACTTCGTCGAGCGCTCCGGCCAGATCTACGGCGAGGCGAAGCGGCTGGCCGAGGAGACCGGCGGCCACTACATGGACCAGTTCACGTACGCCGAACGGGCCACTGACTGGCGCGGCAACAACAACATCGCCGAGTCGATCTTCGGCCAACTGAGTCTCGAGCAGCACCCGATCCCCACCTGGATCGTGGTCGGCGCCGGCACCGGCGGTACGTCCGCGACCATCGGCCGCTACGTCCGCTACCAGCGCTATGACACCTCGGTCGCGGTGGTCGACCCGGAGAACTCGGCCTTCTTCCCCGCCTTCGAGGCCGGCGACGACGACTTCTCCACCGGCCGCCCGTCCCGGATCGAGGGAATCGGCCGGCCGCGGGTGGAGCCGTCGTTCGTCCTCGGCGTGGTTGACCGGATGATCGCCGTCCCAGACGCCGCCTCGATCGCGGCGATGCGGTTCTGCTCGCGGGTGACTGGCCGTCTGGTCGGCGGTTCGACAGGTACGAACCTCTGGGGCTCATTGCGGTTGGCCGAGGAGATGCGCCGTACGGGCGTCCGCGGGAGCATCGTGACGTTGTTGTGCGACAGCGGTGAGAGGTACGGCAACACGTACTACGACGACGCGTGGCTCCGCACCAACGGGATCGATATCGCGCCGTACTTGGGCACGCTGGAAACATTTGTCACGAGTGGGCGGTGGCGGGAGCCTAGCGCTTAATCCCCCACGTGCTGCGCGGGCACTCCTAATGAGTCGCACCCGCTACGCGCGCTCCCGCCCACCCCCTCGGCTTGTCGCCGGTGTGTTTCTTGCCGGGCTGTCGCCGGCATCGTTCGGGCTCATCGCCCGCCGTTGACTGCTTGGCCGGTGTTCGTCAGCGAGTGATTGTGGTGTTGGGGGACTGTGGACTTTCCCACGCGTGCTACGCAGTCGCTCCTTCGTCGCGCCAGCTATGCGCGCTCCCGCCCACCCGAGTTTCCTTGCGGGCTGCCGCCCCGCGACCTGCGTTGCTGTCGCCCCGCGACCTGCGGTGCTGTCGCCCCGCGACCTGCGGTGCTGTCGCCCCGCGGTTGCGGGCTCCTTCGTCGCCCGCGGTCGGTGGCCTGGCCGGCGCTCGTCCGCGAGATGGCCAACCGTGGTCAGCCGGCTCGGGGTTTTGACGGTTGACCCGGTCAGGAGTTGGCCCGTAGACGGACGGTGGCCGGGCCATCGATCGCGGGCGACGAAGGAGCCGCGCAGCATGCGGGCGATGCGCCCGCAAGCGAGGCCGATAAGGCCGCAGAACGCCGAGCGACAGCCGGCCACCCGCGGGGCGGCAGCCCCGCAGATCGCGGGCGGTAGTCCCGCAAGATCGCGGGCGATAGCCCCGCGCACGCCGGCGGCAGCCCGGCATGGATGCACCGGCGACAAGCCGAGGGTGGGCGGGAGCGCGCGTAGCCGGCGCGACGAAGGAGCGACTGCGTAGCACGCGTGGGAAGAACTACCCGCCAAGTGCCAGACCAACTGCCAGGCCGATGGCGTAGAGGAGCTCGGTCAGGCCCGTCCCCTTGAGGACCGGGATGAGGGCGGGGCCGACTGCGTCGCTCATGACCACGCGGATTGCTTTGACAGCCAGTGGCAGGGCGATGAGCGCCAGCAGGGTCCACGGTGTCGCGAGGGCTGAGACGGCTGCTAGGACGAAGGCGAGCGCGACGAGGGCGGCGTACAGCTGGCGGGAGCGGGCGGCACCCAGGACCACGGCCAGTGTGCGCTTGCCGGTCACGGTGTCGGTGGGGATGTCCCGCAGGTTGTTGGCCACCAGCAGCGCGCAGGCGATCGACCCGATCGCCACAGCGCCGGCTAGAGCCGTCCAGCTCAGTGTTTCCGCCTGCACATAGGTAGTGCCCAGTACGGCGACCAGACCGAAGAAGAGGAAGACGCTGACCTCACCGAGCGCCCGGTAGCCGTAGGGCTTCTTGCCGCCGGTGTAGAACCACGCACCGACGAGTGACGCCGCTCCCACGACCAGCAGCCACCAGTTGGACGTCGCACTCAGGATGATCCCGAGCACGGCGCCCACACCGAAGCAGGTGAAGGCTGCGGTCTTCACCTGTCTCGGAGTGGCGACCTTGGAGCCGACCAGGCGCAGTGGACCGACCCGGTTCTCGTCCGTGCCGCGGATGCCGTCGCTGTAGTCGTTGGCGTAGTTGACCCCGATCTGCAGGGCCAGCGCGACACCGAGGGCGAGTAGCGCCTTCCACCAGACGAAGCCGTCCAGGTAGGCGGCTGCACCGGTTCCGACGAGGACGGGAGCGATCGCGGCGGGCAGCGTACGTGGGCGCGCGCCTTCGATCCACTGGGCAGGGGTGGCCATGACTGTCGATTGTGTCAGCCGCGAGCGGGACCGCCGCGGCCGGGCCGTACGCTCGTTGCTGACATGTCTACCTTGCGCCTGGTCCCCGGTACGCCGGATGCCGTGCTGTCCGCGCTCACCGCAGTACTGGATGGCAGCGGTACGCCGTTCGCCCCCTTGCCACCCGATCCGGCGGATGCGGCCCGGGTCCGGCAGGCGGCAGCACCGGACGAGCGGCTGGAGGACGGGTGCGCTGTGGTGCTGACCACATCCGGGTCCTCCGGTGAGCCGAAGGGCGTGCTGCTCTCGCGGGATGCGCTGGTCGCGTCCGCCACCGCTACGCATGAGCGGCTCGGTGGACCGGGGCAGTGGCTGCTGCCGATGAAGCCGTACTTCGTCGGCGGGCTGCAGATCCTCACGCGGTCCGTGCTGGCCGGTCTGGCGCCGGTGGTGATGGAGGACAGCTTCAGCGCGGCTGCCGCGTCCATGACTGGGCCGCGGCGCTACACGGCGATGGTGCCGACCCAGTTGGCCCGCTACCTGGAGACGGACCTGGACGCGCTGCGGTCCTTCGACGCGATCGTCATCGGCGGGGCCTCGACGCCGGCCGGTTTGAAGGCCCGGGCCGCGGAGGCCGGGGTGACCGCCATACCGGCGTACGGGATGACGGAGACGGGTAGCGGCTGCGTGTACGCCGGTGAGCCGTTGCCGGGGACGTCGATCGACTTCGACGACGGGCGGATCCTGATCAAGGGGCCCACGCTGTTCTCCGGGTACCGGCTGCGGCCGGAGCTGACCGCGGAGGTGCTGCGGGACGGGTGGTTCCGGACCCAGGACCGCGGGCTGTTGGTGGACGGGCGCTTGAAGGTGATCGGGCGGCTCGACGACGTGGTGATCTCCGGTGGGGTGAACGTGACGCTGCCGTCGGTGCAGGCGCGACTGCTCGAGCACCCGGCCGTCGCGGATGCGGTCGTGCTCGGTGTGCCGGACGCGGAGTGGGGGACTCGGGTCGTCGCGTTCGTGGTCGGTGACGCCGGGCGGGACGAGTTGCGGGACTTCGTGGCCGAGGTGTTGCCGCGGACCTGGGCGCCGCGTGAGGTGATCCCGCTGAGCGCACTGCCGATGCTTGCCTCGGGCAAGGTGGATCGCCGGCGGCTGGTGGAGGGCGTGCGGTGATCACGTACTCGATCGGGTTGAAGAACAAGTTCCGCGGGATCACCGTGCGCGAGGGCATGCTCTTCGAGGGGCCTGCCGGGTGGGCCGAGTGGAGTCCCTTCCTGGACTACGACGACGCCACGTGTGTCTCCTGGCTGCAGGCTGCGCGGGAGGCGGCTGAGGACGGGTGGCCGGCTCCGGTGCGTACCGCCGTACCCGTGAACTGCACTGTGCCTGCGGTGACGCCGGACAGGGCCGCTGAGATCGTGCGGGCGTCCGGTTGTGGCACTGCCAAGGTGAAGGTGGCTGAGCCGGGGCAGACGTTGGCGGATGACCTGGCACGTGTGGAGGCCGTGCGGGACGCGATCGGGCCGGGGCGGGTGCGTGTCGACGCCAATGGTGGTTGGTCGGTCGACGAGGCGGTGCGCTGCTTGAAGGAGCTCAAGCGGTTCGACCTGGAGTACGTCGAGCAGCCCTGTGCGGCTGTGGAGGATCTGGCCGCGGTACGACGGCTGGTCGACGTACCGGTGGCTGCGGACGAGTCCATTCGGCGTGCCGAGGACCCGATGCTGGTGAAGAAGCTGGAGGCGGCGGACATCGCCGTACTCAAGGTGCAGCCCATCGGTGGAGTGCGGGCGTGCTTGGAGATCGCTGAACTGCTTGGACTGCCTGTGGTGGTGTCGTCGGCGTTGGAGACGTCTGTCGGCATCGCTGCTGGTGTGGCACTCGCTGCTGCGCTGCCGGAGCTGCCTTATGCGTGTGGACTGGCCACGGTGTCCATGTTCACCAGTGAGGTCGTTGCTGAGCCCTTGCTGCCAGTGGACGGCTTCCTGCCGGTGAAGCGTGTTCAGCCGGATCCTGTGTTGCTGGAAGCGGCTCGGGCGGATGCAGCCAGGACTGCGGCGTGGGAAGAGCGCATGAATCGAGTGCAGAAGAGGAGTGCTGGATGAACCCGTCCACGGCGTTTGCGACTGTGGTGGTCGACGAGCTGATCCGTTGCGGCGTACGGGAGGCCGTGGTGGCGCCGGGCTCGCGCAGCGCTCCGCTGGCGTTGGCACTGGCTGCTGCTGATCGTGACGGCCGTCTGCGGCTGCACGTTCGGATCGACGAGCGTACGGCGGGGTTCCTGGCGATCGGGTTGATCCGAGGGACCGGACTGCCGGTGCCGGTGGTGACGACGTCCGGTACTGCGGTGGCGAACCTGCACCCGGCCGTGTTGGAGGCGTCGCACAGTGGGCTGCCGCTGATCGTGCTGAGCGCGGACCGGCCGCCGGCGCTGCGGGGGAGCGGCGCCAACCAGACTACGGACCAGCTGAAGGTGTTTGGGTCTGCGGTGCGGCTGTTCCACGAGATGGGTACGCCGGTGCGTGAGGTCGGGCAGGTGGCGTACTGGCGTTCGCAGGTCGCACGGGCCGTGGCCAACGCAGTGGGAGCTCGGTCGTCGGATCCGGGGCCGGTGCACCTCAACTGCCCGTTGGCTGAGCCGTTGGTGCCTACTGATGGGCCCGAGTGGCCAGAGTCGCTGGATGGTCGTAGTACTGGGCCTTGGACTGCTGTGCATGCGGCAGCCGGTCAGCCGTCGGCTGTCGCACCTGGGCCGAAGACTGTGGTTGTTGCTGGGGATGGGGCGTCGCAGGCCGCGCGGTTGGCTGCCGAGGGTGGTCAGTGGCCGTTGTTCGCCGAGCCGTCCAGCCGGGCCCGGACCGGTCCCGCGGTCATCTCGGCGTACCGGTTGTTGCTTCAGGCAAACTCTTTGGCCGGGGAGATCGAGCGGGTACTCGTGTTCGGGCACCCGACACTGTCGCGACCGATCGCCAGGCTGCTCGCCCGGCCCGACGTCGAGGTGATCGTGGTCTCGCCGACCGGGCTGTGGCCGGACCCGGCCCGGAGCGCGGCGTCCGTCGTCACCGGGCTGGAGGTCACCGGCCCCGACACCACCGACTGGCTCGACCGCTGGCAGCACGCGGACCAATTGGCCCGACCGGTGATCGACAAGGTCCTCGCCGACGGCCTCACCGGTCCGGGCGTCGCGGCGATCGTCGGCGAAGCGGTCGGTGCCGACGGCATGCTCGTGGTCGCCTCCTCGAACCCGGTCCGCGACCTCGACCTCGCCCCCGTCGTCCCGATCCGCACCATCGCCAACCGCGGCCTGGCCGGTATCGACGGCACCATCTCGACAGCTGTCGGCGCCGCGTTGGCCAACGCCGGCCCGACGTACGCGCTGATCGGCGACCTGGCCTTCCTGCACGACGCCAACGGCCTGATCATCGGCCCTGACGAGGCCCGCCCCGACCTGCGCATCGTCGTCGTCAACGACAACGGCGGCGGCATCTTCTCCACCCTCGAACAAGGTGACCCCACCCACGCCACCCACTTCGAACGCATCTTCGGCACCCCCCACAACACCAACCTCGCCTCCCTCTGCGCCGCCACCAACACCCCCTACACCCTCACCGAATCCCCCGACGCCCTCCGCGCCGCCCTAGCCCCCACCGTCGCCGGCGTGGACGTGGTCGAAGCGCGGGTGTCGCGCAGTGACCACCGGTCCTTGAGTGAAGGGCTATTGGCGGCGCTCAAGCAGCAGTGACCGGGACCCGAGCCTTCTTCTCCGGCTGCAGCGTGCGCAAGTGGTTGAGCAGGGGTGCGATGGTCGCGATCGCCAGGGCGGTGGTGGTCAGGATTGGGATGGTGGCGCCGCGGAGGGAGGAGTTGAGGGGCGCGGCGATGGTGAAGATGAGGCTTACTGCGGTGATGGTGGTGGTGAGTCTGCGGCCGGGGCGGGCGACGGCTAGGAACGGTAGGCACCAGAGGAAGTACCAGTCGTGGGCGCTCGGGCCTAAGACGACCACCGCCAGCAGGGCGATGCCTACTGCGCGGGCTGCGTGGTGGATGGAGGAGCGGAGGCTCAGTACGGCGATCAGCGTGACGGCCGTGAGCATTCCGACCAGACGGACGATCTGGAGAGCCTGCTCGGCGGCGGTGTCCTCGCCCAGCCAGCCGAGTACGCCGGACGCGGCCATTCCGATCAGGTTCGCGATGGAGAAGGGCGAACGCACCAGGCCGGGTACGTCGAGGGCACTCAGCCAACCCGACCCCACACCAGTCAACTCACCGATCGTCACCAGCGTGAGCACGGACACCGCACCGGCGATCGCCAGACTCGCGAAGCGAAGAGCCCGCCCAGCCAGCGGACTCATCACCGCCGCGATGGCGACCACCACCAGCCCGCCCGGCAGCTTCACAGCAGCCGCTGCACCAGCCACAACCGCCGCAGTGCCCCACCGACCAGTCAAAGCCAGCGCAAACGCGCTACAAGCCAGTCCGAGCATCAGTACGTCGTTGTGCGCAGCGCCAAGGCCATGCGTGATCAGCACCGGGTTCGCGACCACCAACCACGTCGCGAACACCGGGTCCACCCGGCACGCGGTCGCAAGCCGCGGTACGGCCCAGGCGATCAACACGATCCCCAGTACGGCGAGCAGCCGGTGCGCCAGCATCAGCACGTACGGGTCCATGATGAGCTGCGCGACCAGGCCGCCGTACGCGAGAGGTAGTGGTCCGTACGGCGCCGGCGTCTGCATCCACATCGGGTCAACGGCCTCGACGATGTGGCCGGACAGTACGCCAGGGCCCACGTCGTACGGGTTGAACCCCTCGGCAACGAGGGCACCCTGCGCGGCGTAGCTCCACGCGTCCCGACTGAACAGTGGCGGGATCAGGAGCAGCGGCACACTCCAGTACGCCGCCATGCGCAGTACTGGAGGCCGAAAACCAGCCATGACCTGCCGACCCACGGACAGCCAGGCCCAGGCCATCAGCCCGAGCCCGGCCACCATGAACGACAGTCCGACCATCCGGCCGGGCAGAGTGGCCCGCAGGTCGCCGGTGATCGGGAACGACGCCACCCACGAGGAGGGCGGCACCACCGAGGTCACCAGGCTCGCCACGGCGACTACGGCCGAGCCGACCACCCCACGGACCATCGGCGAGCGCATGGCCGGAGGCTAATCCCGCCCAGCGACTCCCCGATGAACAACGCCTTACCCGAAAGCCGAAATCCGGGGAAGGAGGCTATGCGGATTCCTTCCGGAAGGTCCGTGCGCCGACAGTCAGTCCGATGATCGTCAGCAGGACGACCCAGAACAGACCCCAGAGCGACGAACTGTTGTCGATGTCGCCGCGGAACAGCGCGCGCACCCCGTTCACCACGTGCTTGAGCGGGCTGATGTCGGACAGCCGCTGCAACCACTCCGGGCCGATCTGCATCGGCAGCAGGATGCCGGACAGCAGCAGGAGCGGCATCGCGATCCCGTTCAGCAACGGGGCCAGCGCGTCCTCGCTCTTGGTGATGAGCGCGACCGAGTACGACAGCGACGCGAACGTGGCACCGAGCAGCGCGACGATCACCAGCGACAACAGCACACCGCCCCACGGCGCCCGCAGACCGAGCGGGACCGCGGCGATCAGCAACACCAGCGTCTGCACGACCAGTACGACGACATCCCGCAGTACCCGCCCTGCCATCAGAGCCATCCGGGACGCCGGGGTGACCCGGTCGGCCTCGATCACGCCGGCCCGGTACTCCGCGATCAGGCCGAAGCCGACGAACATCGCGCCGAACATGCCGAGCTGGACGATCAGGCCGGGGATGAACACCTGGTACGCGTTGGTGGTCGCGCCCTGGCTGATCTGCGCGGTGATCGGCTTCAGCAGCGGGCCGAACAGGAACAAGTACAGCAGCGGCTGGCTGAGCATCAGCACCGCCCACATCGGGTTTCGCAACGTCAGCCGCATCGCGCGGTGAAAGACGATCCAGGTCTCGCGAAGCGTGCTCATGCCACGGCCTCCTCGGTCTCGCTGCCGGCGGGCGTGGCGTCCTCGTCGCGGAGTGAACGGCCGGTCATGGTCAGGAACACGTCGTCCAGCGTCGGTCGGTGCACCTCGACACCGTTCAGCTCGATGCCCTGGGCATCGACCTGGCGAAGCAGGCCGGGCAGCACCGACCCGCCGCGCGGGATCCGGAAGCCGACCACGTCACCGTCGGTCTCGAACTCGGTCGCACCGGCGAGTTCCTGGACGATCTTGGTCACCGCGGGCGCCTGGCCGGCGTCGGCGAGGCTGAGCCGGACCGCGTCGCCGGAGACCTGCTGCTTCAGCGTGTCCGGGGTGCCGGAGGCAACGATCCTGCCGTGGTCGATGACCAGGATCCGGTCGCAGAGCGCGTCCGCCTCGTCCAGGTAGTGGGTGGTGAGGAAGATCGTCGCGCCGCGGTCGCGCAGGCTGCGGATGTGCTGCCACAGGTTCGCCCGGGCCTGCGGGTCGAGACCGGTGGTCGGCTCGTCCAGGAAGATCAGCTTCGGGTCGTGGATCAGCCCCATCACGATGTCGAGCCGGCGCCGCTGGCCGCCGGACAGGGTCTTGCACTGCCGCCGCCACAGGCCGGGCAGGTCCAGTTCCTCGAACAGCCGCTGGCCGTCCGCGGCCGCCTTGGCCTTCGGTACGCCGTACAGCCGGGCGTGGTCGACGACCTCGTCGCCGGCGATCGCCTCCGGCAGGGTCGAGCCGCTCTGGGACACGTACCCGATGCCGCGGCGGACCCCGACCGGGTCCTTCGCCAGGTCGCAGCCGGCCACCGTCGCGGTGCCGGCGGTCGGCTTGATCAGGGTCGCCAGCATTCGCATCGTGGTGGTCTTGCCGGCCCCGTTCGGCCCGAGAAAGCCGACGATCTCCCCGTCGGCGACGTCGAGATCCACCCCCTGCACGGCCTCCACCGGGCCGCGTTTGGTCTTGAAAGTACGCGCCAGCCCGCGCGCTTCGATCATCATGGGAGCAAGTCTCACCAATCAACATTGAATAGTCAATGTTGATTAGTCGGTGCTCGGAGCGGCTGAGCGCGGTCAGTCGACGGGCGGGTCGGGGACCTCGCCCCAGAGGGTGACCAGGCCGGGAGCCGGCTCCCAGTCGGGCGGTTCGCCGGCGAAGGAGTAGGCGCCGTCGGCGACGCGGTCGCGGAAGGAACGGGTCCACTCGAGCTCGCCGCGGTCGCGGGCGGTGGCGATCCGGAACATCTCGACCACGTGGTTCGGCGTACCGGGGTCCTCGGTGACCTGCCGCTCGGAGAACGTCGCGAACGTCTCCCGCTGCTCGAGCTGCGTGATCCGGGCGTCCAGCGCCGCGAGCACCTCGTCGCGCTGCAGGGACCACAGGAAGCTCAGCGCCGCCTGCATCTTGTCCGGCCGGAAGCCGTCCACAGCCCACAGCACCTCGCGGAGCAGGGTGAAGTACTCCGTCTCACCGTCGGCCGTCAGCTTGTACGACGTACGCCCCGGCCGCTGACCCTGGCTCTCCTCGAGCTCCTGCAGATAGCCGTGCTTGGCCAGCGTCCGCAGACCGGTGTAGATCGATCCGGGGTTGATGTTCGCCCACTCCTGCACGTTCCAGGTGAGCAGCTCGCGGCGCAACTGGTACCCGTAGGCCGGCTGGAAGATCCGCACGACCCCGAGCAGGAGCAACCGCGTGGTGGACATAGCCGCAGTGTAAATCCGGACGACCTCGGAACCTCCTCAGGCGTAGTCTCCGGAGGCATGGATGTGCGTGTGACGACTGACGCGGCCGCCTTCGAGCAGACGGTCTTCCCTTTCCTGCAACAGGATCCGGTCCTGCACACGCTCATCATGAGCAACGTCCGCGCCCGCGTCACCGGGGCCCACGTGGAGGACGAGCCGTCGTACTACGCCTCGGTCCACGACGGCGCCGGCGAGGTGGTCGGTGCCGCGATGCGGACGCCCGGGCGGATGGTCTACCTCGGCGCGCTGCGACCGGAGTACGCCGAAGCGGTCGCCGACGCGTATCTCGACGTACCGATCGAGCAGATCGGCGTGGCAGGCGATCGCCCTGCCGCCCGGCGATTCGCTGATCGCTGGTGCGAGCGGCGCGGCGGTACGGCGACCGAGACCAAGGCGACCCGCCTGCACAAGCTCGGCACGCTGACGCCGTTGTCGGCGGAGGGCTCCCCGCGCTTGATGAACGACGACGAGACGGCGCTGGTCGCGGCCTGGGTCGCGGACGGATTCGCTGACGAGTTCCACGAGCCCAGCCTGGAGTGGGCCGAGGACCAGCTGAAGAGCAAGAGCATGTGGATCTGGGAGGCGGGCGGCGAGCCGGTGAGCATGGTCGGCTACCACCACCCGGTCTTCGGGGCCTGCCGGGTCGGGCCGGTCTACACCCCACCGGAGCACCGGCGGCGCGGGTACGCCGGTGCGCTCACCAGCCACGTCTCCGCGGAGATCCTTGCGCAGGGCAACCAGGCGTGCCTTTACACGGACCTGGCCAACCCGACCTCGAACAAGATCTACCACGAGGCCGGGTACCGCCAGGTCGCGGACTTCGTCGACGTCGAGTTCACCGCATGATCGCGCGCGTCACCAGCGACCCGGCCGCGTTCAAGGAGCTCGCCTTCCCTTTCCTGCAACGGGATCCGGTGCTCAACACGGCGATCCTCAGCAACACGGCCGCGTGTCCAGCCGGTGTGTCACGCGCTCACCGCTCCAGGTGCTGCTCGCCGATCACCTTGCCCGTGACGGGATGTGGCAGCTTCCGCCGGAGGCGGCGAGAGAACAGTCGCCGCCGGAGGCGGTGTCCTTGGGCTCAGGTGAGTTCGGTGGATTCGCCTGGGTCCAGGCCGAGGTATGGGCGGCCGCCTTGTTCGCCTAGCCAGCGTTTCATCATGCCGAGGCCGATGGGGCTGAGGAGGCCGTCGTGGATGCCGATCGTCTGCTCGGCGGTGATCGTGCGGGCGTACTCGATCGCGGGCGGGAGCGAGAACCACGGGCCGGAGATCGGGACCAGGTTGGTGTGCACCTGGCGGTCGGGGCGGGTGAACGAGTCGCCCGGGTGGTAGACGGCGTCCTCGATCAGGTAGCCGACGTTCTCGCACGGAACGCCCAGCTCCGGCAGGATCACCGCGTGATCCTTGCCGTAGGCACGGACCGCGAAGCCGGCCGCCTCGAAGGACTGCCCGTCGGCGACCACGCTGACCCGGTCGCCCAGGCTGCTCAACTGTGCGGCCACGCCCGCGTTGGTGTAGACCGGCGCGTCCAGAGCCGAAATGCGTTCCACGTCGAGGTGGTCCGGGTGCTCGTGCGTGACCAGGATCGCGTCGGCGCGCTCGAACACGGCGTCCTCGCTGAACGTCCCCGGATCGACGAGCAGGACCTTCCCGTCCTTCTCCAGCCGGACACAGGCATGCGCGAACTTCGTCAGCTTCACCCTCAGTCTCCCAACGCGTCTCTCATCGGAACCAGCTTGGCGTTCGTCTCGGCCAGCTCGGCGACCGGATCGGAGCCGGCCACGATGCCCGCGCCGGCGAACAGGCGCATCCGCCGCGGGTCGTCCGGGTCGGCCTGGCCGCAGCGCAGCGCGATACACCACTCGCCGTCGCCGGCCCCGTCCATCCAGCCGACCGGTCCACTGAACCGGCCGCGCTTCATCCCCTCGATCTCGCCGATCAGGTCGCGGGCGAGGTCGGTCGGCGTACCGCAGACCGCCGCGGACGGGTGCAGCGCGGCGGCCAGGCCGAGTGCGGAGGCGCCGTTCGCGGCGACTCCGGCGACGTCGGTGGCCAGGTGCATCACGTTCGGCAGGTGCAGCACGAACGGGGTCTCCGGCACGTTCATCGACGTACAGTGCGGCTTCAGCGCGTCGGCGACCGAGCGGACCGCGAACTCGTGCTCCTCCAGGTCCTTGCTGGACCGGGCCAGCGACGCCGCCAGCGCGAGGTCGTGCGCGTCGTCGCCGGTACGGCGGATGGTCCCGGCCAGCACCCGGGACGTGATCAGCCCCTTCTCCCGGCGGACCAGGAGTTCGGGGGTCGCCCCGATCAGTCCGTCGACGGAGAACGTCCAGCAGTTCGGGTACGACGTCGCGAGCTGCCGCAACGGCCAGCGCAGGTCGATCGGCTGCTCGGCGATCGCGATCAGGTCGCGGGCCAGCACCACCTTGTCCAGCTCACCGGCGGTGATCCGCTTGATCGCGTCCGCGACGATGCTCGACCAGTCGGTACCGGATCGCGCGCCGTCCGCGAACGCGATGTCGTGCACTGGTGACGGCTCGTGGGTGACGAGCTCCGGCGGCGCGGCCAGCGAGCTCGCCGGCGAGATCGTGGTCACCCAGGTGGTTCCGCCGCGGCGGCCGACGATCACCTCGGGCACGACCAGCTGGCTCGGGTCGTTGTCGGTGAACCCGAACGACCCGAAGCAGAGCAGCCCGGACCCCGGTACGCCGACGTCGTCGCGGACCACGGCGGCCGCGACCAGGTCCTTCCACCAGGCCACCGCGTCCCGGAAGCGGTTGCTACCGGCAACGTCGAGGCGGGCGGCGACACCCCAGCCGATGTGACCGTCGCCACGTCGTACCCAGGCCAGGCCGCCCTCGGCGGGCAGATGGTCCATCAGCTGGGCCGACACCCCGTCGACGCGCTGGCTGCGAATCACCAGATGGGGAGCCTGGCTCCCGACCGGCTCAGACAAGCTCACCGCACCACTCCTCGTTCGCGGCCCGCCCCCGGGTCTCGATGGCCGACCGACTCCATGGAGATGCACTCACGAGATGCAAGCGTATGCCTGCCCGATGTCCAGCGAATTTCGGCGCCCGTCGCACCCGTGATCAACCTCGCGTCCTACACCGCCCTCCGCACACCATCTCCGTCGCCCATGCGGGCACCTCGCTGCGTTGGAGGGAAGGGCACGATGAAACCCGCATCGAGCCCTCCCCTCCGCCTTGCGAGGCACCCACCTGGACACCGGAGCTGGCGCACGGAGAGCGGTGCAGGACACTAGACAGGTGACCCGCGCAGATCTGAGCAAAGAACCGCATGCCGTGGCGGCCATGTTCGACAACGTGGCCGAGGGGTACGACCGGACGAACGCGGTGGCCACGATGGGGCTGGAGAAGCTGCACTGGCGGCCGCAGACGTTCGCGGAGATCGCGCCGCGGAAGGGGATGAAGATCCTCGATCTGGCCGCCGGGACCGGTGCGTCGAGTATCAAGCTGCGGGAGGCCGGCGCCGAGGTGGTGTCGTGCGACTTCTCGGTCGGCATGCTCCGGGTCGGCAAGCGCCGCTACCCCGAGCTCGACCTGATCGCCGGCGACGCGCTGCGGCTCCCGTTCGCCGACGACACGTTCGACGTGGTGACGATCTCGTGGGCGCTACGGAACGTGAACGACGTCACCACCGCGCTGCAGGAGATGCTGCGGGTGACCCGGCCGGGCGGGCGGCTCGTCGTCCTGGAGAACTCGCACCCGACCTGGAAGCCGTTCCGGATCGCCTACCTGGAGTACATGATGCGGGCGGTGCCGGTGGTGGCGAAGGCGGTGTCGACCAATCCGGACGCGTACGAGTACCTGGCCGAATCGGTCCGCGCCTGGCCGGCGCAGGAGCCGCTCGCGCGCACGATCGAGGCGTCCGGCTGGACCCGGGTGCAGTGGCGCAACCTGACCGGTGGTCTGGTCGCCATCCACCGGGCGGTCAAGGCCGTTTAATTTCGCAAGGAAAACAGCGCATAAATCGGTTGCTACCAAGGGATTCAGGGCCGGTTTCGTGTCCGCGTCAGGCAGTCCTAGACTGTCGGGTGACGAGGCTTCGTGAAGCGATTCACGAGCGCACAGCCCCCCAACTTCCAGGCCGGGAATGAGATGAGCCAGAGCGTGCCGAGCGGGCAGCAGGCGGAGACCGCTGATGTGATCGTCGTCGGTGCCGGACCCGCAGGCTCGGCCGCCGCCTATCACCTGGCCAACGCGGGACTCGACGTCCTGCTGCTGGAGAAGACCGCCTTCCCGCGGGAGAAGGTGTGCGGCGACGGGCTCACCCCGCGCGGCACCAAGCAGCTCATCAACATGGGCATCGACATCTCCGAAGAGGCCGGCTGGATCCGCAACTACGGTCTGCGCATCCAGGGCGCCGGGCACGTGCTGCAGCTCGACTGGCCGGACCTGTCCAGCCACCCGAACTACGGCCTGACCCGGAACCGGATGGACTTCGACGACATGCTCGCCCGGCAGGCCGTCAAGGCCGGCGCCCGGCTGCGGGAGCGGACCAACGTCTCCGCGCCGATCCTGGACGACCGGGGCTTCATCGTCGGCGTCACCGCCAAGCCGGTCGACGACAACGGCCGCCGCGCCGGTGCCGACGTCGAGTTCCGGGCGCCACTGGTGATGGCGGCCGACGGCAACTCGTCCCGGCTCAGCATCGCGATGGGCCTGCACAAGCGCGACGACCGCCCGATGGGTGTCGCCGTCCGCACCTACTTCACCAGCCCGCGCCACGACGACGACTACCTCGAGTCGTGGCTGGAACTGTGGGCCGACGACCCGCAGCACCCGGGACAGCGCAACCTGCTGCCGGGCTACGGCTGGATCTTCGGGATGGGCGACGGCACCGTCAACGTCGGCCTCGGCATCCTGAACACGTCCGACGCGTTCGGCAAGGTCGACTACGCCGACCTGCTGAAGCAGTGGCTGAAGAACACCCCGGAGGAGTGGCAGTTCCGGGACGAGTTCCAGACCATCCCGATCCGCGGCGCGGCCCTGCCGATGGGCTTCAACCGCCAGCCGCACTACACCCGCGGCCTGATGCTGCTCGGCGACGCCGGCGGCATGGTCAACCCGTTCAACGGCGAGGGCATCCCGTACGCGATGGAGTCCGGGGCGTTCGCCGCCGAGGTCGCCGCCCAGGCGCTGCACCGGCAGCCGAACCAGCGCGAGCGCGCGTTGACGGCGTACCCGAAGGCGCTGAAGCAGGAGTACGGCGGCTACTACACGCTCGGCCGGATCTTCGTGAAGCTGATCGGAAATCCGGAGGTGATGCGGCTGTGCACGAAGTACGGTCTGCCGCGCACCACGCTGATGAAGTTCACCCTGAAGTTGCTGGCCAACCTCACCGACCCGCGCGACGGCGACGTGATGGACAAGATCATCAACGGCCTCACCAAGGTCGCCCCGGCCGCCTGAAACCGGCGGGGCGAGTGAGATGAGCCACAGCGGTACTGATAACACAGTGCTGTTCGGAAACGCAGACAGACTGACCACCGGCTGAAGGAGGGAGCAGGAACCCGATGCACCCTTACGTACCGATCCTCGTTCTCGGTGTGCTCGCGGCGATCTTCGTGGCGGGCACCTTGGTGACGAGCGCGCTGGTCGGACCCCGGCGCTACAACCGGGCCAAGCTCGACTCCTACGAATGCGGGATCGAGCCGACCCCGCAGCCGGTCGGTGGCGGGCGGTTCCCGGTGAAGTACTACATCACCGCGATGCTCTTCATCGTGTTCGACATCGAGATCATCTTCCTCTACCCGTGGGCGGTCGCCTTCGACCAGATGGCGCTGTTCGGGCTGATCGAGATGGTCATCTTCATCGTCACCGTCTTCGTCGCGTACGCCTACGTGTGGCGCCGCGGCGGACTGGAGTGGGACTGAGCAATGGGTGTTGAGGAACAGCTTCCGGCCGGCGTACTGCTGACCACGATCGAGGGCCTGTCCGGCTACATGCGGAAGGCCTCGTTGTGGCCGGCAACCTTCGGGTTGGCCTGCTGCGCGATCGAGATGATGACGACGGGCGCGCCGCGGTACGACGCCGCCCGGTTCGGCATGGAGGTCTTCCGGGCGTCGCCCCGGCAGGCCGACCTGATGATCGTGGCCGGGCGGGTGAGCCAGAAGATGGCCCCGGTCCTGCGCCAGATCTACGACCAGATGCCGAACCCGAAGTGGGTGCTCGCGATGGGTGTCTGCGCGTCGTCGGGCGGCATGTTCAACAACTACGCGATCGTGCAGGGCGTGGACCACGTCGTACCGGTCGACATGTACCTGCCCGGCTGCCCGCCGCGGCCGGAGATGCTGCTGGACGCGTTCCTCAAGCTGCACGACGACATCCAGCACGGCAAGCTCGGCGCGAACAAGAGGGCGCTGCAGGCGGAGCAGGAAGCCGCCGCACTGACCGCCTCGCCGACGCTCGAGATGAAGGGGCTGCTTCGATGACCGAGCGGAGCGAGGGAACAATCAAGCACAGCCGACTCTGTCGCGCAGCGACGCCCGCAGCGAAGCGAGGACGGCGATGAGCGATACGCAACCCGAGAACCTTCCGGCGACCTCGCCGGCCGGCGACGCTCAGACGCCGGCGGCCGAGGTGGTGGACCAGCGCGAGGGCATGTTCGGTGTCCGCGGCACCGGTGACACCTCCGGCTTCGGCGGTCTGCGCCGCCAGGTCGCGTTGCCCGGCGGTACGCCGAAGCCGTACGGCTCCTGGTTCGACGGCGCCACCGAGCGGCTCGAGGGCCTGGTCGGCGACGGCGCGGTCGAGAAGGTCGTGGTCGACCGCGGCGAGCTGACCCTGCACATCGAGCGCGAGCGGCTGGTCGAGGTGTGCCGGCACCTGCGCGACGACGAGGCGCTGCGGTTCGAGTTCTGCTCCGGCGTCAGCGGCGTGCACTACCCGAACGAGACCGGCCGCGAGCTGCACGCGGTCTACCACCTGATGTCGATGACCCACAACCGGCGGATCCGGCTCGAGGTGTCCGCACCCGACGCCGACCCGCACATCCCGTCGATCGTCTCGGTCTACCCGGCCAACGACTGGCACGAGCGGGAGACCTGGGACTTCTTCGGCATCATCTTCGACGGTCACCCGGCACTGACCCGGATCCAGATGCCGGACGACTGGCCGGGTCACCCGCAGCGCAAGGACTACCCGCTCGGCGGTATCGACGTCGAGTACAAGGGCGCCGTCATCCCACCGCCCGACACGCGGAGGTCGTACAACTGATGACCCAAACACAATCGACACCGTCAGACCCGTACGCGACCACTCGCGACACCACCGAGGGCAAGGTCTTCACCGTCACCGGTCAGGACTGGGACTCGGTCGTGGCCGGCCTCGGCGAGGAGCCCGAGGAGCGGATCGTCGTCAACATGGGCCCGCAGCACCCGTCCACCCACGGCGTGCTCCGGCTCATCCTCGAGATCGAGGGTGAGACGGTGACCGAGGCCCGCTGCGGTATCGGCTACCTGCACACCGGTATCGAGAAGAACATGGAGTTCCGCTCCTGGACGCAGGGCGTCACGTTCTGCACCCGGATGGACTACCTGTCGCCGTTCTACAACGAGGCGGCCTACTGCCTCGCGGTCGAGCGGCTGCTCGGGATCGAGGACCAGATCCCGGAGAAGGCGAACGTGATGCGGGTGCTCCTGATGGAGCTCAACCGGATCAGCAGCCACCTGGTCTGCATCGCCACCGGTGGGATGGAGATCGGCGCGCTCACCGTGATGACGATCGGCTTCCGGGAGCGGGAGATGACGCTCGACCTGTTCGAGCTGATCACCGGTCTGCGGATGAACCACGCGTTCATCCGGCCGGGCGGTGTCGCCCAGGACCTGCCGCCGGGTGCGCTGGACAAGATCCGCGAGTACATCACCTGGATGAACAAGCACCTGCCCGAGTACGCCGAGCTGTGCAACGCGAACCCGATCTTCAAGGCCCGGCTGCAGAACGTCGGCTACCTGGACCTGACCGGCTGTATGGCGCTGGGCATCACCGGCCCGCCGCTGCGCTCGACCGGGTACGCGATGGACCTGCGCAAGACCCAGCCGTACTGCGGTTACGAGACGTACGACTTCGACGTACCGACCTGGGACACCGCGGACTCCTACGGGCGGTTCCGGGTCCGGCTGCAGGAGATGCACGAGTCGCTGAAGATCGTCGAGCAGTGCGCCGACCGGCTGGCCAAGATGGAGGGCGAGCCGGTGATGGTGGCCGACAAGAAGATCGGCTGGCCGAGCCAGCTGGCCGTCGGCACCGACGGGATGGGCAACTCGCTCGACCACATCAAGCACATCATGGGCGAGTCGATGGAAGCGCTGATCCATCACTTCAAGCTGGTCACCGAGGGCTTCCGGGTGCCGGCCGGCCAGGCGTACGTGGCGATCGAGTCGCCCCGCGGCGAGCTCGGCTGCCACCTCGTCTCCGACGGCGGCACCAAGCCGTACCGGGCGCACTTCCGTGACCCGTCCTTCGCAAACCTGCAGGCGATGCCGATCATGTGCGAGGGCGCACAGGTCGCCGACGTGATCGTCGCCGTCGCCAGCCTTGACCCGGTGATGGGTGGAGTGGACCGATAGATGGCCGAGAACAGCAGCCTGAATCATGCGACTGCGACCGACAAGCCGGTGCCCTACAGCACCGGTGACTCGAACATCACCGACACCACGATCGCGGAGATGCGCGAGCTGGCCGCCCGGTACCCGGTCGGCCGGTCCGCGCTGCTGCCGATGCTGCACCTGGTGCAGTCGGTCGAGGGCCGGGTCACCCCGGAGGGCATCGAGGCGTGCGCCGAGGTGCTCGGGCTGACCGGTGCCGAGGTGTCCGCGGTGGCGACCTTCTACACGATGTACAAGCGCCGCCCGGTCGGCGAGTACCACGTCGGGGTCTGCACCAACACGCTGTGCGCCGTCATGGGCGGTGACCTGATCTTCGAGCGGCTCAAGCAGCACCTCGACGTCGGCAACGACGAGACCACCGAGGACGGCAAGATCACCCTCGAGCACCTGGAGTGCAACGCCGCCTGCGACTACGCGCCGGTGATGATGGTGAACTGGGAGTTCTTCGACGACATGACGCCGGAGTCGGCCACCCAGCTGGTCGACGACCTGCGCGAGGGCACCGAGGTGAAGTCCCCGCGCGGCGCGACGATCTGCACCTGGCGCGAGGCCGAGCGAGTGCTGGCCGGCTTCCCCGACGGCCGGGCCGACGAGGGTCCGACCGGCGGCAAGGCGACGCTGGCCGGTCTGCGGCTGGCCCGCGAGCGCAACTGGACCGCTCCGGGTGGTCGCGGCGGTTCCCCGGCCCCGATCGACTCCGTTCCCGGCCCGCGTCCCGAGGACCAGCCGGGCCGCGAGTCCGGCACCGGTTCCCCGGCCACTCCCGACTCCCGGAAGGAGGACTGACCATGCTGACCCCGGTACTGTCCGACAACTGGGACCAGATCCGTTCCTGGCAGCTGGCGTCGTACCAGCGCTCCGGCGGGTACGACGCACTGCAGACCGCACTGCGGATGCAGCCGGCCGATGTGGTCACTGCGGTCAAGGACTCCGGTCTGCGCGGCCGTGGCGGCGCGGGCTTCCCGACCGGGATGAAGTGGTCGTTCATCCCGCAGGACAACCCGAAGCCGAAGTACCTGGTGGTGAACGCGGACGAGTCCGAGCCGGGGACCTGCAAGGACATCCCGCTGATGCTCGCCTCGCCGCACACGCTGGTCGAGGGCGTGATCATCGCGTCGTACGCGATCCGGGCATCCACCGCGTTCATCTACGTCCGCGGTGAGGTGCTGCACGTGATCCGCCGGCTGCAGCAGGCGGTCGAGGAGGCGAAGGCGGCCGGTTTCATCGGCACCAACATCCTCGGCAGCGGCTACGACCTGGACGTGATCGTTCATGCCGGCGCCGGCGCATACATCTGCGGCGAGGAGACCGCGCTGCTCGACTCGCTCGAGGGCCGGCGCGGCCAGCCCCGGCTGCGTCCTCCGTTCCCGGCCGTGGCCGGTCTGTACGGCTGCCCCACAGTGATCAACAACGTCGAGTCGATCGCGTCCGTTCCCGCCATCATCAAGAACGGCGCGGACTGGTTCTCCTCGATGGGCACCGAGAAGTCCAAGGGCATGACGCTGTACTCACTGTCCGGGCACGTCACCCGGCCGGGCCAGTACGAGGCGCCGATGGGCATCACGCTGCGGCAGCTGATCGACCTGGCCGGCGGGATCCGCGAGGGGCACGAGATGAAGTTCTGGACCCCGGGCGGGTCCTCGACTCCACTGCTCACCGCCGAGCACCTCGACGTACCGCTGGACTACGAAGGTGTCGGCTCGGTCGGCTCGATGCTGGGCACGAAGGCGCTGCAGATCTTCGACGAGACCACCTGCGTGGTCCGCTCGGTGCTGCGGTGGACCGAGTTCTACAAGCACGAGTCCTGCGGCAAGTGCACCCCGTGCCGTGAGGGCACGTGGTGGCTGGTGCAGATCCTCGAGCGGCTCGAGCACGGCAAGGGCACCGAGGAGGACCTCGTCACCCTGCTCGACCTGTGCGAGAACATCACCGGCCGGTCCTTCTGTGCACTCGCCGACGGTGCGACCGCGCCGATCACCAGCTCGATCCAGCACTTCAAGGACGAGTACCTGGCGCACTTCGAGAACGGCGGCTGCCCGTTCGACCCGATGGCAAGCACTGTCTTCGCTACCGCTGGAGCAAGCGCATGACGATCCAAGCGAACCCACCGGCCGGGTCGGAGGTCGAGCGCACCGATCTGGTGACCGTGACCATCGACGACATCGAGGTCAAGGTTCCGAAGAACACCCTGCTGATCCGGGCGGCGGAGCAGATCGGGATCCAGATCCCGCGGTTCTGCGACCACCCGCTGCTCGACCCGGTCGGCGCCTGCCGGCAGTGCCTGGTCGAGATCACCGACGCCGGGAACGGCCGGGGGATGCCGAAGCCGCAGGCCTCCTGCACGATCACCGTTGCCGACGGCATGGTGGTGCGCACCCAGGTGACCTCGCCGGTGGCGGACAAGGCGCAGCACGGGAACATGGAGTTCCTGCTGATCAACCACCCGCTGGACTGCCCGGTCTGCGACAAGGGCGGCGAGTGCCCGCTGCAGAACCAGGCGATGACCAACGGTCGCGGCGAGTCCCGGTTCACCGAGATCAAGCGGACCTACCCGAAGCCGATCAACATCTCGGCCGAGGTGCTGCTGGACCGCGAGCGCTGCGTGCTGTGTGCCCGCTGCACCCGCTTCTCCGAGCAGATCGCCGGTGACCCGTTCATCGCGCTGGTCGAGCGCGGTGCGCTGCAGCAGGTCGGCATCTACGAGAAGGAGCCGTTCGAGAGCTACTTCTCCGGCAACACCATCCAGATCTGCCCGGTGGGTGCGCTGACCAGCGCGGCGTACCGGTTCCGGTCCCGGCCGTTCGACCTGGTCTCGGTTCCGTCGGTGGCGGAGCACGACTCCTCCGGTGCGGCGATCCGGGTCGACCACCGGCGCGGCAAGGTGATGCGCCGGCTGGCCGGTGACGACCCGCAGGTCAACGAGGAGTGGATCTCGGACAAGGACCGGTTCGCGTTCAACTACGCGACCACCGGTGACCGGCTGACCCACCCGCTGATCCGCGAGGACGGCGAGCTGCGGCCGGCGTCCTGGCCGGAGGCGCTGACCTTCGCGGCCGAGAAGCTGACCGCGGCCCGCGGCAACGCGGCGGTGCTGACCGGCGGCCGGCTCACCCTCGAGGACTCCTACGCGTACTCGAAGTTCGCCCGGGTCGCGCTCGGCACCAACGACATCGACTTCCGGGCCCGGCCGCACTCCGCCGAGGAGGCGGACTTCCTCGCCGCCGCGGTGGCCGGCACCGGCCTGGGTACGACGTTCGGCGACCTGGAGAAGGCCGGATCGGTGCTGCTCGTCGGGTTCGAGCCCGAAGAGGAGGCGCCGTCGGTGTTCCTGCGGCTCCGCAAGGGCGTCCGCGCGCACGGCACCAAGGTCTTCACGGTCGCGGCCTACGGTTCGCGCGGGATCGAGAAGCTCGACGGTGTCGTCGTACCGGCGTCGCCCGGGACCGAGGCCGCCGTACTGGCTGATCTCGGCAACGCGGGTGAGACCGGGGCGGCCGCGCTGGCGTCGCTCGGGTCCGACTCGATCATCATCGTCGGCGAGCGGCTGGCCAGCGTGCCGGGTGGTTACTCGACGGCTCTGCGGGTCGCGCTCGACACGGGCGCTCAGCTGGCGTGGATCCCGCGTCGTGCGGGTGACCGGGGCGCGCTCGAGGCGGGCTGCCTGCCGGGTCTGCTGCCCGGCGGCCGGCTGGTGTCCGACCCGCACGCGCGGGTCGACATGCAGGCCGCGTGGGGTGTGGACGGCCTGCCGTCGACGGTCGGACGGGATCTGACCGAGATCCTCGCCGCCGCCGGATCGCTGCAGGCCCTGGTGGTCGCGGGTGTCGAGATCGACGACCTGCCGGACCCGGCCGCGGCCCTGGCCGCGCTGGAGGCGGCGCCGTTCGTGGTCAGCTTCGAGGTCCGCAACTCTCAGGTCACCGAGCACGCCGATGTCGTCTTCCCGGTGGTTCCGCCGGCGGAGAAGGACGGCACCTTCGTCAACTGGGAGGGTCGCGAGCGGCCGTTCCCGGTGGTGCTGCAGGTCCCGGCCGCGATGCCCGACGTCCGCGCGCTGGCCGCGCTGGCGCAGGAGATGGACCGCTCGATCGGGTTCGCCACGCCGGCCGGTGCGAAGCGGGAGTTCGACGAGCTCGGCCGCTGGGACGGCGACCGCGCGCAGGAGCCGACGTACCAGGCCGGTCCGTCGCTCGGCGCGTTCGACTCCACCCGGCTGGCGACCTGGCGGATGCTGATCGACGACAGCCGCGCGAACGACGGTGAGCCGCATCTGACCGCGACGGCGCGGACGCCGGTCGCCCGGATCTCGCTCACCACCGCACACCGCGTCGGTGTCGCCGACGGTGACGAGCTGGTGGTCAGCACCGACGCCGGGTCGATCCGGCTGCCGGTGGTGATCACGCCGATGTCCGACAACGTGGTGTGGCTGCCGGCCAACTCGGCCGACTCCCATGTGCGCCGGTCGCTGCACGCAGACCATGGCTCGATCGTGACGATCGCCGGAGGGAACGCATGAGTTTGGTCGCTGGGATCCCGCTGGCGGTGCCGGACGCGGGCTTCGGGCGCGACCCGTGGTGGGTCGTCGGCCTGAAGGTGCTGCTGGTCTTCGTCTTCCTGATCGTGCTGACGCTGTTCAACATCTGGTGGGAGCGCCGGGTGGTGGCCCGGATGCAGCACCGGATCGGCCCGAACGTGCACGGCCCGCAGGGTCTGCTGCAGTCGCTGGCCGACGGTATGAAGCTGATGTTCAAGGAAGACCTGATGCCCAAGGGCGTCGACAGGTTCGTCTTCGTCGCCGCACCGGTGATCGTGTCGATCCCGGCCTTCCTCACCTTCGCGGTGATCCCGTTCGGGCCGACGGTGAAGATCCCGTTCACCGACACCTATACCCGGCTGCAGCTCACCGACATGCCGGTCTCGGTGCTGTACGTGATGGCGATCGCGTCGATCGGCATCTACGGCATCGTGCTCGGCGGCTGGTCGTCCAACTCGACGTACTCGCTGCTCGGCGGTCTGCGCTCCAGCGCCCAGATGATCTCCTACGAGGTCGGTATGGGCCTGGCGCTGGTGACGGTGTTCCTGTTCGCCGGCTCGATGTCCACCTCGGAGATCGTCGCGGCGCAGGGCTCGAACCAGTCGATCAACCTGTTCGGCGCGGACATCCCGATCCCGGGCTGGTACGCGTTCTTGTTGTTCCCGTCGTTCGTGATCTACGTGATCTCGATGATCGGCGAGACCAACCGGGCGCCGTTCGACCTGCCGGAGGCCGAGGGCGAGCTGGTGGCCGGCTTCCTGACCGAGTACTCGTCGATGAAGTACGCGATGTTCTTCCTGGCCGAGTACATCAACATGGCGACCGTGTCGGCGCTGGCGACCACGCTGTTCCTGGGCGGCTGGCGGGCGCCCTGGCCGATCTCGATCTGGGACGGCGCGAACTCCGGCTTCTGGCCGGTGCTGTGGTTCGTCGGCAAGATGATGTGCTTCATCTTCTTCTACATCTGGCTGCGCGGAACGCTGCCGCGACTGCGCTACGACCAGTTCATGAAGCTGGGCTGGAAAATCCTGATCCCGGTCTCACTGGGCTGGATCCTGCTGGTCGCCACCGTCCGCGCCGTCGGCCGGGAGACCACCTTCAGCCGTACGACGCTGCTGGTGGCCGCCGCCGTGGTCCTGCTGATCGCGGTGATCACCATGTTCATCCCGCAGAAGCCCAAGCCTGAGAAGCTCACCGAGGACGACCGTGCGAAGGACTTCGACGCCTTCGCCGGCGGCTTCCCGGTGCCCCCACCGCTCGTTCACACGCCGAGCCGAAGCGAGACTGAGATCCGCAGCAAGGAAGGCAGCCGTGGCTAGTGTCAAAGAGTCCCTCTGGGACCCGGTAGCCGGGTTCGGGGTCACCTTCCGGACGATGTTCCGCAAGGTGTTCACCGAGCAGTACCCGTTCGAGAAGAAGCCGACCGCGCCACGCTTCCACGGCCGCCACCAGCTGAACCGCTGGCCGGACGGTCTGGAGAAGTGCGTCGGCTGCGAGCTGTGCGCGTGGGCCTGCCCGGCGGACGCGATCTACGTCGAGGGCGCGGACAACACCGAGGGAGGCCGCTTCTCGCCCGGTGAGCGCTACGGCCGCGTCTACCAGATCAACTACCTGCGCTGCATCCTCTGCGGTCTGTGCATCGAGGCCTGCCCGACCCGGGCGCTCACCATGACCAACGAGTACGAGCTGGCCGACCGCAGCCGCGAGTCCCTCATCTACGAGAAGAAGGACCTGCTGGCGCCGCTGCTGCCCGGGATGCAGGAGCCGCCGCACGAGATGCAGCTCGGCAGCACCGAGAAGGACTACTACCTCGGACTGACCGGTGCCGCCGTACCGGCCGAGGGTGGTGACGGCAAGTGATGCCGCTCGTCACCGGCGCCCAGGTGGCGTTCTGGATGCTCGCGCCGGTCATGGTGCTGGCCGCGATCGCGATGGTGCTGGTCCGCAAGGCGGTGCACTCCGCGCTGCTGCTGGCCACCGTGATGATCTGCCTGGCCATCCAGTACGCCGCTCAGGACGCGCCGTTCCTGTTCGCCGTACAGATCATCGTCTACACCGGCGCGATCCTGATGCTGTTCCTGTTCGTGCTGATGCTGGTCGGTGTGGACGCGAGCGACTCCCTGGTGGAGACGATCCGCGGCCAGCGGCTGCTGGCCGGACTGGCGTTCCTCGGCTTCGCGGTCCTGTTGGTCGCGGCCGTCGGCAACGCGGTGTACGGCAACCCGGTCGGGCTGGCCGACGCACAGCCGGACGGCAACCCGAAGGGGATCGCGCAGCTGCTGTTCGGCAAGTACGTGTTCGCCTTCGAGGTGACCTCGGCGCTGCTGATCACCGCGGCACTCGGCGCGATGATGCTGGCGCACCGGGAGCGGCTGACCAAGAAGCGGACCCAGCGCGACCACGCCGAGGACCGGATCCGCAAGTACGCCGAGTCCGGCGTCCACCCCGGTCCGCTGCCGACGCCCGGCGTGCTGGCCCGGCACAACGCCGTCGACACGCCGGCCCTGCTGCCGGACGGATCGATCGCACCGACCTCGGTTTCGCGGGTGCTGCAGGCACGTGGCACCGTGTTCCCCGAGAACGAGGAGCGCGACGAGGTCGACAAGGTCCGCGAGATCAGCGAAGGCGATCCCGGTGACCAGGTCCCGTCCGGGCCCGAGAGCACGGATCTGTCCGGATTTGGCGAAGGAGAGAAGGCGTGAGCGAGCGGAGCGAGCGAACCATTCAACGCAGCACGCTTTCGGCATGCGCGCCCGGAGCGAAGCGAGGACGCGCATGACGACCGAGCCGTATATCGTGCTCGCGGCGATCTTGTTCAGTATCGGTGCGCTCGGCGTGCTGGTGCGTCGTAACGCCATCGTCGTCTTCATGTGTGTGGAGCTGATGCTGAACGCGTGCAACCTCGCGTTCGTCAGCTTCGCCCGCCAGCACGGCAACCTCGACGGTCAGATCGCCGCCTTCTTCGTGATGGTGGTGGCCGCGGCCGAGGTCGTGGTCGGGCTGGCGATCATCATGGCCATCTTCCGCACCCGTCGCTCGGCCTCGGTCGACGACGCCAACCTGCTCAAGTACTGAGGTAAGCACCGATGAGTCATGAGCTGACGTGGCTGCTGGTCGCGGTTCCGGCCTTGTCCGCGGCGATCCTGCTGCTGGGTGGCAAGGCCACCGACGCGTGGGGTCACCTGCTGGGGACGCTGGCGCCGCTGATCTCGTTCGCCTTCGGCGTTGTGCTGTTCTTCCAGATGCAAGGCCTCGGCAGCGAGGAGCGGTCCGAGACGATCCGGCTGTTCGAGTGGTTCTCGGTCGGCAGTATCAAGGTGGACTTCTCCCTGCTGATCGACCCGCTGTCGATCCTGTTCGTGCTGCTGATCACCGGTGTGGGTTCGCTGATCCACATCTACTCGGTCGGCTACATGGAGCACGATCCGCGCCGGCGCCGGTTCTTCGGGTACCTGAACCTGTTCATCGCGGCGATGCTGCTGCTGGTACTCGCGGCCGACTACCTGCTGGTGTTCGTCGGCTGGGAGGGCGTCGGCCTGGCGTCGTACCTGCTGATCGGGTTCTGGCAGCACAAGAACTCCGCCGCGGTCGCCGCGAAGAAGGCGTTCGTGGTGAACCGGGTCGGTGACATGGGCCTGTCGCTCGCGGTGATGAGCATGTGGGCGCTGTTCGGCTCGTCCGCCTTCACCACCGTGAACGCCGGCGCCGAGCAGCTGTCCAGCACCTGGGCCACGCTGCTCGGCCTGATGCTGCTGCTGGCGGCCTGCGGTAAGTCCGCGCAGGTGCCGCTGCAGTCCTGGCTGCTGGACGCGATGGAGGGCCCGACCCCGGTGTCGGCGCTGATCCACGCGGCGACCATGGTCACCGCCGGCGTCTACCTGGTGGTCCGCTCGAGCGCGATCTACGAGGTCACCGACGCCGCGTCCACCGCGGTGGTGGTCGTCGGAACGGTGACCGCCCTGACCGGTGCGATCATCGGTTGCGCCAAGGACGACATCAAGAAGGCACTGGCCGGTTCGACGATGAGCCAGATCGGCTACATGATGATCGCCGCGGGTCTCGGCCCGGTGGGTTACGCCTTCGCGATCTTCCACCTGCTCACGCACGGCTTCTTCAAGGCCAACATGTTCCTCGGTGCCGGCTCGGTGATGCACGGCATGAACGACGACGTGAACATGCGGCGCTACGGCGGTCTGGCGAAGTACATGAAGGTCACCTTCGTGACGTTCGCCTTCGGCTACCTGGCGATCCTCGGCATCCCGCCGTTCTCCGGCTTCTTCAGCAAGGACCACATCATCGAGGTCGCCTTCGCGGAGAACACGGTGGTCGGCCTGTGTGCGCTGCTCGGCGCCGGGATCACCGCGTTCTACATGACCCGGCTGATGATGATGACCTTCTTCGGCGAGAAGCGCTGGGAGAAGGACGTGCACCCGCACGAGTCGCCGAACGTGATGACCGGCCCGCTGATCATCCTGGCGATCCTCTCGCTGGTCGGCGGTGCGCTCTACTTCGTCAACCACTGGATCGTCACCTGGCTGGAGCCGGTGACCGGTTTCGAGGAAGCCCATCCGCCGCTCAGCGCGCTGGCGATGACGCTGATCATCCTCGCGACCGTGATCGTCGGCGCTGCCATCGGTGTCGTGCTGTTCCGCCGGGACATCCCGCGCGAGGCACCCGTCCGGGTCTCGCCGGTCACCACCTTCGCCCGCCGTGACCTGTACGGCGACGCGCTGAACGAGGCGGTCCTGATGCGCCCGGGCCAGTACCTCACCCGGACCCTGGTCTGGCTGGACAACCGCGGTGTGGACGGCTTCGTGAACGGGCTGGCCGCGTTGTTCGGCGGGCTGTCCGGCCGGCTCCGCCGGGTCCAGACGGGCTTCGTCCGTTCCTACGCACTCAGCATGGTCTTCGGCGCCGCATTCGTGGTCGTCGCCCTCCTCGCGGTGAGGTTGTCGTGAACATCGGTTGGCTGACCCTGTTACTGCTCCTGCCGTTCGTCGGGGCACTGGCGACGATGCTGGTGCCCAAGGCGAAGGCGCTGCTGGCCAAGCAGGTCGCACTCGGCTTCTCGCTCGTCACCCTGGTGCTGACCGCGATCATCGCGATCGGCTACCAGCGCAACGGTGCCGCGGACTACGCCGAGACACACACCTGGATCGAGCCGTTCGGTGCGCACTTCGCCCTCGGCCTCGACGGCGTCGGCATCGTCCTGGTGGTGCTGACCGCGCTGCTCACCCCGGTCGTGCTGATCGCGTCCTGGAACGACGCGCAGGACGGCCGCTGGTCGGAGAAGTCCTTCTTCGCCTGGATCCTGGGCCTGGAGGCACTGTCGCTCGGCGTGTTCGCCGCCACCGACGTGTTCCTGTTCTACGTGCTGTTCGAGGCCACGCTGATCCCGATGTACTTCCTGATCGGTGGCTTCGGCGGTGCGCAGCGCTCGTACGCCGCGGTGAAGTTCCTGCTCTACTCGCTGCTCGGCGGTCTGCTGATGCTGGCGTCGGTGGTCGGGCTGTACGTGCTCTCGGCCCGGGCCGGTGACCCGTCGTACCTGCTCACCGACCTGATGCAGCTGGACATCAGCCAGAACACCGAGCGGTGGCTGTTCCTCGGCTTCTTCTTCGCCTTCGCGGTGAAGGCGCCGATGGTTCCGTTCCACACCTGGCTGCCGGACGCCGCCGCCGAGGCGACGCCGGGCACCTCGGTGCTGCTGGTCGGCATCCTGGACAAGATCGGCACCTTCGGGATGATCCGGTTCTGCCTGGGCCTGTTCCCGAACGCGTCCGAGTGGGCCACCCCGGTCGTCCTGGTGCTGGCGCTGATCTCGGTCCTGTACGGCGCCCTGGTGGCGATCGGCCAGACCGACATCAAGCGGCTGATCGCCTACACGTCGATCTCGCACTTCGGCTTCATCGTGATGGGGATCTTCGCGCTGACGTCACAGGGCCTGACCGGGTCGACGCTCTACATGTTCAACCACGGCCTGTCCACGGCGGCGCTGTTCCTGGTCGCCGGCTACCTGATCTCCCGGCGCGGGTCCGCGCGGATCGCCGACTACGGCGGGGTGGAGAAGGTGGCACCGGTGCTGGCCGGCACGTTCCTGTTCGCCGGTCTGTCCAGCCTGGCGCTGCCCGGTCTGTCGCCGTTCATCTCCGAGTTCATGGTGCTGGCCGGGACGTTCAGCCGGCACAAGGTGCTCGCGGTGATCGCGGTCCTGGGGATCGTGCTGGCCGCGCTCTACATCCTGATCATGTACCAACGCCTGATGACCGGGCCGGTCCGCGACGGGATCGAGAAGTTGAAGGACCTGAACGTGCGCGAGGTGCTCGCGATCGCGCCGCTCGTCGTACTGATCATCGGCCTGGGAATCTTCCCGAAGCCGGTCGTGGACATCATCAAGCCGGCGGTGGAGTCGACGATGCAGCACGTCGGCGTGACTGACCCGGCTCCGGAGATCCCCGTGACGGAGGGACAGAAGTGATCGCGCAGATTCTGCCGCTGGCGGACTTCACCGCGCCCAAGATCGAGTACGGCGAACTCGCGCCGCTGCTCGTGGTCTTCGGTGCGGCCTGCGTCGGCGTACTGGTCGAGGCCTTCCTGCCCCGGCAGTTGCGGCACGCGGCCCAGCTGGCGATCACCGTCGTCTCGATCGTCGTCGCCGGTGTGCTGGCCGCCCTCCTGATCAACGAGAACAAGGAACTGGTCGCGGCGCAGGGTGCGATCTCGGTCGACGGCCCGGCGCTGTTCACCTGGGTCGTGCTGCTCGCGCTGACGCTGATCAGCGTGCTGCTGTTCGCCGAGCGCTCGGTCGACGGCGGACTGTCCGCGTTCGCCGGCCAGGCGGCCGCCGTACCGGGGTCCGAGGCCGAGCGTGAGGGGACGGCGGCCAAGGTCGAGCACACCGAGATCTTCCCGCTGACCCTGTTCGCGGTCGGCGGCATGATGCTGTTCGCGTCGGCCAACGACCTCCTGCTCCTGTTCGTCGCGCTCGAGGTGTTCTCGCTGCCGCTGTACCTGCTCTGCGGGCTGGCCCGGCGTCGCCGGCTGATCTCGCAGGAAGCGGCGATGAAGTACTTCCTGCTCGGTGCGTTCGCGTCGGCGTTCCTGCTGTTCGGGATCGCGCTGCTGTACGGGTTCGCCGGCACCATGTCGCTCGGCGGGATCTCCGACGCACTGGCCACGCAGACCGGCGGTGACGCGATCCTGCTGGCCGGGACCGGTCTGCTGGGCGTCGGCCTGCTGTTCAAGGTCGGTGCCGTACCGTTCCACTCCTGGACGCCGGACGTCTACCAGGGCGCGCCGACGCCGATCACCGGTTTCATGGCGGCCTGCACCAAGATCGCCGCGTTCATCGGGCTGATGCGGGTCTTCTACGTCGCGCTCGGCGGTACCCGCTGGGACTGGGCGCCGATGATGTGGATCGTCGCCATCCTGACCATGGTGGTCGGCTCGGTCGTCGCGATCACCCAGACCGACGTGAAGCGGATGCTGGCCTATTCGTCGATCGCGCACGCGGGCTTCCTGCTGACCGCTTTCGTGGGGCTCGCTCAGATGGGGAACGGCGTCACCACCGGGATCACCTCGACCCAGGCGGTGCTGTTCTACCTGGTCACCTACGGCTTCCCGACCATCGGCGCCTTCGCGGTCGTCACGCTGGTGCGGGACGCGGGCGGCGAGGCGACCCATCTGTCCCGCTGGGCCGGGCTGGGCAAGAAGTCGCCGCTGCTGGCCGGCATCTTCGCCTTCTTCCTGCTCTCCTTCGCCGGGATCCCGCTGACCGCGGGCTTCACCGGCAAGTGGGCCGTGTTCACGGCGGCCTGGACCGGTGGCGCGTGGCCGCTGGTGGTGGTCGCCGTACTGTGCAGCCTGGTCGCCGCGTTCTTCTACGTTCGCGTGATCGTGCTGATGTTCTTCTCCGACCTCCCGGCGGACGCGCCGGACGTGGCCCTGCCGGGTTGGCAGACCACGACCGCGGTCGCCCTCGGTCTCGCCGCCACGGTGGTTCTCGGTCTGGTTCCCGGACCGGTGCTCGACCTGGCGGCCCGCGCGGGTGAGTTCATCCGTTGAGTCCGACCCCGCTGCCGGCCGAGAGCCTGGGCTTCGCGTTCGCCGACGAGGCGCTCGAAGCCCGGGTTCGTGCTGGGCTGGAGTCGGTCGAGCAGGCACTGCGCGAATCGACCCAGTCCGAGGCGCCGTTCGTCACCGCTGCGGCGCAGCACGTCATGGTTGCCGGTGGCAAGCGGTTCCGGCCGCTGCTGGTCCTGCTGGCGGCGGAGTTCGGTCCGGAGCCGGCTGCTGACGACGTGGTGAAGGCGGCCGTCGTGGTCGAGCTGACCCACGTCGCGACCCTGCACCACGACGACGTGATGGACGAGGCCGCGCTCCGGCGTGGCTCGGCCACCGCGAACGCCGCCTGGGACAACTCGGTCGCCATCCTGTCCGGCGACTGGCTGTTCGCCCGGGCCTCGGACCTGGTCGCCGACCTCGGCCCGGAGGCAGTCCGGATCCAGGCCCGCACCTTCGGCCGGCTGGTCGAGGGCCAGATCCGCGAGACCCTCGGCGTCGGCGAGGGCCAGGACCCGCTGGCCCACTACCTGTCGGTCGTCGCCGACAAGACCGGCTCGCTGATCGCGACGTCCGCGCTCTTCGGGGCCCAGTACGCCGGTGCGCCCGACGAGGTGCAGGAGTCGCTGCGCGCGTTCGGCGAGGAGATCGGCGTGGCCTTCCAGTTGGCCGACGACCTCCTCGACATCGCCTCGGAGTCCGGCCAGTCCGGCAAGACGCCCGGCACCGACCTGCGTGAGGGCGTCCCGACCCTCCCGGTCCTGATCTTCCGCGCCCAGGCCGATCCCGCCCGGCCGGACGACGCTCGCCTGCTCGAGCTCCTCGACTCCGATCTCTCCGACGACGCGCGCCTGACCGAGACCCTCGAGCTGCTCCGCGCGCATCCCGCCTTCCGCCAGGCCGAGGACGACGTACGCCGCCGGGCCACCGACGCCCGCAAACTCCTCTCCGCCCTCCCCGAAGGCTCCGCCCGCCAGGCCCTCGACTCCCTCTGCGACCTGGTAGCCACCCGCTCGGTCTGAAAGAGCTCGGCCGCGCTACAAGCTGCTGCCGTTGGCTAGAAGGCGTTTTGGCGGCGCATCGCGGTGGGACGGCCGTCGGGGTCGTAGAGGTGCCGGGCCAGCCATCCCGCCCAGAGGGACTGGAAGCGGGTGAGTGGTTCGGGGCGATGCGGCCTGATCCGGCCCGGTGGTCGTGGCCCAGGGCAACCATTGGCGTGCCACTCGTCGAGGTCGGCGGCCTGCTGCTGCCACTGCTTGAAGCCGGCGATCGGGTCGAGCTCCGGAGCTGTGCCCAAGTGCTCGGACCACAGCTCGGACCGCACCGACCGGGCCAGGTCCTGGGAGTCGACCGCGCAGGTCAGCTCGCTGTCGCTCGTCCACGACCTGCGGTTGAAGTTGTCCGAGCCGCAGGTCAGCCACTGATCGTCGATGACGCAGACCTTCGCGTGCACGTAGATCGGTACGCCGGCCTCGTTCTCCAGGTCGTAGGCGGCCACGCGATCCGAGTCCAGCAACCGCAACGCCTCCAGTTGGGCGTACCGGGCCGGCGGCCCGCTGATCCGCCCGTCCTGATCCGGATACCGCGGCACGACCGCGATCACCCGCAACTCCGGCGACCGCTCCAACGCCTCCCGCACGCCACGCGTCACCGCCGCGGACCACAAGTACTGGTCCTCCACGTAGATGAGCGACCGCGCCCGCGCGAACGCCTTCAGGTAACCGCGGGCGATACTGTGCTCCCCACGCGGCGCGAACGGGAACCCCGGATGCTTGTGCGCGTACGTCCGCAGCACCTGCACGGTATGCGGCCCGGCCTGCGGCGGATCCGGAAACGCCTCCGGCAGGTTCGACGGATGCCGCGGCATCCGGGCCAGCCGCTGGGTGAGCATCCGGTACGGCGTCCGCCGATCCAGCGGATGCGGATCGTCCCAGCGTTCGACGAAGCACCGCAGCAGATCACCCACCGCGGGCCCGCGGACCTCGAGCATCGCGTCATGCCAGGGGGGCCGGGATCCGTAGCGCGGGTCCATCGGCGCCGGCTGCGGATCGCCCAGATGCCGTTCGTCGTCACGTCGCCCGTGACACAGGTCGATTCCACCCACGAACGCGACATCGGCCTTCGGATTCCCGCGATGCCGGATCAAGAACAGCTTCTGGTGATGCGACGCCAACCGCCGTACCCGCTGATCGAGCAGCACCTCACCGCCGGCCTCGTTCAGTTCGGCACCGAACCGCTGGTTCTCCTGCGAACTGAAGTTCAGGTGATCCGAATGGGACCGCCACAACAACGCCCGGACCTCCACACCGGCACGGGCCAGCTCACACAACACCGTCCCGATGCTCGGCCCGTCGTCCACCAGAGCCTCGTCCGGGTCTCCACGCCAGTCGGTGAAATACACCCGATCCCCGGCCCGCAACACCCGCAGTTCGTCGTACAACCGCCGGAAGTACGTCGCCCCATGCACCAGCACCCGAACCAGATTCCCCTCGATCCACGGCCCGTCGGCGTCGATATCAGTCGCAGCGTTCCCCCGCTCCTCGGCAGTCAGCAACCATTCATGGCTCATCTCCTCCCAGTGCCCCAAATCGCCGAACCCATGACGCGCACCAGTGCCCGGCCGTTGTGCAACCGGCCGGGCACTAGTGGTCATCGGCTTTGCCAGGTAGGGCTTTCGACGTAGTGGTTGTCGTAGAGGTCGCTGGTTTTGCCCAGTTCGGCGGGCGGGGTTTCGCCTCGGTAGACGGACTCGAGGAGGCGGTAGTAGTCGAAGCGGGGTTTGGCGTGGGTCAGGACGAAGAGGACTTCGGTGTCGGACTCGCCGGCGGCCTCGAAGGCGTGCGGGGTGTTCGGCGGTACGACGAGGAAGTCGCCCTGCTGCAAGGTGATCACGTCGTCACCGGTCAGGACCCGGAGGGAGCCGGTCAGGACGAAGAACAGTTCGGATGCTTCCTTGTGCAGGTGCGGGGGAGCACCGTCCTTGCCGGGCTTGAAGATCGAGCGGTGGCTGGTGAGGTGGCCGCCGGTGTCGGGGACGTCGGCGAACAGGGTGACGCCGCTGGCAGGCAGGGTCTCGGCGTCGGTGGCGCGGATCAGTACAGGCTTCATGGCGGAGCTCCTTGGAGAGTTAGTTGCTGACGGCATCGACGAGTGCCGGTGCCGGAGTCTTGCGGGCGGTGAGGGCGAGAGCGGCGGTGATGATGATGCCGCCGGCGGTGAGGAGTACCGCGACGCGCAGGCCGTCGGTGGTGGCGGTTCGGAGGGCGTCACCGGTGAGACCGTCGACGCCTCGGTTGGCGATCGCGACCAGAATGGCGAGACCGACCGCGTTGCCGATCTGCTGACCGGTCGACGCCATCCCGGACCCGATGCCCTGGTACTCGGCCGCGACACCCGTGGACGCCGCGGCGTACATGATGGTGAACGAACTGCCCTGGCCGAGTCCCAGGATCAACAGTCCTGGGATCAGTACGGCGTACGACGCACTGGTCGACAGCCCCAGTCCCAGGAGTGCCGTGCCCACGGCGCCGACTCCCAGGCTGATGGCCAACGTCAGATGCAGTCCGAACCGGGTCGCCAGCCGGCCACCGAGGTTGGCGCCGACGAAGATCGCGACCGTGGGGACGAGATAGGCCAGCCCGGTCTGCAAAGCGCTGTACCCGTGGACCTCCTGGAAGTAGACGGTCTCGAAGTACAGCAACGGCCCGAACGTCGCAGCGAACAGAGTGATCACTGCAATGCCGGTCCGCAGGTTCCGCATCCCCAGCAACCGCAGCGGCATCAACGGGTCCACCGACCGGATCTCGATCAGCGCAAAGACCACCAGCAGTGCGACGCCGACGACAGCCGCCGGAATACTCAGCCCACTCCATCCGGTCGCCGGACCCTGGACCAGCGCGAACACGATCGACGTGATCCCCGCCGTCGCTGTCACCGCACCTGGCACGTCGAACCTGCGGCCACTTCGCGCAGGCGCATCCGTCGGGATCAGCAGCACCGCGGCGACCACGCCGATCGCGGCCAGCGGCACGTTGACGAAGAACACGGCCGGCCAGCCGAAGGACTGCGTCAGCACCCCGCCGAGCAACGAGCCGAGCGCCATCCCGCTGCCACCGGCGGCGCCCCAGATCGAGAACGCCCGGTTGCGCTCCCGTCCCTCGGTGAAGAGAGTGCCGATCAGCGACAGCACGGCGGGCGCCAGGACGGCACCGCCGAAGCCCTGGACCGCACGGGCTCCGACGAGCAACTCCGGTGAGGTCGCGAACCCGCCGGCCAGCGACGAAGCGCCGTACAGGAAGAGGCCGAGGGTGAACATCCGGCGGCGGCCGAGCAGGTCGGACATCCGGCCGCCGAGCAGCAGGAAGCCGCCGAACGCGACCGCGTACCCGCTGACCACCCACTGCAGGTTGTGGGCGGCGAAGCCGAGTTCGCGGCCGATGTCGGGGACGGCGACGAACACGATGGTGTAGTCGATCGCGATGATCAGTTGCGCGAACGCCAGCAGGGCGAGCACAAGAGACTTATTATGGATATTAAACATCCAGAATCACTCCGGAGTGAATGGTTTGAGAGGGGCAGCAAAGCGTCAGGACTTGAGGTTGGCGAACCAGTTCCGGGTGTTGTCGGGGGCGGCGGGGAACTGTTCCTCGACCCGGGCGACGATGTCGGCGATGGACTGACTCGCCAGTTCGCGCCGGTAGTTGAGCTCCGCGGCGCGCATCGCCTGTGAGACCAGGCAGGTCTTGCGGTAGTCGGCGTGCGGGTCGGCGCCCGGGCCGTCCTTCAGGATCTCGGCGCAGCGGAACGAGTCGTCGGCGCCGTCGATCGCGACCACGATGTCGAGCAGGCTGATGTTGCGCGGATCCCGGGCGAGCTGGAAGCCGCCCTTGGGTCCGGAGACCGACGACAGGATGCCGGCCCGGGTGAGCGCCTGGAGCTGTTTGTTCAGGTACGCCGTGGGAAGGTCGTAGAAGGCGGCGAGTCGTTTGGCGGTCACCGCCTCACCGGGCACCCAGCTGAGATTCACGCAGCTGTGCATCGCCCATTCGACGCCTTCGTTCATCTTCATATTCTGGATATTAGACGTCCTGAATAGCCGTCGTCAAGAGGCCCGGTGCCGCGGCACCGGGCCTCTCGCGGAAACGTCAGCTACCGACGCGGCCGCCGTCGCGACGCCAGACGCAGGCGATCGCCGGACGCGGGAACTTGTCGGTGTGCGGCCAGGTCGAGGTGGGCTTCTCGAAGGTCGCGTCGTCGGTCTCGCCCGGGTGCTGGACGGCCACGAACGCGGTCTTGTCGTCCTCCGACACCAGCGGACCGCAGGCCTCGGAAGCGAACGGCACGGACAGGAACTGCTTGACCTGACCGCGGTTCGGGCCGGCCACCGGGACGGTGAAGATACCGTCGTTGGAGCCGAGCACGTTGCCGTCGGTGGAGATCCACAGGTTGCCGGAGCCGTCGAAGCTGACGTTGTCCGGGCAGGAGATCGGGCTCACCTTGGTCTTGTCGAAGCCGCCGAAGTACGTCTCCTGCGCGGTCGGGTCGCCGCAGACCAGGAACAGGGTCCAGAAGAAGCCGGTCTTGGCCGCGTCGTCGCCCTCCTCGGTGAGCTCGAGGATGTACCCGTTCCGGTTGCCGGCCTTCTCGATCAGCGGCCCGCCCAGGGTGTCGCGGGTGTGCGACGTGACGATCGGGTTGGCCTCGTCGGCCGGGAACTTCGCGCCGCGGTTGTCGTTGTTCGTCAGCGCGGCGTAAACCCGGCCGTTCACCGGGTTGCGTTCGACGTCCTCGGGCCGGTCCATCCGGGTGGCGCCGACCTTGTCCGCCGCGAACCGCGTGTTGATCAGCACCTCCTGCACGGACATGCCGTCGATGAACGACTTCTTGTCCGTGGTCAGCGGGATCCACTGGCCGATACCGTCGTACACGCCGTCGGCCGTACCGTCGCCGGTGAACTTGGCGACGTACAGGGTGCCCTCGTCGAGCAGGCCGAAGTTCTTCTTCCGGTTGTCGGAGTCATATTTGCCGGCCGAGACGAACTTGTAGATGTACTCGCCCTTCTCGTCGTCGCCGAGGTACACCGCGATCCGCCCGTCGGCGGTGATCGTGGTGGTCGCACCCTCGTGCTTGAGCCGGGCCAGCATGGTCCGCTTCTTCGGCGCCGCCGTCGGGTCGTACGGGTCGACCTCGACGATCCAGCCGGCCCGGAACACCTCGGTCGGCGTCTTGCTCAGGTCCCACCGCGGGTCGACGGTGCTCCACTCCCGCGCGGACTTGGTCACCGTGGTCGGTACGCCGTACCGCTTGTAGCTGTCCACGTACTCGGCCGGGACGGTCCCGGACACGTCGTAGTACCCGTTGAAGTTCTCCTCGCCGGACAGGATGGTGCCCCACGGGGTGACACCGCCGGCGCAGTTGCCGAAGGTGCCATAGGCAACCTTTCCGACGCGCGGGTCGGACGCGGCCGGGCCGGTGACCTCGAACTTGGTGGTGGCGGTGATCCGGCGGTTGTACTTCGAGCCCTGCTTGTCCCGGCGCCACTGGCCGGTGCGGCCGACGCGCTCGATCTGGACCACGGTCATGCCGTGGGCGGCCAGGCCGATGCGAGCGATCGTCTTCTGGTCGTACTTGCCGGTCGGGAACATCAGGTTCTCGTCGGTGTACTCGTGGTTGCAGACGAGCAGCGCCTTCCGGTCGTCGCGGAGCGGCACGATCATCGTGTAGTCGTTGTTGTAGCCGAACTGCTTGGCCTGTGCCTCGGGCGTCTGCTTGTACGCGTCGAACTTCGGCGCGCCGGACTCGACCGGGTCGCCCCAGCCGATGATGACGCCCTGCTCGTAGCCGCGCGGGATGACGATGTCGTCCTTGCGGTTCGGCGGTACGACGCTGTGCGTCAGCGCACCGGGCTTGCCGAAGCCGGGGAAGGCGCCGTTGCCGTGATCGCCGCCGGAGCCGGCCGCGACCGACTGGTCGGCGGCCGCGGGGGTCAGGTTGGCGGCGAGCGCGCCGACGCCGGCGGCCGCGACTCCGGCGGCGCCGACCTTGAGGACGTTGCGGCGCGAGAACGCGGACCGCATCACTGTCTGGATGTGCTCGTTGCCGGAGGTGTTCGGCTCCGGGTGGTCACACTGGTTGGCGCACTTGAGCTCGCAGGTGCGAAAGCTTCGGGATCCGTGGCGGGTGCCGAGCTGGCTGATCAGCGGCAGGAACTTGGTCACGTCCAGGGACCCTAGGGAGGCCAGGCGGTGACTGAGTGAAGGTCAGGTGAACGTCGTAAGGCTTAGGTTGCCCTAAGTCGCAAGGAGAGATCGAACAGTCACACTGCGGAGGCAGTCAGCGCGGCCCGCTCGAGCGACTGGATCCGGCGCCGGTGCGCCATCGTGTCCCAGGTGAAGACGGCCAGGGCGAACCAAACCAGTCCGAACCCGGCCCACCGCATCGGCGACATCGCCTCGTGGAAGAGCAGCACCGCGAGCGCGAACTGCATACTCGGCGTGATGTAGTTCAGCAGCCCGAGGGTCGTCATCGACACCCTGGTCGAGGCCGCGCCGAACATCATCAGCGGGATCGAGGTGATCGGCCCGGCCAGCAGCACCACGATGAGGTATCCGGCGCCGTGGTCCGCGACCGTCGACTGGCCCTGCGCCCCGAGGACGAGGATCGCCACCAGCGCGACCGGTGCGACGGTGGCGGTCTCGATCGCCATCCCCTCGATCGCCCCGGCGCCGGCCTGCTTCTTCGCCAGCCCGTACAGGCCGAACGAGAAGGTCAGGATGAGCGCCACCCACGGCGGCCGGCCGTTCTCGATGGTCAACCCGATCACCGCGACGAAGGCGATCCCGAGCGCGATCCACTGCCACCGCCGCAGCCGCTCCTTGAGGACCAGGACGCCGAGCAGCACGGTGAACAGCGGGGTGATGAAGTAACCGAGCGAGGTCTCCACTACCCGGTTGTTCTGGACGCCCCAGATGTACGTGCCCCAGTTCACCGAGATCAGCACCGCCGCCGCGATCAACCGCCACCGCCGCCGCGGGTCCCGGAGCACCGCCTTCACCTGGCCGAGCTTCCGCAGTACGACGACCAGCAGCGAGATCGTCACCATCGACCAGAGCACCCGGTGGGCCAGCACCTCGACCGCGCCGGAGCGGTCCAGCAGTTTCCAGTAGAGCGGGAAGAGGCCCCAGATCAGATACGCGGAGAGCCCGTAGATGAACCCTCTCCGCTGTTCTGGCACGCTGCTCAGCCTAGTCCTTCGTCAGCCGCATCCAACTCCTTTGCTCATGACGTGAGACGGGCCGGTGTCCAGTGGCGGCCGCACCGCCTGGCGCGCTGGTGTGATGCGGTTGGATGGAGGTGTGAACACGAGGAGGCACCCGTGGGTGTGAGGACCGGTCTGGTCTCGGTGACGTTCCGCCAGTTGCCGGCCGCCGAGGTGGTTGAGGTCGCGGCCGGCGCGGGGCTGGCGGCGATCGAGTGGGGTGGCGACGTGCACGTGCCGCTCGGGAACCTGGCGACCGCCAAGCGGGTGAAGGCCCTCTGCGAGGACCGTGGGCTGGCGATCGCGGCGTACGGCTCCTACCTTCGGGCCGGCAGTGTCGACCGCGAGGAGATGCGCTCGGCCGTTGCCACGGCCGAGGCGCTCGGCGCACCCCGGATCCGCGTCTGGGCGGGCAACGTCGGTACGGCGGAAGCCGGGGTGGGGGACCGGATGGCGGTCACCCGTGGCCTGGCCGAGCTCGCCGATGTGGCGGCCGGCTCCGGGATCGAGATCGCGATGGAGTTCCACCGCAACACGCTGACCGACGAGGTCGACTCGACCATCACGCTGCTGCTCGACGTCGGCGCGCCGAACCTCAAGACCTACTGGCAGCCGCCGGTCGACCTCAGTGACGCCGAGTGTCTCGCGCAGCTCGAGGCGCTGATGCCGTGGCTGACCACCGTCCACGTCTTCTCCTGGTGGCCGTCGAACACCCGCCTCCCGCTCTCCGGCCGCGAGTCGTTGTGGCGCCCGGTCCTCAGTCGCCTCGCCGCCGAGGAGCGCGAGATCAACGCGCTCCTCGAGTTCGTCGCCGACGACTCCCCGGACCGCTTCGCCAAGGACGCCGCCGACCTGCACTCCTGGATCTAGCCGGCCGGCAGGTACAGGGCCAGCACCAGCTTGCCCTTGGTGGCCTTGCCCTTGGAGATCGCGACGGAGGCGGTGCCTGCGCCGCGCGCCGCCTCGCCGACCGTGGCGACACCACCGCCGGTGTCACCATTGCTCTGCAGGCTCAGGCCGCTCAGCTCGACGGTGGCGTTGGATCCGATGTCAGAGCTGCCGTAAGCGATCAGGAACGGCTTGCCCTCCGGGGTGGCCAGTTCCAGCGCCTTCCCGGCGACGGCGTCCACCGTTCGTACGTCGGCCAGTCGATAGGTGTAGCCGCTGTACTCGGTCAGCTCGTCCAGGGCGACACCGTCGGCGACCGGACGCTGGTCACCCTTCTGGTAGACGCCGAGGCCGATCTGTGCCTCCGGCACCGAAACCGGCCGGCCGTTCTGGTCCACCAGAGTCGCCACCACGACGACCTGCTCGCCGGCCCCGGCCACGTCGCCCCATGTCATGGCCGATCCCTGGACGGCGTCGGTCACCGAGGACGAGCAGGTGCCGGTACTGCGGACCACACCGTTGAGGCTGATCCGCACTCCGTAGACGGAGTTGTAGCCGAACCTGTCCGCCGTACAGAAGCTGTGCAGGACCACCGGGCCGGCGTTTGCCCGGAAGGTCAGGCTGAGTTGTCCCTGGCCGCGGTCCGCGACCTGCGCCGCGGTCAAGGTGTCGCCACCGACCCGGGTGCGGAACCGCACGCCGTCCTTCTCGTAGTCGCCGGGTGCGGGCGGCGGGATCCGCACGGGAGGTCCGGGACGTTGCAGCTCACCGGCCCGATAGATGCCGAGGGCAAGTTGTGCGGCCTGGTCCTCGACCGGCTTGCCCCGCTCGTCGACCAGTTCGATGCTGAACGCGGCCGGCTGTCCGGACGGGGTGTTGAGCCACAGGGTGTCGTCCGACCGCAGCATGTGGCCGTCCGGCGTATCCACCGACGTCGAGCAAGCACCGGAGGCCGCGGTCTGCCCGTTGATCCTGACCCAGTAGTGCGTCGTGGTCGACGTCGCCTGGCAGAAGGCGTAGAGCCCGACGTCGTGCGTGGTCGGGATCCAGTCGATGGCGAGCCGGCTGGAGCCGACGTCACCGATCGTCCCGGTCTCCAGCCGGTCCGGGCCCTCGACACCGGACAGCGTGAAGCCGTTCTTGGTGATGTCGGCCGGCACGTTCTCGGCCGGGTCGGGTGTCGAGGTGTCGATCACCGACGGTACGACGGTGACGGCCAGCGCCACGATCGCCGCGATACTACCGAGTGCGGCGGCGAGGCGTCGCTGCTTGGTCCGGCGGACCTTCCGCCGGACGCCGGGCAGCAGGTCGGCCGGGTGGTCGTCGGCGGTGGTGGCGCGGGCGGTGAGCTCGTCGCGCAGGTCCTGGAGGTTCATCGGACGTTCTCCTGGTCGGCGGAAGCGGAGAGCAGGGCCGGGTCGAGGCGGAGCTTGGCGAACGCCTTGTTCGTCTGGCTCTTCACCGTGCCGACGCTGCAGCCGAGGAGCCGGGCCGTCTCGGCCTCGGTGAGGTCTTCGTAGTACCGCAGGACGATCACGGCGCGCTGCCGGCGGGGCAGCCGGCCGAGGGCCTGCCAGAAGTCGGTCCGCTCCTCGCTCGTGGTGGGAGCCGCGGTCTCGGGCAGTTCGTCGCTGGGGACCTCGCCGTTCCAGCGCCGGCGCCACCAGGACGCGTAGGTGTTCACCATGATCCGGCGGACGTACGGCTCGGGATCGCCGCCCTCGATCCGGGTCCAGGCGAACCAGGCCTTGGCCAGCGCGGTCTGCACCAGGTCCTCGGCGAGCGCGTGGTCGCGGGTCAGCAGGTACGCCGTCCGCACCAGCGCCCGTGATCGGGCCCGCACGAACGCGTCGAAACTCTCCGCTGCTGTCACCGGCGACCCCGTCCCCTCGGCACGCAGAGTAAGCATGCGCTCATTGATGGTCACATCCTGTCTGACCGTCTGGGCCCTCCGGATGGTTGCCTTGCCCGATGTCGAAAAGTTCCGCTGAACTCTGGCCAACCGGTGGATACTGCCGCGATGCTGGCCCGGACAGGTCCTTCACCGCCCCGGAGGTGTCCGATGTCCCAGCTTTTCAGCAAACCCCTACCTCGAATCCTGGCCATCCTCGCGTTGTTCGCGGCGATGCTGGCCGCGACCGTCACGACCCAGGTGGTCACCGCGACCAAGGCCCACGCGGACGGCTGTTACACCTGGGGTCGCACCCTCTCCCAAGGCGCCAGCGGGGAGGACGTGCGGCAGTTGCAGATCCGGGTGGCCGGTTGGCCCGGGTACGGCGGCCACCTGGCGACCGACGGCGCGTTCGGGCCGGCCACCAAGGCGGCGGTGCAGCGGTTCCAGTCGGCGTACGGACTGGGGGCCGACGGCATCGCCGGGCCGGCCACGTTCAGCAAGATCTACGCGCTGCAGGACGACGACTGCACGCCGATCCACTTCACCTACGCCGAGCTGGACGACGGCTGCGGTGGCTCCGGGTTCGACGGCGGACCGCTCAGTGAGGCGGCGACGAAGGCGAACGCGTTGCAGACCATGTGGCAGCTGGAGGCGATGCGGCACGCACTCGGCGACCAGCCGTTGGTCGTCACCAGCGGGTTCCGCAGCATCCCGTGCAACAACGCGGTCGGCGGCGCGAGCAACAGCCAGCACCTGTACGGCCGGTCCGCCGATCTGGTCGGTGTCCACTCCCTCTGCACCCTGGCCAAGCAGGCCCGCAACCACGGCTTCGGCGGCATCTTCGGTCCGGGCTACCCAGGTCACAACGACCACACGCACGCGGACATCCGTACGTCGAACGTGTGGGACGCCCCTAACTGCGGGATCTAGGCAGGATCTCGGTCAGTGTGAGTCCGGCGGCCCGATCCAGGTGGTGGGCAGTAAGACCAGCCTGGCGGGCCGCCAGGACGTCCAGCTCGAGGTTGTCGCCGATCATCACGGTGTCAGCCGGCTCGACGCCGAGGGCGCCGCAGGTCTGTAGATAGGCCTGCGGGTCCGGCTTGCTGACGCCGAGAGACTCCGAGGTGCAGACCACGTCGACCAGGTCGGCGAGCCCGATGGCCGCCAGCTTGGCGTTCTGCTGCTTCGTACTCCCGTTCGTCAGCACGCCGACGCGCCAACCGTTGCTGCGGGCAACTTCCAGGGCCAGTCGCGCGTCCGGGTACGCCGCCCAGCTCGCCTGGTAGTGGCGCAGGTATCCGGTGTAGATCTGATCGAGCTCCTCGTCGAGCGCCGGAACCGGACGGCCGAGCAGGGGCAGGAAGTCGCGCAATCGCCCCCGCCGTTGGCCCTGATGAGTGACGGCGCCGCTCAGCCACTGATTGAAGTTGCGCTCCTCGATCACGAACCACTGCGCGACCAGCTCGTCCGACGCCGTACCGCCGAGCTCCGCAACCCACTCGTGGATCGCGGCGGTCGACGACGCGGTGTGGTCGAAGAGCGTGTTGTCGAGGTCGAAGACGACCGCCTTCATGCCCGGACCAGCGAGTCGCGGTTCAGCTCGCGATGGTTCGCGTATCCGGACAGCGCCAGGGTGAGGTCGAGCTCGGCCAGGAAACACCGCAGTACATGCTCGACACCCGCCTGACCGGCCAGCGCGAGACCGTACAGCAGCGGCCGCCCGAGCAGCACCGCCTTCGCGCCGAGGGCGAGCGCCTTCGCCGCATCCGCGCCGGTGCGAACACCTGAGTCGAACAGCACGGTCAGTTGCTCGCCCACCGCCTCGGCGATCGCGGGCAACGCGTCCAGCGACGCGATCGCACCGTCGACCTGGCGGCCCCCGTGGTTCGACACGACGACGCCGTCGACACCGTTCTCGGCCGCGAGCTTGGCGTCGTCGACCGAGGTGATCCCCTTGAGCACGATCGGTCCGTCCCAGTTGTCGCGCAGGAACGACAGTTCGTCCCAGCTCAGCCCGACGTTCGGGAACATCTGTGCCCAGTGCATCACCGCCGCGGCCGGGTCCTCGGCGACCGGCTTGACCAGCTTCGCCTGGAAGGCCGGGTCACTGAAGTAGTTCGCCAGCCCTTCGCCCTTGAGGAACGGCAGGAACCCGCGGTCCAGATCGGCCGGTCGCCAGCCGAGCGTCCCGGTGTCGAGGGTGACGACCAGAACGCCGTACCCACTGGCCTTCGCACGTTGCAGGAAGCTCAGGCAGACGTCGCGATCGGTCGGCCAGTAGAGCTGGTACCACTTGCTGCTCGCCTCGATCTGCTCGAACGCGTAGCTCGCCTGGGTCGAGTGCGTGTAGGTCAGCCCGAGTGCGTCCGCGGCCCGCGCGGTCGCCAGCTCGCCGTCCGGATGGGCCAGCGTCTGTACGCCGATCGGCGCGACCAGCACCGGCGCCGGCATCGGCGTACCGAGGATCGTGCAGGACAGGTCCCGCTCGGTGCTGCCCCGGAGCATCCGCGGCACCAGCCGCCAGCGGTCGAACGCGGCCAGGTTCGCCCGCGCGGTCGCGCCGCTGCCGGCGCTCGGCACGATGTACCCCATCGCCTCGACCGACAACTTCCCGGCCGCCTGGGACTCCAGCCGAGCCAGGTCGGTGGTGATCTCCGGCTTGGTTCCTTGCAACATGCCCTGCAGGTAGATGCCCAGCTGATGGTCGCCAAAGTTGCCCATGCCGGATGCTCCCACGGCCATCTCCCGACCTCAACGGTGACATCCGTCAGGCCGGGCTGCTGGTGAATGCGACAATCAGGCGTGACAAGTTCGGTGACTCCTGACACTCGTACCACCTCGCGACCTGTCGGGCTGGCGTTGTTCGCGCTGGCGACCGGTGGATTCGCGATCGGGACCACCGAGTTCGTGACGATGGGGCTGCTGCCGCAGATCGCCGACGGGGTGAACATCTCGATCCCGACCGCCGGTCACCTCATCTCGGCGTACGCGATCGGTGTCGTGGTCGGTGCGCCGGTGATCGCGGCGCTCGGCGCGCGGACCGGACGGAAGCGGCTGCTGCTCGGACTGATGGCGGTCTTCGTGCTCGGCAACGTGCTGTCGGCCGTTGCCTCCAGCTACGAGTTCCTGATGGCCGCGCGGTTCCTGACCGGCGTACCGCACGGTGCGTTCTTCGGGATCGGCGCGGTGGTCGGCGCCTCGCTGGTGCCGGTCAACCGGCGGGCCTGGGCGGTCTCGATGAGCATGGTCGGCCTGCCGGTCTCCAACATCATCGGCGTCCCGCTGACCACGCTGATGGGCCAGAAACTCGGCTGGCAGGCGCCGTTTCTCGCGGTCGGCGTACTCGGGCTGCTGACGCTGGTGGCGGTCTGGTTCTGGGTGGCGCCGCAGCCGGTCGGCAGTGACGTCAACGTCCGCAGCGAGCTGAGCGCGCTGGCCCGGCCGCAGGTGTGGATGGCGCTGCTGGTCGGCATGGTCGGGTTCGGCGGCATGTTCGCGACGTACTCCTACATCACCCCGACGATGACGGAACTGGCCGGTTTCTCCGCGGCCGCGGTCACCATCGTGCTGGCCGTCTACGGCGTCGGCATGACGTGCGGCACGGTCGTCGGCGGCCGCCTCGCCGACCGGTCCCTGATGGGCAGCCTGTACGGCGGCCTGATCGCGATCGCCATCGTGCTCGGGACGTTCGGGTGGCTCGCCCAGACCAAGCCGACCGCGCTCGTCGCGGTGTTCGCGATGGGGTTCTCGGCGAGCATCCTGGTCCCGGCGCTGCAGACCCGCCTGATGGATGTCGCCCACGAAGGACAGTCGCTGGCCGCCTCGCTCAACCACTCGACGCTGAACATCGCGAACGCCCTCGGCGCCTGGCTCGGGAGCGTCGTACTGGCCGCCGGCTACGGCTACGAATGGCCGAGCCGCCTCGGCGCCGGCCTCGCCCTGGCCGGCCTGATCCTCGCGCTGATCTCGGGTTTCATGGATCGACAGGGGACTCGCCTGAGGGCGTGATCACCAGCCGCTTGGTTAGATCGGGGTATGGCGACCTTGACCTTGAGTGCTGCTGACGAGGTGCGGCGGCGCGGGCTGCGGCAGATGCGGTCGGTGGCGTTGGCGTTGCTGGGGCTCGCGGCGGTGGTCTACGTGATCACGCTGCACCGCGACGGCAGCTGGGGGTATCTGAACGCGGCGGCCGAGGCCGCGATGGTGGGTGCGCTGGCGGACTGGTTCGCGGTGACCGCGTTGTTCCGCCGGCCGCTGGGGCTGCCGATCCCGCACACCGCGATCGTGCCGACCCGCAAGGACAGCCTGGCCGAGAGCCTGGAGCAGTTCGTCACCGAGAACTTCCTGTCCGAGGAGGTGGTGGCGGAGAAGATGCGCACCGCCGAGGTGAGCCGCCGGGCCGGTGAGTGGCTTGCCTCCGGCAACCATGCCGAGCGGATCGTGGCCGAGGGCGCCCGGACCATCGGCGCGGCGCTGCCGAAGCTGGGTGACGAGGACGTGACCGCCTTCGTCCGGGGATCGCTGCTACCGCGGTTCGTGAAGGAGCCGCTGAGCCCGATCGCCGGCCATTTCCTGCAGTCGGTCGTCGACGACGGTGCGCATCACGCGTTGTTCGACCTGCTGATGGTGGAGGCGCACGACTGGCTGCGCGACAACCGGGAGCTGCTGGCCGAGGTCGTCGGTCCGCGGGCGCCGCGCTGGTCGCCGCACTGGGTGGACCGGCTGGTCATCGACCGGATCCATCGTGAGGCGCTGGCCTGGCTGGCCGACGTACGGGACAACCCGACGCATGCGGCCCGGATGGCGGTCGACCGGCTGCTCAGTCAGCTCGCCACGGACCTGCAGAACGACCCGGAGATGATGGATCGCTTCGAGGCGTTCAAGGCCCGGATGCTGACCCACCCGGACATGGGGTCCAGTCTCACCGCGGTCTGGGACGCCGTACGGACCGCACTGATCGACTCGATCGGCGACCCCGACAGCTCGTTGCGAATCCGCGCGACCAAGGCGCTGCAGGACCTCGGTGAACGGCTCCAGTCCGACGACGCGCTGCGGGCGAAGGTGGACGACCGTGCCGCCGAGGCGGTCGGGTACGCCATCCGCACCTATGGCAGCGAGATCGTCTCGGTCATCTCCGACACCATCGAGCGCTGGGACGGTCGCGAGGCCGCCGCCCGGATCGAGCTGCACGTCGGCCGCGACCTTCAGTTCATCCGCATCAACGGCACCGTCGTCGGCGCCCTGGTCGGCCTGCTCATCCACACCCTGAGCGAACTGCTGTGACTCCACCGACGACGTTCGTCCGGAAGCGCAAACGCCCCGCCGGCTGCGGACTCTGGCCGACGTACCAGCTGGGAACCGACGACTACGGCACCTGGCTCTTCACACCTCGGCATTCACTGCACCGTGGCAACGACGGCAGCTTCTGCGAGGTGGCCCAGACGAGCCCGGGTGGTCCGGGCGAAGACGCGCTGCATCTCGTCCCGCGCGACGGCTGGTGGTTCGCGACCTGGCGGCCGAGAGGTCTGCTGGTCGCGGACGTGAGCACTCCGCCGGTGCTGATCGACAACGAGTGGACGTACGTCGACCTCGAGCTCGACCCGTACCGTCGCCGCGACGGCAGTATCGGCACCGAAGACTGGGACGACCTGGCCGAGGCCCACCGCAACGGGCTGATCGACGACACCGAACACGAGGCCGCCGTCGCGGCCTCCCGCACCCTCGAACACCACTTCACCCACGCCATCGAACCCTTCGGCCCGCAAGGCTGGACCCGCCTGGCCGACGCGATCGCCCTCGGCCTCCCTCCCCTCACAGCCTTCGGCGACCAACCGGTAGACGTCCTGTAGGACGCTGCCGGCTACCGGCCCGGGCTCAGAGATTCCGGTCTTCGGTGTCGGTCATGAGGGCTCCGCTGGGTTTGGGGTCCTGGCCGTAGGGGTTGGGGCCGGGGGTGCCGGGTTGGGCGGCGAAGACGATGAGGACGATCGGGCCGATGACCGGGACGAGGTTGAGCAGCCACCACCAGCCGGTGCGGTTGGTGTCGTGCAGCCGGCGGACCAGGACGGCGATGCTCGGGATCAGTACGGCGAGCCACCACAGCGCCTGCAGGACGCCGAAGGTGGACCGGTCTCCCCAGGTCAGGTCGAGTGCGGTGTCGATCAGACGCAGTACGCCGGAGGTGAGGACGGCGAACAGGACGAAGTACCAGTACTCCTTGCGCCGGGACCGGCCCCTGAAGACGGCGTACTTCTTCAGGGCAGTGATGAACCACGTCATGCGTTCTCCTCAGGCTGCGGCTGCGATCAGGAGGGAGGTGCCGACCGCCAGGTCGATCACGCCGCAGTACTCGGACCACGGGCGGTTGACGATCGTGTTCTGGCGGAAGTGGTAGGCGTCCCAGGCGCCGTGGAACAGCCAGCCGAGGCCGGCCAGGACGATTGCCGTCGTCGACTCGGTCGCGACGACCAGCACGGTGATCGCTCCGAAGAACACCATCCCGGCGGTCTCCAAGGAGAAGGTCGGCTCGGTGAACCTGCGCCGGGCGATCACCCACAACCACAGCACGACCAGCACCGCGGTCATCCCGATCCCGGGCTCGACCGACCACACCTCCGCCTCGGCCAGTGCGTGGAACACCGACGCCACCGCACTCAGTACGGCGAACGCGACCCACGCGGTCCACGGCCGCCCGATCGCGTACGCCATCAGGTAGATCCCGGCCATCGTCGCGACCGCCGGCCCGAAGAACTCGGCCTCACGATCCGTCCCGATGATCAGCACGAGGGCACCGGCGATGGTGACCAGGGCCAGCGCGGTCGGCCACCGGGCGGCCAGGCCGCGGGGCGCTGCCGTGTTCGTCATGGGCCGATCCTGCGGAACTCAGGCGGCCGAGGTGTCGACCGACGGCCGATCGCGTCCGGATCCGTGCGGAAGCTTGCCGGATTCCTGCGGTCAGCCGGCCCGCTCCCGGCGGTACATCGACGGAGGTACGCCGTACCGATCGAGGAACGCCTGGCGCAGCGACTCGGTCGATCCGAAGCCGCACTGCCGCGCGACCGCGGCGAGCGGAAGCTCGGCCGACACCACCAAGTGCGCGGCCGCCTCGGTCCGGACGCCGCGGACGTACTGCGCCGGCGTCTGCTTCACATGGGTCAGGAACAACCGCGACAGGTGCCGCTCGCTGACGCCGGCGAAGCGGGCCAGCGCCGGCGTACTCAGGTCGGTGTTGAGGTGGCTGTGGATGTGATCGCGAACGCGGCGGACCAGCAGATCGCCGCTCAGCCGGGTCGCCACGAACATGCTCATCTGCGACTGGCCACCCGGCCGTTGCAGGTACGCGACCGTCCCCATCGCGACACCGCGGGCCAGCGCCCCGCCGTGATCCTCCTCGATGAACGACAGCGTCAGGTCCAGCGCACTCGTGACGCCGCCGGATGTCGCGACGTGCCCGTCCCTGATGTAGATCGGGTCGGCGTCGACCTGCACCTCCGGGTAGTTGGCCGCGAGTTGCTCGGCGTACATCCAATGCGTCGTCACACGCCGCCCGGCCAGCAGGCCCGCCTCCGCGAGTACGGTCGCACCCGTGCACGCCGACGTGACCCGACGGGCCAGCGCGGCGAGGCGCCGTACGTGACCGACCAATCGGCGATCCGTGGCGGCCTTCTCGTGCCCGAGCCCGCCCGACACCAGCAACGTGTCGAACGGCTCCTTGAACCGCTCGAGCGCTTCGTCGGCCTGCAACTTCAGACCTGAGTCACACGTGACGGCCCGCCCGCCCAACGTCAGCAGCACCGCCCGGTACGGCGGACTCGCGCCGATCCGGTTGGCAATGTCCAGACACGACGTCACACACGCGATGTCCAGCAGTTCGACACCGTCGTAAGCCACTACCAGGACCACACGGTCGTCCATCCGGCCAAGTTAACCGCAGACATTGCTTGGTAACATTCATTTCAGATACTGTCGATCCTGAAGTGATCGTTACAGGGAGGCTGGATGTGGTCGACCGCTGGGCCTGAGGAGGTCGGGATGTCCTCGCTCGGGATGACCCGGCTGTCGGAGCTGGTCCGGCGCTATGTCGCGGCCGGACACTACCCGGGTGCGGTGACCGTGGTGGCGCGGCGGGATCGAGTGGTGTTGTTCGACGCGTGCGGGTCGATGGATGCCGAGCGCGGGACCGCGATGCGGCCGGACACCATCTTCCGGATCTATTCGATGACGAAGCCGATCGTGAGCTTCGGGCTGATGCAGCTCTACGAAGAGGGCTTGTTCCAGCTGAACGACCCGGTGGTGAAGTACCTGCCCGCACTCGGCCGCCCGAAGGTCTACGGCGCGGGGGAGTCCACCCGGGAGATGACGGTGCGGGACCTGTTGATGCACACGTCCGGGCTGGCGGCGCCGTACGGCAAGCATCCGGTCAGCCGGCTCTACCGAGAGGCAGGGCTGACCTGGATGGACTCCGAGGAACCGTTGTCGGAGTTGCCCGCGCGGCTGGCGGAGCTGCCGTTGCAGACCGATCCGGGCACCCGCTGGATCTACGGCATCTCCACCGACCTGGTCGGCCTGTTGTGCGAGGTGATCAGCGGGCTGCCGCTGGACCGCTATCTGCAGGAACGGATCTTCGATCCGCTGGGGATGACGGACACCGGGTTTTCGGTGCCTGAGGCAAATATCGGCCGGCTGGCCGCGAGCTACGCGTACGCCGAGGGCGGCTTCGAGCTCACCGACGATCCGCGGACCAGCGCGTACACCCGGCCCCGGACGTTCCTGTCCGGCGTCGCCGGGCTGGTGTCGACGGCCGGGGACTATCTGCGGTTCTCCCGGATGCTGGCCGGTGGCGGGTCGCTCGACGGCGTCCGGGTGATCGGGCCGCGGACGCTGCGGTTCATGACCACCAACCATCTGCCGGAGGGTCGCGACCTGGCGTCGATGGCCGACTTCGGCGGGGAGACGCGCCGGGAGGGACAGGGGTTCGGACTGGGGTTCGGGGTGTTGCTGGATCCGGTCGTGGCCCAGACGATCGGTACGCCCGGTGAGTACTTCTGGGGCGGCGCCGCCTCGACCGCGTTCTTCGTTTCGCCGGCCGACGAGCTCATCGTCATCTTCCTGACCCAGTTGCGTCCGTCCGCCAGTTACCCCATCCGCCGCGAGCTGCGAGCCGCTGTCTATGGCGCGCTTGTCGACTGACGACGGCTGCCGGCTCTGGACCGCGGTCACCGGCGACGGCCCGCCTGTCGTCCTGGTCCACGGCGGCCCGGGCTGGTGGGATGTCTTCGAAGACCTTGCGCTGCCTGGGTTCAGGCTGCACCGGTGGGACCAACGTGGCTGCGGCCGCTCGGACCGCCGCGGTCCCTACACCCTCGACCGCTTCGTCGCCGACCTCGAGACAGTTCGCCAGAGCACCGGGCACGAGAAGGTCGTGCTCATGGGCCACTCCTGGGGTGCGGCGTTGGCTCTCCAGTACGCCGGTGCGCACCTCGACCACCTCAGTCGCCTGGTCCTGGTTTCGAGCACCGGGCTCGACGGACCACCACCGTCGTACCGTCGTCGCGTCGCCGAGATCCTCGCCCGCGAACCCTCCGACGACCCCTGGATCGCCCGTTTCTCAACGGGTTTCGCCGATCGGTCGACAGCCCTGGACCACGCCCGCCGCCTCAACACTCCGCGCTTCGAGCCGAACCAGTCCTGCGCCGACGACCTCCGCGCCGAGCTCCGGGCCTTGCCGGATCGCCACGCTTCCTGCCGGCAGATCGCCGTACCGACGCTCCTGGTTCATGGCGCTGAGGACCTGCGTCCGCCGGCGGTCACCGACAGCCTGCTCCGCGCGTTGCCGAACGCAGAACGGGTAGTGCTCGACGGTGTCGGGCACTACCCGTGGATCGAAGACCCGGACGGCTTTCAGAAAGCCGTCCGAGCCTTCCTGAGCTGAAAGACTCAGTATCAGTTGACGGTCCAGGTGTCGGCGCCGGTGACGAGGGCCTGGAGGTCGCCGGTGCCCTGGGCTTCCTGGGCGGTGGTGATCTGCTGGCGGACCATGTCGTCGTACGCCGGGCGGTCGACCGAGCGGAAGACGCCGATCGGGGCGCGGTGCAGGACGCCGGCGTCGGTCAGCCGGGACAGGGCGAACGCGTACGCCGGGTCGTCGGTGTGCGCGTCGTGGACGACCAGGTCTGCCTCGCCGTTCGGAAGGTCGGCGACCTCCTTGACGGCCAGCGAGGCGAAGCCGTCGCGGACCACGCCGAGGTGGCCGTCCGTGCCGAACCGGATCGGCTCGCCGTGCACCAGCGGGATGATCGCGTCGTCCCGGGTCTCCGGGTCCTTGAACGCGTCGAACGCGTTGTCGTTGAAGATCGGGCAGTTCTGGTAGATCTCCACGAACGCCGTGCCCCGGTGCTCCGCGGCCTGGCGCAGGACCGACGTCAGGTGCTTGCGGTCGGAGTCCACCGTCCGGGCCACGAACGTCGCCTCCGCGCCGAGCGCCAGCGAGACCGGGTTGAACGGGTTGTCCACCGAGCCCATCGGCGTCGACTTGGTCACCTTGCCGGGCTCCGAGGTCGGCGAGTACTGACCCTTGGTCAGGCCGTAGATCCGGTTGTTGAACAGCAGGATCTTCAGGTTCACGTTCCGCCGGAGCGTGTGGATCAGGTGGTTGCCGCCGATCGACAGCGCGTCGCCGTCACCGGTCACGACCCAGACGCTCAGGTCCGGCCGGGCCACCGCCAGACCGGTCGCGATCGCCGGCGCGCGACCGTGGATCGAGTGCATGCCGTACGTCGACAGGTAGTACGGGAACCGCGACGAGCAGCCGATCCCGGACACCATCGCCACGTTCTCCCGCTTGATCCCGAGCTCCGGCAGGAACCCCTGGAAAGCGGCCAGGACGGCGTAGTCCCCGCAGCCGGGGCACCACCGGACCTCCTGGTCCGACACGTACTCCTTGCGGTTCTGTGGCTCGGTCGCGGCCGGTACGCCGCGCAGGCCGCCGGGCAGACCCGGCAGGCCGAGGTCGACCGTGCTCATCGCGCTCCCTCCTGGTGGTGCAGCTGGCCGTTGGGCCGGCCGTTCGGCTCGGTGTGCAGAGCTTCGCCATGGGTCAGGCTGGCCGCCGCCTCGCCCAGGTGCCGGGCGTCGTCGTCGATCCCCTCGGTCTCCTCGACCAGGTTGCCGATCACCTCGGCCAGCTCCGCGGCGCCGAGCGGCATACCCCGGACCTGCGCGTACGAGACCACGTCGACCAGGTACTTGGCCCGCAGCAGCATCGCCAGCTGGCCGAGGTTCATCTCCGGCACGAGCACCTTGTCGTAGGACTTCAGTACTTCGCCCAGGTTCGACGGGAACGGGTTCAGGTGCCGCAGGTGCGCCTGCGCGACCTTGCCGCCGACCTTGCGGACCCGGCGGCAGCCCGCGCCGATCGGGCCGTAGGTGCTGCCCCAGCCGAGGACGAGCACCTTCGCGGTACCGTCCGGGTCGTCCACCTCCAGCGGCGGGACGGTGATGCCGTCCACCTTCGCCTGCCGGGTCCGGATCATCAGGTCGTGGTTGGCCGGGTCGTAGGAGATGTTGCCGGTCTTGTCCTCCTTCTCCAGACCGCCGATCCGGTGGTCCAGTCCCGCCGTACCCGGGATCGCCCAGGCGCGGGCCAGGGTCTCCGGGTCGCGCAGGTAGGGGAGGTACGTCGGCTCACCCTTGTCGTTGGTGGCGTTCGGCTCGAGGGTGAAGTCCGGGTCGATCGTCGGCAGGTCCTCGATCACCGGGATCTGCCACGGCTCGGAGCCGTTGGCCAGGTAGCCGTCGGACAGCACGATCACCGGCGTCCGGTAGGTGACCGCGATCCGGGTCGCCTCGATCGCGATCGCGAAGCAGTCCGCCGGGGACTGGGCCGCGAGCACCGGCAGCGGGGCCTCGCCGTTGCGGCCGAACATCACCTGCAGCAGGTCGGCCTGCTCGGTCTTGGTCGGCATCCCGGTCGAGGGGCCGGCGCGCTGGATGTCGCAGACCACCAGCGGCAGTTCGAGCATCACGCCGAGACCGATCGTCTCGGACTTCAGGCTGATCCCCGGACCGGACGACGTGGTCACGCCGAGCGCACCGCCGAAGGAGGCGCCGAGCGCGGCACCGACACCGGCGATCTCGTCCTCGGCCTGGACCGTGGTGACGTTGAACCGCTTGAGCTTGGACAACTCGTGCAGCACGTCGGAGGCCGGGGTGATCGGGTAGGCGCCGAGGACCAGCGGCAGACCGGCGCGCTGGGCGCCCGCCACCAGGCCGTACGCCAGCGCGAGGTTGCCGGAGATGTTCCGGTAGGTGCCGGTGGCCATGCTGGCCGGCTTCACCTCGTAGCGGACCGAGAACTCCTCGGCCGTCTCGCCGAAGTTGTAGCCGGCCCGGAACGCCGCGATGTTGGCGTCGCGGATGTCGGGCTTGGAGGCGAACTTGGTCTCCAGGAACGTGATCGTCGACTCGACCGGTCGCTGGAACAGCCAGGACACCAGGCCGAGGGCGTACATGTTCTTCGCCCGGGACGCGTCCTTGCGGGTCAGCCCGAACTCCTTGACCGACTCCACCGTCATGCCGGTCAGGTTCAGCGGTACGACGTGGTAGCCGTCGAGCTCACCGGTCTCCAGCGGGTTCTCTTCGTACCCGATCCGCTTCAGGTTGCGGGGGGTGAAGTCGGCGGTGTCGACGATCAGGGTGGCGCCGCGCGGCACGTCGCGCAGGTTCGCCTTGAGCGCGGCCGGGTTCATCGCGATCAGCACATCGGGCGCATCACCCGGTGTGAGGATGTCGTGGTCGGCGAAATGCAGCTGGAACGACGACACGCCCGGCAGCGTTCCGGCTGGTGCCCGGATCTCTGCTGGGAAGTTGGGCAACGTCGACAGGTCATTGCCGAACGAAGCCGTTTCCGCTGTGAACCTGTCCCCCGTGAGCTGCATCCCGTCGCCGGAGTCGCCGGCGAAGCGGATCACCACGCGGTCGAGCTGCTTGACCTCGATGGTCACTGTTCTGTTCATCTCCAAGTCGAAGCTTGGGCCGGCCGGCCGTTTCGTGGACGACAGGTCGATCCCCCCAGTCAGGGCGATAACCCCAATATTAGTTCGCCCTTAGAACAGAACCATGCGGAAGCCCCGGTGGTCCACAGCCTGGGACACGGTGTTAGGGGCCGGACTCCGTCAGGTAGAACGAAATCCTCCAGTGTCACACTCCGCAGCCGCTCGCTTGCGATCCGGAATGAGAAACGGCAGGGTGTCGTCATCAAGTTGTGATCCACCTGCTGGGAGTTCCCATGGGCCGTCGCCCTGCGTGTGTCGTTGCCGGACGCGTCGTTGCCGGACTGCTGGCGTTCGCGCTGGCCGGATGTGCCGCCCCGGTGGCGCCGGCGGACAGTGCGCTGAGTCTCGGCAGTACGGCGGCCGCAGCGCCGGCCGCGGTCACGGCCAAGGCAACGGCGTCGGCACGGACGGCGAAGATCTACAGCATCCGGACCACGGACGCGACCAAGGGCGTCATCACGGTGATCGGCACGCTGTCGCCGGCGCCGAGGGCGGGCACCCGGATCCCGCTGCACCAGTGGATACCGTCCGCACGCCGGTGGCAGGAGGTCGCCCACGGGTACTCGTCCGGCACCAGCGTCACCATCAAGACCGTGCAGCCCGGATCGGTCCGGACCTACCGAATCGCGGTCGGGCCACAGGCGCCGTACGCAGCTGCCATCTCGCCGATGATCAGCTTCAAGCACTACGTCTGGCGCGGGATCTTCAAGAAGGGTCTGCTGGCGACGGGTGGGAAGGCGATGCCGCAGTTCAACGTCGTCCCGCCGAGGGAGGGGCCGCGGCGGGCGGAGGCCGATCTGCTCGCGGACAAGGGTGGGTACGTCTGGGGCGAGGTCGACTCGACCGGCTGCAGCTACGTGCGGAACTGGCTGGGCAACCTGACCGACGGGACCGTGCGGACATCGCTGCACAACGGGACGAAGGCGATGACGTCGGTGCTGCAGAAGCAGGAGACCGAGACCTGGCTCAACTACAAGATCCTCGGCGTCACCCGGCTGCGCCTCCAGGTCGCCGACGTCGCCTCGGGCTACGGCCCGTACGTCGCAGTCGACTCGATCATGCTCTGCACGAACTAAGCTGCTGTCCGTGTCGGAGAGCTATGGAGTCATCGCGGCGGTCGTCGTCCTCGGCCTGGCCGGACTGCTCGGCGCGTTCGCGCTGAACAAGGCGCTCACCGTCACCTACCCGACCGAGGGCAAGCTCAAGACCTACGAGTCCGGTGTCGACCCGGTCGGCGAGGGCTGGGCCCAGGTCCACATCCGGTACTACCTGTTCGCGTACCTCTACGTGATCTTCGCCGTGGACGCGATCTACCTCTTTCCCTGGGCCACCGTCTTCGCCGCTCTGGGGTTCGCCACCCTGATCGAGATGTTCATCTTCCTCGCCTTCGTCGCGGTCGGCTTGCTCTACGCCTACCGCAAGGGCGTCCTCCGCTGGACCTAGGCCCGCGCCAGGGCGGCGGCGATAGCCCAGTCCTGGGCGCCGATGCCGACGGACTTGAAGACTGTGCGGCCGGTGGGATTCAACGGTTGTGAGAGGGCGGGTCCCAGCTCCAGCAGGTTTTCGACGGCACCTGACTGGACGGCGTCGATGATCTCGCCGGACTCCTCGAGGGCGGCCTCCTGCTGGTCGACCATGACGATGGACGCGGTGGCGAGGAGGTCGCGGGGGAGTTCACGCATGGTCGGGCGGAAGGCACCGATGGCGTTGACGTGGACGCGTTCCGGCAGTGCGTCGGCGTCGAAGAGTGGGGTGGATGACGAGGTGGCGCAGCAGACGATGTCGGCATCGGCGACCGCGTCGTCGACGGACGTGCTGGGCGTGAACTTCACGTCGGGGAACTCGGCGGCCAAGCTCCTGGTGAGCGCCTCGGCCCGGTCGGCCGAGCGGCCGGTGACGGTCACCGCGGCAATCCGTCGTACGGCGAGAACCGCGCGGACCTGGTCGGGAGCCTGAGCGCCCGTTCCGATCAGCGTGAGCCGGGAGGCGTCCGCCGGTGCGAGCAGATCGGTGGCGACACCGACGACCGCACCGGTCCGCAAGGTGGTGATCGAGCTGCCGTCGGCGACGAGCTGCTCACCGCCTCCGGTCCAGATCACCGTGGCCCGGATCGCCGGCACCTGGTCGAGCGCGATCCCGACCTTCTTCACCACCGCGGTCCCCGACGGCGAGTGGTACGCCGACATCACCAGCACCGTCCCGTCGCCGAAGATCTGCCGCGCGGGCAACACGAAGTTCCCCGCCGCCAGCTCCCGGAACGCATCCCGGACCGCATCGATCGCAGCACTCATCGGGACCGTCCGACGGACATCCTCAGCCGAAAGAACTCTCACCGCCGCAAGGCTACTCTGGGTGCCGCCGACCGAAGGGGGATCGATGACCGACCTGCACCGGGATGCGGTGGTGGCCGACGCGCACAACGACCTGCTGATGCTGGTGGCGCGGCGGCCGAAGGAGAACTGGTCGGAGTACTTCCGGGAGCGGTGGATACCGCAGCTGCGCGAGGGCGGGATCGACGTCCAGGTGCTGCCGGTGTTCATCGACGACGAGTTCCGGCCGGAGGGATCGCTGCGCGAGACGCTGCGGATGATCGAGGCAGCACACCGGATCGCCGAAGCCAACTCCGACGAGGTGCTTCTCTGTACGACGGCCGCCGACCTCGCCGACCTCGCCGACCGCGACGGCCGGATCGCGCTGGTGCTGGCGCTCGAAGGCTGTCCGCAGATCGACAACGACCTCGAGCTCCTGCAGACCCTGCACCGGCTCGGCGTCCGGATGGTGTCGTTCACACACTTCGGCCGCAGCGCGCTCGGCGACGGATCCGGTGAGGACGCAACCGGCAGCCGACTCACCCACGCCGGCGTCGAGGCGGTCGGTCTGCTGGAGGAGCTCGGCGTACTGATCGACGTCTCGCACGTCGGCCGCGGCGGCGTCGAGCACATCCTCGAGCTGGCGACCAAGCCGGTCGTCGCATCCCACTCCAGCGCGTGCGCCTTGCGCGAGCACCACCGCAACCTGACCGACGACCAGCTGCGCGGGATCGCCGCGACCGGCGGTGTCGTCTGCGTGAACTTCTTCGCCGGCTTCCTCACCGACGCCGAGAAGCCCACCGTCGAGCATTTGGCCGATCACATCGAGTACGTCGTCGACGTCGCCGGCGCGGATCACGTCGGGCTGGGCAGCGACTTCGTCGCCGAGGTGTTCGCCGAGAAGATCCCGGCTTGCGACCGGCCACTGATCATCCAGGGCCTGGAGGCCGAAGTGTTCGTCCCCGGCCTGGAAGGACCGGCCGGGATGCCGCTGGTCACCGACGCCCTGCTCCGCCGAGGGTTGCCTGAGGCAACCATTCGCAAGGTCCTCGGCACGAACCTGATCCGTGTCCTGTCGAAGGAGTGACACCGTGCAAACCTGGCTCGACGAAAACCTGGCCCGCCTGATCGCGAAGCACGACGTACCGGCCGCATCGATCGCGGTGTTCGCCGACGGTGAGGTGAGCGAGGCAGCGGCCGGTGTCCTCAACCTGAACACCGGCGTCGAGGCGACCACCGACTCGATCTTCCAGATCGGCTCGATCACCAAGCTGTGGACGACGACGCTGATCATGCAGCTGGTCGCCGAGGACAAGGTCGATCTCGACCGGCCGGTGCGCGACTACCTGCCGGAGTTCAAGCTGGCCGACGAGGTCGCGGCCGCCGCCGTCACGCCGCGGCACCTGCTGATCCACACCGGCGGTTTCTCCGGTGACGCCTTCACGCCGACCTCCCGCGGTGACGACGGGGTCGAGCTGTACGTGCGCGACGTGGTACCCGGGCTCGCGCAGGAGGTCCCGCTGGGTGCCGGGTTCTCCTACAACAACGCCGGGTTCGTCATCCTCGGCCGGATCGCCGAGGTACTGCGGGGGAAGCCGTATCACGAGCTCGTGCGCGAGCACATCGTCGTACCGCTGGAGCAGAAGCACGTGGCGACGATCCCGGATGAGGCTCTGCTCTACCGCACCGCGCTCGGGCATGTCTCGCCGACGCCGGGTGCGCCGCTGCAGGCCGCGCCGCAGTGGAGCCTCGTGCACGGGATGGCGCCGGCCGGGGCGTTGCTGGCGATGAGCGCCCGGGACCTGATCGCCTTCGGCCGGGCCTATCTGGACGCGACGCTGCTCGACCGGTCGGCCATCGACAGCTTGTGGGAGCCGCAGGTCGACGTACCCCCGACTGGTGGGCTGGCCGAGCAGTGGGGGCTCGGCTGGATGATCTTCGGTGCTGAAGGCGGCCCGCTCTACGGTCACGACGGCGGGACGATCGGGCAGTCCGCGTTCTTCCGGCTGGTCCCGGCCAAGGGCGTCGCGGTCGCGCTGCTGACCAACGGTGGCGACGCCCCGGCCCTGTACGACGAACTGGTCGGCCACGTCCTGCGCGAGACCGCCGGAGTCGAGCTGCCGAAGCGGCCGGTGCCGCCGTCGGAGCCGGCCGAGATCTCGCCGGAGCTCGTCACCGGCCGGTACGACGGGGTGCTGGTGACCGTCACGATCAGCGTCGAGGACGGGGAGTTCTGGGTGGTGGACAAGGCCGCGAGCGACGCGGCGAAGGTGCTGCTGCCGGAGCCACTGCGGACGCGGTTCGTGCCGTTGGATGCGTCCCGGCTGATCGCGGCCGAGCCGGAGCACGGGGTGCACGAGGTGATCGCGTTCCGTGAGCCGGTGGACGGCCGGGCGGCGTACATCTTCCGGGTCAGCCGACTCACCCCGCGCGGTGACTGAGCGTAGTTTTCGCCCAGGCGGCCAGATCGTTGCCTGATCACCCTTTGTGATTGCATTTGGCAACGAACGTCACGAAGTTTCCCGCCGGTATAACGGAATGCGTACAGCCCGTCGCCAATCGCTGAGAACGCAGCTATGGTGATTACGCGGGGGAACGGGGTGAGTACAGGGCGGTGAGGCTATGACGTGGCAACTCTGGGTGGTGATCACGCTGGTCGCGGCCGGGATCGTGATACTGGCTGTGACCAGGATGCGGCACGCGCAGGACGTGTTCAGTGACATCACCCGGTTGGACCGTCCGACGGAGAGTAGCCGCGCAGGCCTTTCCGGTGACGAACTGGCCGAAGCCCGCGCCCGAGCCCGTCACGCCGCAGCAGAAGCCGCTCCTCGCCGCAGTCACGGCTGACCGGCGACAGACCCAAGACGCCCGGGCCCCACACCCGGGTCCGCCCACACCGATCGCTCACGTTCGGCGGACACGCACAGCGCCGAACGTGAGCGACCCGGGTGGTGGGCCGCATCCAGCCGCCCTGATCGGTCCACCCGACCGATCAGGGCAGCCGGTCGTTCAGTCGAGGAGGCCGTCGCGGCGGGCGACCGCGGCCGCCTCGGTCCGGGACCGGACGCCGAGCTTGGCCAGGATGTTCGAGACGTGCACGCTGACCGTCTTCTCGCTGATGTACAGCTCCCGAGCCAGCTGCCGATTGGTGCGCCCCTCAGCCAGCAACGCGAGCACCTCGGTCTCCCGGGACGTCAGGCTGCTCGCCCCACCGCCGGCCTCCACGCCGCCGCTCTCGTCCAGCAGCGGCTTCGACGCCAGCTCACGCCCCACCTCGGCGGCCAGTGCCGCCTGCTCGTTCGCCTCCGCGACCCGGCCGGCAGCCCGCAGCGCGGCCGACAACCGCACCCGCGACCACGCCTGCTCGAAGGTGTAGCCGTACCCGAACGCGTCCACCGTGCGCTCCCACACCGACACGTGGTCCTCCGGCGTCGGCGGGTCGATCCCGGCCAGCCACCGCAGCCGCTCCCACTCCGCCTCCAGCCGCGCCAGCCACGCCAAACCCTCGACACCCATCAGCCGCCCGGGCGGCAGACCCTTCTCAGCCGTCGCATGCCCGGCCGCCACCAGCTCCGCCCCCTTGGCCACCAGCTCCTCGGCGGCCGACGGCTCGCCCACGGCCCGGTGGCACAACACCTGCAGCCCGAGCGTCGAGAACCGGATCCGGGCCATGAACCACTCGGACTGGAACACGTCTGCCAACAACGCGGACACGTCGGCGATCAGCTTCTCCGCCTCCGCGCACTGGTCCAGCTGCCGATAGGCGTCCACGGCCGGCTGCAGACCGATGATCGGCAGCATCACGTCCAGGTCCCACCACTTACGCAGCCGCTCCAGCTCCTCCGCGACCGAGGTGTCACCACGCCCACCCCGGACGGCGAACTCCACCGCCCGCAGCGCCGCAGCGGAGGCGTTCGGTGTCATCGAATCCGTCCGGGCGGTTGCGGCCGCGTCGTCCCACTCGCCCAGGACGAACTGAGTCAGCCCGAGCATCCGCCGCGCGTCGAACCCGTACGCGGCCCACTGCCGGCCGAGCTCGGCGGCGCGCTTCATCGCGAGGGCGAGTGCCGCCTTCGCGTTCTGCAGGTCGCCCTGCTCGTAGTGCGTCGAGCCGAGCAGGAACCGGCTCCGGATCTCCGCTGCCGCATCTCCCGCCAACTGCGCCCGTACGGCGGCCTCCTCGAGTTGCCGCACCGCGCCGATCGGGTCACCGGCCCGGCGACGGAGCACGGCCAGAGTGATCCCGGCGTCGCCCATCGCGGACTCCTGCCCGGCCTCGCGGGCGATCTCCAGCGCCCGCAACGCCCAGCGCTCGGCCTCCATCGGCCGGCCCAGCGCGTCGGAGACCCGGGCGTAGAGCGACGCGACGTGCGCCTTGAACACGCTGGCCGGCTCGTCGTTGACCAGCTTGAGCGCCTGCGAGATCGCCTCGTTCGCTTCTTGGTCCTGATCGATGATCAGCGCGATGTCGGCCAGTGGCAGCAGCAGTTGGGCCCGCTGCAGCTTCGGCGCGTCCGCGGGCAGCTCGGCGAGCGCCTTGCGGAGGATCTTCAGCGCCCGCAGGTGCTGCGAGGACAGCGTCGCGGCGGTCGCGGTCTGCACAATCAGCCAGGTCTTGTCGATGGTGCTCTCGGGCGCCCGGTTCGGGAACAGCTCCAGGGCGAGTTCGTAGTGCTTCAGCCCCTCCTGCGGCGCGGCGACCGAGATGGCCTCCTCACCGGCCCGGACGCGCGCTTCGAAGGCTTCGGCCAGGTTGTGCGACCGGGTGGCGTGCCCGGCCAGCTCAGCCGCAGTCCCCGCGACGGTCTGGTCCTTCAGCCCCTGCACGTACGCCGCGTGCTGCCGAACCCGCTCGCCCGGCAGCAAGTCGTCGTACACGGCCTCGGCCAGCAGGGCGTGCCGGAAGTAGTAGCGATCGCTGGTCGGTACGTCGATGATGTGCGCGTCGATGAGCTCACGCAGAGCCACGTCGAGCTCACGCTCAGGCAGTCCGGCCACGGCGCTCAGCAGATTGTGGGGCACCCGGCGCCCGGCCACCGCGATCACCCGGGCGACCTGGCGTGCGTCGTCGGACAGCGGGTCGAGCCGGACCAGGAGCAGATCGGCCAGATCCGGCGGTACGGCGTCGCCGTCACCCATCGAGGCCGCGGCGACCAGTTCCTCGGTGAAGAACGCGTTCCCGCCGGCCCGCTCGAGGATGCGTCGTACCTCGGACTCCGGCAGCGGCTCGGTCAGCAGGGAACTGAGGAGGGCACGGGACTCGTCGGCGTCCAGGGGGAGCAGGTTCACCCGGCGGACCCGGGGATTGCGGGACCACTCCGCGATCGGGCGGCGCAGCGGGTGCCGGCGGTGCAGGTCGTCACTGCGGTAGGAGACGACCAGGGCCAGGCGTTGCGCGGTGAGCCGGGTGATCAGGAAACCGATCAGGTCCCGGGTCGAGTCGTCGGCCCAGTGGGCGTCCTCGATGATCACCAGCAGCGGCTCGCTGGTGGACAGCGCGGTGAACGCGCCCAGGACGGCGTCGAACAGCGCGGCCCGGTCCAGCTGACCCTCCTGCGGCGCCGGCTGGGCGCCGATCAGGCGGTGGGTGGGCAGCAGCCGGCCGATCGCCGGGAAGTTGGTCAGCACGCTCTCGACCAGGTCGGGCCGGTCGCCGGCCAGCCGGCCGAAGATCTCGGTGAACGGCAGGTACGGCAGGCCGGCGTCGCCGAAGTCGGTGCAGTGGCCGACCAGGACACCGAAACCGCGCTCGTGCGCACCGGTGGCCACCTCGTCCAGCAGCCGGGTCTTGCCGACGCCGGCGTCACCCGACATCAGGACGGCGCCGGCGCGACGCGTCCTGGCGTCGTCGACGGCGCTGAGCAGGGCGGCCATCTCGGCAGAGCGGCCGACGAGAGGTGTCGTAGTCCAGGGCACGTCGTCCATCTTCGCCCCTGGAGCCGACACAAATCGACGGCAGCCCTTCCGGTGGTCGCCGGTGGCAACGAAAACGCCGTCCCTGACCGGTGCTATCGGGTCAGAGACGGCGGTCTCGGCGGTCATGCCGCGGTAGTGGGTCGGAGGGCCCGGCGAGCGCGCCGCGGCTCCGGCCGCTGGGCCTGCTCGGTGCGCTCCCGGCGGGTGGTCCGCCGGAACTCGCGGGTGATCCGCTCCTGACGGTAGGCGGTCTCCGCCTTCATCGACTCAGGTGTCATGAACATGGTGTGCCTCCCTTCACGCTTTCCGGCCGAACAGGTGGACGAGGTGCCGGCGGGTCCCGGTGGCCCGGTGCTGCCGGAAGTCGCGGCTGATGCGCTCCCTGCGGTAGTCGACCTCTGCCTTGACTGATTCGTTCGTGAACATCTCTGCTCCTTCGGTGCTCTCGGCTCCCTGCCGATGACCTCAATCTGCTCGTCTGAGGTAGACCCGCACATCGGAACTCCTCCCTATCCACCCGCCCTAGGTGCTCCCTAGGCGGTCCTAGGGACCTCGGGTACGGCGTAGGGACCGTTTGAAAACCCCGGAAACGACGAAGCGCGGCCGGGCTCCGGAGAGCCCGGCCGCGCCGGGGGGACAGGTGGGAACAGGCGGTGATCTGGCTTTCACATCGCCGGACGAGCACGAAGCTCGGGCGCGCAGGGCTGGGCGGCCACCGGCCTGGGCTTGCGCTGGAACCAGAACGGGCGCTGGAAGTCGCGTTTGATCCGTTCCTGGCGATACTTGATCTCTGCCTGGACGGCACCGGTCGAGTAGACGATCATGATTTCCTCCGCGAGCTGGTCGATGGGTAGACAGTGCTCGCCTGAGGAGTGCCACCACATCGGCACTACTCCCTATGCCCGCAAGGCTCAGCGCCTTAGTGGCCGTAACTGAGGCTCAGCTCGAAGTGTTCGGGGTCCAGGAGGCTGTCGGCGTACTCGGCGAAGGTGTTGTCGGCGGTGAAGCTGGTCCGCTCGGTGTGCAGGAACCAGGTCCCCTCCGGGCGGCCGAGCAGCTCGGCCTCGGCGGCGTCCAGCGGACGGCCGCGGAGGCGTTGCTCACAGTGGTCGAGGTGCAACCCGGCGCGATGCAGGGTGGCCGTGATCGAGCCGTTCTCGAGCCCTCGTTCGGGTAGATCGCGCAAGGACGTCACGGCGGGGATCCGGCTGCGTTCGATCGAGATCGCCGCGCCGTTCACGAGCTGCCGCAGCCGCTCGATCACGATCACGTCCGGGGACGAGAGCCCGAGTCGATCGGCCAGCTCCAGGTCCTGTTCGAGGGCGATCTTCACCGTCCGCATCCGGGTCTCGACACCCTGTTCGGCCAGCGCGTGCGTCCAGCCGAGCCGGCCGTCCAGCGGTCGCCCGTCGAACAGTACGAACGACCCCTTGCCGGTCCGGGTGGTGATCAGCCCGTCCTCGGTCAGTACGGCGAGTGCCGAGCGGACCGTGTTCCGGCTGACCGAGAAGCGCTTGGCCAGTTCGACCTCACCGGGCAGTTGGGCACCCCGCCGTACCAGGCCCGAGCGGATCTCCCGGGCCAGGACGGCCGCGATCCGTTCGTGCTTCAGTGCGATCTCGGGCATCGGCGGCTCACTGGTTCAGCGCGCGGACCTGGTCGACGGTGACGATCTCCAGCATCGGCGAGTAGAGCCGCATGATGTCGATCGCCTTCCGGTGGCTGTCCGCGTCCCCGCCGGCGCACGCGTCCTCGACCACCTGCACGTAGACACCCGCGTCGACCGCGGCCAAAGCGGTGGTGATCACGCAGCAGTCCGTGGACACGCCGCCGAGGACCAGATGTCCGCCGGGCCCGACCGCCTCGGCGAGCTCGGGACCCCACTTGCCGAACGTGGGTTTGTCCAGAGTTGGAGCACCCTTGAACTCGTCCACCAACTGGTAGTCGTCGGAGTCCGGCGACTGCCGTGCGAACGGGTAGACCTCGTAGTACGTCGCCCAGGAACCGGTTGGTTTCGCCGGGGCCACGAACCGGGTGAAGATCACCTTCGGGGCGAGCAGATCGACCAGCTGCCGGGCCGGTTTCACCACTCGCTGGAACTCCGGCGCGGCCCAGGGCGACTCCGGGGCGGCGAAGATCCGCTGCAGGTCGATCAGCGCGAGAACCGGGCCCATCACGCCACCGTTTCCTGCTTGCGTACGGCGGACGTGCCGCTGGCCAGTTGGACCACGAAGCCGGCCACCAGGGCGAACAGGACACCCAGGTTCGCGTAGGCCCAGTCGCCTTCCTTGCCGCCGAGACCGAACGGCTCGAGCAGGTACCCCTGCCAGGTCAGCCAGGACGCCAGCGTGTTCGTGACCAGGCCCCATCCGATGCCGGTGGCAACGATCATGGTGACCACCGGCAGCCACCGCACGTCGCCGTACCGGCCGCGTGGGTCGTAGAGGTCGGCGTCGGCGTAGTCGCGCCGGCGGGTCAGGATGTCGGCGAGCATGATGCCGCACCAGGCCGCCACCGGGACGCCGAGCGTGATCAGGAAGCCCTGGAACTCGCCGAGGAACTCGTCGCCGTAGAAGACCACGTAGATCGTTCCGGCGATCATCACCAGTCCGTCGATGAACGCGGCGACGTACCGGGGTGCGGGCAGGCCGATCGACAACAGGGCCAGGCCGGACGAGTAGATGTCGAGGACGGCGCCGCCGACCAGGCCGAGGACGGCGACGATCACGAACGGGACCAGGAACCAGGTCGGCAACGCCTCCGCGAGGGCACCGATCGGATCGGCGGCGATCGCGCTGCTCAGATCGGTCGATGAGCCGGCCAGCAGGAGTCCGAAGCCGAACAGGATCACCGGTGCGACCGACGCCCCGAAGGTGGTCCAGCCGACCACGCCGGCGCCGGACGACTGACGCGGGAGGTAGCGCGAGTAGTCCGCGGCCAGGTTCACCCAGCCGAGGCCGAAGCCGGTCATCAGGAACACCAGCGCGCCGATCATCTGCTGGCTCGATCCGCTCGGCAGGCCCGACACCGTGGTCCAGTTGATCTGGTCCGCGACCAGGATGATGTAGACGACCGTGAGGACGCCGGTGACGACCGTGATGACGGTCTGCGCCCGCATGATCAGGTCGAACCCGAGGACACCGCAGGCCACGATCAGTACGCCGACCACGACCAGCGCGATCACCTTGGTCAGCGAACCGCCGCCCCAGCCGAGCCGCTCGAACACGGTCGCGGTCGCCAGCGTCGCCAGGATGGTCAGCACGGTCTCCCAGCCGACCGTCAGCAACCAGGACACCAGCGACGGCAGTTTGTTGCCCCGGACACCGAACGCGGCCCGGCTGAGCACCATCGTCGGCGCCGAACCGCGTTTGCCGGCCAGTGAGATCAGCCCGCAGAGCAGGAACGAGAACACGATGCCGATCAGGCCGGCGATCAGCGCCTGCCAGAACGAGATGCCGAACCCGAGCGCGAACGCGCCGTAGCTCAGGCCGAGGACCGAGACGTTCGCTCCGAACCACGGCCAGAACAGCTGACTGGGCCGGCCCTTCCGTTCCTCGTCCGCGATCACGTTCAGCCCGTTGCTCTCCACCGCGAGCGCCCGCGACTCCGGTCCCCGCACCTCAAGCTGATCGGCCATGCCGTCTCCTACCCGAATGAACCTGTCCAGTCCTGTCCAATCACGGTAGGCCGGGGCTCGTGGGTGGTCAACAATGAGCTGCATGCTGAGTAGCGCGGTGGACGGGTTCACGCTGGCGTACGACCGGGACGGGGACGGACCGGCCGTGGTGTTGCTGCATGGCTGGCCGGGCGATCGGACGGACTATCGCCGGTTGGCGCCGATGCTGGTCGAGCGCGGGTTCGAGGTGGTGGTGCCCGATCTGCGCGGGTTCGGGGAGTCGGACAAGCCGCCGGTGGAGGCTTCGCAGTACGGCGTCGCGGGCCAGGGGCGGAGCGTGGTCGGATTGATCGAGGAACTCGGACTCGAGCGTCCGGTGCTCGCCGGGTACGACATCGGCAGCCGGATCGCGCAGGGGATCGCCCGGAGCCGGCCCGACCTGGTCCGCGGCATGGTGATCGCGCCGCCGCTGCCGGGGATCGGGAAGCGGGTGTTCTCCGAGCACGCGCAGGCGGAATTCTGGTACCAGGCCTTTCACAGGCTGCCGGTGATCGAGGAGCTGATCGACGGGAATCCGGACGCGGTCCGCGCGTACCTGCGGCACTTCTGGACCCACTGGTCCGGGCCCGGGTTCGAGCCGGAGCTGGATCACCTGGTTGAGGTCTACTCGGCGCCGGGTGCGTTCACGGCATCGATCAACTGGTACCGGGCCGGTGCGGGGTCGGTCGCCACGTCGGCCGCGGAGATGGCGCCGGCGTCGTACGACCGGATCGGCGTACCGACGGTGGTGTTGTGGCCCGAGTTCGATCCGCTGTTCCCCCGGGCGTGGTCGGACCGGCTCGACGACTTCTTCAGCGACGAACGGCTCCGGTTCGTCGACGGCGTCGGACACTACGCGCCGCTGGAATACCCAGAGGTCCTCGCCGAGGAGATTGTCGGACTAGGCTGAGGCCATGGCCCAGACCGAGCTGCCGTTGCCGATCGTGCGCCCGGACGTGGGTGCGCTGGCCAAGCTCGCGCCCGAGCCGGTCCGGTACCTGCTGAACTGGGGCCGCAAGTACTCCCTCTGGGTGTTCAACTTCGGCCTCGCCTGCTGCGCGATCGAGTTCATCGCCGCGTCGATGGGCCGGCACGACTTCATCCGGCTCGGCGTGATCCCGTTCGCGCCCGGGCCGCGGCAGGCCGACCTGATGGTGGTGTCGGGCACCGTGACGGACAAGATGGCGCCGGCGATCAAGCGGCTCTACGACCAGATGCCGGAGCCGAAGTACGTCATCTCGTTCGGCTCCTGCTCGAACTCCGGCGGCCCGTACTGGGACTCGTACTGCGTGACCAAGGGTGTCGACCAGATCATCCCGGTCGACGTCTACGTGCCCGGCTGCCCGCCGCGGCCCGAGGCGCTGCTGCAGGGCATCCTCAAACTGCAGGAGAAGATCGCCGGCGAGAACTTGACGAGCCGGTACGACGAGCCGTCCGCGGCCGCGCTCACCCGCGACCTGGTGACGCCGCAGTGAGCACCGACGCCCTCGACGCGCTGACCGATGCGGGGATCGCCGCGACCCAGGCCGACAGCTTCGGTCCGGTGGCGATCGACGTACCGGCGGAGTCGTGGGTCGCCGCGCACGAGCTGCTGCGAGATGCCGTCGGCCTGACGTTCTTCGACTTCCTGACCGCTAGCGACGAGCTCACGGATGGGTTCCGGGTGGTGTCGCATCTGGCCGACTTCTGGGGCGGGGCGCATGTCGAGCACCTGCTGGTGCGGACGCTGATCCCGCGGGACAAGCCGGTGTTGCCGACGCTGTCCGAGCTGTACGCCGGGGCCAACTGGCACGAGCGTGAGACGCATGAGATGTTCGGCATCACCTTCTCGGACCACCCGAACCTGATTCCGCTGCTGCTTCCCGACGGGTTCGAAGGCAACCCGCTGCGCAAGGAGTTCGTCCTCGCCTCCCGGGTCGCGAAACCCTGGCCCGGCGCGAAAGAGCCGGGGGAGTCGGACCACGCTCCCGCTCACGGTGCACCTAGTCGCCGGCGCACGCTGCCGCCGGGTGTGCCGGACCCGGACACCTGGGGTCCGCGGCCGCCGGGGTCACCCGATCCGGATCCGCTCGCTCCTGCCCAGGCCGCGTCCACCCCGGCCCGGCCCCGCCGAGCCGGCGCGGAACGCCGTACCCGCAAACAAGCCGAGGTACCACCCGCGGCGGATCCACCAGCTCCGGCCGATCCACCAGCTGCGGCCGATCCACCAGCTGCGGCCGATCCCGAGTCCTGATCCGCTCGCGTCAGCTTCCGGTGGGTGGGGTGTAGTAGAAGACCTCCTCGCGGGTGATCTGGCCTGCTGTGACGGTGACGAGCGACAGCTTGGTGGTGTGCGAGCGCTGCCCGGTGCGGACGTTGAGCTCGTCGAAGGTGAAGCGGACGGCGAAGCGGTCGTCGAGCAGGAGCGGGCCGACGAGGTGGACGGCCAGGAACTCGACGTCGGCGTTGAGGCGCCGGGCGTTCTCGAGGATGGCGTCGATGCCTTTGACCTCGGTTTCCTCGCCGCCGGTTTCCAGGGGTGCGACGCGGACCACCTCGGGCGCCGACAAGGCCAGGGCCTGGTCCAGACGGCCGGTGCGGAACGCGGTGACGTAGCGGTCGGCGACCTCGGCGGTGGAGAGGATGCGGAACTCGTTGGCGTGTTCTGTGGCCCAGTCGGCGAAGGTGAGAGCGGGGTGGCCGGTGAGTTCGGGGACTGTGGTGGTGACTGGTTCGGGGTTGTCGACCAAGGAGGCCCAGTAGGTGACCGAGCTCTCGGCGAGGACCGGGTCGGCGCCCAGGTCGAGCATCGCCTGGCGGGCTTCAGCGGGGGAGAGGTCCTCGACCCGCATCGGCTTGCCGACGGCGCGCGCGATGGTGTGGACCTGTTCGGCCTGGGTCAGGACCTCGGGGCCGGTGAGGTCGTAGGTCTGGCCGATGTGCCGGTCGTTCAGGAGGGTGAGTACGGCGACGGCGGCAATGTCTCGCTCGTGGATGAGGGATCGGCCGGCCTGGGGGTACGGCAGCCGGACGACGTCGCCGGTGCGGAACTCCTCGGTCCATCCTTGCGCGTTGACCGCGAAGCCGCCGGGCCGGAGGAACGTCCAGTCCTTGCCCGCCTGGCGCAGCAGCTCCTCGACGTCACCCCACACGCCGCCGGACGAGGCGTTCAACGAGGACAGATACACCACTCGCTTCGGTAGCTCCGCGACGATCGGCGCGGCTCCCTCGGCGCTGAAGGATGGCCACAACAGGAAGGCCGTGTCCACATCGGCCGCTGCGCGTCGTACGGCGGCTGGATCGTAGATGTCGCCCTGGATCAGTTCGACGTCCGTGGGCAGGCCGGCCAGATCCGGCGTACGGACCAAGGCTCGGACCGTTGCGCCGGCAGCCCGCAGGCCTGCCACGACGTGACGGCCGACGCGCCCGGTGGCTCCGGTGACGAGAACGGTGGTCATGAGTGCTCCTCAACTGTCGATGAAGTACCCACCCTTCGACCTCAACGTTGGTTGAGGTCAAGTCGGAGTCGATAGGGTGCCGTCTATGGTCGAGTTCGTGGTGCGGGTGGTGGCCGTGGTGGTCGCCTTCCTGGTGGCGCCCTTGCTGGTCGGTCAGGCCGAGCACAAGGTGATGGCTCACATGCAGTCGAGGCTCGGCCCGATGTACGCCGGTGCGTTCCACGGCTGGGCCCAACTGGTCGCGGACGGCGTGAAGTTCGTCCAGAAGGAGAGCGTGGTCCCGGCCGCCGCGGACCGGCGCGTGTTCGAGTGGGCCCCGATCGTCGCGATCCTGCCGTACCTGGCCGCGATCGCCGCGATCCCGCTGGCTCCCGGCATCGTCGGCGCGGACCTCGACTCCGGCCTGTTCTTCGTGCTCGCCGTGATGAGCATCGGCGTCCTCGGCTCGCTGATGGCAGGCTGGGGCAGCGGCAACAAGTACAGCCTGCTCGGCGGTCTGCGGGTCGCCGCGCAGCTGATGAGCTACGAGCTGCCGTTCGTGCTCTCCGCCGCCAGCGTCGCGGTCGCGGCGGGTTCGCTGAGCCTCACCGGCATCGCGGAGGCGTGGAACCCGTGGTGGCTGCTCTGGCAGCTGCCCGGTCTGGTCGTGTTCTTCATCGCCGGACTGGCCGAGCTGCAGCGGCCGCCGTTCGACATGCCGGTCGCGGACTCCGAGGTCATCTTCGGCCCGTACACCGAGTACACCGGTCTCCGGTTCGCGATGTTCCTGCTCGCCGAGTACGCCGGCATCGTCGTACTGGCCGGCCTCACCACGGTCCTGTTCCTCGGCGGCTGGAGTGGTCCCGGCCCGGACTCCATCGGCTGGATCTGGTCGATCCTGAAGATCGCCTTCGTGTCTCTGCTGGTGATCTGGGTCCGCGTCTCATTCCCACGCCTACGCGCCGACCAGCTACAGAAGCTCGCCTGGCAGGGCCTGGTCCCAGTAGCCCTCCTCCAGCTGGCGATCACCGGCATCGGGGTGACAGTTTTCTGACCGGTTCGAGGAGGATCTTGCCCTGGATCGGGAGAAGATCCTCCCCGAATCGGTTATGGAGTTGCCAGGGCCTCGGTGGGGGACAGGCGGGAGGCTCGGATTGCCGGGTAGAGGCCGGCTAGGGCGCCGATGAGGAGGGTGGCTGTGATGCCGCCGGCTAGGGACCAGAGGGGGATTACGGTTAGCCAGTTCTGGTACGACGCGTAGCCGGCGCTTACTGCGGAGCCTAGGAGGGCGCCGCCTACGCCGCCTAGTGCGGAGAGCAGCAGGGACTCGGTGAGGAACTGGGTGCGGATCTGGCCCCGGGTTGCGCCGAGTGAGCGGCGCAAGCCGATCTCGGAGCGGCGTTCCAGGACCGAGATCACCATGATGTTCGCGACCCCGACGCCGCCGACGAGTAGCGCGACGGCGCCTAGTCCGAGGAGGAGGCCGGTGAACGCCTCGCCCGCGGCCTGCTTGGCGGCGAGTGCGTCCGACGGCCGGGACACGTCGACCTCGTTCGGTGCCTCCGGGTTGGCCGTTGCTCCGAGCACCGATCGCACCGCCTCCACGTGGGCGTCGTCCGACCGGGTGTAGATGGTGGTCGGATGCCCGTCGAAGTCCAGCGTGGTGTCCGCCGCCGGCCACCCCATCAGCGCGGCACTGTCCAGCTCCGGAGCCAGGGCCGCGGGCTCGAGGATGCCGAGCACAGTGAACCACTTGTTGCCGATCAGCACCTGCGTGTCCGGCCCCGCGCGCGTGATCCCGAGCCGCTCGGCGGCGCTTGCCCCGAGCACGGTCGCCGGGTAGCGGCCGGTCGCCGCGTCGATCCACTTGCCGCTGCGCACCACGCCGCCGATCGTGTCCAGCAGGTTCGGCCGGGCGGCGTACGCGACGATGCCGTTCGTCTCGATCGCCGGGATCTTGTTGCTCCGGTAGACGGACGCATCGTCGACCCGGCCGACCGCCGACTGCGCCCGGACCGGTTTGATCCGGCCGACCATCGCCTCCGCGGTGAGCGGCAGCTGGGCCTGTTCGCCGGTCAACCGGGTGCCCGGCGCGACCGTCAGCAGATTGGTGCCCAGGGCATCGAGCTGGCCGTCCAGCTCGGCGCGCGACGAGGACGAGATGCCGACCACCGACACCATCGCCGCGATCCCGATCGCGATCCCCAGTGCGGACAGGAAGGCCCGCATCGGCCGCGTCCGCAGCCCCACCGCCCCGACCCGTACGACGTCTCGCGGCCACAGCTTCGCCGGCTTCAACTCAGTGCTCATACCCGCACCTCCTCGAGGATCCGGCCGTCGCGCATCCGGACCTGCCGGGGGAGCGACGCCGCGATGTCCCGGTCGTGCGTGATGATGACAACCGTCGTACCGGCCGCGTGCAGATCGCGCAGCAACTGCATCACCCCGGCCCCAGACGCAGAGTCCAGTGCGCCCGTCGGCTCATCCGCCAGCAGTACGGCGGGCTCACCCGCGACAGCCCGGGCCACGGCGACCCGTTGCCGCTCACCACCGGAGAGCTCATGCGGCTCGTGGTCCATCCGGTGGCCGAGCCCGACCCGCTCCAACGCGGCCGCCGCACGCTTCCGCCGTACCGACGGCCGCAGCCCGGAGTAGAGAAGCCCGTCCGCCACGTTGTCCACCGCCCGTACGCCGGACGCCAGATGGAACTGCTGGAAGACGAACCCGATCCGGGTCGCCCGCAACGCGGACAGACCCGAGTCGGACAACCGCGCCACGTCGTACCGGTCGATCCGGACCGTGCCGGAGGACGGCCGGTCCAGGGTGCCGAGGACGTTGAGCATCGTCGACTTTCCCGACCCGGACGGCCCGACGATCGCGACCAGTTCGCCGCGGTCGATCCGCAGGCTGACCCCGCCGAGGGCCGTGACACCGCCCGGGTACACCTTGGTCACCTCGGTCAGCTCGATCACTTCGGGATCCCCACCGCGGTGCCGGCCTTGATCCCGGTCCCGCTGATCTCGACCTGGCCGCCGGCGAACAGCCCGGTCTTCACCGGCACGTACTGCGACGCCGTACCGTCGGACACCTCGACGCCGAATCCGCCCTCGCGCAGGGCGACCAGCGCGGACACCGGCACGGTCAGCACGTTCTTGCGTTCCGACGCCGTGAAGGTGACGTCGACGGAGGCCAGCGACCAGGCGGCCACCGCCTTCTGGTTGTCGATGGCAATGATCACCTCGACCTTGGTCTCCGGATCCTTGTCCGGGCTCTCGGCCGGGATGATCACCGTGGACACCTTCTCCACCCGGCCCGGCACGGTCGCACCGTCCGGGAGGGTGACGTCGACCTTCGCCTGCGGTTTCGCGAGGCGCTGGTCGGCGGCGTCGAGCTGGACGGTGACGGCCTTCTTGGTGCCGGTGTAGGTGAGGACATTCTGGTTCGGGCCGATCGGTGCGCCCTCCTGCGCCTCCACGCTGTCCACCCGGATGTGACCCGGTGCGAACAGGACACTGCCGAGCTCGACGACACCTGTCTCGTCCAGGCCAAGGTCCTCCTGCCACTCCTCGACTGCCTCGGCTGTGGCGTCGGTGTACTCGTCGTCGACGGTGAAACCGGTGTAGCCCATCGCACTGAGGTTCTGCTCGAGCTGCAGGACGTCCGTACCCTCACTGCCGTCCGCGAGCCTCCTGTACGCCGGCAGAGCGCCGTACATGAGCGTGGTGGGCTTGTTGTCGACGCTGTAGACGGTGTGGCCGCGTCGGAGCTCCTGTCCGCTGTCGGGTACGCCGGTGATGGTTCCGGCGGTGCGGTTGACCGTGGCGGACGTCGTACCGAAGCCGAGCTCGCCGTCTGCCGTCTCGGTGTCCTTGAGCGTCTGCTGCGCGACCTTGGCGGTGTTGACGGGTACTGCGACGGCTGTCTGGTCTGCTGCCTGGCTGGTGTCGCCCCGGTTCACCAGGAAGGCGCTCGCAGCCCCTCCGGCGGCCAGGACGACCACAGCGGTCAAAGCTCGGCGCATCACTGACCTGCCAGGATGGGCTGGCAGGTTTCCTGCGCCTTCTGGAAGTCGGGGTCGTCACCGACCCCCGGACCGATCATGACGCCGCGCTGACCGGGCTTGGGGTCCGGGAACTTCTCCACGCCGTTCTTCCGCATGCACTCGGCGAACTTGCGGCCGTTCTCCTCCTGCCGCGGGTTCGGACCGCTCTCGCCCTGCGGGTTGTACTGCTTGCAGGCGTCCATCGCCTCCTGGACCTTCTGCTGCGTGACACCCGAGTTCCTGTCGAACTTGAGCATCGGCCCCTTACCCGGCTCGGGGTCCGGCACGTTCAGGCCCTGCTCCCGCAGGCACTGGGTGAACTTGATCGCCATCTCGTCCCGGCTGAGGCTGGCCGGCGCGCTGCTGGGTGCGGTCGCCTGCGCCTGGGCCCCGGTGCCCGAGGCCACCTGGTTGTCGGGTTCCTCCGAGCCGCAGCCGGTCAGCAGTACGGCGGCCGCCAGCATCGCCGCGGCCAGAGTGGTGGTGCGCTTCACGTTGTGTCTCCTTCGCGTCGGTTCAGGTGGCTCAGCCTTCGCTGCGAGCCGTTTCCCTGCCGTTTCCGAGCGCGATAACGCGGAGGAAACACGGCCGTCGGGGATCATGGGTGGCGTGCGGGTTCTGGTGGTCGAGGACGAACCGTTGCTGGCGGCAGCGATCGCGGAGTGGTTGCGGGACGACTCACATGCCGTCGACGTGGCCGGCGACGGTGGTGCCGCGCTGGAACGCCTGACGGTGAACGAGTACGACGTACTCGTGCTGGACCGCGACATCCCCGTCGTCCACGGTGACGAGGTGTGCCGGCGGCTGGTGGAGTCCGGGTCGGCCACCCGGGTGCTGATGCTGACGGCCGCGGCTGCTGTCACCGACCGGGTGGAGGGACTGGGATTGGGTGCTGACGACTACCTGACCAAGCCGTTCGCCTTCACCGAGCTGGCCGCGCGGGTGCTGGCCCTCGGGCGGCGGAGTCGTCCTGCGGATCCGCCGGTACTGCGTCGTGCCGGAGTGACGCTGGATCCGGCCCGGCACGAGGTGTTTCGGGACGGGCGGTACGTACCGCTGTCGAAGAAAGAGTTCGCCGTACTGGCGGAGCTGCTGCGAGCCGACGGCGCGACCGTCTCGGCCGAACAACTGCTGGAGAAGGCATGGGACGAGCACGTGGATCCGTTCACCGGGGCGGTCCGGCTGACCATCCTGAAGCTGCGGCGGAAGCTGGGGGAGCCGGGACTGGTGGAGACCGTCACCGGCGTCGGCTACCGCATTCCATGAAGCGGCTGACGCTGCGGGGGCGGCTGACGCTGATCTATGGCGGGCTCTTCATGGTCGCCGGGGTGCTCCTGCTCGGTGTGACTTACGTGCTGTTCAGCAACAACCTCACCGGCGGGTATCGCGTGCTGGTGCAGGGCACGTACCACGACTCACCGCCTGCCACTCCTTCTACGCCGTCTACGAGCCCGCCGCCGACTACGAGCCCGACACCGAGGCCGCCGAACCAGTTGTACGTGCTGAACAAGGACGGCGACCTGCTGACCGGTCCGGCTGCCGACCAGGTCATCAAGGAGCAACGGGAGCAGGTACGACGAGCGGCGATCAAGTCACTGCTCACCCAAGGCAGCATCGCCCTGGTCGTGGTCGGCGGCTTGGCGGCCGGCTTCGGCTGGCTCGTCGCCGGACGGGTGCTGGCGCCTCTGCACCGGGTCACCGACACCGCCCGACGCATCGCCGCTTCTCCAGCGGCGCTGCACGAGCGGATCGACTTGCGCGGACCTGACGACGAGGTGAAGAACCTGGCCGATGCTTTCGACACGATGGTCGAGCGGCTGGACCACTCGTTCGACGGCCAGCGCCGGTTCGTTGCCAACGCCTCCCACGAGTTGCGTACGCCGCTCACCCTCGGCCGGGCCCTGGTCGAGGTGGCGATGCACCGCCGTACGGCGTCCGCCGACGTGAAGGAACTGGGCGAGAGCCTGCTGACGATCAACGCCCGGCACGAGCAACTGATCGACGGGCTGCTGATCCTGGCCGACTCGGAGAAGCAACTCAAAACTGTTTACCCGGTCAACCTTGGCGACATCGTCACCCACGTCGCCGGACAGCTGTCCGGCGAGGCTTCGGCCGTCGGTGTCGACCTGATCCGCGGCCCAGGCGACGCGCCGACCCAAGGCGACGCCCTGCTGCTGGAGCGCCTCGTCCACAACCTGGTCGAGAACGGCATCCGCCACAACCTGCCCGAGGGCGACCGCTGGGTCCGGGTGGTCAGCAAGACCCTCGGCGACCGAGTCGAGATCGTGGTCACCAACACCGGCCCCGACATCCCGCCGTACGAGGTCGAATCCCTGTTCAAACCCTTCTACCGCCTGGGCGCCGAACGCCTGGTCAGCGGCAAGGGCGCCGGCCTGGGCCTGTCCATCGTCCGCTCGGTAGCAGAAGCCCACGACGGCACGGTCGTCGCCACCCCACGCCCGGGCGGCGGCCTCGAAATCAGGGTCTCCTTACCTGCCGATCCGAACTGAGAAAAGGACACGTCGGCGACCGGTAATGCCTGCCCACGGGTGACTGTTTGGCGCCAGGATCTGGCGGATTTTCGGGAGCGGGGCGATGGTGAGGTAACCAAGTGTTGGGGAACGCGGCGCCCGGTGGGCGGCGCGGGGTTCATTTCGGGAGGGAATGGCCGTGGACGCAATGTCGAACGACTTCGGGGAAGTGCTCCTCTGGAGCTTCTGGTTCTTCATCTGGATCGCCGCACTGATGGTGTGGTTCCGGTGCCTGTGGGACCTGTTCAGCGACCGGTCGCTGAGTGGCTGGGCGAAGGCCGGCTGGGCGATCCTGCTCATCTTCGTTCCGTGGCTGGGGGCATTGATCTACCTCATCGCCCGGGGCCGGAGCATGAACGAGCGGCAGATGTCGGCCGTTGCGCGGCAGCAGGCCGAGCAGGAGAAGTACATCCAGCAGGTCGCAAGTTCCAGCAAGAGCCCGGCCGAGCAGATCGCGAGTGCCAAGGAACTGCTCGATGCGGGAACCATCACTCAGGAGGAGTACGAGTCCCTGAAGACCAAGGCGCTCGCCTGACCGCATCGGACTGACGACCCGAACTGCCAAGCGAAGGCCCGGACCTGATGGTCCGGGCCTTCTTTCGTCGCGGTGGCAGGATATTGGCTGTCGATGTGGCGGCAGGGCGTTCGTGTAGATGGTGACAGCACTCACCAGGAGGTTCAGATGAATCAGTACCTGCTCAGCATTTACCAGCCCGACGGACCGCCGCCCGGGCCGGAGTTTCTCGAGCCGATCATGCGTGACCTGAATGCGTTGAACGAGGAGATGCGGGCGGCTGGGGTTTGGGTGTTTGCGGCGGGTCTGCATCCGCCGGAGACGGCGACCGTACTGAAGGCCTCGGGTGAGGAGGTGTTGGTGACTGACGGGCCGTTCACGGAGGGGAAGGAACATCTGGGTGGGTTCACCGTGATCGAGGTGGAGGATCTCGACGCGGCGCTCAGTTGGGGAAGCCGGCTGGCTCGGGTGCTCAGGAACCTGTCCATCGAGGTTCGGCCGTTCGCCGGGTGAGCATGGACATCGCCGGGGTCTTCCGGGCCGAGCACGGGCGGGCCGTCGCGGTGCTGACGCGCGTGTTCGGTGACCTGGAGATCGCCGAGGACGCCGTACAGGACGCGTTCGCGGCGGCGGTGGAGAAGTGGCCGGCGAGCGGCGTACCGCCGAGTCCGGCCGGGTGGATCATCACCACCGCCCGGAACCGCGCGATCGACCGGCTGCGGCGTGAGGCGGTGCGCGAGGACAAGCACGTCCAGGCGGCGTTGCTGCAGGCCGAGGCCGAACCAGTGGAGGAGGGCGTCGTGCAGGACGACCGCCTCCGGCTGATCTTCACCTGCTGCCATCCGGCGCTGGCGCTCAACGTTCGCGTCGCGCTGACGCTGCGGATGCTCGGCGGTCTGACCACGGCCGAGATCGCCCACGCGTTCCTGGTCCCGGAGCCGACGATGGCGCAGCGGCTGGTCCGGGCCAAGTCGAAGATCCGCGCGGCCGGGATCCCGTACCGGGTGCCGTACGAGGCCGACCTGCCCGAACGCGTCCGCGGTGTGCTGGCCGTCGTCTACCTCATCTTCAACGAGGGGTACGCCGCTTCGTCCGGCGAAGCACTCGTCCGCGACGAACTTTGCGCGGAGGCGATCCGGCTCGGCCGGCTACTGGTCGAGCTGATGCCCGACGAACCCGAGGCCGTCGGCCTGCTCGCACTGATGCTCCTCCAAGCGTCCCGCCGACCGGCCCGCGTGCAGTCTGACGGCTCACTGGTCCTGCTCGCCGACCAGGACCCAGCGCTGTGGGACCGCACACTGATTGCCGAAGGCCAGGAGTTGGTACGACGCTGTCTCCGCCGCAACCAGCCTGGTCCGTACCAGCTCCAGGCCGCGATCAACGCCGTACACAGTGACGCGGCGACCGCCGCCGAGACGGATTGGCGGCAGATCCTCCAGCTGTACGACCACCTGCTCGCGATCGCCCCGAGCCCCATCGTCGCCCTCAACCGAGCTGTAGCCCTCGCCGAGGTGGACGGCCCCGCCGCCGCGCTCGACCTGATCGACGACCTGGACCTCGGCTCCTACTACCTCTTCCACGCGATCCGCGCCGACCTACTGGTCCGCCTCGACCGCCGCCCCGAAGCCCGCGCCGCCTACGAAGCGGCCGCAACCCTCACCGCCAACCAGTCAGAACAAGCCTTCCTCCAAGCTCGCCTGAACGACCTCTAGCCAGACGACCCTCGCAGCCGGCTACGCCCGCTCCTCCGTCGCGTGCTCGCCGGCAGCCCCACCCGCCCTTTTGCGCGGCTTATCGCCGCTAGTCTGCGTGCTGTCGCCCGCAACGAACCCGTCGCGCAACCCGGATCCTCCAGGCGACCGTGGACGCGCCGGGCTCCGTCATGAGCAACATGTCCGGCCTGCAGGAATTCGCCCAGGACCAGGAGTTCGCTCGTCACCCCCGTGGGACGCACCGCGGGGCTTGCAGCGAGACCCGGGTCATGGCACAGAATCGTCGCCCGAGGCTACGACCTGCGGAAATGGGGCACGACGTGCGTGTGTTGTCGACGTATCAAGAGGTTCGACAGAGCTCGAGGCGCCGGTGACTCGATCGGCCAGTGCAGTGCACCGCAACCCGGCTACCTCGGAGGTGTCGCAGTGATCGCGCAGTACGTGCTGGATCTTCGAGAGGTTGACGTTAGGCAGGTCGCGGTTGCTGGTGGCAAGGGCGCGCACCTGGGGGAGTTGTCGCGGATTGAAGGCATCCGCGTGCCGGCCGGCTTCTGCGTGACGACAGACGCCTTCCGGCGGATCATGGCGGAAGCGCCGTCGATCGACGATCGGCTCGATCAGCTGTCGCGTCTGAGCCCGGACGACCGGGAGGGGATCAGCACGCTCAGCGCGGAGATCCGTCAGACGCTCGAAGGGGTCGTCATCCCCGACGAGCTCGCGGCAGCGGTCACCGACGCGCTTGCACGGGTCGGCGAGCAAGCGGCGTACGCCGTCCGGTCCAGCGCGACGGCCGAGGACCTGCCGACGGCCTCCTTCGCGGGCCAGCAGGACACGTATCTCAACGTCGTGGGCCCAGCGGCGATCCTCCAGCACGTCAGCCGGTGCTGGGCGTCGCTGTTCACCGAGCGGGCCGTGACCTACCGCCTGCGGAACGGCTTCGACCACCGGAAGGTCCACATGGCCGTGGTCGTACAGCAGATGGTCCTCCCGCAGGCGGCCGGCATCCTGTTCACGGCCGACCCCGTCACGGGCAACCGGAAGGTCGCCGCCGTGGACGCCGGCTTCGGCCTCGGTGAAGCCTTGGTCTCCGGCCTGGTGAACCCGGACGTCTTCAAGGTGCGCGATGGCGAAGTTGTCGCCAAGACGGTCGCCGCCAAGCAACTCGCCATCTACGCCCTGCCGGCGGGCGGGACGCAGGTACTCGCGATCGACCCGCAACGGCAGGAGCAGCCGGCGCTGACGGACGCGCAGGTCGTGCGGCTCGTGCAACTCGGGCGGCGGATCGAAGCGTACTTCGGCCGCCCGCAGGACATCGAATGGTGCTTGGTCGACGATGGCTTCCAGATCATTCAGAGCCGGGCGATCACCACCCTGTTCCCGATTCCCGAGACCGGCGACCAGGAGAACCACGTCTACCTCTCCGTCGGCCACCAGCAGATGATGACCGACCCCATGAAGCCCCTGGGCGTCTCCGTGTGGCAGCTGACGGCCATGGCGCCGATGCTCGAGGCCGGCGGGAGGCTGTTCGTCGACGCCACCAAGCGTCTGGCCTCGCCGGCAGGTCGCGCCGCATTCCTGGACGTCGTGGGGAGAGGTGATCCGCTGATCAGGGACGCGTTGGAGACCGTCCTCGACCGCGGCGACTTCGTCCCGACACTCCCCGACGAGGGGCCCGGCGGGCCACCGGTCCGCGGCAAGTCCGCCCCGATCGAGACCGATCCGGCCATCGTCACCGAGCTGATCGAGCGCAGTCAGGCGTCTGTTGCGGCCCTGCGGCGCGACATCGCGACGTTGACCGGACCGGCGCTGTTCGACTTCCTGCTGGAGGCCTTCCAGGAGCACAAGCGAGTCCTCGGTGATCCGCTGAGCATGCAGGCGATCATGGCGGGAATGGAGGCCACCTGGTGGCTCAACGACCAGCTGCAGGAATGGCTGGGCGAGAAGAACGCGGCCGACACGCTCACGCTGTCGGCACCCAACAACGTCACCTCGGAGATGGGCCTCGCGCTGCTCGACGTAGCCGACGTGATCCGCCCGTACCCGGAGCTGGTGGCGTTCCTGCAGGGCGTCGAGAACGAGGACTTCCTGGACGAGTTGCCGAAGCTCGCGGGCGGGATCGAGGCGCGCGACGCCATCGAGGCCTACCTCGACCGATACGGGATGCGCTGCGTCGGCGAGATCGACATCACGAGGCCGCGCTGGAGCGAACGCCCCACCACCCTCGTGCCGCTGATCCTCGACAACATCAAGCTGTTCGAGCCGGGTGCCGCCCAGCGGCGCTTCGAGCAGGGGCGGCGGGAGGCGCAGAAGAAGCAACAAGACCTGCTGGAACGTCTTCGGGCTTTGCCGGACGGGGAGCAGAAGGCTGACGAGACCAAGCGGATGATCGACCGGGTGCGGACCTTCATCGGCTACCGGGAGTACCCGAAGTACAACATCATCAGCCGGTACTTCGTCTACAAGGAAGCCCTGCTGGAAGAGGCCGAGCGCCTTGTGGAGGCCAACGTGCTTCCCGAGAAGGAGGACGTCTTCTACCTCACGTTCCAGGAGTTCCACGACGTCGTACGCACCAACCAGGTGGACGATCAGCTCATCCAGGAACGCAAGGACGCGTTCCGGTCGTACCACGCGCTGACGCCGCCGCGGGTGCTCACATCGGACGGCGAGGCCATCACCGGCGCCTACCGGCGCGACGACGTACCGGCCGGTGCCCTGACCGGCCTGCCGGTTTCCGCCGGAACCGTCGAGGGCAGGGCCCGCGTCATCCTCGACCTGGCGAAGGCCGATCTAGAAGCGGGCGACATCCTCGTCACGGCGTACACGGACCCCAGCTGGTCGCCCCTGTTCGTCGCGATCACAGGCTTGGTGACGGAGGTGGGCGGCCTGATGACGCACGGCGCCGTGATCGCACGGGAGTACGGACTGCCGGCTGTCGTCGGCGTGCTAGACGCCACCCGCCTGATCCAGGACGGCCAACGAATCCGCGTCCACGGAACCGACGGCTACATCGAGCTCCTACCCTGACCAACCACACCGCTAGCCGGTCAACGTCCCGACCTCGATCCCGTGTCTTGCGTCAAGAAACTTGGCCGGGGCAGGTTGTGTCGCAAGCGGATCGCTAGCCGGGCGTGCCGTCGCGTTCGCTTCTGTTGGCGAGCTGCTGCACGTTCCCTGCGTGGATGTCGCTCACCCATTCCCAGCCCGGCTTGGCCGATGGGCCGATCCGCGGGTCGTCGGGAGCACGGCCGTCACGCAGGGCATGCATGTACGCGCGGTCCAGTTCGATCCGTGTGCGTGCTTGATCAGCTCCGCCGACGGACCCGTGCCCCGGGATGACGAAATCGACGTCGTCCGCCACGCCCTCGAGCACCAGCAGCCCAGCGACGTAGTCCTCGACCGGGTCGGCGGCCTCCTCGAAGTTGGGCATCGGAACAAAGAGATCAGAGAGCATGTCGCCGGCCGCGAGAACGCCGCGCTCCTCGATCAACAGCGCCGCATGGCCCTGGGCATGTGCCGGATGCTCGATAATCCGGACTTCAGGACCATCCCAAGGAATCTGCGTGGTTTCGGCAGGCAGACCGGTAATGAGGCCGAACAGGTCAAGCGGTGTCTCGTCGGCGATCTCCGGAGGTAATGCCTCGGCGGCGCGGACCTTCCAGTCCGGGTTCGACCGCAGATCTCGCAGATAAGCCGCGCAGCGGGCCGTGCCGTAACGGGGAGCTTCGCCAAGTTCGGCGTGCCAGAGCACGTGATCCCAATCAGGATGTGTCGAGAATCCTGCGACCACGGGCTGGCCCAACTCGCGAAGATCGTTCGCGAGGCAGGTCATTTCATCACCCGTTATCCCGGCGTCGATGAGCAACACGCCAGCGGTGCCTTGTACGACAACGGTGTTGTTCTGGAGTAACTCGCTCCGGTGGTTCAGCACACCCTCCGCGACCTGCGTCAGCACGGGCGGCTCCTTCCGCTGGTGGTTTGCAACCGCTCGTCGAGACCGTAGTACCTCGCGGCCGTGCTTTGGCAAGAGTTCATGGACGAACTGCCACTCGCGCGTTGGCGCCGAAACCCGACCGCAATCAGCGAGCGTCGCGAGCCGTACGTGATCTTGCGGACCGGCGGTGGTGGTGTTCGGTCGCGCGCGGCAACACGCGTGGGCTATCTGTACTTGCGTTTGTCGGAGCGGCGGTCGTCCGGGCGGCGTGGGGGTGGGCGGCGGGTGAGGGCGGCTACGGCGGCGCCGGCGATGGCGCCGAAGATGGCGGCGAAGGGGCTCATGACGACGGCGGGGCCGACCCACTTGCCGGGGTCGCCGGTGAACAGGGCGAACATGACGTTGACGGCAACCATGATGAAGGCGCCGACGACGGCGGCGCCCAGCAGCGGTTGAAACCTCCCCATCTCCCGAAGGTAGGTGGGGTGACGGCATGTGGAAACCGGAGTCGGCGCGGCGCCGGGTTCAGTAGGCTCGGGGGATGTTCGAGCTGGTGTGTGAGGTGGAGCCGCCGACGCGGCCGGACCTGAAGAAGGTGCGGCACCAGATCGGCGTGATGAGTCCGATCGCGGACGCGTTCCTGATCCCGGACAACCACATCGGGCGGGCGACCGTGTCGAGTGTCGCGGTCGCGAACGAGGTGCAGGCGATGGGGTCGCGCGGGATCGCGTGCCTCAACTCGCGGGACCGGAACCTGCTCGGTTTCCGGCGCGACCTGCTCACCGCGGCGGCGTACGGCGTCGAGCAGTTCCTGTTCGTGCACGGCGACGACCCGGCCGAGGGCGCGCGGACCAGCCAGCTGACGGTTCGGACGATGATCGAGCAGGCGCGCGATACGTCGTACCCGGGCTGCCAACCGTTCCAGGTCGGCGCGGCGACCCGGCTGCGGCCGGTGCCGCGGTGGAAGGCCGAGGCCGACTTCCTGTACGTCCAGGTCAGCTACGACCTGGACGAGCTGCTGCGCTGGCGGGACAGCGTCGCGCTGGACGTTCCCGTGTACGCCGGGGTGATGGTGCTGGCGAGCGCGAAGATGGCCCACAACCTGGCGGCCCTGCCGCAGCTCAGCATCCCGGACGCGCTGATCGAGGCGGTGGACCGGGATCGGGACGCCGGCGTCGACCACGCCTGTGAGCTGATCCTGAAGATCCGTGACTCGGGGGCCTTCGACGGCGTTCACCTGATACCGGTCAGCCGATACCGGCAGGTTGCCGCCCGCCTGGAGCGCGAACTCTGACCTCGGGTCGCACCGGTTTGGGCCGGAACCGACTAGTGTCCTGCTTGCAGGGATCCTACTGACGGGAGGAGGAGGCGTGGGTGTACCTGGCAAGGGGTTGATCGAGGGGCTGAAGGTCACCGCCAAGACACTGGCCCGCCGCTCCGTCACCGAGCAGTACCCCGATGTCCAGCCCGAGTTGCCGCCGCGGACCCGGGGCGTGATCGCGCTGCTGGAGGAGAACTGCACCTCCTGCATGCTGTGCGCCCGGGAGTGCCCGAGCTGGTGCATCTACATCGACTCGCACACCGAGACCGCTCCGTCGGTCGGTGAGCAGGCTCGCGAGCGCAGCCGGAACGTGCTGGACCGGTTCGCGATCGACTTCAGCCTGTGCATGTACTGCGGGATCTGCATCGAGGCCTGCCCGTTCGACGCGCTGTTCTGGTCGCCGGAGTTCGAGTACGCCGAGACCGACATCCGCAACCTGACCCACGAGAAGGACCGCCTCCGCGACTGGATGTGGACCGTCCCGGCACCGCAGCCGATCGACCCCGGACCCACCGTCACGCCGGCGCCGGAGACAGCCGTTTCGCCGGAGGCCGAGGCGTGACGACTGCACTCTTCAGCGTTGCCGGAGCAGTCGCGCTCATCGCCTCCGTCCTCGTCGTCACTTCCCGCCGGATCGTGCACGCGGCGCTGTGGCTGGTCGTCGCGCTCGGTGCGGTCGCCGGCTGCTTCGGCGCTCTGCACGCCGAGTTCGTCGCACTGGTGCAGATCCTGGTGTACGTCGGGGCGATCGTCGTCCTGGTCCTGTTCGCGCTGATGCTCACCAAGGCGCCGACGAATCCGCTGCCCGCGCTGACCACGCGGCGCAGTCCCTTCGCCGCGGTGGTGGCGGGTGTGCTCGCGCTGATCCTCGGGTCCGGTGTCGTGTTTGCTTTCGGCAACGAGAAGATCGAACCGGTGCCGGACGGGTCGGCGGAGGCTGTCGGGACCGCGATCTTCAAGACCTGGGTGCTCCCGTTCGAGGTTCTGTCCGTCCTCCTGCTGGCAGCGTTGATCGGAGCGATCGCCCTGTCCCAGCGGAAGAAGACGGAGGAGGACTGAGATGCCGTTGGTTCTTCCGCTGCTGCTGGCGGTCGCGTTGTTCTGCATCGGTGTGTACGGCGTGCTCGCGCGCCGCAACGCGATCACGATGCTGATGTCGTTCGAGCTGATGCTGAACGCCGTCAACCTCAACCTGGTCGCCTTCGATGCCTGGCGGCTGGACGGCCTCGCCACCGGCCAGACGCTGGCGGTCTTCGTGATCACGCTGGCGGCGGCCGAGATCGGCCTCGGGCTGGCGATCGTGCTGCTGCTGTTCCGCGGTCACGGCCACGTCGACGCCGATGCCGCCCGGGATCTGGTCGAGCAGGAGAGGGCCACATGATCGCGACCGCCTGGCGCGTGACCGGCGTCGGCTTCTCCCTGCTCGTCGTACTCGCCGCCGGTCTGCTGTACGGCGTTGAGCCCGACCAGACCAGCTTCCTGAACTCGTCCGTCGGCGACCTCACCATCGGCTTCGCCGTACGCACCGATGATCTGACCGTCCTGTTGCTCGCAGTCGTCGGCGTGATCGCGACCTGCGTCCAGGTCTACTCCCTCGGATACCTGCACGAACGCCCGGCGTCGTACCACGCTCTCGTCACTCTGTTCACCGCGGCGATGGTGACGGTCGTGGTCGCCGACAGCCTGTTCCTGCTGCTGATCGGGTGGGAGGTGATGGGCGCCTGCTCGTACCTGCTGATCGGTCACTACTGGGAGCGCCGCGACGCCCGCTCCGGCGCGGTGAAGGCGTTCCTGATGACCCGGTTCGGCGATGTCGGCTTCCTGTTCGGCATCTTCGTCATCGGCGTCGGTGCCGGCACCTTCCGGATCTCCGAGCTCGACCCCAGCCAGATCTCCCCGGACGTACTGACCACCGGCACGCTGCTGCTCCTGGTCGGCGTGGTCGGCAAGTCGGCCCAGATCCCGTTGCAGACCTGGCTGCCGGACGCGATGCCCGGCCCGAGCCCGGTCAGCGCGCTGATCCACGCCGCGACGATGGTTGCCGCCGGCGTCTTCCTGATCGCCCGCCTGTTCGATCTCTTCGCCGCCTCCGAGACCACGATGACCGTGCTGGCGATCGTCGCCTCGGTGACGATGCTGTTCGCCGCGCTGTGTGCGATGGCCGCGGTCGAGGTGAAGCGTGTGCTCGCCTGGTCGACCGTGAGCCAGCTGGCGATCATGTTCTCCGCGTTGTCCTTGGGGACGGCGGACGGTCGCCACGCTGCGCTTTTCCACCTGGTCACCCACGCCGCGTTCAAGGGTCTACTCTTCCTCTGCGCCGGCGTCCTGCTCCACCAGGTCGGCAGCGCGGCATTCGTCGTACTGCGTCGCTACACGCGCCGCGGCCGGTTGCGTAAGGCGTTGCCGGTCACGTTCGCGACGATGACGATCGGTCTCGCTTCGCTGGCCGGCGTACCCGGGACCGCCGGGTTCTTCTCCAAGGACGCGGTGGTCGAGGCGGCCTGGGAGCACGCGCGGGACGGTGCGGTCGTGGGATGGGTCGTGCTGGTGTCTGTCTGCTTGACCGCGGCGATGACCGCGTTCTACTGCGTGCGGATGTGGTTGTGGGTGTTCTTCCGGACGCCCGCGCTCGCCGGCGCGATGGGAGCCTTCGAGGACGACGACCCGATGGCCGACCTCGAGGAGCCCGACAGTTCCAAGCTCCGCGACGCGCCGTGGGTGATGCTGTCGCCCTTGGTCCTGCTCGCCGTCGCTTCGATCGTTCTCGGGTACGTCGACGGCGTCCATCTCAACTGGATCGTCGGGTTGGTGACGACTGTGCTCGCGTTGCTCGGGGCGCTTCCGGCGTACTCGCTGTGGTCGCGGGGAGCGGATCCGCGGCCGGTGGTGCTGGAGCGTGAGTTCGGCATCGACACGCTGTACCACCGGATGTTCGCCGTACCGGTGCGGTGGTTGGCGCGGCTGACGGTTGCGGGGGATCAGGACGTGGTCGGGGCTTATGTGCGGGCGGTCGGTCGAACCGGGATGTTGGCGTCACAAGGGTTCCGGCGGTTGCAGACAGGAAACGTGCAGAGCTATCTGACCGCGGCGGTGGTCGGCGTGGTTGCGCTGGCGGTGCTTGCCGGGGTGATCGGCTCATGAGCGCGATTCTGCTGGGGATTCTTGCGCTGCCGCTGCTTGCGGCGCTTGCGTTGTGGGCGCTTCCGGCCGCGATCGGGGACCGGCTGGCGGCGCTGTACGGCTCGGTGATTTCGGGGCTGGTGCTGGTCGGGTCGCTGTTGCTCTGGCCCAGCGGGAGCTGGTTCGCGTACTCGAACCTGCTGGACGAGGTGCTCGGCGACGGCGTCCGGCCGCTGCAGGCGGTGACGAACGTGCCGTGGATTCCCGCCCTCGGGGTGCGGTTCCACGTCGCGGTGGACTCGATCTCGATGCCGCTGATCGTGCTGACCGCGCTGCTGGTGTTCCTGTGCTGCCTGTACTCGTTGAAGATCACGCCGCGGGTCGGCCGGACCCGGTCGCTGATCGCGCTGCTGCTGGTGATCGAGGCGGGTGTGATCGGCACCTTCTCGGCGATGGACCTGGTGCTGTTCTTCATCTGCTTCGAGATCGTGCTGATCCCGATGTGGCTGGTCATCGACATCTGGGGTGACGACCACGACCCGGCCGGCCGCAAGCGGGCCGCGACGACGTTCGTGCTGATGACGGTGTTCGGCTCGGCGCTGATGTTGATCGGGTTCCTGCTCGTGTACCGGGAGGCGGGTACGTTCGACATCGTCCGGCTGACCAACTCGCCAGTGCTCGGCGGGCATGGGGTGCCGCTCGCAGCGGCGGTGCTGATCGCGGTCGGCCTCGCGGTGAAGGTGCCGCTGTGGCCGTTGCACATCTGGTTGCCGGACGCGCACGCGAAGGCGCCGACGGTCGGGTCGGTCCTGCTGGCGGGGGTGCTGCTGAAGCTCGGCACCTACGGCCTGATCCGGATCCTGGTCCCGGTGCTGCCCGATGCGACTGTCACGATCGCGCCGTACCTGGCCGGATTCTCCACCGTGGCGATCATCGCCGGGTCGCTGGCGTGTCTGGCTCAGACCGATGTGAAGCGGCTGATCGCGTACTCGAGTGTCGGCCACATGGGTTTCATCGGGCTCGGGATCGCCACGCTGTCGCCGGCCGGGCTGCGGGGCGCGCTGTTCGCGAACATCGCGCACGGGATCATCACCGGTCTGCTGTTCTTCCTGGCGGGTGCGATCAAGGATCGGCACGACACGAGCGACCTGCGGACGATCGGGCGGGCGCTGTATGCCCGGTTGCCACGGATCGGTGCGCTGCTGACGTTCGCCTGCCTGGCGTCGCTCGGGTTGCCCGGGCTGGCCGGGTTCTGGGGTGAGATGTTGATCCTGCTCGGTGCGTACGACCCGAGCGACTTGTTGCCCCGGACCACTTATCTGGTGCTGATGGTGATCGCCGGCCTCGGGACCGTGCTGACCGCCGCGTACTTCCTCCGCCTGGTCCGCAACCTCTGCCAGGGTGATCCCGCCGAGCACCCGGCCGCGGCCTTCGCGGTCGACCTGAGCCGGATCGAGCTCATCACCTGGGCACCGCTGATCGCACTCACCGTCCTGCTCGGCGTCTGGCCCGGCCTCCTCCTAACCCAGTGGGGCAGCCTGTGACCCTGACTTGGACCGACTGGCAGGCGGTCGCCGTACCGTTGGCGCTTGCGCTCGGGGCGGTTGCCGTGTTGTTGGTGGACGCCTTCTGGAAGAGCGCGCCGGCGCAGCTCCGGCACACCCTGATCACGTTCCTCACCGGCGCGGTCATCCTGTTCGGGCTGGTCTTCGTCTGGGCCCAGCGGGACGACTTCAAACCGGCGTTCTGCCGGCCGGCGGTGGAAGGGCCGGCCGAGTGCAGCCTGGTGTTCGAGCCGTTGACCGCCGGGCTGTGGGCGGTGCTGCTGATCGGCGGGCTCGGGGTCGTCGGGTTGTCGGCGTACAAGCTGCTGGCCTCGGACATCCCGGTCGGGGAGTACCACTTCCTGCTGCTGAGTGCGCTCACCGGCGCGACGGTGCTTGCCGGGGCGCGCGATCTCGCCACCGTCGTGATCGGGCTGGAGGTCGTCTCGCTGCCGAGCTTCGCGATGGTCGCGCTCCGCCGGGATCGCCGCGGGTCCGAGGGTGCGCTGAAGGCGTTCCTGGTGTCGGTGCTGTCGACCGCGGTGATGCTGTTCGGCATCTCCTACCTGTACGGCGTGACCGGCTCGCTGTACCTGACCACGATCGCGAACCGGCTGAACGGGCTCGACCCGGATCTGCAGCGGGTCGCGTTCGCGGCCGGGCTGTTCGTGATCGTCGGCTTCGCGTTCAAGATCGCGGCGGTGCCGTTCCACGCCTGGCTGCCGGACACGTACGTCGGGGCGCCGATCGAGGTGACCGCGTTCCTCGCCGTCGTGTCGAAGTCGGCCGGTGTCGCCGGACTGCTGGTGCTGGTGACGACCGGGATCGCACCGGACGGATCGGATCTGCGCACGGTGGTCGCCGTACTCGCCGCGGTGACGATGACGGTCGGCAACCTGGCCGCGCTGCGCCAGGTGGAGGCGGTCCGGCTGCTGGCCTGGTCGTCGATCGGTCAGGTCGGGTTCCTGCTCGCTCCGCTGGCGGTCGGCGACGCGCAGGCTGTGGTCGGGTATCTGGCGGCGTACGTCGTGGTGACCCTCGGCGCGTTCGGTTCGGTCGCTGTGGTGCAGCGGCATCGGCCGGGTGGGCTGCTCACGGACTATCGCGGCATGGTGCGCTCCGAGCCGGGGCTGGCGGTTGCGCTGATCTTCTTCCTGGTCGTGCTGGCCGGTCTTCCGCCGGGCCTGGCCGGTTTGTTCACCAAGTTCGCCGCCTTCCAGGCCGTCATCGACGCGCATCTCGGCTGGCTCGCGATCGTGATGGCGATCAACGTGATGATCGGCCTGGCGGTCTACCTCCGCTGGATCGCCGAGCTCTTCCGCCTCCCTGCCGAGGATCCGTTCTCGGTCGACATCGAGTCCCCGGCCGTCGCGATGATCTCACTCTGCGCCGCCACAGCCGCCGTACTGTCGGTGCTCCCGAGCACCCTGTTCGCCCTGGCCACCTGACAGCTTCAAGCGGATTGCTTGGCCAGGAAGCCTTCGTACTGCGACCAGACTCGGCGCCAGAGCTGGTCGCGCTGGGTCCGGCCCAGGTGCGGAAGCGGCAGGTAGAACTCGTCGGCCAGGGTGGCGAAGTAGTCGGCCAGGGTCTCGATGATGGTCGAGTCGATCCGGTCGGCGAACGTCTCGGTCAGGCCGACGGAGCGGAGCACCACCACCGACTTCGGCTTCCGGCGGAAGGCGGAGGCGAGCCGGCGGAACGGGGACTCCGGGTTGGCGGAGAGGTTCGCGTGCTGGTCGGCGAAGGCGCCCAGGCCGACCTCGGCGGACTCGAAGTCCATGCCGATCAGGTTGGCCCGCGGGTCGTGGTCCAGCCGCCAGCCGTCGACCTTCTCGGACGGACGCAACCGGAGGTCGAACGGCTCCTGGTAGGTACTGCCCACCTCCAGCGGTAGCGGCTGCACCAGAGTCTCGCCGAGCCCGGCGTCGACCAGCCAGAGGCGATCCGGATCCTCGACCAGCCCGCTGACCGTGAGCACCATGTGGCTGGCGTCGACGTCGCCGGGCCGGGTCGGGGTCTGCGCGCCGCCGCGGTGCATCGTCACGCGGTAGCCGAGTTCGGTGAGTAGGAGAGCGAGGCACCCGTTCAGCTGGAAGCAGTAGCCACCCGTCTCCCGCGCGATGATCCGCTTCGACGATTCCTCCGGCTCGAGTGGTCCACCCGGCTCCAGCTGGAACTGCACGGACTCGTACGGCACCTGGTCGACGTACGCCTCATGCAGCCGCGACAAGGCTTCCAATCGAGGCGGGCCGTCGTACTCGCTGATCCCGATCCGTCGCAGGAACGCCTCAGTGTCCATCCGCCTAGGCTAGGCCAGGTGATCGTCGACGTACTCACGGTCCAAGAGACCCTCGAGGCCGCTCCGGAGCTGGCCGCCGTCTACCTGTCCGCCTTCGGGGCGCCGGGGTACGACGAGGATGCCGCCAGGGCCGAGGAGTTCCGGAGCGAGCAGTTGCCGCTGCACTCGGAGCGCGACGGGTTCAAGTTCGTCGCCGCTAGATCGGACCACCGGATCATCGGGTTCGGATACGGGTTCACCGGGCAGCGCGGGCAGTGGTGGTCGGACCGGATCGCCGAGTCCGCGCCGGCGGAGATCGTCGAGGAGTGGATCGGTGGGCACTTCGAGATCGTGTCGTTGGCGGTCGCGGTCGACGAGCAGGGCCGAGGGGTGGGTGCGGCGCTGCACGACGTACTGATGGCTGACCTTCCGCACGGGAAGGCGCTGCTGACGACCTGGGTGGACGATCGGCCCGCGCCCAGGCTGTACCGGCGCAAGGGGTGGCAGGTGCTGGTCCCGGATCTGGGCTGGGGATCGGCGCTCTACGGGTTAAGCCTTCGCTGAGCTTTGGACACCACGATGCCGCTGTCGCCATGACCTGGCAGGGTAGGGGCCATGACTTCTGAGCGGATCTATGTCGGGAGCTACACAAGTCAGCCGGGCGGCGGGCAGGGCATCGGGTTCGGCCCGCTGGACGGGATCGGACTGGTCGCGACGATCACCGATGCGTCCTTCTTGGTCAGATCCGCGGACGGGCGGTTCCTCTACGTCACGAACGAGACCGACCACGGCAACGTCAGCGCGTTCGCGATCCAGCCGGACGGTGCGCTGGAGCTGCTGAACGAGCAGCCGACCGGCGGCGACCACCCGTGCCACCTGGACATCGACCCGTCCGGCCGGTTCCTGCTGTCGGCCAACTACACGTCCGGGTCGGTCGCGATCCACCCGATCGCGGCGGACGGCTCGCTCGGCGAGGCCACCCAGGTGCTGCAGCGCGAGGGCACCGGGCCGAACAAGGAGCGCCAGGAGGGTCCGCACGCGCACCAGATCGCGTTCGACCCGTCCGGTACGTACACCTTCGACGTCGACCTCGGCTCGGACTCCGTCTACGTGTCCACGCTGACCGAGGACGGGCGGCTGGAGGAGGTTGACCGGCTGCACATCCACCCCGGCGCGGGTCCACGGCACCTCGTGTTCCACCCGAGCGAGGGAGCGGCGTACGTGATCAACGAGCTCGACTCGACGCTGACCGTCTGCAGCTACGCCGACGGCAAACTGCAGATCGTTCAGACCGCCTCGACCCGGCCGGCCGACTCCCCGGGCGAGAACTTCCCGGCCGAGCTGCTCATCTCCGCCGACGGCCGCCACCTGTACGGCTCCAACCGCGGCGACAACACCGTCGCGGTCTTCGCCATCGCAGGCGACGGCCTCTCGGTCGAGCTCGTCCAGACGATCGACTCGGGCGGCGACTGGCCCCGTCACCTTGCCTTCAGCAACGACGGGACCCGCCTCTACGCCGCCAACGAACGCTCCGACACCATCGCCACCTTCGTCATCGACGCCGCCGACGGCACCCTGATCCCCGACGGCGCCCCGGTCTCCTGGCCGAAGCCGGTCTGCATCCTGCCGGTCTAGGACTTCGCGGCCAGGTAGAGGCGCAGGATCGTGTCGTAGTCGACGATCTCTGCCGCCGCTTCGGCGAGGTCGTCGGCGGTCACGGGCTGCTGGCTGCCGACGATCAGGAGCTTCCGCGGTTCGCTCACCTCGACGTCGTACTTCGTCTGGACGAAGGCGCGGTTCTCGGCTTCCTCGAAGTACTTGGCGTACTCGGCGAGCTGAGCCGCGCCCTCGCGGACGGTGGCCGACCGGCGGTGCTTCTTGCCGGCCTCGCGGAGCGGGAGGCCGAGGTCGCCGACGATGTGCGTCCCGTCAGCCCGCTCGAGGATGAAGTCGGGCGTGACCGTGCTGTCCGGCCCCTCGAGCGACGGCCGGGGGATCAGCCGGGTCGCGTCGAACGCAGTCAGCAGGATGCTCTCGTGCTCGGTCAGGAACTCCTCGGCGGTCGAGTCCTGGAGGCCGTGCGCGAGGTAGGTGCTGGTGAACGCCGCGCTCTTCAGGCCCTCGTCGCCGCGCGGCGCGCTCACGGTGCCGACCGGGTCCAGGTGGGGTGCCGCGGTGGCGAAGTTCCGCAGGAAGTCCAGGTACTTGTCGGCCGGCTCGGACCGGTGGATCGCGAGGGCGAAGAAGGTCCAGTGGAGTCTGGTCGCCGTACCGGCGGAGTGCACGAGCAGGACCCGGTCGAAGGTCGAGTAGTTGCCCGGCGCGAACCGGAGCAGCTGGTCGCCTGGGCCGACGTACGTCTCGCCCAGCATCTTCTGAGCGCTCGGGAACCTGGCGTCCAGCTCGCGACGCCCGGCCTCGGTGGCGACAGTCGCGTCCTTGAGGATGTTCTCGCCGGCCAGCGAGACGACCGGTGAGCCGTCGGTGAGACCGAAGTACTCCTCGATGCTCTGCGCCTTCTGACGTCGTACCTCGAGGGCCCGGTACTCGCGGCTCACCCCGACCAGCTCGAGGATGTTCCAGTCCGGGGTCTCGGTCAGCACCATCATCCGCGGGTACAGCAGCTGCCCCGGCAACTCGCGTCCGTGACTGCCGGGCAGATGCTCACTCACGCTCCGTAGGTGGTCGCCCCAGAACTGAGTGTTCACCTTCACGAACTCGGTGGGTTTCAACGCCCGCTCCTCTCGGCCAGATCGGTCCTCAGAGGAAACCACGGACCGGCCCGCCGCTATTCCGGCGGGCCGTCAGATGCCGACGAAGTCAGTTGTCGACGAAGGAGGTGAACATACCCGGCTGGTAGGAGCCGCCCGGGTTGCGCACGATCACCTGCATCCGGTTGGCCGCGTTGATCAGCGCGACCAGGGAGACCAGCGCGGCGATCTGGTCGTCGTCGTAGTGCTTGCGCACCAGCTCCCAGGTGTCGTCGGAGACGCCGGTGCTGGCATCGGCGAGCCGGGTGCCTTCCTCGGCCAGCGCCAGCGCGGCCTGCTCCGCCTCGGTGAACACGGTCGACTCGCGCCAGGTGGCGACCAGGTGCAGGCGGACCGCGGACTCGCCGGCGGCGGTGGCCTCTTTGGTGTGCATGTCGGCGCAGAAACCGCAGCCGTTGATCTGGCTGGCGCGCAGGCTGACCAGCTCCTGCGTGGCCTTCGGCAGCGTCGACTGTTCGATCACCATCGCGGCGTTGGCGAAGCGCTTCCCGAACTTCGCGGCGAGCGGGTTCTCGATCAGGTTGAATCGCATGGATGTCGTCCTCATTCGTGGAGTTGTGTAGTGGATGACCACGAGACGTCGGCGACCGGGCTCCTGTGACTGTGACGTGAACCACCGAACCCGGATGTCACAGAGCGGCCGGGACCGGCGTCCCGTGCAGGAGAGAGTCGAGAGGAACCACCTATGACCGAGCGCATGGATTCCGCCACCGAGGCGTTCGTCGCCCACCGCAACCTGCTGTTCACCGTCGCCTACGAGCTGCTCGGCTCGGCGGCCGACGCGGAGGACGTGCTGCAGGAGACCTGGCTGCGGTGGGTGGACGTCGAGCACGACGAGGTGCGGAACCAGCGCGCGTACCTGGTCAAGATCACCACCCGGCAGGCGCTGACCCGGCTGCGCACGCTCGGCCGCCGCAAGGAGTCGTACGTCGGCCCCTGGCTGCCCGAGCCGCTCCTGACCGCACCGGACGTGGCCGAGGACGTCGAGTTGGCCGACAGCGTCTCGATGGCGATGCTGCTGGTGCTGGAGACCCTCACCCCGACCGAGCGCGCGGTGTTCGTACTCCGCGAGGTCTTCGACCTGGAATACGACGAGATCGCCGAAGCCGTCGACAAGACCCAGGCCGCCGTCCGCCAGATCGCCCACCGCGCCCGCAACCACGTCGCCGCCCGCCGCCCCCGCGGTGTCGTCTCGGCGGCCGAGTCCCGGGGCGCGGTCGAGGCCTTCCAGCGCGCCATCGAGACCGGTGATCTGCAGAGTCTGCTCAACCTGCTCGCGCCGGACGTCGTGCTCCTCGGCGACGGCGGCGGAGTGCGGCAGGTCGTCCCGCACCCCGTCGTGGGCGCCGACAAGGTGGCCCGCCTGCTGTCGGCCGGCCTCCCCAACCTCCCCGGCAACGTCTCGGTCGAGCCGGTCCAGATCAACGGCTCGCCGGCCCTCATCGTCCGCATCGGCGGCGAGATCGACGACGTCGTGGCCCTCCGCCTCGACGACGGCCTCATCAGCGGCCTCTACGTCGTCCGCAACCCCGAGAAACTCTCCCGGGTCGAACAGGAGAACGCCGTGACTCGCTAGCCCGCCGGATCATCTGGCCCAGCAGGTAGGAGAGACATGTCCAGTCGCATCCTGGGACGAAGCGCCGTACGACGGCCTTCCGGCGCCGTCATCGCCGCTCAACGGCCTGGGCAAGGACACCTGGCAGGAGGCGCACCTGCCGGTCGGCAAGGCCCTCGGCCGCACCGGCCGGGCCGGCGAGCTCGTCACCGAGGTCGAAGGCAAGATCGCCGACGCGCGCAAGGCCAACTCGGTCTTCGCCGGCAAGACGGTGACGTTCTTCAACTACGCCGGCGCGGTGCTCTACCTGATCCACTCCAACGAGGACACCTCGATCAAGTTCCTCCGCGCCCTCGGCTTCGCCGGCGTCTCGGACACCGTCGCCGCCATGCCGAACATGCAAGGCTCCTCCGGCCGCGCCGAAGTCTCTCCGGAGCTGTACTCGAAGATCGAGGCCGACCTGATCATCGGAACCAGCTCCGACGGCAAGCTCGACACCCTGACCGCCACCCCACCTTCGCCCGCGTCCCCGCCGTGACCCGCGGCGCCTTCGTCCCCCTGAACGTCGGACGATCCACCTCCATGGTCTACCTCTCGGCCCTGAGCCTCACGTACGCCGTCCAAGACCTGACGCCAGAGCTGTCCCGGGCCCTGAACGCCGGCTGACCGGCCTTCGAAAAGCAGCCGGAAGTCGTGAGGGATTGCCCGGCCGTGACGCGTTGACCCGCCTATAGGGCGCTCGTAGCGTCGAAATGATGCCCGTGATCCGATGCTCCGGGCACATCTCGAGGGGGGCCCAATCGTGGCCAGAATTCGCGCTGCCCTGTCCCGTGTCAAACTCGCTGTCGGAGCGGTCCTGGTGATCGCTCTGCTCACGCCGACCACCGGAGCCGCCGTCTCTGCGGCACCGCAGGGTCCGGCGGTCACGAGCGGCGCCGCGGCAATGAACGGCAACGCGGTGATCCGGTGGAACGAGACCGCCGCGACGGCCGCGCTCGCTGCCACGCTCGCACCGACGCTCAACCCGCTGCACGAGTCCCGGATGTACGCGATCATGCATATCGCCATCCACGATGCGCTGAACGCCATCTCGCCACGCTCGCGTCCCTATGCCTTCCACGGCCGCGCACGCCACGCCTCCCCAGACGCTGCCATCGCTGCCGCCGCGCGAACCTCATTGGTCGCAGCCCTGACGGACCTGACACCACCGTTCACCGACACCGCCGCCGCGATCGCAGGCGTGGAGACTGCCTACACCGCGGCACTTGCCGCCATTCCCGACAGCAAGGCGAAGCTGGACGGCATCGAGCTCGGGAAGAAATCGGCGTACACGATCCTCGCGAAGCGCGCTGACGACGGCGCTTCGACGATCCTGCTGATCGACGCCGGCTTCCCGCAAGGCGTCAACCCCGGCGAGTACCGCTTCACGCCTGATACGCCGTTCGCCTTCGCGCCGACCTGGGGAGAGGTGAGGCCGTTCGCACTCAGGTCCGCCGGACAGTTCCCGATCGCGCCGCCCTTCCCGCTCGGCTCCAAGCGGTACACCGCGGACTTCAACGAGGTGAAGCGACTCGGTGGTGACGGCATCACCACGCCGAGCGCACGCACCGCCGAGGAGACCCAGATCGCCCGGTTCTGGGTGGAGAGTTCACCGCTGCAGTGGAACCGCGTCGCCCGCCAGGTGGCAACGGCCCGGCACCTGGATCTCTGGCAGAGCGCCCGCCTGTTCGGCCTGCTCGACATCGCCCTGACCGACGGTTACATCGCGACCTTCGACGTGAAGTACAAGCTCCTGTTCTGGCGCCCGGTCACCGCGATCCAACTGGCCGCGACGGACGGCAACCCCAACACCGCGGCCGACCCGACCTGGACCCCGCTGGTGACCACCCCGCCGATCCCGGAACACGACTCCGGCCACAGCGTCGAGGGCGGCGCCGCGGCCGCAGTACTCCGCGGCTTCTTCAAGACGGACCGGATGAACTTCTCGCTGTGCAGCTTCACCGCCGTTCCCGGCAGCACCTGCACCGACCCCAGCCCGACGATCCGCCACTACAGCAGCTTCTCCCAGGCCTCCAACGAGAACGCCCGCTCCCGGGTCCTGGTCGGCTTCCACTTCACCCACGCCACCACCGAAGGCGTCAAACACGGCACCAAGATCGGCCGCCTGACAGTCAACAACTACCTCCAACCCCACCGCTGAGAGGCCGGCACCAACGAAACAGCCCCTGCTCTGCGTTTCCGCAGGTCAGGGGCTGGTTTGCTGCTGGTGGCGGGTGCAGGGTTCGAACCTGCGTAGGCATACGCCGACAGATTTACAGAGGGCCGCCTGCAACGCTCTGGCCTGCGCGGATGTCAGCAGGCAGTCAAACTTCCGCACCAATTCCGCGTCGCACACCTCTGCGGGCATTGTGGGCGCCCCTTCCGACCGCGCTCCACGAGCAGTCAACAGCCCGGTCGGCACGATCCCTCAGACCGCTTCCATGCCATGGATTTCCCCTGTGTTGCGGGCAGTTTGACTGCCTTTCATTTGAGTCCACTGACGTCCACTCGTGTCCGGACCGGTGTGGGGTCGTTGCCTCCCGGTTTGCCTCCCGAAAGGTGGCTCCGCCCACCCACTCTGTGATCCGACAACTGATCCGCGACGGATCTACGCCAACTGATGTGCGACACCGCCCGGCTTTCGACGACGGCATGCTGGCGGTCCTAACGTGCGGATCTACCGAGTTGAGGACGTTCGGCGACCCCAATGCGCCTCCTCGGCGAGCTTGCCGACGCAGCCTTGCTGCCCCCTGGGCGCCGCCGGGCTCATTGTGGCCATAGCAGCGGCGCGATCGGCCGAATCGCAGACCGGCACCAATAAGTGCGCCGATGTGGTGGATGAGGATCATCCTCGCGGAGGTTCTGTGGTGGACGTGCTCTGAGAGGTTGGCAAATTACATTCGTTTTGGCCGTTCCCGATGGTGCGACTGGCGCCGCCCGCAGTTGCCGTCAGGGCTGATTAACCATTGGCAGAGCGAATGAACTCGTCAACACGTGTCGTGATGCGGGATGTCGCTACCGATGTAGAGATTCCACTCAGATATCGTCAAGTTGCGATTCGCTGCTCTACAAGCGATCTCGATTAGTCGATCCACAGAAAAATCCCACATGCGCACAGTGCCATCGTCGTGAGCTGATACCAGCATCCGTTCATCAAGCATAATAACACCCGCGAGGGACGAGTCCATTGGAAATGGTTCTATCATTGCTCGACGGGTGGCTATGTCCCATACGCTAAATCCTCCGCTGCCCCCAGACGATGCTAAGAATCTATTATCGGCACTAAAGCTCAGAAATGCCACACCGCCACTATCGCCATTGAACGACGCCTCGATGGGCCTCCACTGTGGCATTTCCCAAAGCTCAATTTCTTCCTGTCCGCTGCCCGCTGCAAGTATTTCACCTGACTCACTAAACGCCAAGGACCTGACGCCATCAGGTAGACGGTTTTCGATCGAACGCGCGCCTCCGGTTCGCAGGTTCCAATCTATTAGCTGACCATTCCCATCGCCGATAACAAGTGAGTTACCGTCTGGAGCGAAGACAATTGTTGGCCGGTCGAGATTCGGTCCTGAAATCCAGCGGCGCACCTCCTTCCTGGAGGCTATATCCCACAGCATTACGCCCACCTCGATGCCTCCTTCATCGAATAGCGTCATAGCCAGCAGCCTTCCATCGGGGCTAATTGCGGCGGCCGGTTGAATGCCCGGAGCCAGGTTGACGAGGTAGCTCTTCTGGGTGAAGTCCCAGACCCTAACTCTGTTCGTCCCAGTAATAGCGAGTAGGTCGCCGTTCCTCGATGCACTGAGACCGAACACCGGCTCGCCGGTCCTGAGCGGCGCTGCGATGACCTTGCCGTCGCGATCCCAACGACGGACCACTCCGTCGCGATCGCCTGTGACAACACCGGACCGGCCAGCCTGGCCGACGCTGAGTATCGCGGACGCATGAGCCTGGATCGGACGAGCGACCCTTTCATGTCGATCGAGGTCCCAGGCGAGAACATCTTCTGCACTTGCGGTGACCACCCGCGCCTTGCTGCCGTAGAAGTCAGCGATGACAGATTGTCGACTGCCAGTTAGCGGCGGAAATAGTCGCCGTTTTGACCCAACATCGAACGTGTAGACGGTCCGATCGGGGCTACCGCTGATGAGGGCAGACCCGTCAGGAGAGAACGACACGCCCTTCGCGCCGCGGGTCGATACTCTTATCGTTGTCTGCGGGGAGCCATTGGGCATCTCCCAAACCCGGATAACCTGCCCGAATGAGGCAGCCATGAGCTGTCCATCAGGACTGAAACCGATGCCTGATACACCACGAAGTCCAACTAGCGGAATGCGCTCATCGGCAAGTACATGGTGCGCAAGCTCACGGGTTCGAACATCCCAGACGCTGAGGTCTGCTGTAAGGAAGCCCGCACCAATGGCAAGGTATCGGCCCGACGGGTCGTAGGCGAGCGCCGTGACCGAATGGTTTGGATAAGAATCACCAGACGGCTCAGGTGGGCTCATGCGCCCGAGTCGCTTTCCGCTACGCAGATCGTAGAATTCGACATATGCCGGCGAGGGGAGCATCTCGCGAAGACCAACTGCCAACACCGTTTCTTGCGGGTTGATCGCTAGGGCACCAACTTCAACCGGAAACCGAAGGAAAAGGGGTGTTGAGCGTGCTCCTATCTTCCGGACCACAACCGTCTGGCCCTGGTCGGCCGCTGCGATGAGCTGGGAACGAGCCGCTAGCGCGAGAGCGTGGACCGGCCGCTTGCCCTCGGACTCTACGGTCCACACGGTTGCTCCATTGCTCACATTTAGTACGCGGATGCGGCCATCCTGCGTTCCGAGCACTACGTGATCGTGCGCTGGATCGACGGCCATCGCAAGCGCGCCGGACGCCAGTTTTGCGTGTATCCGAGGATTCTGCCTAGCGGCCCGGAAGAGGGCGTGCCGCGTGTCGATATTCTCCTGCGTGCGTGCTGCCTCGATCGCCAACAACATGGCGCGATCCCAGGCGTCGGGTTGACTCTGGTTCGCTTGGAGTGCCAAGAGCCGAGACTCCGCCGTCTTTGCTTGATGGCGAGCTTCATCTCGCTGTTGGTTTGCTTGATTGCGCTGGTCGAGTGCCGCCACGCCTCCGATGGCTGCCAACACAGTCAGGGCGATCAGCGCGCCGACGGCCGAACGCACCAGGCGGACCGTCCGCCGATGCTGTCGCGCTTCTTCACCGATCAACTCCGCCTTGTCATCCCCGCGGACCGCGGCGGCGACCGAAGCAACCGCCTGCATAAAGCGGGAATCCTGTCTCCACTCCTCGCCGGCCGATCTCGCCCATCGTAGATCGACCCACAACGGCTCATCTTGCATCCTGCTTATCAGAGCCGGATGTATCGCGTTCGAGCGACTCTGCATCCCACCCTTGGGTAGCCAGCCGATCTCGCCGCCCGTCACAACAATTATGACCGACTCAGTTCCCCGCCTGGCGAGCCAATGATCCAACTCTCTGCCGACCCAGTATGAGCTAGCTGACTCCGGACTCGCCAGCAGTATCAGGGTGGACGAATTATCCAGGGCCGCTTCGATCGAGCCCCAAAGCGACGGATGAGCAGTCAGGTCCGACTCATCGCGAAAGACCCTTTCAGCAGCACGTCGATACGGAGGTCGTCCAATCCGCAATATTCCTCGCTGGAGAGCGCGAGCAATGGTGGCGTCACGATGGTCATATGAAATGAATGCGGCGAATTTCTTTCGTGGCTGCGCGGGCGCTCCTCGCACCACAGATCCCCGCATATCAGCCGACACACCCAATCACCTGCTCGCCGCCAGCGGCCACTGAACAGGCCCCGCCCCTTGCAAGCGCAGCTCTAGAAGTCGATCGTCCGACTTGCGCTCGCCGTCGTCAAGTAGCCCCTCCCTAGGACCCGCCCGGATCTGGCTTGCGGAAGGCGAGGAACGAACTCGGTCCAGCGTTTGCGATCCCGGAACCGGTCGAATATCTGCCCGGTGGCCAGATCCAGCGCGCGAACATGTGCCGCACCCGCCGCCGGTGTGGTTATAGGTTGCGCGCAGCCCGGCCGGATGGGCGGGTGGGGAACCACCCCCGGCCGGGACGGGGCTGAAGGTTCAACGGGCCGAGCCCCAGGTCGTCTTCCGCCCCAGCGGACAGCCAACTGGCCGGCGAGCGCGAGTGTCGACCCGTTCGCGGGGGCGCGGCGCGAGCGGCGCAAGTGCGAACGGGCCTGAGCCGGCTGGACTGCGGCCTCTGGGTTATGACTGCCCTGAAGGCGTCTCAAGCGCGAGTGCTCGTCTCGCCGCCGCGCGGTTGATCACCCAATCGAGGTCTCGTGCGTCTCATCCTCCCCGCCCATCCGACGCCAAAGCGCGGCATCCTGGGCACGGATCTGGGTACCAGGCGTTCGAGCGTCCGTGCGGGTCGCATCTTCAAGGCACAGTTGGTCACGAACAGGACGCGCTGCGCACCCTGCGCGCACGCGAGTTGTCTTTGAGATGCGCGCGACTCGTTCTAGCCGAGAAGGCATCACTAATCCAGTTCCGCAGACTCGCCTTGCTCGTCGGATACGAATACCATCGCGCGTACCCAACGTCATTCCCAGAAGAATCGCGGACAACATTGTCGCTAAAGCGAGCAGGCAATTGGGGATTGATGTGCCCCACACTCGGCAACCTAATGCCGAGAAGACCGTTCATCTTGCTGTACTTGCTATTGCGCAGCGACGATGCGATCTCCCAGTCGACATAACGTCGAGCCCATGTACATGCGCCGACCAGGAGGATCGTTACCGACGAATCTCCAAGATAGCCCTTGCGAATTCGATCCATGATGTATTCGCTATCTTCGCTATCGATGAAGTCATCCTCATCGGTCACGCCGACAGTTTTCCCAATGAATTCAGAGCCGAAATCTTCCAGAAACTGCGCTACTTCATCTGTGTCGGCTGCGTGATAAGAAATGAAGCATTTGTGCCTAGTGCTGTCACGCTTCTTGCTCGCCGCGACCTCCGCCACCCACTGTAGGCGTACCTGACTCGCGTGCCCCACCCTTGCCCCCTCCAGTCCGCTAACCCGCTCGACACGCTACAACAAGCCGCAGCGTGCGATCACACCGTAGGGCACCATCGTTCCCATGGCCATCCCCGACACTGATATGCCTCAGCTCTTCCGCGCCGCCGATCAAGCATCTCGCGCAGGCCAGAGGTCCTACCTTCGCCTCACGCAACTGAGGCTCACCTTCGTTGTAGCAGCGGCTGCCTGCGGAGTCGCCAGCTGGAGGATGGGCGATCACGACATCGATCTACTCGGCCTGGTCGCGCTACTCCTCTTCATTGGAGCCCTGCTGGTCGAGTCACAACTGTGGAAACAGCATCCGGAACGCGACTGGTACGACGGGCGCGCCGTCGCCGAGTCCGCCAAGACTCTATCGTGGAAATTCGCGGCCGCCGGCGACCCCTTTCCGCGTACCATGAATAACGACGAAGCGGACCGCACATTCGTCAGTCTGCTAGACACCATGCGGGCTAGGTATCCGCAGCTATCACTTGACGCCATCATTGGATCCAATCTAACTCCATGGATGCGGTCGGCGCGGTCAGCCAATTTGGACGAAAGAAAGAGAATCTACATAGCTGATCGGGTCCAGGATCAGCAGAAATGGTATCAGGACAGGCACAACCAGAATCGCCGAAAAGCTCGCTTCTGGAGGATAGGCCTAATCGCGCTGGAGTTCGGCGGTGCAGCAGCCGCGCTTCTTGAATCATTGACAGACATTGGCCTGACATTTACTCCAACACTCGCTGCCGCAATTGGTGCAATTGTCGCTTGGCTGGAGACAAAACAACATGATCAGATTGCTCGCGCGTACGCGACCACCGTCTCGGACCTAGCAAGCGCGTTAGCGAAACTGGAGGCGGCGACAACTGAAGAAGACTGGGCACGCGAGATGAACGACGCAGAAGATGCGATCAGCCGAGAGCACACACTCTGGCTCGCGTCGCGGTCCCACGCCGGCTAGACAACAAATGGAGGGAAGATTGACCGGAGATGAATTACTGAGTCTAATCAAGCGAGGCGAGTCGGAGACATTAGAGCTAAAATCCAATCTCAGGTCAGACGATGTGGCACGGCAGTTGGCCGCATTTGCGAACTCTAGCGGCGGAACTATTGTCGTCGGAGTTTTGGACGATGGTGAACTGGTCGGAATCCCGGACAGCAGACTCGGCATCATATCGACACGAGTTCACGCGGTTGCCGAGCAGTTATCGCTGATAGGCGTCCGATTGGAGTCGTTTGTCATCGATGGTGTAAATATCCTGGCTATTCATGTGCCGAAGGCACCCGACTTCATTGCGCCCGTCCTCACCGCAACGGGTCAAGGCTTCGTACGCACAGGAACGGAGATCAGACCCTTAAGGCGTGCGCCTCATCCGAACCCAGTCATCGCTGGAACAATCTCGCTTTTCGTCGCGATGTCATTTCGCTTCGACGAAGAGCCGGCGCTTGTGGATTACTACGAAGCAATAAGGCGGGCGACAAGCGCCACGGGTTTGCCTATCGAAGTCAGCCGCATGGATTTGCTTGATGGCGACTATGAGATCAGCACGGCGATCGAGCAGCAGATCCGCGATAGCGACGTTGTCCTCGCCGACTTCACGCTCAACAGCCCGAACGTATACTACGAGGCTGGAATAGCTCGCGGCGCCGAGAAGTATGTCATCCGCACGGCCCGCAGGGAGACAGAGTTGCCCTTCGACATGAAGACTTGGACGACAATCATTTACGCCAACGCGACTCAGTTGGAGGAGAAGCTAGCCGATCCGCTCAGAAGGGCTTATGAACACGTCATGAGTTCGGGCGGCGGCAGATAATTAGCCGTGCCGAACCAACTATGGCCCGCCATCACAATTGGCTGCGAAGTAGTGATCGAGGAACCTTGCGTCCAACACCCGCGCGGCTAACTCTTCACCACTCTCCGGAAGGCCCAGCAGTTGCGAACTGAAATGGAGACGGTGTTCCAAGTCGACCCGGACATTTCTGGTCGGCCTGAAGTCGAGCTGCGAGGTTGCCTCAGCGAGTGACTTGCCGAATGACCCGGAACACTCGATCATCTCGAATCCGAACTGCTCTTGTGCTCGGCGGTCGCGGGTGTCCCATATCCACACCCCCCACTCAGCCATGCCGCGCGTAAGCATGTCGCGTATTCTTGCCGGGAGCCATCGACTTTCGTCGGACAGCAGCCATGCGACGTAGTCAATGTGGCTGTAGTACATGACTGGCGGACCGTTGGCAACATAATTGCCCTGAACAAACCCGCACGCTACATGCCCCGGTGAATATCCGCCGAACTCTGGGTCCCTCAATACATACTCGTCGGCGCACCTCGGCGGCAGACCATCGGTCGTAAGAGCGGTACCGGAAACTGATCCTCGGGCGATAGATTCCTCCGCAGCCGCACGTGAGCGACAGTATGCCGTCTCAATATCGTCCTCGAATTCGCCACCAAACCCCGGTATGACCAACTGCGGAGCGTAGCTTATTAGGTAACGGGGAAACCTGCGGCACGTCTCCCTGAGACCGACCTGCGAGTTGATGAACTCAGCAACCACCTCGGGCTTTGTCACCTGGGTTATAGGTCGCGATTCCGCCTCTCGCTCCCAGGTCATCTGCAGCGCCGCCCACGCCATACGAAGGCCGCGCTCGGCCGGATCCTTGGACGGAGGCGGTAATGGAAACCCCCATCTGCCCCACCCCATGGACTCCTGCCAGCCGCCTTCCATGTCATTGGACTCGGAGAATGCGGCGACATCGAGCCACCAGTCGTCACTGATGACGGGAGGAACGAAGCCCATTTCGAGAAGGTGATCCCGAGCGATGATGAGCGTCGATCCTTGAGGTCGAATTCTCGTGACGAGCTGGCGAACCACATGATCCAGTCCACTAGCTGCAGATATCGCCAACGTATCGGCGAGCGGCGGCGAATAGGCCAATACATCCGATGGTTCAACCCGTCGCCATATCGGCAGGATGACGGGGTCGGCCCCAGCCATCTCGCGAGCGACGAGGCCATCGAGCTCCCGTTGGGGCCAGCGTTTCCCGAAGAAGGTCGGGCTCAGTACCACCACGCCGAAGCGCGACTGGCTAAGTCCGCGGTCGATCGACCTCCGAAGACTGTCTCCCACTTTAAGACTGAACTCGTCGTACCAGACCTCGACATGTTCCGCACGCAGGCGCTCGGCCAACGGCCGGACGAAGTCGTCTTTGTCTTCACTCGCGTGACAGATGAACACGTCGTACAACATGCATTGAGCCTAACTCTGGGGAGCCGTCCCGTCCGCGAACCGCCAGGCCGTGGCGGGCGCAGGGCAACCGGGTCAAGTTGGCGACCCGCCCATCATGAGCTGTCAGCCCAGGATGCGGAGCACCCAGTCCCATTCGAATCTCGCCGTCACGGTGTCTCCTGTCCCGGACTGCAGCGGCTCCAACGACGCGGTTGAACCATCATGAGGGTCGACAACTCGAATACCCGCGTACCTCAACACGGCCAGGGACGCGAGCCAAGCCGGATGGCCGGCAAGGTCGTGCTTGGCGAATGGAACGGCGACGGTGGGCGTGCGAGAGCCGAGTGCAGCGCACAGGATCGTCAGCGGATAAGTGTTGGCGTTGCCGTTCGCCCATGCGTTGAGCGTGTTGAATGTCGTCGGGACCACGACGACCGCGTCGGCCTTCGGAGTGCACTTCGGCTCACCGGGGGCGCGGTTGCCAGTGAGGACTGGGACGTTGGCCAGGTCCTGACCTTCGAGCCACGGGAGCGCGGCATCTGTGGGGATGACGTAGGGATCCCACCCACGATCACGGGCGGCTTGCGCGCCATCTCCGATGCGTGACGCGAGAGGCGCTCCGCAGGTGACGAGGTAGAGCGTGCGGTCGGTCACGCGAGGACTCCTGCGCGGGTAGCGATGGCGGTCAGGGCTGGGGTGGGTTTGCGGGAGCGTCTGAGGAGTTCGCGGACCAGTTCTCGGGCGATGGTGTGGTAGCGGATCAGCTCGGGGGCGACTCGTTCGGCTTGCTGGAGATGCAGGATCGCTTCCATGTCGTTCTTGGCCTGGGTTTGCGCCCAGGCGAGGTCGATGTGCAGGCGGGAGCGGCGGCCTTGGAGACCGGTCGGCATGGCCTCAGCGTCGATCTCGGTGGCGGCGCGCAGCACGTCGGTCGGGTCTCCGAATTCGGCTGCGACCGAGGCTCGGTGGATTCGGACGTTGGTGGGACCGAAGGCGGTCCACCAGTGGTTGCCGTCGTGGGCGAGGAGGTCTGCGAGCTGACCGGCCGTGGTCAGTCGTTCGGTGGCCGTTGCGCGATCCGTCCGGCGAGCGGCGATGACGGATGAGATGAGCCACAAGGACCCGGCGAGCGAGACAGCGTCCGGGGCGTCGGAGCCGGTGAGGGGCATGAGACCTTCGGCTGAGCGGACGGCGACCCGTTCAGCGTCATCGATGCGTTCGCTGCGGAGTAGCGCGCACACAATCTGGTGCGCGGCCATTCCTTGAGCGGCCTTCGAGTCTGCCGCCAGCGCGGCATGCGTCGCTCGGTCGGCAGCGAGCCAGCCGAGCTGGTGCTCACCGACCTTCGTCAGCAGCTTCGCGGCGGCTACGTAGACCGAGCAGCGGGCGAGGTGCGTCTCCCGACCGTCGCGTCCTTGGTAGCCGTCGTACGCGTCGGCGGCCCGGATTAGGTCGGGGAGCATCGCGGTGGCCGTGTGGTATTTCGCCGCCTGGTAGGCCTGGTGGACCTGGACAGCGCCGTTCCGGAGCTGTGGGAGAGGCCATGGGGTGGCTTGCTCGCCTAGCAGGTGGTGGTAGCTCGCCAGTTGGCTCCGTACGGCGTCAACCGCGGTCACCTGCTCAGGCGCATCGGGCGCGAGTACCCAGTCGCGGCCGATCAGGTCGGCTACGTCGACGCGCAAGACGGTTGCTAGGTCGTTCAGGGTGGACAGGCGATCGACACCACGTATGCCGCGCTCGACCTGCGAGAGCCAGGAGCGCGACATTCCGATGAGGCCGGCCAGGGCGTCTTGCGACATACCGCGCCGCTTGCGGTACGCCCCGATCCGCTCTCCTACGTGCATCTGCAGTTCCCCTCGTTGGTGTGATCCCTCTAGTGAACCGCTGCCAACAACGAACATTGCGCACAAAAGTGCGCAGGTTCGCGAGTGCACAGCGTCGCCGCGATTCGCATCGACGCTGGAGGCATGAACGAGCCAGCCACTCAGGAACCGATCCGCTTGGGGCCGGGCGCTGCCGGTGGCACGCCCTCTGAGCGCGCCACCCTGCGGATGTACGCAGCCGTGAATGGCGAGAGGCGTTCAACCTCAGTCGGCGGCACACCTCCCCTCAAAGCGGCGAGGACTGCCGCGAGCACCTCGTGCCGCGCCTCCTCATGGGCGGACTCAGTTCGTCGGTATCGGCGGGTAGCCGCTGATAGGTCATCCCTCAGGTCACTCACCGCACCAGTGTACCGCACCCTACTTGCGCAACCGAGAGTGAATCGCTACCGTGGTGCGCATCACAGTATCGCTTATGCAACAAGGAGGACCGATGTTTTTCGGCACTCGTCAGGACCCGAACAACGTCAAGGGCTGCAAGCGCTGCAAGGGCAAAGGGGTTGCCGGTCAGGGCATTCACGGACGGAAGCCGTGCCCGTCGTGCCTGTCCCGGCAGATCGCTCGGAACACCGCTTGGGAGAAGGCCCATGGCCAGTTTGACCAGCGTTCCCGATGACCCGGGCGACGCCCCGGCGGTGGCACCCGCCGAGGCGTCTGGGGTCGCACTAATCCATCTGATGAGAGAGGCACAACCCGTGGCCATGATCCACCTTTCGCCCGTTGGTGGCGAAGAGCCCACCGCGGCCGAGCTCGCCACGATCGAGCAGGAGTGGCCGCTGATTGCGGCTGAGCTGGACCTGTTGGAGGCGGAGATTTCGTGCATCACCGCCGGGCCGGCCGCGTCGGTTCTGGACCGCCGCCGTGTCCGCCGCGCTCAGCGCCGGGTTCTGGCCGCTGGCCGCGAGCTGGTCGCCGACGAGTTCGCCACGGACGGTGCGGCATGAGCAGCGCCCACCTGCCGAAGTCCGCAGACGCCGCTTACGAGGCGATCCGGACTCTGAACCACTCGACCATCTCCCGCACGGTGCCCGCTCCGCTGGCCTATGACGTGCTGGGCAGCTTGCAGCAGGTCGGATTCGCGCTGGAGCAGTTGACGCGCCAGCTCGGCGCCGGGCTGGTCCGATCGCTCACCACGCACGACGTGTACGACGACAAGGGCGACCCGGGCGTGAGCGTCGCGCTGGCCGTGGACGCGCTGCTCTTGGCCGGACAGCACGCCCGCCGGGTCGGCGAGTGCCTGACCACGGCACAGGCCGCGATCTCCGGTCAGGGCCACACCGGGATCAAGGAGACCCAGCGATGAAGCGGCCACGCGTGACGAGCCTGGAAGACCTGTGGGCAGAACGGCTGGGCGTGGAGTCGGGCCAGACCGTGGATGAGCTTCAGGCGCGGTTCGAGCACCTGTCGCAGTTCGTGCTGGTCGGCGGGATACCCCCGGCGGGGAAGGCCGGCGCGGTGTCGGCGGAGGCCGCGACCGCGTATGGAGACCTGTGGGTGCTGGCCGGGTTCCTGGCCGACGCCCGGCAGCTTCTGACCAGTGAGGAGGGCCGATGACCACCACCGCTGTTGTTGCACCAGGCAAGGGCAAGCCTTCCGGTGTGGACCGGCTGCGGGTCTCCGCGGCTGAGGCGTCGCAGGTCCGGGCGCTGTCCACTCACCCCGACGTGGTGGCGCTGCGGGTCGAGTCGATCCGCACGCAGGTGGACCGGTGCATGTGGCTGGGAATCGTTCTGGGCTTGGCGTTCACGATGGTCAACGTGCAGGCGTTCGCCGCTGACGGCGCACCGGTGGGCTCGCTGCCATGGCTGGCGGCGTGGCTGTTGGACCCGATGGTGTCACTGGTCTTGATCGCGGTTCTAAGGGCGGAGCAGATCACCGCCCGCTACCAGGTCACCGACGCTGGGCCGTGGATCTGCCGAACGAAGCGGTTCGCATTCGCCGCAACGTACGTGATGAACACGTGGGCGTCGTTCGGCAAGGGCGATCTGGCTGGGATCGTGCTGCACTCGGTGCCGCCGTTGCTGGTGTTCTGTGCTGCCGAAACGGCGCCGGTGTTGCGTGACCGCCTGACCGAGGCGGTGTTGCGGGCTGAGCAGGCTGCCGCGCTGGCTGACCCGCAGAAGGCCGCTGAGCCGCTGGCCGCGCCGGTGGTGGCCCAGGAGATGCCCCCGGCTCCGGAGGCTCTCGAATCGGCTTCCACGACAGCGGGCGGGGCATCTCCCCAGGCAACCGGCAAGACAACCAAAACGCGGTCGCCGCGCAAGCCGTCGCCCCGCAAGAAGGCCCCGGCCAAGACCGCGCGGAAGCTGCTGGGCGACTACGTGGAGGACGCGATGCTCGCGCTCGACCTGAACACGGACCCGCGCGAGATCACCCCGGCGTGGGCGCGGAAGTCGACCGGTTGCTCTGCGGGTCTGTCGGCCAAGGTCGCGGACAACGTCCGGTACCTGTTGCTCGCGACCCGGCGAGCCGCCCGTGCGGAGCGGGAACGCGAGTCCGCAACTGACGACACGGCGACCGAGACGACGGAGCAGTTCGAGGGGAAGGCTGCCTGATGAGTTACATGAGCTGGAAGGACTTCTTCTGCGGTGCTGGCGGCACGACCACGGGCGCGAAGCAGGTCCCTGGTGTGCACGTGGTGCTCGCGGCGAACCACTGGCGGCTTGCGGTGGACAGTCACAACACCAACCACCCGACTACTGATCACGACTGTGCGGACCTGTCGCAGGTCGAGCCGCGCCGTTACCCGCGTACCGATGGCGCGTGGTTCTCCCCGGAGTGCACGAACCACTCACAGGCCAAGGGCGTCAAGCGCAACCTTGACCGGACGCCGGATCTGTTCGGGGAGACGTTGCCGGACGAGGCGGCGGAGCGGTCGCGGGCGACGATGTGGGACGTGGTGCGGTTCGCCGAGTACCACCGCTACGCGGCTGTGATCGTGGAGAACGTCGTGGACGCGGCGAAGTGGGTGCTGTGGCCGTCGTGGCGGGCGTCGCTGGAATCGCTCGGGTACTGCCTGCACGTCGTGTACCTGAACTCGATGCACGCCCAGGCCGGCGGGCGGCCCGCGCCGCAGTCGCGGGACCGGATGTACGTCGTCGCTCACCGGAACGAGACCCGCTGCCCGGATCTGGACCGGTGGACCCGGCCGCTGGCCTACTGCCCCGGTTGTGACGAGCTGGTGGCCGCGATGCAGGCGTGGAAGAACCCGGACAAGGTGTGGGGCCGGTACCGGGCGCAGTACGTGTGGCGCTGCCCGCGCGTCTCGTGCCGCAACGCTGTGGTGGAGCCGGGGTGGCTGCCTGCCGCGTCGGCGATCGACTGGACCCTGCCGGGGCAGCGGATCGGGGACAAGGTCCGGCCGCTGGCCGACAAGACCATGCAGCGGATCGCCGCCGCGCTCGACCGTCAGGCCCGTGTCGGCGCGCCGCTGGTGGTGCCGATGGAAGGCCGCGACGGCAAGCAGGCCATGCCGGTGACGGCGGTGCTGCGGACCCAGACGACCCGCAACGAGTCGGCCCTGCTGGTACCGGCCGGTGGGACCTGGAACGACGCCGCTACCGGAGTGATGGATGTGATGCGGACGCGGACCGCGAACGAGTCCGAAGCGCTGGTGGTGCCGCTGCGGGCGAACAACACCGCCAAGGGCGTCGGGCAGGTCTTCGACACGTTCGCCGCCGCTGGCAACCATCACGGCCTGCTGATGCCCTACTACGGCAACGCCACCGCTCGCAGCACCGACGACCCGCACGGCACCTTCACCACTCGCGACCGGTACGCGCTGGTGATGCGCAACAACACCGCCAGGGGTGATGGCGCCGAGATGTCAACTCCTATCGGTGAACCGCTGCGGACCCTGACCACCGCGGGGCACCAGTCGCTGCTGGAGTACTCGACCCCGGCGGTCGAGGACTGCCTGTTCCGGATGTTGGAGCCGCACGAGATCGCCGCCGGGATGGCGTTCACCCCCGGCTACGTCGTGCTCGGCAACAAGCGCGAGAAGGTCCGCCAACTCGGCAACGCGGTCACCCCGCCCGCCGCCCGCGACCTGATCGCCGCCGTCGCCGAAGCACTCGGACACGACATGGGCGACCTCACCGGCCGACAGGCGGTCGCCGCATGAACACCCCAACAACCCCCAACGGACACGACCCGAAGGAGGCACCCGTGAACGACCACAACACCAACCATGACAACGTCCACCGGATTCACGGCACCGATCACGAAACCGTTCAGGACAGCGTTCACGGCGACATTCAGGACGGCTTTCAGGAGATCATTCACGAGGACGCCGAGCGGGTCCCGGCGGACGACGCGACCGAGGTTCACGATGTGGTCGAGGGTGAGGTTCTGACCGACGAGGAGTCGGCCGAACTCGACCGCCGGTTGGCGTCGCGCGGTGCGCTGGTGGTGCGTCGCGCGATGGCACCGGCTCGGGTGGCGAAGTCGGCGGCGGTGGCGGTGAAGGCGCACGAGCCGACGATGACCGCCGGGAAGGCCGTGCTGCGGCACTCGTTCACCGTGGTGCAGGGTGTGGAGTCGTGGGCGAAGCGGGCGTGGGACGCGTCCACGATGGGTGTCTACAGGCGCCAGATCAAGGCCGCTGAGGCGGTCGGCGACCGGGAGGCGCTGAAGGAGTGGGCCGACCGCAAGGAGATGGCCACCGAGCGGCGTCACAAGCGCCTGATGGATCTCCCGCGCCTGTTCATCGGCCTGGTGAAGGTGCTCGCCGCAACGTTCATCGGCATCCCCCTTACCGTGTTCGTGATCGCGGTACTCACCAAGCTCACCGGGAACGGATCGTTCACCGGCGTGTGGTCGGGGTTCTTCGCCGCGATCGGGTTCGTGATCGCCGCTGTCGCGTTCGTGTGGGGGCTGTTCACGATCGCGCTGCCGTTCCTGCTGGTGCTGGCCGCGTGGCGTGAGGGCAAGCGCCGCGCGGAGCCGCCCGCGTGGCTGGTCACCAGCGGCGACACCGATTTCGATGTGGCGATCGATGAGAACACGATCGCCCAGGCGCTGAAGGCGCTGCGGATCCCGGCGATCACGCAGTACCTGAAGCAGGGCCTGCTGTTGCAGTTCATCACCCCGGCCCGCGTGGACGGGCGCGGCACCCACGCCGTGGTGCGGCTGCCTGCCGGTGTCACGGCCGAGAAGATCGCCTGCCGCCGCGCCGAGTTGGCCACCGGCCTGCACCGGGCCACCAAGGAGGTGTGGCCGACCACCGGCAGCGAGGCCGGGATCCTGGACCTCTGGGTCGCCGACAAGGGCGCGCTGGCTGAGGGCGCGGGCGCGTATCCCTTGCTGGAAGGCGGTTTGGTCGACTTCTTCAAGGGCGTCCCCGCCGGCCGGACGCTGCGGGGTGAGCCGATGCTCGCGCCGATGGCCGAACGGAACACCATCACCGGCGGCATCCCCGGTCAGGGCAAGTCCGCCTCGGCGCGGGTGCTGATGATCGGTGCCGCGCTCGACCCGACCGCGGAGCTGCGGATCTGGGTGCCGGACACCAACTACGACTTCGAGGTGTTCCGGCCACGCTGCTCGCGCTACGTGATGGGCGCCGACGCCGAGTCGATCGAGAAGATCCGCGACGACCTGAAAGCCATGTACGACGAGGTCCAGCGACGCGGCGAACTGCTGGTCCGGTACGAGATCCCTTCTGTCACGCGGGAAATCGCGAACAAGGGCGTCGGCCTGCACCCGCTCGTGGGTCTGCTCGAAGAGGCGCACGTCGCGCTGTACGACGACACGTTCGGCAAGGAGATCCAAAAGTACGTGATCGAGATCGTGAAACTCGGTCGCAAGCGCGGGATTCACCTGATCGTGTCCACCCAGGCGCCCACGGCCACGTCGATGCCGCGTGATGTGACCCGTAACTGCTCCAACGGGATCGCGTTCGCCGTGTCCGACCACGTCGCCAACGACGCGCTGCTGGGCCAGGGTGCCTACACCGCCGGGCACCGCGCGACCGAGCTGATCCCCGGCACCGACCGGGGAACGTCGATCGTGAAGGGCTTCAGCGGCGAGCGCTCGGAGATCCTTCAGTGGTACTTCCTCGACGTGTCCAAGGAGAACGACCAGGTGACGCCGCTGATCGAACGCGCGCTTGCCGCGATCGAAGAACGCAACCAGCCCCTGCCCGGCGCCGCGCCGATCGAGATCGAGACCCGCGACCTGCTCGCCGACCTGGACGAAGTCCTCGGCGCCGAGCCGGTCCCGAGCGCTGACGTGCCCGCACTGCTCAAGCGCCACGCCCCGACGTGGACGCCCTACCAGAACCTGTCCGGCAAGGCACTGCGGGAGATCCTCGCGAAGGACCACGGGATCAAGGTGCCCTCGACCGGCAACCGCTACCCGATCGATCCCGCTACCGTCCGTGACGCGATCGTGCTGCGGTATCAGGCCGACGACGGCGACGAAGACGGCGCCGGCCAGCTCGCGAGTTAACCAGGCACCGGGGGCCAGAACACCGCTCTCAGCGGCTCTGACCAGGGCATTCCAGCCCCCGGTTAACTCGACTCACTCGCTAACTTCCCGCAGGTCAGGCCCACAATCGGCCCATCTCACCCGGTGAGTGAGAAACCTAACCCGATCATCGGCAGCTAACCACCCCACCAATCACCAGGACGGCCACCGCACACGGTGCCCGACCCGGCCCCGCACACCCCTATCCGACTACAGAAAGTGACAGAGATGGCTGAGTCCATGGCGCCGCTCGTGGCGCTCGTCACCGCCGGATCGGTCCTGCTGCTCGCCGCGCTCGTCCTCGTCCTGGTCGTCGGCTATCTGGTCGGCTGCCGGATCTGGCCCTACGCGAACTGCCCTCGCTGCTCAGGTTCCGGCAAGTCAGGCTCCCCGACCCGCAAATCGTTCCGCAACTGCCCCCGCTGCAAAGGCACCGGCCGCCGCCGACGCATCGGCCGCCGCGTCCTCGACCAACACACCAACCGCAACCGCTAACCACCACACCGAGGGAGACCCGAACCACCATGGCCCGCAAACCCCGCAAGACCAGCACGCACAAGCCAACCGACGACCAGGCGCCGACCCCGGCCGAGGAGTACCGGGCAGCCCTCGCCGACTTCAACACCTACTCCGCCGAGAACGAGACCGCCGAAGCACTCGCCGCCCGCGACCGCCTCGACACCGCCGACCGGCGCCGCCGCTGGTGGCACTTCTGATGGCCGCCCGCACCCTCGGCTTCCTCACCGGCTCCGACCCATCCACCGGCGCGACCACCTCCGCACTCGTCCAGGTCGCCGCCCACAAGCGCGAACCCGGCCACCGGGAGATCCGCCGACCCGGTACCGAGCCCGTCCAGGTCGTGCCCGCCACGACCTACCAGCACGCCGCCTGAACCCTGCTACTCGAGAGGACCCTTGCCGTGACTGACCTGCTGACCGTCGCCCTGCAAGCCGCCGGACGTGGCTGGCCGGTGTTCGTGCTCGGTCGCTCCAAGCGCCCCGTGGCCAACTGCGAACCCTGCCGCCAGGCCGAAGGCACCGACCACGACCCGGCGAGCTGCGGGCACCTGACCTGCCACGGGTTCTACGCCGCCACCACCGACCCGGCCCGCGTCGCCGCGATCGTGGCCGCCGTCCCGCGCGGACAGCTCGCGGTCCGCACCGGTGCCGTGTCCGGCCTGGTGGTGGTCGATGTGGACCCGGCGCACGGCGGCGACAGCAGTCTGTCCGACCTGATGACCGAGCGGCTGGTGCCGCGCACCCTCCACGTCCACACCGGTTCCGGTGGCCTGCACCTGTACTACCGCCACCCCGGCCAGCACCTGCCGTCGCGGCCGATGCCGAACCTGGCCGGGATCGACATCAAGGCAGACGGTGGCTACGTCGTCCTGCCCCCATCCATCCACCACCGCACCCACCGCCCCTACCAGTGGGGCACCACCGCCCACGACCTGGTGGAGATGCCCCCCGCTCTCGTCACCGCGTGCCTGCCCGCCCCGGCCGTCAGCACCCCGCCGGCCGGCCCAACCACAACACGACAGGCCGGGGGCATCTCCCACCCCTCCAAGCTTCTGGCCGCCCACCTCGACGCCGTACGCCGCGCCCCCGAAGGCCGGCGCCGCAACACCCTCTACGGCGCCGCCAGGGGCGTCGCACGACTCGTCGCGGCCGGAGCGATCGACCCGACCGACGCCGTCGCTGCCCTGACCGACGTAGGACACCTTGCACAGCAAAGCGACCGAGAAATCCGAGCCGCCATCACCGGAGGCTTCCGTGACGAAGGGATCGCCGCAGCATGAGCGCCGAACACATCCCCGACTGGCTACCACCGCTGACCGAGCCGCCCGAAGACCCTTGGGAACCAACCGCCCCGACACCGATCGGAAGCACCCAAAAACCTCAGATCACACCTATGCATCACGATCACGAGGCCGCTGATGCATTGGGGGCCGCCGGCCCGGTGTGGGACGGCGCACCGGTGCCGCTGAAGACTGACCGGTTGCTCAGGCCGTTCCCGGTCGATGTGTTCCCCGCCTGGTTGGCCGACCAGGTGACCGCCGTCGCCGAAGCGACCCAGACCCCGGCCGACCTGGCCGGGTCCGTCGCGCTGGCCTGCCTGTCCACCGCGGCCGGTGGCAAAGTGCTCGTGCAAGTCGACCGGTCATGGCTCGAACAGGTCAACCTCTACACCGTCACCGCGCTCCCGCCGGGGTCGCGCAAGTCGCCGGTATTCCGGGCCATGACCGGCCCACTGTCGGACGCCGAACAGGCCTTGCAGGCAGCCGCAGCAGAGCAACGGATCGAGACCGAGCTGGCCGCCCGGATCGCTTACGCCCGCGCCGAGGAGCTGGCCAAGAAGGCCGAACGCGCCACCGCGAACCCACAGGAAGCACTCGCCGACGCGACCGCCGCCGCCAAGGAAGCCGCCGCGATCGTCGTACCGGAACTGCCCCGGCTGATGACCGACGACGTGACGCCGGAATCGTGTATCTCGCTGCTCGCGACCCACGGCGGCCGGCTGGCCGTGCTGTCCGCCGAAGGCGACGTGTTCGCCACCCTCACCGGCACCCGCTACTCCGCCGCACCCAACCTCGGCGTGTTCCTCAAAGGCCACGCCGGCGACAAGCTCCAAGTCGACCGCAAAGGCCGCGAGTCCGAATCGATCGACCGGCCCGCACTCACCCTCGGAGTCACCACCCAGCCCGGAACCCTGCAAGGCCTGGCCGCACAGCCCGGATTCCGTGACCGAGGCGTCCTGGCCCGCATCCTCTACAGCCTGCCCGTCAACACCGTCGGCACCCGTAACAACCAAGCCGACTCCGTGCCCGAGCCCGTCGAGTCCACCTACCGCGACGCCCTCCGCACCCTCGTCCTGCTCCTGGCCGACAACGACACCCCGAACACCCTCGACCTGACCCCGGACGCACGGCAGGTCCTGCTCGACTTCCAAGACTGGATCGAACCCCGACTCCACCCACAAACCGGACAACTCGCACCGATCACCGACTGGGCCTCCAAGCTCGCCGGAGCCGTCGTCCGGGTCGCTGCCCTGCTCCACCTCGCCCACACCTTCACCACCGGCTACGCCCGACCCATCACCGCCGACACCATGCACGCCGCCGAACGCATCGGCCGCTACTACCTCGACCACGCCCTAGCCGTCTACGACCTCATGGGCCGATCCGACCCCGACCTCGACGACGCCCGCGAACTCCTCGCCTGGATCACCAAACACGGCCACGACACCTTCACCCGCAGAGATGCCCTCCGCTCCCTCCAAGGCCGCACCCGATTCGCCACCGCCGCCGACCTCGACCCCGCACTCCAGATCCTCACCGACCACGGCCACATCCGATCCAAGACAACTGAGAAGTCCAGCAAGGGCGGCCGCCCCTCGACCGCCTACGAAGTCCACCCCGCAGCCCTCACCACCCCATGACAAAACCGACAAAACCGACAAAACCCGGGTTCTGTCAGTTTTGTCAGTTTGTCAGGGCCTCTCGACCTCGAAGGAGACACCTGCGTGAGCACGGCAACCTCTCCCCGGCGGCGGGCACACCTGTCGATCGCTGACGTGTGCGCCGACCTGGGCGTAGCCCGCTCGACCTTCTATGACTGGCGAGCCGCCAAGAAGGCACCCCGCTGCATCAAGCTCCCGAACGGCGATATCCGAATCCGCCTCACCGACTACGAACGCTGGCTCGAAAGCCTGGAGGATGCTGCGTGAGCACCGACAACCTGTCCTACGACGTGCGCATCTGGAAGATCGACACGTACGCCGGAAAGCGCGGCAAGACCTACACCGTCAGGTGGGCGGTCGCTGGCAAGCGGTCGCAGCAGACGTTCGCCCATATCAAGCTCGCTGACAGCTTCAGATCGAAGCTGACCACGGCCGCGCGTGAAGGTGTTCCCTTCGACATCGCTACTGGCCTGCCCCAAACGATGCTCCGACAGCTGAGCCGACGCACCTGGTACGAACACGCGGCCGAGTTTGTCGATGTCAAGTGGCCCCACGCATCACCGCGTCACCGCAAGAACATCTCCGAAGCGCTCGCGGCTGTGACAATCGCACTCCTGCCGAGCAGGACGGCCGATGAGATGCAGCAGATTCGCTCGGTCCTCCGGAACTGGTCATTCAATAAGGCCGCGCGCGGGGGCAGCGCCGTCCTGGACGCGACTCCACAGGACAAGGACGCCGTACGTCTGCGATGGATCGCAGACAATTCGCCGGATCTGTCCAAGCTGCGCGAAGCTCCCGTAATGCGTCGAGCACTCGATGCGCTCGCCTTGAAGCTCGACGGAAAGTCGGCTGCACCCGCCACGGTCACACGGAAGCGGTCCGCGTTCTACAGCGCGATGGAGTACGCCGTAGAACTGGAGCTATTCGAGGCCAACCCGATCGACAAAGTGCAGTGGACGAAGCCGGAGAACACCGACATCGTTGACCGGCGCGTGGTGGCAAACCCGAGCCAAGCGCGATCGTTGCTCCGCGCAGTGCGAGAGATCTATCCCGCGCTGGAGGCATTCTTCGGTTGCCTCTACTTCGCGGGACTGAGGCCGTCAGAGGCGAAGCACCTGTCTGTCTCGGGCTGCAAACTTCCCGAGGACGGCTGGGGCGAGCTGCTGTTGACGGGTTCTACGCAGCACGCCGGAACTGACTGGACCGACAGTGGCGAGGCGAGCGAGGACCGGAGCTTGAAACACCGGCCGGATAAGGCCACTCGTCCCGTCCCGGCCTGTCCGGAACTGGTCGAGCTGCTGCGCCGGCACATTGACGAGTTCCGTCCCGGTCCGGGCGGACGATTGTTCGTCAGTCGCACCGGGAAGGCGGGCATCCCGTTGCCGCCGCCGTACAGCAACCCGGTGTCCTCGAACACCTACGCACGGGTCTGGAACAAGGCCCGTGAGAAGGCGCTCAGCGAAGCCCAGGCAGCCTCGCCACTCGCGAAGCGGCCGTATGACCTCAGGCACGCTGCTGTGTCGCTGTGGCTGAACGCGGGCGTGCCAGCGACGCAGGTAGCGGAGTGGGCGGGCCACAGCGTCAACGTCCTGCTCAAGGTCTACGCCAAGTGCCTCGACGGACAGGACGAGGTAGCCCGGCGGCGAGTAGAGGCCGCACTCAAGGAGGATCTAGCCGAACGCGCTGCCTAGGGCTCCAAACTTCCGCACGGATTCCGCACAGACAGCCGTAGATCCCCGGTGACAGCCGGACACAGCCGGACACAACGAAACAGCCCCTGCTCTGCGTTTCCGCAGGTCAGGGGCTGGTTTGCTGCTGGTGGCGGGTGCAGGGTTCGAACCTGCGTAGGCATACGCCGACAGATTTACAGTCTGCTCCCTTTGGCCGCTCGGGCAACCCGCCAGGGTGCTGCCGGTTCGTGAACCGGCGTGGGAGACGATACAACAGACAGTGCCCCTGACAGCAAATCGGAAAGGAACTGCCCATGGCATCGGAGTCCTCCTTCGACATCGTGAACAAGGTCGACCGTCAGGAGGTGGACAACGCCGTCAACCAGGCGGCGAAGGAGATCAGCCAGCGGTTCGACTTCAAGAACGTGGACGCGGGGATCAAGTGGTCCGGTGAGGCGATCGACATGCAGGCGAACACCGAGGAGCGGGTGAACGCCGTCCTCGACGTGTTCAAGGACAAGCTGGTGAAGCGGCAGATCTCGCTGAAGGGCCTGGAGGCCGACGAGCCGAAGCTGTCCGGGAAGGTCTACAAGATCAACGCCTCGATCAGCGCCGGCATCACCCAGGAGAACGCGAAGAAGCTGTCCAAGCTGATCCGCGACGAGGGCCCGAAGGGCGTCAAGGCGCAGATCCAGGGCGAAGAGCTGCGGGTCTCCAGCAAGAGCCGCGACGACCTCCAGGCGGTCCAGGCCCTGATCAAGGGCCAGGACCTCGACTTCGCCGTCCAGTTCGTCAACTACCGCTGACCTTCGTACGCCGGTCTGCCCGGAAAGCGGCTCGCATCGCGGCCGGTGGCCGGGCATGCTGGCGGGCGTGAGGAAGCTGCAGGGGTGGGTGCTTGAGGACTTCGGGCTTGATGTGGTGGAGCTCTCACCGGTCGGGCACGGGGCTGATGTCGCGGCGCAGGTGTGGCGGGCGGCCACTGCCATCAACACGTACGCCGTGAAGTGGAGTGGAGCCGGCACCAACACGGGTCACCAGGTGGCGGCGTGGCTGGGGGACAGCGGCGTGCCCGGGGTCCCGGAGCTGGTCCGTACGATGGAGGGCGGGCTCTGGAGCTTCCACGGGAAGAAGCGCCTCACCATCACACCGTGGATCGACGGTGTCCGTGCGGCCGAGACGGGCCTCACCACCGAGCAGTGGACGCAGTACGGCGTACTCCTCCGGCGAGTGCACTCGTCAGAGCCGCCAGAACGACTCCGCCAGGCGCTACCCCGGCACAGCCCGGTCGACGCCCGCGTCCCCCCGTTGGCCGAGCAGCTGCAGACCCGGCTCACCACGCAAGCGCCGGAGGACGACGTCGAGGCTGAGCTGGCCGCGGTCTGGAAAGAGCATCAGGACACCATCACCCGCCTGCTGATCAGGCCGCCGGAGCCGAGCGGCCGCAGGGTCGTGTGTCACGCCGACCCGCACCTCGGCAACGTCCTCGTCGACGGCCAGGTCCACCTGATCGACTGGGACGACGTCGTACTGGCGCCACCCGAGCAGGACCTGATGTTCATGCTCGGCGGCATGGGCTCCCTCGGTCCCACCACTCCCGAGCAGCTCAAAGCCTTCTTCACCGGGTACGGCGACATCGAGCTCGACCAGGACGCTGTCACCTACTACCGCCACACCCGAGCCCTCGAAGACGCCGCACTCTGGGCTGAACAGGCGATCACCGGCCCCGACCGCGAAGAGTGCGTGGACATCCTTCGTGGTGTGCTCGGGGTCGGTGGTCTCGCCCAACTGGCGCTGTCCTAGCGGAAGCGGTGGGTTACCCAGTTGGCGACGTTGGTGCCTAGCTGGTCGCCGTCTTCCATGGCGTGGCGGAAGTGGAGGCCGGACAGGATCCGAGCCTGACGCACGTCGTGGCGGACGGCGGACAGGTTCTCGTAGGTGCGGGTGGTGCCCGTGACCTGGCTGTCGATCGAGAGCCTCAGCCTGCTCGTGTGGAAGAAGGCCTCCAGGGCTCGGGTGGTGGCTGCGGTGAAGCAGGCGTGACCCGAGGGGTAGTCCGGGTGGTTGGCGCCGAGGAGCGGTTGCCACGTGGGGTCGGCCGTCGTCCGCGGGTTGCGGTCGATGTCGGCGCGCTGGATCGCGTGGACCGGCCGCCAGAAGCGGTAGTGGTACTTGGCGTCCCAGCACGCGATCAGAGCGTCCCCAGTCGTCACGTGGACCAGAGCCAGCATCCTGGCCGCCTCGGACAGCGAGAGATGCCGCTCGCCCGCCAGGCGCACCAGAGCGCGGCTGAACTGCTGGGCGGTGTGCTCCGACCAGAACATCGCTGTCTCGGTCTGTACGGCGGTCCGCGTCGTACTGACCTTGCGGCCGAGTGCAGCGACCTCAGCCACGTCACGCGCGTACTGCTTGCTCGTCAGCGCAAGAGGGCCGTCGGGCCGGAACTGCGCGCGAGAGCGCAGTGTCAGCGGCCTGACCTGGGTGAGGACCAGGTCGACCGGTGGAGTCGCTGCGGTCGGTTCCCACACTCCCGGACCCGGTGGCCGCTGCACGTACGTCACTGGCTTGTCGAAGCCGTCTCCTGCGCGCCACGCGAGTACGGCGGCTGCCACCGCACGCCCCAGCGTGATCCCCCGAGTCTTGGCCTTACCGTCCAGCACACCGGCCAGATAGTCGGCGTACGTGACGTCAAGCCCCGCAGCCGGGATCCGTGCCTTCAGTACGTCGTACGCCGCAGTGGCGACCGCGGACGCGGCAGACGCGTGCCGATCGGGACGTACGGCGGCCACGTACGGCCGGCCGTGTCCCAGTCCGGCCACAGTGTCGGCGATCGCGATGTGCACGATCCCCATCAGCACCTCGGTACTGGCCGGAGGCCGCCCGGCGGCCACGATCGACTGCGTCGCAACCCGGCTCCAATCGAGCACCGGCTCAGCGGACGCCGCCGACCCGGAAGCCGCCGACCCGGAAGCCGCCGACCCGGAAGCCGCCGACCCGGCCGCTGTGGTTGCGGCCGGCGACGGGATGGTTGCGGTGAGCATCAGGGCGGAGGTGGCCAGCACCGCCGGCCACCTCCACGCACGTCGGAACATCACCGAGCTCCTGCCTGGACCGTTCCGCCGGTCGAGATCCGGGGCAGCCGGCGCCCCGCGATCGCTGTGACGACGGCCGCGGCGATGGCGGCGAGCAGCATCAGCCCGACCACCTGCAGCATGGACAGCCCGCTCTCGACAACCACAGTCGGCGCCGGAGCGTCGTAGTACACGGTCGGCGTCCCGGTATTCGGATCAGGCGGTGGCAGCTTGGCGTGCGCCGTACCGGACAGTGCGACGACCGTCACCAGCAGTGCGGCCGACAGGCCGGCCAGGCGAGACAACAGCTTCATGAGTCTTTCCCTCCCAATGGTGTGAACTTCCACGACCAACCGTGACCGCGGCGGACCGCTCACAGCCATACGCAGTTCGACGTATTCGCTGACCGCCGATGCGGGCTTAGCCTGAGCAGGAGGGAGGGGTACGTCATGGTGGAGCAGTTGACCGTCACCGAACGGGATCTGCGCCGGATGCTGGATGTCATCGACCTGGGGCGGCAGGCAGGACCTGATGAGGTGTTTCCGCGGGAGCTGATGCGGGCGCTCGCCGAGCTGATCCCGGCCGACGACATCACGTTCCAGGTGAGCCGTCCGCTGGATCGCGAGTTCGTCGCGTACGAGGAGGTCACCGAGCAGGAGGTCGACCCCGGCGAGGGCTGGGAGGACCTGTTCTGGCGGTCGTACTGGGCCGACGACGTGTGCTCCCGGCCGCAACGCACCGGTGACTACGAGAGCGTCTGGAAGGTCTCCGACTATCTGTCCGCCGGTCAGTTGGCGCGATCACCCATCGGTGAGTGGTTCCGGGTGATCGGCGTCCGCAGCGAGATCGCCGTACCATTCCCGGCGACCGGAACCGAGGACCGGCGGCTGCTGCTGTTCCGCGGCACCGGCCGCGACTTCACCGAACGCGAGCGGCTGCTGCTCCGGATGCTCCGGCCGCATTTCATCGAGATCCACCGCGACCTCGAACGCCGCCGGGCCGGCATCCCGGACCTGACCAGCCGGCAGCTCCAGCTCCTGCGCCTCGTTGCCGAGGGCCACAGCAACACCCAGATCGCCCGTCGGCTGTTCGTTGCTGAAGGCACCGTTCGCAAGCACTTGGAGAACATCTACGAACGCCTCGGCGTCACCAGCCGCACGGCCGCCGTCGCCACCGCGTTCCCACTGTCCGCCTGATCAGCAGACGCTCGGGCGGGGAAGTCAGGCGTGCCGCATCCATATGTTCGGCTCGCGGTAGACGCCGACGTCCGTCGCGCGGTCGATCTCGAGCAGGGTCAGACCGTCGGGGATGACATAGGAGCCGGATGCCGGGAACACCATGCCGGTCCACTTCTCCCAGTCGGTGACGGTTCCGGTCATCGTCTGGGACTCCGGCGCCGGCGCGAGGATCGTCGCTCCGAGGCGGACGTGCGTACGCACCCACGGATCGAGCGGCAGTCCGTCCTCTCGCGTCCAGCTCATGAACGACGCGATGTCGGTCAACGGATAGGACGACTTCAGCGTCGGCCGGACCGGCGCGATCACCTGCGGCAGCCCACCGTCGGCCGCGCGCTCCCGCACCGCGCTGATCACCCGGCTCGCATGCCCCTTGCCCTGTTCGTCGTTCCGTACGGCGGCCGCCATCAGCACGAACGTGTCCGGTACGACGCCTTCCTCGTACGACGTGACCGCCCGGACCAGCGAGTCGGTGAACCCACCCGGTAGATCGCCGATGGTCCCGTCCCACGCGATCGGCACACCCCAGCATCCCGCGATCAGCCGCTGATCGTCGGAGACCAGGTAGAACTCCAGATCCCGGAAGTACTCCGCCCGCCGTTCGGAGTACTTCCTCACCTCCAGGTCATGAAAGATGAACTCCGGCCAGTCCTCACGGAACCGCCGCTCGGCCTCCTCGTCGTACTCAGGTGCCTCGGCCACTGGTATCAGCTCGTACATGCCCGGCAAACTAACCCGCCGGCGTCGTACCGGCCACTGCGTTTCGGATTGCGCGGGGGGAGCCGCCGAGTTCGCGGCGGCAGGTTTTGTTGAAGGCTTGGAGGTCGGGGATGCCGACCGAGGCGGCGACTGCCGGGATGGAGAGGGTCGAGGAGACGAGGAGGTGGCGGGCGCGGGTCATCCGGCGCTGGCGGATGTAGGCGATCACGGTCAGGCCGGTGTCGGCGTGGAAGAGGCGGGTCAGGTGGTTGTGTGAAACGCCGGCCATCCGGGCCAGCGCCGGGATGGTGAGCGGCTGGGCGAGGTTCGCCTCGATGTAGGCGATGGCCGCCGACACCGCCGGGTGGGTCGCGTCCTCGGCGCTGGACGACGATCCGAGTTCTGCGATCCGCCACAACGCGGTCCACACCTCGGCCGTCACCCGCGCGGACCCCGACGGCGACGCCTCCAGGGCTGACCGCAGCAGATCGGCCAGCACCGGCGCGGCCGCGCCCGCATCCTGTACGACGGGCAGGTACGACGGCTCGCCGACCGCCGCGGGCCGGAAGTGCACGTAGAGGTGTTCGGACCGGCCGCGGTAGTCGAACCGCACCTGCGCCCCGGCCGGGGTCAGGCTGACATAGCCCGGTGCCACGGCGTACGTCGTACCGTCGACGGTCAACTCGGCGAAGTAGCTGTAGAGGTGGAGCTGCCACAGGTCCGGCAGCCGGAAGACATCTCGCAGGCTGCGCACGCCGTGGATCCCGGCGCCGACGTTCACCACGTCCGGCGGCGCCGCCAGGGGCAACGAGATCATGGTGAGAAATTACCACCAGTGGTGAACACAGCCCACGCGCGACAACGCTGTCTTTCTTTAGCCTTGTGGAGTAGTTACCACTTCCCCCCGAGAGGGAGACTCATGCCCCATCCGCATCGCAAGAACCTGCTCACCTCGGTTCAGATGGCGCATTTCGTGGCCACCGGGTCGTTCCGGATGGACGCCGTCGTACCGGACGAGATGAACCAGCAGGCGATCGACGTACTGAAGGCCGGCATCCCCGGCGTTCCGTACGGCACCCCGCTGTCGGAGGCGTTCACCGGCAGCGAGTTCGTTCAGCGGCTGGTGCAGCTGCCCGAAGTGGCCGGCGCCATCCACAGCCTGGTCGGGCCGGAGCCGACCGTCGACCACCACGCAGTGCACATCCGCAAGGCCAACGAAGGCGAAGCGCAGAACCTGCACGGTGACGCGATCATCGACGTCCGCCCGGATGCGTTCGACGTACAGCTCATGTACTACCCGCAGGACGTGACGCTCGAGATGGGCGGCACGCTGAGCGTGCCCGGCAGCCACCTGCGCCGGACCAACGAGAGCGACACCGGCCGGTACCAGAACCTGCTCGGCCAGACCCGGCTGGTCTGCCCGGCCGGCACCGTCGTCTTCCTGCACCACGGCATCTGGCACGGCGGCCGGAAGAACGACAGCGACATCGACCGCTACATGTTCAAGATCCGCTTCAACCCGACCGTCCGCCAGGTCCGGTTGTGGAACGTCGAGGACCTGTACGACGAGGAGGTCGCGCGCGAGCTCGACCAGTCGTTCCCCTGGTACGAGAACGCCACCGGCCGGCTGGAGAAGTACAACCGGATCAAGCTGTGGCAGGCCCTCACCGGTGACGACACCTTCGACCCGGAGTTCTGGGTCACCCGGGTGTCCAACCGCCCGGCCCGCGTGGTCGCGCAGCGCAGCCTCAACCCGCACGCGAAGAAGGAGATGGTATGACCACCACCGCACCCGTCGCCGCCGGTCAGCAGACGGTCCGCCAGCAGGTGCTGGTGCTCTACCTGGCCTCCTCCGCGCTCGACGCGCGGGTCGTGGGCTGGTCGACGTACGACGGCACCGGCGAGACGTCGCCGACGACAGGGGACAGCGACGTCCCGCCGTACAAGACCGGGCTGGACGCGCTGAAGGACGGCTGGCGTCTGTTCCAGGCTGCTCAGCTGCTGCCGCCGTTCCCGGGGCACGAGTACGACGTCTCGTTCCTCAAGCACGAGTTCTTCTTCGAGAAGCTCGTCACTGTGTAAACAGCCCGTGCTGCATGGCGAACAGCGCGGCCGCGGCTCTGGTGGACACACCGATCTTGCCGTAGATGTGCTGGACGTGATGCTCGGCAGTACGGCGTGACACCACCAGCTCGCGGGCTATGTCGGCGTTGGACGACCCGCGAGCGAGTAGACGCAGTACGTCGATCTCCCGCTCGGTGAGACCGGCGGGACGGCTCATCCGGCGGCCGGGCACCTGTTGCCCGGCCGCCGCGAGCACGGCCTTCGCACAGCGGCCGTCGAGCCGTCCGTCCGCTACCTGCACCAGGATGAGTTCAGCGGCTCCCTGAGGCGAGTGCGCGGACCGGTGCGGACGGTCCTGGGTCAACGCCTGGTAGCAGTCCGCCGCAGCAAGGATCCGTGCCGCGGTGGAGAGCTCGCCACCCTTGGCCTGCCGCGGATAGCCACTGCCGTCGAGCCTCTCGTGGTGCAGAGCCGCCAGTACGGCGACGGGCTCCAGTACTGGGGATCGGGCGAGGATCCGCTCGGACTGGTACGGGTGAAGCCGCACCTGCTCCCAATCTGCTCGCCGGAGTGGACCGGGGCGCTCCCACACGGCTGTAGGCACTGCGACCCGGCCGAGGTCGTGCAGCAGGGCTGCACGTCGCAGAGTCGCTCTCTCCGCGTCCTCGAGGTGCAGCACCTGTGCAGCCTCGTCAGCGAGGGCGGCGACGCCAGTGGAGTGGCCGAAGAGGTAGGGCGACTTGAGGTCGACGAAGTAGGCGAAGGTGCGCGCCAGCTCGTCCAGATCCTGTGCGATGCACCAGGGTGGTGGCTCGGCGTCCAGAGTCGCTTGCCACACGTCGATCTCGTCCAGCTCGGCTACGAGGCTGTCGTCGTACGCGGCGACGACGTCTGGGTCCAGCCAGCCGCCTGCCCGCTTCTGCAGTGTCTGGCCGCCCACGATGACTGCCTGGGTTGCGACCTCGGCGATGCGGGTGGCGATGTGGATCTCGTTGCGCGCCAGGCCTTTCGGCGTACCTTTGCCGTCCCAGCGCTCCAGGTTCTGGTAGAGCGCTTCGGAGGTCGCCGGGCCCAGTCCAAGGCGTTCGGCGAGCATGCTGCCCACTTCGCAGACGGCTCGGAGCAGCTCGGCTTCACCTGCTGTCACGGTGCGCGCGACGTACTGGAGGCGTCTGATGCCGGCACCTTTGCCGACGTGTCTGAGGTAGTTGAACGACTCCTTGCGGCTGCTGGAGTCAGTGCGCTCTGCCAACGGCCGCAGCTCGGCCGCACGCGGGCCCATGAGGTAGAGCTCCTCGTGCGTGGTGGCAGTGCAGCCGAGGTGGCGCAGCAGGGTCGCGTAGTAGACCGTGCGCTTGTCACTGATTTCCAGGCGGTGAGCGAGGCGCATCGCGACCAGGCAACTGCGAATCGACTTCTCCGGCGGTTGCGCCATGGCGAGGTCCAGGCTCACGGACAGCGCGCAGAGCAGCTCTGCGAGTCGCGGATCGTGCTGTCCCATCGCAACCTCCCGGGATGGGCAGAACTACCGATGCCCTGGCAGCTGCCGTACGGCCATTGTGGGGCTGACCAGAGGAGATGCCATGAGTACAGCAGCGACTTCTACCGTTCCTCGACTCGTCACGCCGCAGTTCGCGCTGCTCGGCTCGGCCGGATTGGCCTATTTCCTCGCCGACGGACTGCTGATTCCCGCTGTGCCGCGGTACGTGGCGGGCGAACTTACCGGCGGTAACATCGCCGTCGGTCTGGTCGTCGCCGCGTTCAGCCTGTCGGCCCTGGTACTGCGGCCCTGGGCCGGGCGACTGGCCGATCGGCACGGCCGGTCCCTCGCGATGGTCGGCGGCGGGATCATCTTCGCCACGTCGGTTGCCGCCTACGGCCTGGTCGACTCCGCCGGTGCGCTCGCCGCACTCAGGCTGCTCACCGGCGTGGGCGACGCGTTCTTCTTCGTCGGCGCCGTCACCGCGATGAGCGACCTGGCCCCGGTCGAACGCCGTGGGGAGGCGATCAGCCTGTTCTCCCTCTCCCTGTACGTCGGTCTCGCGGTCGGCCCGCCGATCGGGGAACTCCTGGTCAACGTGGCCGGCTTCACCACGGTCTGGCTGGTCGCGGCCGGTTCCGCGCTTGTCGCCGTACTCCTCGCAACTCGTGTCGGCGACACGCGCGAGGTGACGGACGAGCCGGCTGCCGGGCCGTCACGGCTCATTCCGCCGGCTGCCGTCGTACCTGCGCTGTTGTTGCTCGCGTTGGTGTGGGGGATGGCGGGCTTCCTGGCGTTCGTGCCGCTCTATGCGCTCGATCTCGGTCTGTCCGGCGCCGGGTTCCTGCTCTTCGGCTTCGCTGCGATCGTCGTGGTCATCCGGAGCGCTGGTGCCCGCATCCCAGACCGGTTGGGGGCCGTCCGCAGTGTCCGGCTGTCGTTGCTCTGCACCACGATCGCCCTGGTCACCATTGGCGGCTGGCGCAGCGTGCCGGGCCTCGTCCTGGGTACGGCGCTACTGGGCATCGGCGTCGCCCTCGGCACACCGGCGATCATGACGCTGGCCCTCAACCGCGCCCCCGCCGCCGAACGCGGCGCCGTCATGGGCACCGTCAGCATGAGCATCGACCTGGCCGCCGGCCTGGGCCCCGCCACCTTCGGCCTGGTCGCCGCCGGCGCAGACCGCGGCACCGGCTTCCTGGCCGCAGCCGTCATCGCCGCCGCCGGCCTGACCCTGGCCACGCGGGGCCGCACCCGATCACCCGCCTAGCGCGCGGGTCCGAGCCTGGGGATGTCGGCGACGACCGGAGTCACCTCGTGACGATGCTCGTCAGGGTGGTGGTGAGGGTGCGGCGGGCCGTCGGGCTGAGATCGGCGGTGAGGTCTTCGATGCGGGTGGTGAAGGCTATGTGGGCGTCGTTGGCCAGGGCGAGGCCGGGATCGGTGAGCTCGATCTGGCAGGCGCGGCGGTCCGTGGGGTTCGGGATGCGGGCGACCAGGTCGCGGCGTTCGAGGCGGTCGACCATGCTGGTCAGGCTGGACCGTTCGATGCTGAGGATGCGGCTCAGCTCCGTCATCCCGAGCGGGCCGCCGAGGAGCACGCAGAGCAGGTGCGCCTGCTGCGGCGTCAGACCGAGCGGCCGGCTCGTCTCGGCGTACAGATCCTGCAGGACGTGCATCGTCTGAACGAGCGCGCCCGCCAGCTCCGCGTCCTGCGCTGTCGTGGTCGCCATGCCTCCACTGTAGTCCGCAGCACGGACAGTTTGTGGAACTGATAGTTCGTAGGGCTACTATTTAGGCCTACGAAGCAATTGGAGGAGACGAGACATGACCGTGCGATTCGGATACGGCTCACCCGACAAGATCCGCGACGTGGACCGGATCCTGCGACTGGCCCGGCAAGCCGATCGGGACGGGCTGGACCACGTCAGCCTGTCGGATCACCCGTACGTCGCCGACCTGCTGGACGGGTACGCGACGATCGGCTTCATCCTCGGCCGGACCGAGCGGCTGTCCGCGTTCGTCAACGTGACCAACCTGCCGTTGCGGCCCGCCCCGGTGCTCGCCCGTACGGCGTCGGCGCTGTCCGCACTGTCCGGCGGCCGGTTCGTCCTCGGTCTCGGCGCCGGGGGAGCGTGGAACCACATCACCACGATGGGCGTGCCGGAGCTGCGCCCCGCCCAAGCGGTCGAAGCCTTCGAGGAAGCGATGCAGCTGGTCCGATCCCTGTCCGGCGGCGGCCGCCCGACCCCGACCAAGCACTACCCGATCGGCCATCTGAAGCCCGCAACCGTCGCCGCGCCGCTCATCTGGACCGGATCGAACGGCCCGAAGTCGCTCGCCGCGACCGGCCGGCAGGCGGACGGCTGGATCCCAGGCCACGCGGCCGACTGGCTGAGCGACCGCTACCGCTGGTCCCGCCCGATCATCGAAGAGGCGGCCCTCGCGGTCGGCCGCAAACCGTCCGACGTCGCCACCGTCTACAACTTCCCGGGCGCGATCACTTCCTCGCCGGTACGACGTGCGCGCGACGACGACGGCCGCTGGATCGGCGGATCCCCGGCCCAGTGGATCGAAGAACTCACCGACGCCGTTCTGAACCACGGCGCCGCCGGCTTCACCCTCTTCCCCACCGGCCCCGACCCGTACGACGTACAACTCGCCAAATGGGCCCAGGAGATCGCCCCCGCCGTCCGCACCGCGGTCGGCTAGCCGTTGCGGTCAGTTCAACGTGGCGAGCTCGGCTGGGGAGAGGTGGATTGCGGCGGCGGCGATGTTTTCCTCCAGGTGGAGGGGGTTGCCGGTGCCGGGGATGGCCAGGACGTTGGGGCTTTGGTGGAGAGTCCAGGCGAGGCGGACCTGCTGTGGGGTGACGCCGTGGGCGGTGGCGATCGCCTGAACGGCGTCGGAGTGGTCGGTGGTGGCGCCGCCCTCGCGTGAGGATCCGGCGATCGCGAAGAACGGCGTGTAGGCGATTCCGCGGTCCGCGCACAGCCTGATCAGCTCGTCCTGGTCGCGCCGCATGTCGATCGCGTAGCTGTTCTGCACGCAGACCACCGGCGCGATCGCCTCCGCCTCGTCGAGGTGGTCGGCCCGCACGTTGGAGATTCCGAGCTGCCGGATCAGCCCGGCGTCGCGCAGGTCCGCTAGGGCACCGAACCGTTCGGCGATCGAGTCGGAGCCCGGCTTCTTGATGATGCGCAAGTTGACCACGTCGAGGCAGTCGACGCCGAGCTGGCGCAGGTTGGTCTCCACCTGCGTGCGGATCTCCGTCGGCGTCCGGGCCTGGTAGAAGGCGCCCTCGGGATCCTCACCCGGTCCGATCTTGGTGGTGATGACGAGATCGTCCGGGTACGGCGCCAACGCGTCGCGGATCAGCTCGTTGGCGTACCGCACCGGCTCGCCGTCGTCGAGGTCGAGCGGGCCGCCCGGCGTCCGGTAGAAACCGGCGGTGTCGATGTGGTTGACGCCGAGCTCGACGGCTCGGCGCAGTACCCGGATCGCGACGTCGCGGTCCGGGTTGACGGTGATCCGCATGGCGCCGAAGCCCATCCGGTTGACGGTGACTTCCCCTAGCTTCCAGCTGCCCGCGGCCGATGCGTTGATCACCGAGCCAGAGTAGCTACTCCTCGATCGCACCCTGGACCGCACGCAGATGCTGCCGGAAGGTGAGCTCCGGATTCGCCGCTCGCGCGGTGAGGTACTCGGCGAACCGGACCTGCTCACGCAACGACCGCCCGGCCCGGATCGCGTCCGCCTGCGCGTACTCGGTGTCGCGGATGGACTCGGCCAGGTCGAAGAGCTCGTCGACCCGGTCGGCCGGCACGAACACGACCCCGTCCTCGTCACCCAGTACGACGTCGTCGCGGGTGACGGTCCACTCGCCGATGGTTGCCGACGACAACGCATCACTCGGTTGCGGGTCGAGCCACAACGGTCCGGTCGGCAACGCGCCGAGACTGAACACCGGGAGGCCGATCGCGGTGATGTCGACCGTGTCGCGATGAAGCCCCCACACGACGAGCCCGGTGACGCCGGCCGCCTGTGCCTCGAGCGCGACCATGTCACCCACGCACGCCTCGTCCCGCCGCCCGCCGTTGTCGACGACCAGTACGTCGCCCACCTTGGCCGACTCGAACGCCTCCAGGAAGACATCGACGCTGCCCACGTGCTGAGCCGGCAACACGCGACCCGCGACCCGGCCACCGGCCACGGACGTCAGCGAAACCGTCCGCACCGGCACGCCGGCGCGGATACAAGCGTCCGCGACATGCGCGGTGGTAAGCCCCTCGAAACGCTCCATGCCCAGACCCTAATCAGGCGATCCGCCCGAGAGGTCAACGCGACAGGAAGTTGAGGATTTCTGGCAGTGGCGGGTCGTAGACCGCGGTGGAGGTGTCGACGGTGAGCATCGGGACCGGGAGGTCGACGGGCTGGAACGCGTTGTGGGTGCGAAGCCGGGCGTCGGCGCCGATCTGCGCGTCCTCGTGCGCGTTGCGGTGCGGGTCGGCAGCGGTACGGGCGTTGATCCGGGCCAGGGCGAGGTCGGCCGGGATCATGCAGTGGATGATGCGCAGATCCGCCCGGCTGAGCAACGGGGTCAGGCCGGGGCTCCACAGCCGGTCCTGAAAGGCGGCTTCGGCGACGACCGTCGTACCGCGGCCGACCAGCAGCCCGATCACGTCGAAGAACGTCGACAGCGTCCGCATCGTCAGCGGGTCGCCCGGCCCGGGCACGAACCCCGGGGTCGCGTGCGCCATCCCCTGCTTGATCTCGTCCCGGCAGATCGCCGGGCAGCCGATCGCCGCGGCGATCCGGTGCGCCAGCGTCGTCTTCCCGGTCCCCGGCGGGCCGCTCACCACAATCACCATCGGCTTCGACTGCACCGCCGCACCCTAGCCAGCCCTGACAGGAGTCGCCACCCGACGTAAGACCCACGTTCAGAAGAACTGCCTCGATATCGCTCTTAGTGTGTATCACTATTCAAGACGATATGTCTCATAAATCAAGATCCTGGAGTAGCGTGAAGAGGTGTCCGACCGGAGGCAAAGGAGCCTGTGATGAGTAACGTGTATACGCACGGCCACCACGAATCGGTGTTGCGTTCGCATAGCTGGCGCACCGCGGAGAACTCGGCCGGTTACCTGCTTCCTCATCTGCGGCCAGGTATGTCGTTACTCGACGTCGGCGCCGGCCCCGGCACCATCACCGCCGACCTGGCCAGGCTGGTCGAGCCGGGCCAGGTCACTGCTCTTGAAACCGACGCGGCGCTCGACATCACCAAGGCCACCTTCGCGAAGCTCGACATCAAGGTGCAGTTCGTGGTCGGCGACGTCCACGCGCTGGATCTTCCCGACGACTCGTACGACGTCGTCCACGCGCACCAGGTCCTGCAGCACGTGGCGGATCCGGTGCAGGCGTTGCGCGAGATGCGCCGGGTCTGCAAGCCCGGCGGGATCGTGGCCGTCCGCGACTCCGACTATCACGGCTTCACCTGGTATCCGGAGTTGCCCGAGCTGGACGAGTGGATGGACCTCTACCAGCGGATGGCGCGCGCCAACCAGGGTGAGCCGGACGCCGGCCGTCGCATGCTGTCGTGGGCGCTGGAGGCCGGTTTCGAGAAGGTGGACGCGACCGCGAGCAACTGGACGTTCGCCGACGAGGACTCGCGCGACTTCTGGGGCGGCATGTGGGCGGACCGCGTCCTGCAGTCGGCGATGGCGGACCAGGCCCGCCGCGCCGGCGTACCGGAGCAGACCCTCGAACGCATCTCAGCTGCCTGGCGCACCTGGGCCGCCCGCCCCGACGGCTGGATCTCCATCCTCCACGGCGAACTCCTCTGCACCGCCTGATTACGGGCCGCACACGCTTCTTCCGACCGGTTGACCCGGAGGAGCATGCTGCCAAGCATGTAGTTGGGGAGGCGTCGGATGGAGCGACGGGTGATGGTGGGCCGGGCCAGGCCACTGGCTGAGCTCGACAGTTTGCTGGCGGCAGCGAGCGATGGCCGCGGCCGGGCCGCCGTCGTCCTTGGTGAGCCAGGCATGGGCAAGACCACCCTGGCCGAGGCGCTCGCGGACCATGCCCAGGAAGCGGGTGTGAAAGTCGCCTGGGGCTGGTGTTCGGCGACCGAGATGCCGCCGTTCTGGCCGTGGCGGACGATCCTCCGGGAGTTGGCGCCGCAGCACCGGCTCGCTGCCGACCAGCCTGCAGACTCGAGCGCAGACGGACTGGGAGTACTGCGCGGTGACGCCGGTGCACGAGCAAGGTTGTTCGTTTCGGTGATCGACGCGCTGCAGCAGGTCTCCGGCGACGACCCGATCGTTCTCATCCTCGAAGACCTTCAGTGGGCCGACGGCGCTTCGCTGTTGCTGCTCCGTACGGTCATCGACGCGTTGCCAGGCCTTCGAGTCCTGCTCGTCGCCACGTGTCGTGACGAGCCGCTCGAGAGTGGTGACGACGTTCTGGCCGTCGTACGGGAGTTGCCCACCGCCGTGCAGCGGATCCGGCTCGACGGTCTCGATGTCGACGAGGTCGCGGAGGTGGTGACGCGCGTGCTCGGCGACAACGCCACCGACGAGCTGGCGAGCATGGTGCACAGTCGCACCGGCGGCAACCCGTTCTTCGTGCGAGAGGTCTCCCGGCTGCTCGCCGCTCGGCCGGCGACGACCGGCGTACCCGATGGCGTCCGGGAAGTGCTGGCCCGGCGGATCGCGCGAGTCAGTCAGGACTGCCAAGCGATTCTGGAGGTCGCTGCAGTCGCCGGGGACGGTGCCGACGTATCACTCGTCACGGCTGTCGCCGGCAGCCCGGCTGTTCTCGACTTGCTGGAGGAGGCGGCCGCCGCCCGATTGCTGGCCGGTCCGCCGGTCGACGGCCGGATCTGGTTCACCCACGCCCTGGTCCGGGAGGTGCTGGATGCGTCGCTCGGTACAGCGCGCCGAGCCGCTGTTCATCGAGCGCTGGCTGAGCAACTCGAGGCAACAGCGACGGACGAGGACGCCGCAGCGGGCGAGCTGGCCCGGCACTGGTCCGCCGCGTTCGGTCCAGACGCCGCCGAACGGGCTGCGGAGTGGGCGCTGCGGGCGGCACGAGCGGCCAGGTCGCGGATGGGCTACGAACAAGCGGTCGACGCGTATCGGATCGCCTTACGTGGCAAGGACATCGAGCGGACGAAGGTGATGCTCGAGCTCGGCGAGGCGCAGATGTACGCCGGTGACCTCGAAGGCGCCCGTCAGACATTCGCAGCGACCGCCGAACTGGCTCGGCGAAACGGCAGGGCCAGCCACCTGGCGATGGCCGCGCTCGGCATGGGCACCGGTCTGGGCGGCTTCGAGGTTCCGCAGTACGACGAACTGCAGACAGAGCTGCTCGAGGAGGCGCTGAGATCACTGCCGGACCGAGACGGCGGACTGCGTGCGGCGGTGATGGGGCGGCTGTCACTCGCCTACGCAGGAACGGATCGGGAGAGCGAGCGGGTCGAGCTGGCCCGTTCTGCCATCGAGATGGCGGAACGAGTGGCCCACCCCTGTGTCGAGTCGGGCACACTGGCGGCGTACTGCGACACCATCGCGGGCCCCGCCCGGGTCGACGAGCGGTTCGCCGCGGCGAGTCGGATGCTCATGGTCGCCGAGCGCGGCCACGATTCGCCGTGTCAGTTGCTCGCCCGCCGGCTGCGCCTGGTCGCGCTGATGGAGCGAGGCGACTGGCCTGCGGTCGACGCGGAGATCGACGCCTTCGCTCGTACGTCGGACCGCTTGATGCTGCCGCTCTACTCCTGGTACGTCCCGCTGTGGCGCGGAGCGCGGGCGCTGATGTCCGGTGACATCGAGACGGCTGTCCGCTACGCCGACGAGGCCGAGGCGATCGGCCGACGCGCCGGCAGCGCCAACGCTGCGCTGATGGTCTTCACCCTCCGCCTGTGGACACATCGGACAGCGGGCGTACTCCCCGCGAGCTTCGCGGCGGAGGCGGACGCGGTCATCAAGGTCGTGTCCGAGTCACCCGTTGCCCTGGGCATGGGTGCCAGCTACTTCGCCGCGGCCGGTGAACCCGACAAGTCCGGGCTGTTCTTCGACCGGTTGATGGGCCGCGGCCTGGATGCCATGCCGGACGACTGCGAATGGCTCGAAGGGATGTGGCACGCCGGCGACGCGGCCATCGCACTCGGTCGCGCCGATGCTGCCGAGGAGGTCGCTCGGCGGCTCGCGCCGTACGAAGACCTGTGGGTGATCGACGGTATCGGCGGCGGCGTGATGGGCGTGACCGCCCACGTCCTCGGCCGGTTGGCGGCGTTCCTGGGTCAGACCGACGAGGCGCGCCGGCTGCTGACCAACGCCGTCGATGCGTGCCGCGGTGCCGGCGCCAAGCCCTGGCTCACCAAGGCCGAGCAGGACCTGGTCGCGATCGGCGTACCGGCTGGACCAGCCACAAGAATTGAGGGTGTGTTCCGCAAGGACGGCCGGACCTGGCACCTGCGCTGGCGGGACGGCGAGGCAACCGTCCCGGACTCCAAGGGAATGCACGACCTGTCCGTAGTGCTGGCCCGGCCCGGCCAGCCGGTCCACGTGCTCGATCTGGTCGCCGCTGGTGGCGGCCCACCGCGGTCGGCGGGCGGCGGTGACACCGGGCCGCTCCTCGACGGCGCGGCTCGGGCGGCCTACAAGCGCCGGGTCACCGAACTCGAGACGGACATCGCCGACGCCGAACGGGACGGCGCCGCCCAGCTGGTCGGTACCTTGACCGACGAGCGGGACTTCCTGGTCCGCGAACTGGCCGCGGCCTACGGCCTCGGTGGCCGGGTCCGTACGACGGGAGACCAGGCCGAACGTGCTCGCAAGGCGGTCGCGATGCGCATCGCGACGGCGATCAAGGCGATCCGCGAGGTCCATCCCGCGCTGGCCCGCCACCTCGAACTGGCTGTCTCCACCGGGCGATTCTGCGTCTATCGACCGGAGGAAACCGTGACCTGGCACAGCTAGCCGCCGGTCGTGTGGCATCGCCACAGCAGACCTGGCGCCTCCCAGACAGAAGCGGCGCACCGGGTGCCGCGAAGTATCGGGAGGACATCATGAGCACGTTGCTGGATCAGGTCGAGGAGACCCCCACGCCGTCCGCGGCCGAGGAACTGTCCGGCCGCCTCTTCCTGCAGACCCTCGACACCGTGGAGCTGTTGAACGTCTACTTCGGCATCCAGCTGGGCTTGTACCGATCACTGTCGAACGACGGGCCCGCGACAGCTGCCGAACTGGCAGAGCGGACCGCCAACGAGATTCGCTACACCCAGGAATGGCTGGCGCAGCAGGCGGTCGCCGGCCTGCTGATCGCCGATGGCGACGAGCCGTCGACCGCGCTGTTCAGCCTGGCCGACGGTGTCAGCGAGACACTGGTCGACGAGATCAGCCCGTTCTACGTCGGCGGCATGTCCTACATCGTGCCCGCGATCGGCCGCGCGCTTCCGTCGCTGGTCGCCGCGTTCCGGACCGGGGACGGCGTCCCGTACGCGGCCTACGGTCCCGACGCGGTGACCGCGCAAGAGGCACTGAACCGGCCCGCCTACGAGAACTCGTTGATCGATGAGTGGCTGCCTCAGGTGCCGGATATCCAGGCCCGTCTCGCGGACACCACCAGTCCGGCGCGCGTCGCGGACCTGGGCGCGGGCGTGGGCTGGGCGTCGATCCGGCTCGCGGAGGCGTTCCCGCACGTACGCGTCGACGGGTACGACCTGGACGAGGAGTCGATCGCCCGCGGCCGCCGGTACGTCACCGAGCGCGGCGTGGCCGGCCAGGTCGACCTCGAGGTCGCCGACATCACCCAACCGCTGCCCCGCGACGGGTACGACGTGGCGTTCTTCTTCGAGTGCCTGCACGATCTCCCGCATCCGGTGGCAGCACTCGAGGCTGCCCGTAGCTCCTTGGCGCCCGGCGGCTCGGTGATCGTGATGGAGGAGCACGTCGCGGAGAACTTCACCGCCCCGGGTGACGAGGTCGAGCGCTTCATGGCCGCTGCGGGTGTCCTGTGGTGTGTCCCGCAAGGCCGTCCCGATGCCGGTTCCGAGGTCGTGGGACCACTCGGGATCCGGCCCGCCATGATGCGCCGGCTGGCCGAACGCGCCGGCTTCGGCAGCGTTGAGATCCTGCCGATCGAGCACCCGTTCTGGCGGTTCTACCGACTCGACGGGTGAGACGCGAGGACGACGAGATAGTTGTCCGGGTCCCGGAGCCAGAGCTCGTAGTGATCGGCGTTGGGGTTGTGGTGGATGTCGGTCTGGACGGTGGCGCCGAGGGTGCGAGCACGCTCGGCGGCTGCCTCCAGGTCGTCCACCTCGAACCAGATCGCGACCCCGTTCCCCAACGGATGCGAGGGATCGCCGAACGGTCCGTGATGGTGGTCCACAGCGAGGCTGTGCAGTTGCATGACGAGTACGTCGTCGACCACGAGTCGCTCGTACTCCGGTCCGCCGTGAGCGCTGACCGCTCCCAGCACCGCGCAGTACCAGGCGCTGCTCTTCTCGACGTCGCTCACCGCGATCAAGGGTTGTGGCCTCATGGGTACGACGCTAGGCCGCAGCAACCTAGCGAGTCTTGGACGAATGGGATCGCTGCCGCGACACCTCGTACAGAACGGCCGTCGCGGCGTTGGCCGCGTTGAGCGAACTCGCCGACCCGGTGATCGGGATCCGCACCAACGCGTCGGCGGCCTCCTTCCACGCGGTGCTGAGTCCGTGGGTCTCGTTGCCGATCAGCAGCAAGGTCGGCTGGGTCAGATCGAAGTCGAACACATCCGCTGACCCGTGCTCGTCCGTGCCCACGATCACGATCGGTGCGCCGGTCGACCGCCGGGCCCACTCGATCACCTCACGATGCGACGGCACGCGGACGGCGGGAACGCCGAAGAGCGACCCGGTCGTCGCCCGGACCGCCTTCGGATCGTAGATGTCGGCCGCATGCCCGGTGACGATCACACCGTGCGCACCGAACGCGTCCGCGGACCGGATGATCGACCCGATGTTGCCCGGTCCGGTCGGCCGGTCGAAGACCACGCCGAGGAAGTCCGGCCCGACCGGGATGCGATCCAGGTCGTCCGGCGGCATCTCCACCACCGCGACCACCTCGGCCTCCTTCTCGCCGAGCTCGGCCAGCAACTCCGGCTCCATCGCCACCCGCTCGACCCCGGGGAGCCGCTGGTACAGCTCCTGGGCCCAGTGCGAGAAGGGCCGGGACGCGTCGTGGATCAGCGTCCGGACCGGCCAGCCGTTGTCGACGGCAATCGAAATCGGCCGCACGCCCTGGACCAGGAACTCGCCCGCCCGGTGCCGCTTGGTCCGGTTGGTCAGATACGACTGCCAGACCTGAAACCGGGCATTCCGAGACGAGATCCGCTGCACATCCTCACCCTAGTGCCGTCTTCGCCGGCGCCTGAACCGGAGAAGACCCCAGAGAATCAGCGCCGGCGACCAGATCAGCAGCAGCCACGGGTCGCGCCACCAGCCGGCACCGCTTGAGAGCTCCGGCTGCTCAGCAGCCACGATCGGCCGTGCCGACGCCGACCAGGCCAGGAAGGCATCGCCGATCGGCACCAGGCCGAGGGCGTACCGCTTCGTCTTCGGCCCGCTGACCGGCAGGCCGAGCAGATCGCCTTCCCGGGCGAGCCGATCGGCGAGCGGATCGCGCTCGACCCGGGCCGCGCCCATCGTGACCACGGTCGCGGACAGGCTGATCCCGAGGATCAGCGGGCCCGAGTCCACATCACCCTGCCCGCCGACACCTTTCGGATACTCCCGGACGCCCAGTCCGGCCACGAACCGATCCTTGAAGATCTCGTACTGCGCCCGCGCGAAGGCGGGATCGATCTCCACCAGGAACCGCTGGATCATGCTCTGCGACGACGCCCGCGCGCCGGTCGTCGCCGGCTCGACCTGATGCGGCATCAGCCCGGTCCCCGGATCCAGTTGGGTCTTCACCGCGGCCACCCAGCGTTCGGCCGTCGCGCCGAACCGCGGCGCCACGAGTTCGTCGTACAGGCGGAGTGAGGCGATGGCGACGGTCGAGTCGACCGGCCAGGCCTGACCCGGGTACGCCGGCAGGAACGGAGTCCTGGCGGTGCGGAACGCGGTCGCGATCTCGACCGAGGCGCTGGTGAACTCCTCGATCTCGGCCGCGTCGGAGTGTTTGAGCGCGACCAGTCCACCACGCAGCCAGTTGGTCCAGCCGGCGTGGAAGACGCCGTACCTCGGTCGGAGCGAAGCGTCGAACACGGCGGTCCCGTCCGGGGACTTGAGCCGGTCGAGAGCCCACCGCGCCTCGACCGCGGCGTCGACCGACCGGTCCGGATCGGCGAGGCCGACCTGCACCCAGGTCAGTCCGTAGAGGGCGTTGAGGAAGAAGTACCCCTCCGGGAACTGCTGTTGCGCGGCGTGGTCGGCGCCGCCCTCGATCTCCGCCCGCAGGAACGCCAGTTGCTTGACCACACCTCGAGTGGGATCGGTCCGGGGCAGCACCAGGCGCGCGGTGCCCACCCCCGCCACCAGCGTGGCGATCACCGCGAGGCCGATCACGAGCTTGCGCAGCACCCCGCGAATCTACCGATGCCAGGCGGACAACGGCGGTCCGCCGAGCGACTATCTGGTGACCTCAGGTGCCGAGGGTGGATTCGCGGGTGACCAACCGGGTCGGGAGCTCCATCAAGCCGGGGTGGGGTGAACCGGCGATCGCGTCCAGCAGCAGGTTGGCGGTACGGCGGCCGAGCTCTTCCAACTCCAGATCGACGGTGGTGAGCGGTGGCCGGCTGGCCAGGGCCATGACGGACCAGTTGTCGTAGCCGGTGACCGCGATGTCGTCGGGGACGGACCGGCCGAGCTCGCGGAGGCGGTCGCAGACGCCGCGGGCGATCTGGTCGCTGCCGCAGGAGATCGCGTCGAGGTCGGGCGACGTACGCAGCAGGACATCGACCGCGTGGCGGCCCCAGCGTTCGCTCCATTCACCGTGCATCGGCTCATCGGCCAACGCGTCGCCGGCGGTCTCGACCGTCGCCGCAGCGCGGGTCTGCGCGCTGTGGTGCGACTCGGGTCCGGTGATGTGCGCGATCCGCCGGCGGCCGAGGCTGAGCAGATGCCGCACGGTGGAGGCCGCGCCACTGCGGTCGTCCGCGATCACCGAGGTGTCGGACGGATCCGTCGACGGGCTGAAGGCATAGACGACGGGAATCGGTACGTCGATGGGCGCGCGCGGCTCGGTCCGTCGCCCGGTCACGATGATGCCGTCCACTCGCCGCGACACCAGCGACCGCAGGTAGTGCTGCTCGCGCAACGGGTCGTCCCGGGTGTCGCACAGCAGCAGCCCCATCTCGCCCGCACTCAGCGCGTCCTCCGCGCCGAGCATGATCGGGATGCTGAACCGCCCGGAGCTGTCGGTGGTGATCAGCCCGACCGTGAAACTGCGCCCGGACGACAACGCCCGGCCGCGGCTGTCCGGCGTGAACCCGAGTTGCTCGGCGGCTCGTCGTACCCGCTGTCTGGTCTCCTCGCGGAGCTGGCCGGTGTCGTTCAGCGCCTTCGACGCCGTACTCGTGGAGACGCCCGCCAGTGCGGCCACATCGGTGATCCGGGGCAGGGCAGGGCCACGTGACGCCATCCGGCAGCTCCTTTCCGAACTTTCCGGAAACAGTACAGCACGAGTACCGCATTGTCCGGATTTCGCCAGGTCCGAGGGGTTGACCAGACCGTTCGGCGTCTCTAGCTTCGTCAAGGAAAACGTGTTCTGGATTTTCCGCGAACCTCAGGAGCTTCCCCCATGAGCCCTTCCCCGGACTCTGTCACCACCTCCCGCAGTCCAGCCGCCAGCGGCAGCGGCCGTTGGCAACCCGTCGGCCTCGGCCAGGCCAAGATCAGCGGCGGCTTCTGGGCGCCGCGTCAGACCCGCAACGGCGAGCGTGCGATCCCGAGCGGCCAGGACCAGCTGGAGACGGCCGGCAACCTGCAGAACCTCCGGCTCGCCGCCGGCATCGGCGAGGGCGAGGCGATCGGCCCGGTGTTCGCCGACTCCGACGTCTACAAGTGGCTCGAGGCCGCCGCGTGGGAGTACGGCCGCAACCCGAACGAGGACCTGCTCAAGCGCCAGCGCGAGCTCACCGCGATCGTCGCCGCCGCCCAGCGCGAGGACGGCTACCTCGACTCCGTCGTCCAGCTCCGCGACGGCGACGAGGGCCGCTACCAGCATCTCGTCTGGAGCCACGAGCACTACTGCGCCGGCCACCTGATCCAGGCCGCCGTCGCCCAGGTCCGCTGCACCGGAGACCGCGAGTTGCTCGACGTCGCGATCAAGATCGCCGACCACCTGGTGGCGACCTTCGGCGACTCCGCGGGCCAGACTGTTGACGTCGACGGTCACCCGGTCATCGAGATGGCCCTGGTCGAGTTGTATCGAGAAACCGGTACGGCGGCCTACCTCGACCTGGCCAAGTGGTTCGTCGAGGCCCGCGGCCACGGGATCATCAAGAAGCACGGCCACGAGCCGACCTACTTCTCCGACCGCGTCCCGGTCCGCGAGGCGACCACGGTGGAAGGTCACTCCGTCCGGGCCGTGTACCTGGCGGCCGGCGCCGCGGACGTCGCGCTCGAGACCGGTGACACCGAGCTGCTCGACGCGTTGAAGACGCAGTTCGAGCACATGTGGTCCACGAAGACCTACCTCACCGGCGGCCTCGGCGCCCGCTGGGAGGGTGAGGCCTTCGGCGACGAGTACGAGCTGCCGCCGGACCGCGCTTACGCCGAGACCTGCGCGGCGATCGGCGGGATCCAGTGGGCCTGGCGGATGCTGCTCGCGACCGGTGACGCCTTCTACGCGGATGCCATCGAGCGGATGCTCTACAACGGCTTCCTCGCCGGTGTCTCGCTCAAGGGGACGGAGTACTTCTACGTCAACCCGCTGCAGCTGCGCGGTGGCGCGCATGCGGACAGCGGTCGTAGCCCGGCGCACGGGCGGCGCGGGTGGTTCGACTGCGCGTGCTGCCCGCCGAACATCATGCGCACCCTGGCCAGCCTCGACGGCTACCTCGCGAGCAGCGGCGACGGCGCCGTGCAGATCCATCAGTACGCCGCCGGCACACTGACCGTGGGCAACGCCACCCTGACCGTGGAGACGGCCTACCCGTGGGACGGCGCGGTGCGAATCACCGTCGACGGCTCCGTCGCGGTGGAGCTCCGGATCCCGGCCTGGGCGGAAGGTGCGACCGTCAACGGCAAGCCCGTCGAGGCCGGCACTTACGCGCGGGTCGAGGCGGACGTGATCGACCTGCAGTTGCCGATGGCCGCACGCGTGATCGCGGCCGATCCACGCGTCGACGCCGTACGGGGGTGTGTCGCACTGGAACGCGGTCCGCTGGTCTACGCGGTCGAGCAGGCCGACCAGGAGGCGAACGTCGACGATCTGCATCTGTTGCCAGAGGCATCAGTTGCCGCGAGCCACGACGACGGCCTGCTCGACGGGGTGACAGTGCTGAAGACCCGTGGACGGATCGGGACCGGTCACCGAGGAGGCTGGCCGTTCACGCCGGAGGCCGCGGATCAGGTCGGCGACGAGGTCGACGTGGTCGCGGTGCCGTACTACGCCTGGGCGAATCGCGAGATCGGTGCGATGCGCGTCTGGCTTCCGCGCGCCTGAACTCAGGCGCGCACCAGCGGGGGCTCCCATGTGAGGCGGAGGTACTCATGCTGACGCGACGGAAGTTCCTCGGTGTGACGGCGGCCGCAACCGCGGCCGCCGCCGTACCGGGCTGTAGTTCGGTGCTGCCCGAGCCCGACGTCCAGGCGGCCGGGTTCGGGCAGGACGCCACCGGCACCGTGCAGGTGTGGTGCCGGGCGGCGACCCAGACCGGTCTGACCGATCTGGTGAAGAAGTTCAACGCGTCCCAGGACCGGCTCACCGTCGAGCTGACGCCGGTCCTGGACGCGCAGTACGTGACCAAGCTGGCGACCGCGATCCGCGGCCGGTCGGTGCCGGACCTGGTCGACATCGACGACATCAACTCGATGCTGTTCATCTACCGGGATGCGTTCACCGACCTCACCGAACCCCTGCAGGCCTTGGACTTTCGGGACAAACTCAGCCCCGGACACCTGCGACTGGCGACCAAGGACGACCGGGCGTTCGGCGTACCGTACCTGGCCGACAACTCGATGTTCTGGTTCAACACCGAGCTGTGCGACAAGGCGGACGTCGACCCGGACGAGGCGATCACGTCCTTCGACAATCTGATCGCGGCGGCTCGCAAGTTGCGGAAACTGGGCGACGACATCTACGCGTGGAGTTTCCCGGCGAACAGCCCGGGCGCTCTCGGGTTCGTCGTCCAGCCGATGATCTGGGCCGCCGACACCGACCTCATCAAAGGCAAGGTCGGTGAGCAGTCCGGAGACATCGTTGGGAACGACGTAGTTCGGCAGATGCTCGAGCTGCATCGGCAGTTGTGGGTCGACGGACTGGTGCCGCGGGCGAACTTCTCCGACGACGCGTCCCGGTGGGGGAGCGACTTCCGGGCCGGCAAGATCGGCATCTTCCCGTCGAACTACGCCGTGGTGGTCTCCTCCTCGGACGAGGCCTTCCATCAGAAGGTGACACCCAAGCTGCTGTCCGGTCCGAACGGTGGCGCGGCGTTCTTCGACGGCGGCGACAACATGTGCATCCCGCGCGGCGCCCGGAACGCCTCCGGTGCCTGGGAGTTCGTCCGGTTCGCACTCGACCTGCCGCAGCAGATCGATCTGCCCGCCGGCGGGTACACCCCGGTCCGGTCGGATGCCGCGACACCGGAGTTCGCGAAGAAGTTCCCGCTCGCAACGCTGCCGCTGGAGCGCATCTCAGAGGGGTACGCACCGACCACGCTCTCCTACAACCTGCTCTACAACCAGCCGGACGGCCCGTGGCTGCAGATGTTCCGCCGGGCAGTGTTCGACGGCGAGCTGGAGGCCGCCATGACGGAAGCCCAGAGCAACTTCGATCGAATCCTCGCGCAGGGGCAGGCATGAGCACCCGGACAGAGGTCAGGCCTCAGGTAGAACCGGCGCCGCGGCGGGCGAGGGTTGCCGGCCGACGGGATTCGCTTACCCATCCGTCCCGGACCGGGCTGCTGCTGGTGACGCCCGCCGTACTGTTCGTCGCGGTCTTCGTGCTGGTGCCGCTCGGCTTCGCCCTGGTGATCTCGCTGACCAACTGGCCGCTGATCGGCACGGTGAAATTCAGCGGAGTGAAGAACTACACGGCCATCGTCTCCGACGCCGCGTTCGCGAAGTCGGTGCTCTACACCCTGCTCTACACGGTCATCGTGACCGGGCCGATCCTGGTGCTCGGCTATGCGCTCGCAGTACTGGTACGACGCAAGCGCCGCGGCTCGACCGTGTTGCGAACGATCTTCTTCCTGCCGTTCGTCGTCGGCCTGTCCACTCTGAGCTTCGTCACCGTGCTGGAGGCCCAGCCGGACAGCGGTGCGATCAACATCATTCTCCGCTCCCTCGGTATCACCGACGGTACGACGGCCTGGCTGGTGGACGGGCCGCTCGCGACCGGCCTGATCTGCGTGCTGGTGATCTGGGGTGTGTCAGGGCTGACCATGATGCTGCTGATGGCCGGGATGCAGGCGATCCCGCGCGAGTACTACGAGTCGTCCGAGCTGGACGGGGCCGGCTGGTGGCGGCAGGAGTGGGAGATCACCATCCCGGTGCTGCGGCCGACGATCGCGATGTCGGTGATCATCTCGGTGGTCGGCTCGCTGCTCGCGTTCACCCAGTTCTACATCCTGACCCGCGGCGGTCCGGGCACGGACACTACCACGGTGGTCCAGTACATCTACAACCGCGCCTTCGTCCAACTGCAGCTCGGTGCCGCGACCGCGCTGTCGATCGTGCTGGTGGTCGTGGTCGGACTCGTCACCGCGGCCCAGTTCTGGCTGCTCCGGGAGAGGGACTGACCATGAGGCTGAAGAACGTCCTGTACGTCGTCGGCGGTGGCGGTGCCTTCCTGGTCTTCGCCGTACCGTTGCTGTGGGCACTCTTCCGGTCGGTGCAGCCGAACGACGTGATCGTCGCGGCCCCGGACCGATCGACCTTCTTCCACCTGACCTGGGACAACTTCCGGACCCTGATCGAGGGACCGGGCAACCTGATGCGGGCCGTCGGCAACAGTCTGGTCGTGGCGCTGAGTACGGCGGTGCTGACTGCCGTACTGGCGACGTTCGCCGGCTACGGGTTCGCGCGGTTCCGGTTCCGCAGCGCGCCGCTGCTCTTCGCGCTGGTGGTGGTGTCGATGATGATTCCGTTCCAGGCGATCCTGACGCCGCTGTACCTTGAGATGAACGTCCTGCGGCTGACTGACAGCCTGCTCGGGCTGGTGCTGTTCTACACCACGGTCAACCTGCCGTTCGGCGTCTTCGTGATGCGCAACTCGTTCTCGTCGGTGCCGGTCGAGCTGGAGGACTCAGCCCACGTCGACGGCTGCGGCACACTGCGAATGATCGGGTCCGTGCTGCGTCCCCTGGTGACACCGGGCGCGGCGACGGTCGCCCTCTACGCGTTCCTCGCGGCCTGGACTGAGTTCCTCGGCGCCCTCACCTTCCTCACGAAAGACGAGCTCTACACCCTGCCCGTCGCTCTGGTAAACGTCCAAGCCGGCGCCTACGGCGAGGTCAACTTCGGCTCATTGGTCGCTGGCTCGGTGATCGCGATGATCCCGTGCGTGGTCCTGTACGTCGGCCTCCAACGCTTCTACGTAACCGGCCTAGCCTCAGGAGCAGTCAAAGGCTGATTTCTATCCCACGCCGTCGCTGGCGATGCAGCCTGGCGTGCACGGGCACCGGCCTAGGGTGAGCTCGACGCGAGATCACTACGCAGGATCGGCGGTAGTACATGGACAACGGCACCCGCAGCGAGCTTCTGAGCCGCTTGGCCGAGGCGGTTGGATCTGTCGCGAATGGGCACCCGACGCGGGTTGCCCTCGACGGACCGCCCGCCGTTGGCAAGACCACGTTGGCTGACGAGCTCGCCGTCGTACTGCGTGCGCAGGGCCGCGATGTCATCCGAGCGACGATCGAAGAGTTCCTGACCCCGCGGTCGCAACGCTATCGGCGCGGGGAGGACTCCGCCGAAGGTTGCTATCACGACAGTTTCGACTTCGACGCGCTGCACCGGGTGCTGCTCGATCCGCTGGGGCCGGGCGGAGACCGAAGGTTCCAGCAGGCGGTCTACGACAAGGTGACGGACACCGCATTGTCCGAGTCGGTGATGACAGCACCCGCCGACGCCGTACTGCTCTTCGACGGTGTGTTCCTGATGCGCCCGGAGCTGATTGACCGGTGGGACCTGCGCATCTTCGTATCCGCCGCGTTCGAGAAGACATTGGCTCGCGCCCGGACCCGAGACCAGACCTCGACCAGATCTGCCACCGAGGTCGAGCGACGCTATCGTAGCCGCTACATCCCCTCACAGCAGTTCTACTTCGACACGGTCCGCCCGACCGATCACGCCGACATCATCGTCCACAACGACGATCCCCAACACCCGGCCTGGGAAGCCCGGCAGAAGGCGACCAACTCTCAGGACGAGTCGCCGTAGCGGGTGGCGATCGCGGCGGCGCGGTTGCGCAGGGCGGTGCGCAGGGACTGCGGGGCGAGGGCTTCCGCGTCCGTGCTGAGCTGCCAGAGCGCCCATTCGGCGTGTCGTGAATCTTGGTAGGTCACCTTCAGCCGCAACCAGCCGTCTGCGTCGGGTTCCTCGGCGCGGACAGCCATCGCGGTGTCCAGCAGATCTTCCCGCCGCGCCGGGTTCACCCGTACCAGCACGGTGATATGGCCGTCGGACAGAAACTGCGCGCAGCGTTCTCGCCAGATCCGGTCCAGGTCGACCCGGTTCGGTCGCTGTGCCGGCTCGGGGAGTACTTCGGCGGCCACCACCCGCGACAGTCGGTAGGTGCGGTCTGCGCCGGATCTTGTGGCCAGTAAGTAGACCCGGTCGCGTACGGTCACCAGGCCGATCGGGTCCACCGTGCGCCACTGCGGTGTCTGGCCTGTGGCCGCGTAGTGGATGCGCAACTTGTGCCCGGTGAGCACCGCGCGTCGGACCTCGATCATCGTGGTGTGGGGCACGTCCTCAGTGACCAGCCGGCGTGAGAGCAGGTCGGTCTCCGGCTCGACAAGGAATCGCTGGGCCGCGCCGGCCGCGGTGGCTCGATGGCTCTCGGGCAGCGCGTCGACCACCTTGCGCATCGCCGAAGCGAGCGCCGAGCCGAGGCCGAACACTTGCTCGCCGCGGCCCGATCCGGCGGTCAGCAAGGCAAGCGCCTCGTCGTGGTTCAGTCCGGTGAGCTCGGTCCGGAAACCGGGCAACAAGGCGAAGCCGCCGTACCGGCCGCGTTCGGCGTAGACGGGTACGCCGGCCGCGGACAGCGCCTCGATGTCGCGGAGGACAGTGCGGGTGGATACCTCCAGCTCGCGAGCCAGTGTGTCCGCGGTCAGCCGACCGCGCTGGCGCAGCAGCAGCACCAGCGAGACCAACCGGTCGGCGCGCATACGGGAACCTTACCGAATACACGACAGAGGGTGTCGTGATTGGTTGCGAGGCTCGTTGACAGGACGTCAGGGAGCCGATGGGCGTCCGTACTCGCGATGCATCGAATGGAGCTGATGTGGCAACAGAACGAACGGCAGTCAACCCAGTGAAGTGGTCGGTGGAGATGGGATTCAACCAGGGCGAGATCGTCTCCGGGCACACCCGGACCCTGTACTGCTCCGGGCAGACCGCGATGAGCGCCGACGGCAAGCCCCAGCACGACGGGGACATGGCGGCGCAGTTGGCGCTGAGCCTCGACAACCTGGAGGCCGTGCTCGTCGAGGCCGGCATGTCCCTCGCGAACCTGGTCCGGCTCAACGTCTACACCACCGACGTCGATCTGCTGTTCCCGCAGTACGGCGTACTGGCGTCGCGGTTGGGCGCCGCCGGGGGAGCACCGACCACCACGATGCTCGGGGTGACACGGCTGGCGATCCCCGGCCAACTGGTCGAGCTCGAGGGAACCGCCGTCGCGTGATGCGACCTCACCGCCTCCGCCACTCGTGCCGGTCCAACCGGCACGAGTAGCAGGCGGGTGGGTGATTCCGGTGCTCAGAATGGTGACAATCGGCGTCTATGGTTTCGACGCCGAGTCGTTCCTGCGACGACTGAAGCACGCTGACGTCCGACTCCTGCTCGACGTACGTCAGCGCCGCGGTGTCCGCGGACCCGAGTACGCCTGGGCGAACTCACTCCGGCTGCAGGCTGCCCTCGCCCACGCCGGGATCGCCTACGAGCACCATGCCGAGCTCGCCCCAACCACCGAGCTACGCCACCTCCAGTACGCCGAGGACGACCGCCAAGGGGTCGGCAAACGCACGCGCCGCGAACTCGCCGCCGAGTACACCCACCGCTACACCACCGAGATCCTCGACCGCGCTGACCTCACCCCGATTGTGTCCGCGCTGCCGAGCAGTGGAACTGTGGCACTGCTGTGCGTCGAGCAGGCCCCAGAGGCCTGCCATCGCTCGCTGATAGCCCAACGGCTGACAGCGCAACACGGCATCACGATCGAGCATCTGTAGTCCCTTACGTGGGATAACCGCAGCGACTCATAGGTGAGCTGTCATCTGGTGCATACGCCCGCACGGAGAGTCGTTCAGGTGATCACGACCTCCGCGAACCACGGTGTGGTCAATCGCGGGCGGCAGTCCGCAAAGCGTGCGGCAGCACGCCAGGGAAAAGCTGGGTGGGCGGGAGCAGCCGCGGAGCACGCGACGCAGGAGCGCGCGGAGTCGGTCGCGTGGGATAGAGCTACAGACTAGGCCGGATCTCGTGTTCGCTGTGGGCGGCGGCGTGGCTGGCGGCGGCCCGGCGGCAGAGGTCCATCAGTTCGGGTTCGTTCTTCACCTGCTGGCGGGCTTCGGGGCCCAAAGCGATGATGTGGTCGCGGGAAGCCAGCAGCCGCAGGAAGATGCGTTCGCGCTCGCCGTGGTCCATGGTGTATTCGGCGTCCAGGTAGGCGGCCGCGTCGCGGCGGATGTTGGCCATCGCGGTCTGGGTGCGGCCGCGGGTGCTGAACAGCGACGCCAGCACCGTGATCACCAGGACGACCAGGATGACCACGAGGGACAGCCCGGTGCTGATCTCGACCACGTCGACGTGTTCGCCGCCGTTGATGAACGGCAGGTTGTTCTCGTGCAGCGCGTGCAGGATCAGCTTGGCGCCGATGAACGCGAGGATCGCGGCCAGCCCGAAAGACAGGTAGATGAGCCGGTCCAGCAGGCCGTCGAGCAGGAAGTACAACTGCCGCAACCCGAGCAGGCTGAACGCGGTCGCGGTGAACACGATGAACACGTTCTGGGTCAGCCCGAAGATCGCCGGGATCGAGTCCAGCGCGAACATCAGGTCGGTGCCGCCGATCGCGACCATCACCAGCACCATCGGCGTCATCACCCGGCGGCCGTCGACGGTGCTGAACAGCCGGTCGCCGTCGAAGTCCTCCGAGGTACGGAACAGGCGCCGGCTGATCCGGACCACGAAGTTCTGCGCCGAGTGGGATTCCTCGGTCTGCGGTTTGAGCATGTTGCCCGCGGTCAGCAGCAGGGCCACGCCGAACAGGTAGAACACCCAGGCGAACGTGTTCAGGAGCGCCGAGCCGAGGAAGATGAACCCGCCCCGGGCGATCAGCGAGAAGACGATGCCGAACAGCAACACCTTCTGCTGGTTCTCCCGCGGCACCCGGAAGCTGGTCATGATGATCAGGAACACGAACAGGTTGTCGACCGACAGCGCCTTCTCGGTGATGTACCCGGCGAAGTACTCCGAGCCCATCGCCGTACCCCCGAACACGAAGCAGGCGAGTCCGAACAGCAGCGCGATCCCGACGTAAACACAGGACCAGATCGCCGCCTCGCGGAGCGTCGGCACGTGTGCGGACCGGACGTGGAAGAAGTAGTCGAACGCGAGCAGCGCGAGGATGAGGGCAAGGCTGAGGATCCAGACCAGCGGGGACACCGTCATCGTTCCTCCGTACGGCGTTGGGCAATGGGGTCAGCCAATCACGCCGTACCGGCGCGTGTCCGCTAACTCCGCCCTTTGACCAGGGCGACCAGATAGCGGCACGGGATGCTCGACGGATTGTGGAACGTGGTCGCCGACGGCGGGCCGAGCTGGAGGCAATCACCGGTGTGGAGGTCGTGGACGACCGGACCCTCGTGGAAGCGGAGGTGGCCGTCGAGGATCCAGAGTTGCTGGTACTTGAAGATGTAGGCGTCCGCCGGGTAGGAGACCGAGGCGCCGGGTGGGAGCTCGACCTCGACCAGCTCCAGCGGGCCGTCGGTGACCGGTGAGACCGCGCGGCGCACGTAGCCGGTGGCGGGGTCCGTCCAGGCCGGCTGGTCGGCGCGGCGGCGGAGGAGGTCGTCGGTGTTCTCGGCGCGGGCGACCAGTTCGGACAGGGTCATGCCGAGGGCACCGGACAGCCGGCCGAGCAGTACTGCGGTCGGCTGCGCCTCGCCGCGCTCGATCTTGCCGATCATCGCCCGGGACACCCCCGAACGCTCGGCCAGCGCGTTCACGGACAGGTCCTGAGCGATCCGGGCGGCCTGCACCGTCGCGGCGAGCGAGGCGGACAGTTGATCCAACATGGTTGCCACTATAGCGGCATCTATGGCTACTATCGTGACATGCCAAAGATCAGAGACGCCTCGCCGCTCGACGCGGAGGCCTGCGCGGCGATCTACGCGCCCTATGTCACCGGTACGGCGATCACCTTCGAGATCGAGCCGCCGACGGCCGAGGAGATGGCCGCGCGGATCGAGAGCGCGCAGGCGACCCACGCCTGGATGGTGCTGGAGGACGACGAAGGCCGGGTCGTCGGGTACGCGTACGGCGGTCCGATGAAGCCGCGAGCGGCGTACCGATGGTCCTGTGAGGTGAGCGTCTACCTGGAGCTCGGACGCCGGCGGACCGGTGGTGGGCGCGCGCTCTACGAGGCCCTGTTCGAGCGGCTGACCGAGCGTGGCTTCCGTACGGCGGTCGCCGGGATGACGCTGCCGAACGACGCCAGCGTGGGCCTGCACAAGGCCCTGGGGTTCGAAGAAATCGGCACCTACCGCAAGATCGGGTGGAAGCTCGACGCCTGGCACGACGTGCACTGGCGGCAGCGGCCGCTCGCCGTACTGGCGGATCCGCCGGAGGAGACCCGCTAGCTCATCGGTGGGCACTCGCCGCCGGGCGTGGTGACGAGTTCGAAGTGCCACATCTCGTTGGACAGCGTCTGGCACAGGCCGAACCGGGCACCCTTACGGATGATCCAGTCGTCCGCGTCGGTCGGGCCGATGTCGACCGCGTTGCCGGTCACGTGATGCGACTCCTCCGGTGTGGAGACGAACTCGAGGGCCTTCTTCCGGCTGCCGTACTTGCGGATCGCCTTGTCCAGCAGTTCCTGTTGATACTTCTTGCTCCGCCAGCCGGTGGTTACCTGCATGGTGATGCCGTCCTTCTTCATGGCCGTCTCGGCCTGCTGGACCGCTTTCAGCAGGGCTGGGTCGAGTTTCGCGATGCCGGGCAGGTCGGTGTCGAACGCCGACGTCTTCTCGGGCAGCACGCCGTCGTCAGAACCAGGAGGGCCACTCGCTCGGCCGGTGGTGGACGGTTGATCGGCCGTTGACGGTGCCGGGTCGCCCTGGGCCGAGACCGTCGTACAGGCCGCGACGGCGAAGCTGGTGATCGCGGCGACGATCGCGAGGGCGGACAGCGCCGTCATCCGGCGTTCGCGGGTGATCAGGTCATCGGTGCGCATGGCAACAGTTCATCCGGGCGGCTGTTGCGGGAGCGTCTGCGTTTCGGCATACGTTTTCGATATGCCCGGCCTGGTTCAATGGTCGGTATGCGGGTGCTGGTCGTCGAGGACGAGGTATATCTCGCCGAGGCGCTCCGGGCCGGGCTGCGGCTGGAGGCGATCGCGGCCGATCTGGCCTTCGACGGTCACGCGGCGCTGGAGGCGGTCGCCGTCAACGGGTACGACGTGGTGGTACTGGACCGTGACATCCCCGGCCCGAACGGGGACGAGGTGTGCCGGCAGATCGTTGCGCAGGGCATCGGATGCCGGGTGCTGATGCTGACCGCGGCCGGCGATCTGGACGACAAGGTGACCGGGTTCGAGCTCGGCGCCGACGACTACCTGACCAAACCCTTCGAGCTGCGCGAGCTCGTCGTACGCCTGCGAGCCCTGATACGACGGCCGGCCGCGGCTGCGCCCACCGTGATCGAGTACGCCGGGGTGCGGCTGGACCCGTATCGGCGGGAGGTGTACCGGTTCGGGCATTACGTGAAGCTCACCCGGAAGCAGTTCGCCGTGCTGGAGGTGCTGATGGCCGCGCGTGGTGGGGTGATCAGCGCGGAGATGCTGCTGGAGAAGGCCTGGGACGAGAACGCGGATCCGTTCAGCAATGCAGTCCGGATCACTATCTCCGCGCTGCGGAAACGACTCGGCGATCCGTGGGTGATCCACACCGTGCCTGGCGTCGGCTACCGGATCGGTGAAGCATGAGCGAGCCGCTGATCACCTGGCGGCCGCGCCTGACGGTGCGGTTGCGGCTGACGTTGAGCTACGCGGGTCTGCTGGTCGTGGCGGGTGCGGTGGTGGCCTTCGTCATCTACGCGGTGATGCGCCTGGTCCCGAACTATCCGCTCACCGCGGCGAATCCACGCGACGAGGGTCCGGTCCCGACCCGGGGCGAGATCCTCGACACAGTGGTGACGTTGTCGGCGTACGCGTTGGGCTTTCTGGCGATCGTCGGGCTGGTCGGCGGATGGGTGCTGGCAGGGCGGATGCTGAGACCGCTGCAGGAGATCACGGCCGCGGCCCGCAAGGCGGCGAGCGGTTCGCTCGACCATCGGATCGGGCTGACCGGGATCCGGGACGAGTTCACCGACCTGTCCGACACCTTCGACGCGATGCTCGACCGGCTGCAGGCGTCGTTCGAGCAGTACCGGCGATTCGCGGCCAACGCGTCGCACGAGTTACGGACCCCGCATGCCGTGATGAAGACGATGCTCGACGTCGCGCAGGCCGACCTGGAGCACCAGGACGTGCCCGAGCTGGTCAAGCGGCTCGCGGAGACGAACCAGCGCGGTATCGACATCGTCGAGGCGTTGCTCAGTCTTGCCGCGCTGAACAACCGGACCGTCGAGCTGGACCCGGTCGATCTTGCCGCGATCACCCGTCAGGCGCTGCCCGTGCTGGAGTCGGAAGCTTCGGCCGCTGGGGTCGCGGTGCGGTGCGAGCTCTCCGAATCGGTTGTGGAGGGCAACGACGTACTGCTGCATCAGGTGGTGACGAACCTGGTCCAGAACGGCATCCGGCACAACGTCGACAGCGGCGGCTCGGTGTCGATCACGGTCGGTCCGGGACGTCTCGTCGTACACAACACCGGATCGGTGCTCGACCCCGCGCAGGTCGCCACTCTCGTCGAGCCGTTCGCCAAGGATCGGTACGGCGCCGGCCACGGACTGGGGCTCGCGTTGGTCGCGCGGATCGTTGAGAGCCATCACGGTCGGCTCGAGCTGACACCGAATCCGAGCGGTGGGCTCACCGCGACCGTGACCCTGCCGGAGGCTGACCTGGTCGGCGGGTGAGGATTGTCGGGTGACCGCCACCCGCCTGACCATTCGCCGTGCCGTCGAGACCGACGACGCCGTACTCCTCCGGATCGACCAGACCTCGTGGGACGCCAGCACCGGCTTCCCGTCGTACCAGGAGCACATCCGGGACAGCTTCTTCGCCCGCAGCGGCCCGGAGGCGCACCTGGTCGCGGAGCACGACGGCCAGGTGGTCGGCTACCTCCGGCTGCAGGACAAGTACACGTTTCCCGAAGGCGCGGGCGTGCTCACCATCAACGGCCTCGCCGTCGCCCAGGAGGCCCGCGGTCAAGGCGTCGCCGCCGCCCTGCTCGAAGCAGCCGAGGCCGAGGGCAAACGCCGCGGCGCCCGCAAGATCAGCCTGCACGTCCACGGCACCAACACCGTCGCCCGCCGCCTCTACGAACGCCACGGCTACATCATCGAAGGCACCCACCCCAACGAGTTCCTCATCGAAGGCACCTACATCGACGCCGTCGACATGGCAAAGATGCTCTGAGGAAGGATCGGAACTACGCCTGGGTTTGTTGCGTCAAGAAGCCCCGGCCTTCGTGTTGGCCGGGGCGACTTGGGTGTTGATGCCGGCGCCTTCGTGGCGGCCGTGGTGAGGTTCCTGGGTACTACGGGTTGACGCCGTGGTCGCGGAGCCAGGGCTCGGGGTCGACCTGGTTGTCTCCGCCGAGGAGGACCTCGAAGTGGAGGTGTGGGCCGGTTGTGTTGCCGGTGACGCCGATCGCGCCGACCTTGTCGCCGGCGGCCACGTTGTCGCCGACCGAGACGTCGAACTCGGACATGTGGCTGTACGACGTGACCGTACCGTCGGCGTGACGGACCTTCACCTGGCGGCCGTACGCACCGGCGTACGCCGCCTGGATGACCTCACCGGCCAGCACCGAACGAACCGGGGTACCGAGAGGTGCGGCGAAGTCGAGACCGGTGTGGTTGCTGGCCCAGCGGCCGCCGGCCTGGCCGAAGTGAGCGGTCAGGTGGTAACCGGTGGTCGGGAGGACGACCCGTACCTTGGCCTTCTCCTCGGCCTCAGCCTTGGCCTTGGCGACCGCGGCCGCCTTCGCCGCGGCGAGCGCACGCGCCTGCGCGGCGGCCTTCTTGGCGGCGGCTGCCTTGGCGGCGGCGAGCGCGAGGGCACGACGCTGGGTCAGTGTCGCGTTCGCGGCCAGCCGCGCGGCCCGCTGCTGGGCGGCCTTGTCGGCCTGCGCCTTGCGGGTCGCCTCGAGGTTCAGGTCGACGCGGGATGCGTCACGGGACGCGAGGTCCCGCCGCTCGATCCTGGCTGCGGTCAGATCGCCGGCCTGTGAGGGGTTCAGTCCGGTGGTCGCCGTGGAGGATCCGGTGGCGGAGGAGGTGATGCCGACTGCGGTCGTGCCGGCCGCGGCGGCGAGAGCGGCGGTCATGCCGATCAGCTGGGTGCGGCGGTTGGTACTTCGACGCGAGGAACGATGTTTGGCGGCCCGGCGTGGGGCAGCCGGGACGTCGCGCTGAGGAGACACAGGGGAGGGCCTTCCAGGGAGGGGCAGTCGCTGCGAGGGGTACAGCGACCCAACGACCATAACGAGGAGGTCACGGACCCTCAAACGCGGACCGCGCGCAGATCAACAAATTCGCACACGCACGGTGAGGGTGCCTTGCCGCCGCGTAGACGCTCACGCGTGAAACGGACCCGCGGGTAGTTGAATGCGGACGTGACGCGGATCACCCGGCAAATGGTGCCCAGCACGCCCTCCAGGCCGGTATAAGCCGTCCATATATTGAGAGGTTTGTCGACCAAGTTACTTAACTTTCAAAGTCGACCCATACTGGACTCACCGATCGATTCAGGAGCGACAGAGGAGGACGCGAATGACACGCGCATTGCCGTACTACCGCCTCCACATCGATCTCCTGCGCGTCTCCAGCGCCCTCTGTCTGCGCTGACCCGACAGCACATTCCGTACGACGGCGTCCGGCCTCCGGACGTCTGCCGCGCCGTGCCCGCATCCGTGCCGGACGAGCGCCCGCGAAGCCTGCCCACCGCCAGGGAGAACCCGTGTCGACCACCTCGCTCACCTCCGCCCCGCATGCCGCCGACCCGCCGCAGACCGCCGTACCGGACGATGCCGATCTGCCCGTGGTCGGGCGGCGGTACCCGTGGCGGTGGGCCGGCGTCGCCGTCGTGCTCGTCCTGCTCGCGATGTTCGTGCACGGTCTGGCCACCAACCCCGGCTGGGACTGGCCGACGTTCTTCCAGTTCGTCACCACCCGGACGATCTTCTCCGCGCTCTGGGTGACCATCCAGCTGACCGTGTACGGGACCGTGCTCGGGTTCGCCCTCGGTGCGGTGATCGCGACGATGCGGCTGTCGACCAGCCCGTTCCTCCAAGTAGTTGCCTGGGGCTACATCTGGGCGTTCCGCTCGATCCCGTTGATCGTGCAGTTGCTGTTCTGGTTCAACATCGCCTACCTGTACCAGGAGCTCAGCCTGGGCATCCCGTTCGGCCCGGAGTTCGTGCACTTCAGCACCAACAACCTTTTCGGCCCGCTCGGTGCGGCGGTGCTCGGGCTGGCGTTGCACCAGGCCGCGTACGCCGCCGAGATCATCCGCGGCGGCATCATCTCGGTCGACCAGGGCCAGCTCGAGGCCGCCGCCGCGCTGGGGATCCCGAGGCTGCGGCAGTTCTTCCGGATCGTGCTCCCGCAGGCGATGCGCTCGATCCTGCCGAACGGCGCGAACGAGGTGATCAGCCTGTTCAAGGGCACCTCGATCGTCTCGGTGATGGCGATCCCGGAGCTCTTCTACCAGGTCCAGGTGATCTACGGCCGCAACAGCCGGGTCGTCCCGCTGCTGATGGTCGCGACGGTCTGGTACATCGTCCTGACCACGCTGCTGTCCATCGCCCAGTTCTACGTCGAGCGGCACTTCGCCCGCGGTACGACGCGTGAGCTGCCACCGACCCCGCTCCAGCGGGTACGGCGTGCCTGGAAGGCGACCCGATGATCGACGTCAAAGGGGTGCACAAGAGCTTCGGCGACCTCGACGTACTGAAGGGTGTCGACCTCGAGGTGCAGGCGGGGACCGTGACCGTGATGCTCGGGCCGTCCGGGTCGGGCAAGTCGACGCTGCTGCGGTCGATCAACCACCTGGAGAAGGTGGACCGCGGACTGATCCGGATCGACGGCGAGCTGATCGGCTACCGCCGACGCGGGAACAAGCTGCATGAGCTCCGGGAGCGGGAGATCCTGCGGCAGCGCTCGCAGGTCGGGTTCGTCTTCCAGAACTTCAACCTGTTCGGGCATCTCACCGTCCTGCAGAACGTGATCGAGGCACCGGTCTCGGCGCAACGCCGCAAGCGCGGCGAGGTCGAGCCGCTGGCCCGCGAACTCCTGGAGCGCGTGGGGGTCGGCGACAAGGCCGACGTGTACCCGCGCCAGCTGTCCGGCGGCCAGCAGCAACGCGTCGCGATCGCCCGTGCGCTGGCGCTCCGGCCGAAGGTGCTGCTGTTCGACGAACCCACCAGCGCACTCGATCCCGAGCTGGTCGGCGAGGTCCTCGACGTGATCAAGGAACTCGCCCGCGACGGCGCCACCATGGTCGTCGTCACCCACGAGATCGGCTTCGCCCGGGAGATCGCCGACACGGTGGTCTTCATCGACGGCGGCCGGATCGTCGAGTCGGGTCCACCCCACGAGGTGCTCGACAACCCCGTCCACGAGCGCACCCGCGCCTTCATCTCCAAGGTTCTCTGACTGATGAAACGACTCCCGATCGCTGCCGCTGCTCTGGTTCTACTGAGCGGCTGCGGCGCCGAGCCCCAGCAGGTCGCCGCCGACACCGGTGTCAACACGTCGGCCGAGCAGAACCGCGTGACCACCACGAAGAACGAGGCCGCCGCGGCGCTGCTGCCGGCCAAGGTCCGCGACCGCGGCACCCTGATCGTCGGCGCCGGATTCGGCAGCGGCAACGTGCCGCTCGGATTCCTTGCCGATGACAACAAGACTCCGGTCGGCCTGGAGGTCGACATCGCCTATCTGGTGGCGGAGGCGCTCGGGCTGAAGCCCGACATCCAGGTGACCAGCTGGGAGAACCTGTTCATCGGTCTGGACTCGGCCAAGTACGACGCGGGCTTCTCGAACATCACCGTGACGGAGAAGCGCAAGCAGAAGTACGACTTTGCCACCTACCGCAAGGACGACATCGCGTTCGAGGCGAAGAAGGGCAACCCCTGGCGGGTCGCCGGCGGCAAGGACGTGGCCGGCAAGACGATCGCGGTCGGCTCCGGGACGAACCAGGAGAAGATCCTGGTCGACTGGAACGAGGCGAACGTCAAGGCCGGCCTGCCGGCCGCGACGATCAAGTACTTCAACAACCAGTCCGACACCTATCTGGCGCTGAGCTCCGGCCGGATCGACGCCTACCTCGGGCCGAACCCGTCGATCGCGTACCACGTCAAGACGTCCGGCCAGACCGAGACGATCGGCAAGTTCTCGGGTGCCGGCCCGACGCTGCAGGGCCTGATCGCGGCCACCACGAAGAAGGACAGCGGCCTGGTCAAGGCGTACCAGGCGGCGCTCGACGGCGTCATCGCGGACGGCAGCTACGCCAAGGTCCTGGAGCGCTGGAACGTGTCGAGCGAAGCGGTCGGCAAGTCCGAGATCAACCCACCCGGCCTTCCCCTGACGAGCTGAGGAATCTGACCATGAAGAAGCCATGGGTAGTCACCACTGCCGTCGCACTGCTCGCACTGGCCGCGTGTGCGGATCCGGTGACGCAGTCGGCGTCCACGAGCGGTGACGCTTCGGTGGTCGCGTTCGACACCTCGGCGAATCAGCAGCACATCACGTCGGCCAAGGTCGACCGCATCGCCGCCGAGCTGCCGGCCGCCGTACGGGAGAGCGGAACGCTTGTCATCGGCAACGGTTCGGCCGGTGGCGGGTTGCCGCCGCTCGGGTTCACCGCGGACGACAACAAGACCCCGATCGGTGTCGAGATCGACATCGCCTACCTGGTCGCGAGCGTGCTCGGCCTGAAGGCGCAGATCCAGACCACGAACTGGGAGAACCTGTTCCTCGGGCTCGACTCCGGCAAGTACCAGGTCGGCATCTCCAACATCGGTGTGTCCGAACTGCGCAAGGAGAAGTACGACTTCGCCACCTACCGGCTCGGCCTGCACGCGTTCGAGGCGAAGAAAGGATCCGGCCTGAAGATCAGCGGCCCGGCCGACATCTCCGGTAAGACCGTCGCGGTCAGTTCGGGCACGCTGCAGGAGGCGATCCTGCTCGACTGGAACAAGCAGAACGTGGCCGCCGGACGCAAGCCCGCGAACCCGAAGTACTACCAGCAGGCGTCGGACACGTATCTCGCACTGGAGTCCGGCCGGATCGATCTCTACCTCGGTCCCAACCCGAACGCCTCGTACCACGTGGCGACCCAGGGCAAGACCGAGATCGTCGGCACGGTGTCGTCCAGCTACCCGGTCCAGGGACTGGTCGGGATCACCACCAAGAAGGACAACGGCCTGGTCAAGCCGCTCGCGGACGCACTGAACGCGGCGATCGCCGACGGCAGCTACCCGAAGGTCCTGAAGAAGTGGGGCCTGGAGGCGGAGGCGGTGCCGAAGTCGCTGGTCAATCCGCCCGGACTCCCCAAGGACAAGCAGAAGTAGGAGGCGAGCTATGGCAACGATCGCGACCATCTCCAGCAGTCCGTCCGAGATCTCCCGCACCGACGCAGTCCTCGACTATGTGACCAAGCGGCTGATCAGCCGCGGTCACACCGTCACCCCGATCGTCCTCCGCGACCTCCCGGCCGCGCCGTTGTTGCGCGGCCGAGCAGACGACCCGGAGGTCGCTTCGGCCATCGCGGCTCTGGAGGCTGCTGACGCCGTCGTGGTCACCACACCCGTCTACAAGGCGGCGTACTCCGGGCTTCTCAAGGTGTTCCTCGACCTGTTGCCGCAGTACGCCTTGAAGGGCAAGACGGTGTTGCCGCTGGCAACGGGTGGTACGCCGGCGCACGTGCTGGTGATCGACTACGCGCTCCGCCCGGTGCTCACCAGCCTCGGTGCCGGCGCGATCGGGCAGGGCTGGTTCGTGCTGTCGTCCCACATTCGCCTGTACGACGGGGGCGGGCTGCTGCTGGACCCGGTAGCGTCCGTGCCGCTCTATCAGGTGACCGAGGCGTTCCTCGCTACCGTCGACGGCAGTCGGCTGGCCGAGAGTGTGCCGGTCCAGCTCGCCGGGATCGAGGCAGTGCGGGCTCGCCCGGAGGATCTCGAGGCGGCGCCGTTGCTCGCCGATCTCGTCGTCGAGTACAGCACCCGGTACGGCCGGACCAACGAGAATACCCAGCTCACCGAGGTCCCGCCGTCCGACTTCCACCCCGAGCGGGGCGGCGCGTTCGTCCTGCTTCGGTCCGGCGGACAGACCGTTGCCGGCGGTGCCATTCGCCGGTACGACGACCAGACCGCCGAGGTGAAGCGGATGTGGACCTCGCACCTGCATCGTCGGCAGGGATTGGGGCGCCGGGTCATTGCGGAGTTGGAGGCGGCCGCGGTCGACCTCGGCTACCGGAAGCTGTACCTGACCACGGGACCGCGGCAGCCGGAGGCGGCGGGGTTGTATCTGGCGGCCGGCTTCGAGCCGCAGTTCGACACGTCGGTCGATCCGGAGTCGATCGGTCCGCTGCCGTTCACGAAAGACCTGGCGGTCGCGTTGAAGGTGGCGTCATGAGCCGCCGGAAGTTGATCACGGCGATCGAGATCGATGGTGCCGGCGGGCATCCGGCCGCGTGGCGTGGGGCGGAGGTGGACCCGGCCGCGATCCTGACCGGGGAGCTCGCGCTGCGTGCTGTTCAGCGGGCCGAGGCGGCTGGAATCGACATCGCGACGTTTGCTGACGCGTTGGAGGCGCCGGCGGATGTTGCCGATCGGGTGAGTGTGCGGCTGGACGCGCTCGGTCTGGCGGCCCGGATCGCACCGGCGACCGAGCGGATCGGGCTCCTGCCGACGATCACGGTCACGCACACCGAGCCGTTCCACGTGCAGGCGTCCGTTGCCACGCTCGACTACGTTTCGTCCGGTCGCGGCGGGTGGGTCGCGGACGTGTCGTCGTCCGCCGAGGCGGCTGCGGTGATCGGTCGTCGTGAACCGGCTCCCGCGGCCGATACGTGGCGCGAGGCCCGGTACGTCGTCGACGTCAGCCGGCACCTGTGGGACTCCTGGGAAGACGACGCCATCATCCGGGACGCGTCCACCGGGCGGTTCATAGACCGAGACCGCATCCATTACGTGGACTACGAGAGCCCGACCTTCAGCATCAAAGGCCCGTCCATCGTCCCCCGCCCACCCCAGGGTCACCCGATCACCGCGATCCGGGTGAACACCCCGGAGGCGCTGGAAGCCGCAGCAGACGCCGAGCTGGTTCTGCTGCCGGGCGCGGGTGAGTTGGCGGAACGGGTAGCGGCGATCCGAGCGGCCGCCGAGGAGCGGGCGGGTGCGCGCGGTGCCGCCGCGACGCGGCAGAGCGGCGCTCGGCGTGCTGGGCAGCGGCAGCACGCCGCCCAGGATCGGCCGGAAGGCGCGAACCCGCGGGCCGGCCAACCGACCACACACGCCGCGGATCTCGGCGGGCCGGCGCGGGGACGCGGCGGGCGCAGCGGGGACGCCTCCCCGCGGGTGTTGGTTTCGGTGGGGGTGTTGCTGGAGGAGGATCCGGCGGCGGGGGCGTTGCGGGCTGATGGGGCCGGACAGCTCGACTACATCGGTGGGGTCGAGCGGTTGGCGGACCTGATTGGGGAATGGGCTGAGGCGGGGGTGGATGGGGTGCAGCTGCGGCCGGCCTCGTTGGAGGTCGATGTGCCGGTGATCGCCGATCGGCTGGTTCCGTTGCTTCGGGCAAAGAAGTTGGTCGGGTCCGCCGGGCGGGCGGGGACGTTGCGGAACCGGCTCGGGTTGCGGCGGCCGGAGAACAGGTATTCGGGGAGCGAGCGATGACCAAGCAGATCCATCTCGCGGCGCACTTTCCGGGCGTGAACAACACCACCGTGTGGTCGGATCCGGAGTCAGGGTCGCAGATCGAGTTCACGTCGTTCAAGCATCTGGCCGAGACAGCCGAGCGCGGGACGTTCGACTTCTTCTTCCTGGCCGAGGGACTGCGGCTGCGGGAGGTGAAGGGGAAGATTCACGACCTCGACGTCGTCGGCCGGCCGGAGTCTCTGACGGTGCTGAGCGCGCTGGCCGCGGTCACCCGGCATCTCGGCCTGGCCGCAACGGTGAACTCGACGTTCAACGAGCCGTACGAGTTGGCGAAGCGTCTCGCCACCCTCGACCACCTCTCCGGCGGACGCGCGGCCTGGAACGTGGTGACGTCGTGGGACGCGTTCACCGGCGAGAACTTCCGCCGCGGCGGCTACCTGGACAAGGCGGATCGCTACGTCCGCGCGCAGGAGTCGCTGCGGATCGTGCGGAAGTTGTGGGATTCCTGGACCGAGGACGATCTGGTTCTGGCCCAGGCTGCGGGTGTCTTCGCCCGTGAAGGCGCTGGGGCCTTCGCGGACGAGGGCGCCCACTTCGACATCCGTGGACGGTTCGGGCTACCGCCGTCGCCGCAGGGCCGGCCGGTCGTCATCCAGGCCGGCGACAGCGATCAGGGCCGGGAGTTCGCCGCGTCGGGTGCGGACGTGATCTTCAGCCGGCACGGGACGTTCGAGGCCGGGCAGACCTTCTACAAGGACGTGAAGTCGAGGCTCGCTCGTTACGGCCGGACCGAGGAATCGCTCAAGATCATGCCCGCAGTGACGGTTGTCGTCGCCGACACCGACGCGGAGGCGGTCGAGAAGGCGCAGTACATCCGTGAGCAGCAGGTCTCCGGACCGACGGCGCTCGTGCTGGCAGAACTCCTCTGGGGTCGTGACCTCTCGGCGTACGACCCGGATGGTCCGCTGCCGGCAGAGGACCCGGTGGTCGGCTCGTCCGTCACTCAGGGCCGCGTCGGCTACAACGACCCGGCGCCGATCGTGGCGGAATGGCGAGCACAGGCCGAGGCGCACGGCTGGTCGTTGCGCGAGACCGTGATCAACCAGCAGAACCGCCAGACCTTCATCGGCTCCCCGTCGACGGTCGCCGCGGCCCTGAACCGTCACGTCCAGGAGGACGCGGCCGACGGTTTCGTCCTGGTCCCACACCTCACTCCCGGCGGCCTGGACGACTTCGTCGACCGGGTGGTCCCGCTGCTGCGCGAGCGCGGTGTCTTCCGCTCCGAGTACGCCGGTACGACGTTGCGCGGACACCTCGGGCTGGACAGCGGACACGTCGGGCTGGACACATGACAGCGCAGGAGCGGGTCGTCGCCGCGGAGTTCAGCCGGCCACGCACGCCATCGGTGGACTCCCCGGCGAAGATCGTGTTCGTCGGCGGCGGACCGCGCACGGTCGGGCTGCTCGAGCGGTTCGCGGCGAGTGCTCCCGAGCTGCTCGGCGATCGATCGCTGGAGATCCACGTGGTGGATCCGTATCCGGCCGGTGGCGGCCGGATCTGGCGGCGGGACCAGTCGCGGCTGCTCTGGATGAACTCGATGACGTCCGACGTCACGATCTTCACCGACGAATCGGTCGAGTGCGACGGGCCGATCATCCCCGGCCCGGACCTCGCCACCTGGGTGGCTGGCGAGGGTGCCGTGATCCTGGAGCGCGCCGGTCTGGAACCGGCCGGCCCGATGGACTTCCCGCCGCGGCTGCTGCAGGCCGAGTACCTCGCATGGGTCTGGGACCGGGTCGTCCGCGACCTGCCCGCGAGTGTCACCACCCACCTGGAGCGAGCAGTCGAGTTGACCGCCGACCAACGCGTGGTGCTTGCATCCGGCAAGGAGATCGAAGCGGACGTCGTGGTGCTTGCCCTCGGCTACCTCGACCGATTGCCGACGGCATCCGAAGCCGCCTGGGCAGCGAGCGCATCCGACGCCGGACTGACCTATATCCCACCCGGCTATACCGCCGACGTCGACCTGAGCGACCTGCGGCCGGGCGAGGACGTGATCGTCCGCGGTTTTGGCCAGGCGTTCATCGACCTGATGGTTCTGCTTACCGAAGGCCGCGGCGGCTGGTACGACGAGTGCGACGGCCTCCTCAGCTACCGCCCGTCCGGCAACGAGCCGACCCTGTACGTCGGGTCGCGACGTGGCGTGCCGTATCACGCCAAGCTCGGCTACACCGTGGCCGGGACGAAGCCCGTGCCGACCCACTATCTGACCAAGGCGGCGCTGGACGAGCTCGGCGACGGGGTGCTCGACTTCCAGACCCAGTTGAGTCCGTTGATCGACAAGGAACTGACGTTCGCCCACTATCAGCGGTTGTTCAGGGCGCATCCGGACCGAACTCGGTGGTCGTGGGAACGATTCGCCGCGGTGCTCGACGGGTCGTTGCCGACAGCCCCTGAGTTCGTCGCGGCGGTCGAGGACGCCGTACCGGATCCTGAGGACCGGTTCGTGCGGGCTGACGTGGATCGGCCGCTGAACGGGCGGTTCTTCCAGGAGCGGGAGCGGTTCGAGCAGTTCCTGGCCGGGTTGATCGAGGCGGACCTGTTGCGGCGGGCGGATGCGTCGTACTCGGCTGATCTTGCTGTTTTCAATGCGCTGCTGAGCATCTACGCCGTGTTGTCGGTGGCGATCACCGAAGGGCGGCTGTCGGACGAGGATCGGGTCCGGCATGTCGAGACCGAGTGGCACGGGTTCTTCTCGTTCGTGGCGAGTGGTCCGCCGCCGCGGCGGCTCGAGGAACTGCTCGCGTTGTATCGAGCCGGCATCGTCCGGTTCGCCGGTCCTGATCTCGAGGTTGCCATCGACAACGGGCAGTTCGTGGCCCGGAGCTCCGGCGTAGGCGGCGAGATTCGGACGCGGGCGTTCGTCGAGGCTCGGTTGCCGCGGCCCGACGTACTGGCCGCGACAGATCCGTTGCTGCGCGGGTTGCTTGCGTCCGGCGTCCTGGCGGCCGACGAACTGTTCGCCGCGGACGGGACGAGTCTCGGCGGCGGTCAGCTCAAGGCCGACGCGCAGTGTCGCGCGATCCGGGCCGACGGCACCGTCCATCCGTCGCTGTTCCTGCTCGGGCCGTCGGTGTCCGGCTCGGCCGGGTCGTCGGGGTTCTCCCGGCCGCATTTCAACGGCGCCGGGTTCCGGCAGAACGACGCGGTCGCCAGACACCTCCTGAAACTTCTCGCCCTCACCGTACGGAAGGAAGAACGCCATGCCAGTTGAGTTCCTGGGCATCGCCGGGACCAACCCGGCCAGCGAGGTCACGCCGCGAACCGGCGGCCCGCTGGACCTGGAGTACACGGCCAAGCTCGCCCGAGCCCACGAGGACAATGGGTGGGACCGGATCCTGTTCGCCTACCACTCGGGGTCGCCGGACCCGGCCCAGGTCGCCGCGTACGTCGCCGGCCGGACCGAACGGATCAACCTGGTGGTCGCACACCGGCCGAACGTCGCCTACCCGACCCTGACCGCGAAGACGTTCGCGACCCTCGACCACATCAGCGGCGGCCGGTTCGAGGTGCACGTGATCACCGGCGGGTCGACCGCGGACCAGGCGGCCGAGGGCGACTTCCTGGCCAAGGACGACCGGTACGGGCGGACGCGGGAGTTCATCCAGATCCTCAAACAGGCCTGGACCGCACCGACCGGGCTGACCGGTGGCGGCGGTAACTCGACCGCGCTGGTTGGTACGCCGGACACGGTGGCGGCCGCGTTGCTGGACTACTACGACCTCGGGATCCGGATCTTCTCCGCCCGCGGGTACGACATCTACGACGACGCGATCGACTTCGGCCGCTACGTCATCCCACTCGTCCGGTCCGAAGTGGCACACCGCGAACAGACCACCCGGAAGGACCTGGCGTCATGACTGTCGTCTCCGATCTCGAGCAGGACTGGCAGACCTGGCACGCGGCCCGCGAACAGGACCTGGACACCGACTACGGCTGGCTGACCATCGTCGCCTTCGACTGGTTGCCGCCGACACCTGGGTTGATCCGTGGACTTCCGGGCAAGTGGTGGGCCGACAACCAGCAGGCGTTCGTCAAGGCCGACGGCGAGCTGACACTGGGCGGTGATCCGGTGCACGGCGAAACGTCGGCGAGTGTGGCCGAGGCGGGCTCACTGAGCTGGCTGCTGTACGGCGACCGCCTCGCGGAGCTCGTACGGCGAGGGGGCCGGTACGCCGTTCGCCAGCGGGACCCACGGGCGGCGACCCGGAATGGGTTCAGCGGCGTACCGACGTACCCACTGAACCCGGACTGGGTGGTGAAGGCGTACTACACGCCGTACCCGCAGCCGGAGCGGGTTGAGGTCTCCACAGCACGCGATGACCTCCGTCAGCACGTCACTGCGGTCGGCACGGTCCACGTGGCGCTGGGCGGGTCGGCGTACGAGCTGGTGGCGACGGCTGCCGGCGGAGGGCGACTCACACTGTCCTTCCACGACAAGACGAACGGGGAGGAGACGGCTCCCTGGCGCAGTGTGACCACTGGGGTGGTGGAGAAGGACCAGTCGGTGCTGATCGACTTCAACCGGACGGTCAACCTGCCCTTCGCGTTCACGGCGTACGGGACGTGCCCAGCGCCGGTCGCAGGTAACCGCCTCGGGCTGCCGGTCACCGCGGGCGAGAAGAAGGTGCGGTGAAGTTCTGTACGTACACGCTGATCGACAACTCGCCGGACCCGATCAGTGGGGTGCAACTGACGCCGTACCAGCGGTTCCATCCGGCTGCTGACGACGGTGACCGTGCTGTCGTTGCTGGACCCGGTGCGGGTGGCGGAACCGGGAGAAGTACGAGCTGCTGCGGCGGTTGCTGCGGGAGACGGGTGTGACTTGGTCGGGCTCCTACCGTCCTGCGCTGGTGGAGGCGACTACTCAGCCTCGGCCTTATCGGGGTGATGGCATTCCGCTCTGGCACGGCTCGGCGTCGTCGACCGAGTCCACTGAGCTGGCGGCTCGCTGGGGTGACCCGTTGTTCTCGGCGAACGGGTTCCATCCGCTGGAGAAGTACGCCGGTCTGATCCGGCACTACCGGGAGCGATGGGAGGCGTACGGGCGTGATCCGGCCGATGCTGTGGTCGGAGCCGGGTTCAACGGGCTGTACGTGAAGAAGACGTCGCAGGAGGCGGTGGAGGGGTACCGGCCGATCTTCGACGCGTTCATGGACTCACCCGGCGCTCGGCACAACCAGTTGCCGTTCCAGACGCTGGAGGAGTTCCTCGAGGGTGGGTTGGTGCTGGTGGGGTCGCCGGAGCAGGTGATCGACAAGTTCGGCCGCTACCAGGAGGCCTTCGGCCACGAGCTGTCGGGCATTTCGCTCGAGGTCGCAGGCCTCCCGGAGGACGAGAACCGCGGCTCGGTGGAGACGTTCGTCACCGAGGTGATGCCGGTCCTGCGAACGTCCTACCCGAGCCGGGTGTGGTCGTCTGCTTAACGCAGACAGGTGTGGGCTGGGTCGGCAGTGCCCGGTAGGACTGGTGTCATGCGGATCGCGATCCTGGGTGGGACTCAGTTCATCGGGCGGGCAGTGGTGGAGCGGCTGGCGGCGGAGGGGCACGAGTTGCTGGTCGTGCATCGGGGTGAGCACGAACCAGCCGACCTGCCGGTTGTCGAGCACGCGCATGTGGATCGGCACGACGGTCCGGCCCTCACAGCGGCTCTGGAGCCGTTCGCGGTCGAGGGGCTGGTCGATGTCTCCGGGATGAACGCCGCCGCGGCCGATGCGGCGCTCGGGGCGGTGGGACCGTCGGTGAAGCTGGTGGCGATCTCCAGTTGTGACGTCTATCGCGCGTACGACGCTCTGCACTCGGACCGGACCAGCGACGGAGTGCCGTTGACCGAGTCCGCTCCGTTGCGGGAGAGGCGGTTCGTGGACGGGCCGCAGTACGAGAACCTGGAGATGGAGGAGCGGTACCTGCCGTGCGGAGCGACCGTGCTGCGGTTGGGGGCGGTGTACGGCGAGCACGACTACCAGAGGCGGTTCGAGTTCGTCCTGCGGCGGGTGCGGGCCGGGCGGAAGCGGATCCCGATCGGGTCCGGGCAGTTCCTGTTCAGCCGGGTGTACGTCGGTGATGTCGCAGCAACCGTGTCGTTGGCACTGGCCGGTGACCACCGAGGTGAGGCGTTCAACATCGTGGAGCCGGCCACAGCGCCGTACCGGCTGTTCGCCGAGCAGATCCTGGCCGCGGCGGACGCGCCGGACGTGGAGTTGGTTCGGGTACGTGACGATCTGCTGCCGGCCGATCTGTCGCTGACCGGGGCGTTGGACCAGCACCCTGCTGATGGACTCGTGGAAGGCGCGGACGGTGCTCGGGTGGGCGCCGGTGGACCCCACTGAGAGCCTCCGGCGTTCGGTGCGCTGGCACCTGGAGAACCCACCCTCTGATGCCTCGGACGACTTTTCCGCGGATGACTCCGTACTGGACTGAAAATTGGTCAGAAGCACTCTCTGGAACCGGTATGCTTTCCGGGTCGGACAGAGGGGAGCACAGGGTGCGCCTGGCTCGATTTCACATCGAGGCTGCGGACCGTGTAATCTCTCTCCTCGGCCCGCCCCTTTAGCTCAGTCGGCAGAGCGTCTCCATGGTAAGGAGAAGGTCTACGGTTCGATTCCGTAAAGGGGCTCTGAGCACGACATCTCACCCGGTCCGCCGGGTGGGGTGACGGACTCTCCCGGCGGGGTAGCTCAGGTGGTTAGAGCACACGGCTCATAATCGTGGTGTCGCGGGTTCGACTCCCGCCCCCGCTACCCACCGACCACGTATGACGAGAGTGCGCGAACCTGCGCACTCCTGACAAGAAGAGGCAGCAGTGGCCAAGGCAACCGACATCCGCCCGAAGATCACGCTGGCGTGCACCGTCTGCAAGGAGCGCAACTACATCACCAAGAAGAACCGGCGTAACGACCCGGATCGTCTTGAGCTGAAGAAGTACTGCGCGCGCTGCAACGACCACACCGATCACCGCGAAACCCGCTGACCCCAGCCTCTTCGCGAGGGCCGCTTCGGACACCCGAAGCGGCCCTTTGCTGTGCCCCCGGACGGCCCGCCGGCTCAGACCGTGAGGATCGGGCGGCCGCCCTCGTAGGCGGCCAGGCGGTCTTCGCGTGGGGTGAGGCAGCAGGAGCCGCAGAGCGTGCCGGTGCCGGCTTCGCTGGTGTAGTAGAGGCAGCAGGTGTTCCGGAGGTAGACGAGCTTTCCAGCCGCCTCCTGTACGTCGCCCAGGCGAGAGAGACCGCCCGGGGCTTTGGCCACGAAGGTCTGCCAGCGGTTCAGGAGGTAGGTCGGGGAGACGGTCTCCTGCTCGCGGGTGGCCGCGCAGAAGCCCATGGCGCAGCCCGCTGCTACCCCGCCGTGGAGTTGGCGGAGTCCGGCTCGGGTACGGCGGTGGAGCTCGGCGGACAGTCGTAGCAGGTGCTGCCGGAGCACCACGTCGTACAGGGTCTCGAGGCCGCCTGGAAGGTAGCGGGCGGAGCGGATGGCGACGGCGGCGAGGCCGTGGCCGTCGTGGGGGCGGACCCAGAGGTTGTGCGGGCGGATGTCGAGGACATGGCCCTCCAGCGCCCACAACAGCAGCGCGGTCGCGGGTGCGCGGCCGGCGTAGAAGGACATCAGGCTGAGCGCGTTCGCGTGGGCCGACGTGTGCCCGCTGGCGTCGTGGTCGCGCTTGAGGAGCTCGGTCAGCTCAGGGCTGTCCGGCTCCAGGATCCGGTCCACCCGGAGCCACGCGGACCCGGTCGGCTCGCCGATCTCCAGCCGGTACCGAGGCGCGTACCTGGCCAGCGCCGTCACTGCCGTCACATTCAACCTTCCCCAGTCGGTCCAACGGAGTGGGTGGCGGCACTCGCCGTCACAGTCTGCCAGTAGGGTTACGGGATATGACGATCGACGCCACGATGGTCGGCCGGAGCTACACGGCCGCCGAGTCCTACCAGGTCGGCCGGGAGAAGATCCGCGAGTTCGCCGACGCGATCGGCGACCCCAACCCGGCGTACCGGGGTGCTGACGCGATCGCACCGCCGACCTTCGCCTTCATGCTCGGCAGCCGGGCGCTGGAGCAGCTGCTGAACGACGAGGAGCTCGGGCTGCGGCTGGACCGGATCGTGCACGGCGCGCAGAAGTTCGCCTACACCCGCCCGATCAAGGCCGGCGACGACATCGCCGCGACCGCGACCATCACCACCGTGCGCAAGGCCGGTGACGTCGAGGTGATCATGTACGAGACCGCCCTGAGCACTGTCGACGGCGAGCCGATCGCCACTTCGACCTCCACGATCTCGCACAACCGGGCCGACGCATGAGCACCATCGAGGTCGGCCTCGAGTTGCCGCCGCTGACCGTCACCTTCCGGCGCGAGGACCTGGTCCGGTACGCCGGTGCCAGCGGGGACTTCAACCCGATCCACTGGAGTGACCGGATGGCCGCCGCGCTCGGTCTGCCCGGCGTGATCGCGCACGGCATGCTCACCATGGCCTCCGCGGTCCGCCTCGTCACGGATTGGCTCGACGACCCGGCCGATCTGGTCGAGTACGGCGTGCGGTTCACCAAGCCGGTCGTCGTACCGGATGACGACAAGGGCGCGAGCGTGACGTTCTCGGCCAAGGTCGACAAGGTCGCGGACGGGCTGGCCGAGATCGACATCACCGCGATCGCCGGCGAGGAGAAGGTCCTCGGCCGGGCCAGGGCGGTCGTGCGCGTCCAGTGAAGACCCACGTACGCCTGGCCGACTTCACCACCCTGCGGATCGGAGGGCTGGCCGACAAGCTGGTGGAGGTCAGCACCGAGGACGACCTGGTCACCGCCGTCCGCGATGCCGACGCCGCCGGGGAGCCGGTGCTGCTGCTGTCCGGCGGGAGCAACGTGGTGATCGGCGACGAAGGGTTCCGCGGCACCGTGATCAAGGTCGCCACCCGCGGGATCCGGGTCGACGCGGACCTGTGTTCCGGCGCGATGGTCAACATCCAGGCCGGTGAGGACTGGGACGCGGTGGTCCAGCGCGCGATCGCCGAGGAGTGGAGCGGTCTGGAGTCGATGTCCGGCATCCCCGGCCTGACCGGCTCGACCCCGGTGCAGAACGTCGGCGCCTACGGTCACGAGGTGGCCGAGACGATCGCGTCGGTGCGGGTCTGGGACCGGGTGGACAACGCGGTCCGGACGATCTATGCGGCCGACTGCGGTTTCAGCTACCGGAACTCGCGCTTCAAGGCCGATCCGTCCCGGTACGTCGTCCTCGAGGTCACGTTCCAGCTGAGGCTCGGCGATCTGTCCGCACCGGTCGGGTACGCCGAACTGGCCCGCGTGCTCGATGTCGAGCCAGGGTCGCGCGCGCCGATGACCGACGTCCGCGAAGCCGTCCTGGGGCTGCGGCGGAGTAAGGGCATGGTCCTGGACGAGGCCGACCACGACACGTGGAGCGCCGGCTCGTTCTTCACCAACCCGATCCTCGACACGGCCTCCGACGTACCGGCCGGGGCGCCGCAGTGGCCGCAGCCGGACGGCCGGGTGAAGACCAGCGCGGCCTGGCTGATCGAGCACGCCGGCGTCGCGAAGGGGTTCGCGATCGGTGCGGCCTCGGTCTCCACCAAGCACACCCTGGCGCTGACCAACCGCGGCGGCGCCACCGCCAAGGAGATCCTCGGCCTGGCCGCCCACATCCGCGCCCAGGTCCACCAGGCGTTCGGCATCACCCTGGTCAACGAACCCGTACTGGTGAACGCCAGTCTCTGATTCGTACCGAAGAACGGGTAGTAGTCCTCCTGCGGTGAGTTCGCGGCGCGACCCCAGGCGTGTCGCCGAGGCGCCACTCGGGACTACCACCCGTCCTTCGGTCCGCTGTGGATAGCGCCAGCCGGAACCTCTCACCCTCGGGCAGCATTGTCGGGTGGTGTCCGTCGTGGAGGTGTTGATCCTGCAGGGCGGCTGGGCGACGTCCGCCGAGCTGGTCAGCGCGACGTCCCGGCGTGCGCTGGCGGCGGCGGTTCGTCGCGGCGACGTCGCGCGGCTCACGCGTGGGATCTACGGGATACCCGGCCTTGCCGCGGACCTGGCGGCGGCTATCGCCTATGACGGGGTCATCTCGCATACGAGTGCGGCCGTCGGCTGGCAGTTGCCGCTGCTCGTCGTGCCGCCGAAACCCCACATCACCTTGCCGATGAACCGCAACGCCCGTTCCGGACCGCCTGCGATCTTGCACTGGGGCGCCATCGGGTCGGCTGACCCAAGCCGGCGCAGGACCTCGTTGCTGCGAACAGTCCTGGACTGCGCGCGGATCCTGCCGTTCGGCGAGGCGCTCGCGGTGGCCGACGCCGCGCTCTCCCGGGGTCGGCTGACGCAGGAGGAACTGCAGGCCGCGGCGATCGCGATGCGGGGGCCGGGACGGCCGAACGCGGTCCAGGTCGCGGCCGTCGCAAGCGGGAGCTCCGAGAGCTTCCTCGAGTCGATGCTGCGAAGCCTGCTGGTATCGGCCGGGGTCGACGGATTCGAGCCGCAGGTCCTGGTCGACCTAGGCGGCTTCCGTGTACGGGTCGACCTGGGACATCGGCCGGCTCGGGTCGCCTTGGAGGCCGAGGGCTACGAGTTCCACGGCTCGGCCGGAGACTTCGCCGCCGACTGCCGCCGGTACGACGACCTCGTCGCGGACGGGTGGCTGGTTCTGAGATTCACCTATCAGCAGGTGCTTGGTGATCCGAACTGGGTGGTCGCGACCGTCCGGAGTGCGGTCGCGCAACGGATCGGCGTACCGAGGGACGGGTAGTAGTGCCGGGCCGATCATCCGGTCCACGATGGCCCGGGCGCCATCGGCGCGCACCCGGGACTACTACCCGTTCGTCGGTACACCGCTGAAAAAGATTTGCACCAGGGCTAGGCAAAACCCTCCATTCTCGCTAATCTTTTGCGAAATCTGGTGGGAGGTGGAGTGTGAGGCGCAAAGGATTTTCACGGCGGGAGGTCCTCGCCGGGCTGGGCGCGGCGGCGGCCGCGGCGGTCGTGCCGGGATGTTCGTCCGGCGGCGCGCGATCGGGTGCGCTGCAGGTGTGGGGCGGCGTCCCGGCCGCGTCCGGCCCGGCGGCCGTCGTCGAGGCGTTCGAGAAGAAGTTCCCGCAGTACAAGGTGAACTACACCCGGTTCGTGAACGATGCCCGCGGCAACCTCAAGCTGGACACCGCGTTGCAGGGCGGACTCGACATCGACGTGTACTTCACCTACTCGCAGGCGTCGATGGCGCTGCGGGCCGGGTCCGGACTGGCCGCGGACCTGACCGACCGGGTCACCGCGGACCCGGACCTGAAACCGTTCCTGGACACGGTCGAGCCGCGGGCCTACATCGAGAACGGCAAGGTCAAGGCGCTCGCCACCGCCCGCGAGCCGGCCTTCGTCCTCTTCAACGAGAAGCTCCGGCAGCAGGCCGGTGTCGACCTGCCGCGGCAGTGGACGATCGAGGACTACCGCAGTACGGCTCGACGCCTGACGACCGGGACCACGATCGGTGCCTACTCGATCCCCGACGTCGCCCGGATCGCCCTCGGCCCCAACTACTGGTACGACGGCGATCGGTCGAACTTCGGTGATCCGCATTTCGAGCAGGGCCTGCGCCTCGGCCAGGAGATGATCGCCGAGGGATCCGCGTTCCCGTGGAGCGAGGTGCTGTCCCGGCACCTGAACGCCTACCAGCAGAACTCCTTCCTCCGCGAGGAGTTCCACCTCTGGTCGACCGCGCCGTTCAACCTGCGATACCTGTACGACCCGAAGAAGTACCCGCACGACTTCAAGGTCTCGTTCGCACCACCGCCGACGGTCGACGGCAAGGACTGGAACGGCGGCAGCTACAGCAACTTCGTCATGGTCAACCCGAAGTCGCCGAAACTCGAGGCGGCCTGGGCGTTCGTGAAGTTCTGGCTCACCGAAGGCTCCGGGCCGATGCTCAAGGCCGGCAAGCTGCCCACCCTCGGCAACGTCACCGAGGACCAGGTGATCACCGGCATGCTCGGCAAGGAGCCGGACAAGTTCTTCGACGTCGAGTCGTTCCACCGTGTCGTCCTGGACGCGGAACCCAAACTCGCCACCGACACCCGGCTGACCGGGTTCCCGGAGATCAGCCTCGCGGTCAAGCAGCAGGGCGACCTGTGCTGGCTGGGCGAGAAGGACCCGGGCGTCGCCATTCGTGAGGTACGGCGGCTCGCCGACGCCGCGATCGCCCGGAACGAGAGGAGGTCGTGATGGCCACCGCCACGGTCACGACGGCCGAGCAGACCGTCACCCGTCACCCGGAACCGTCGGCCGGGGCCGGAAAGGGGCCTGGGATCAAGCCGCGCGGCTGGATCGGGTTCCTCTTCATCGCGCCCAACCTGCTCGGCGTCATCGCCTTCACCCTGATCCCGCTGATCAGCGTCATCGTGCTCGCCTTCACCGACTGGAACCTGGTGTCCGGTCTCGGCGGCATCACCTTCAACGGCCTCGACAACTTCGTCGCGATCGCCCAGGACCCAGGCTTCTGGCGGGCGGTCGGTCTGACCCTGGTGTACGTCGGGGTGAGCGTGCCGCTGACCGTCGTCCTCGGGCTGGCGCTCGGGATCGCGCTGAACCGGCCGCTGCCGGGGCGCGCGGTTCTGCGGGCGATCTTCTTCCTGCCGTACATCGTCAACGTGGTCGCGATCGGGATGACCTGGCTGATGCTGATGAACCCGAAGGCCGGCCTGGTCAACCAGGTGCTCGACGTCTTCGGTCTGCAGCCCGGCTGGTTCGCGTCGTCGCACTGGGCGCTGCCCGCGCTGATCGTGATGGCGGTCTGGGGTGGTGTCGGCTACTGCTCGCTGATCTACCTGTCCGCGTTGCAGGACGCGCCGCGGCAGCTGTACGAGGCGGCCGATATCGACGGTGCCGGGGCGTGGGCGAAGTTCCGCGTGATCACCTGGCCGTCGTTGCTGCCGACAACGATCTTCCTGCTGGTGACGCTGATCATCGGCGCGTCCCAGGGCTTCGGGCTGATCGCGCTGATCACCGCGGGCGGTCCGGGCGACTCGACCACCACGATCTCGTACTACATGTACCAGACGGGCTTCCAGTTCTACCGGTTCGGCTACGCGTCGGCGATCGGCCTGGTGACGTTCATCGGCGTACTGGCGCTGACCTTGGTGACCTGGCGCGCGCAGCGAGGAAAGGCTCTCCATGACTAAGTCGAAGTGGCTGTGGGGGATCCCGTTGTGGATCCTGGCGATCGCCTTCCTCGCGCCGTTCGCGTGGATGCTGTCGACCGCGCTCAAGGCCGACGTGGACGCCTACCGGATCCCGATGCAGTGGATCCCGGACCCGTTCCAGTGGGACAACTTCAGCACGGTGCTGTCCGGTGCGACCTCGGTGCTGCCGGCGTTCGGCCGGTCCGTCTTCGTCGCCGTACTGCGGGTGGCCGGGGAACTCGTCACCGCGACGATGGCCGGCTACGCGTTCGCGCGGATGTCGTTCAAGGGCCGGGACCGGCTGTTCCTGCTGTACCTGGCGACCGCGATCATCCCGGCGCAGTTGCTGCTGGTGCCGCGGTTCATCTACTTCCAGAAGCTCGGGCTCTACGACACGCTGTGGGCGCTGATCCTGCCCGGCATGTTCACCGTGCTCGGCACCTTCCTGATGCGCCAGTTCTTCGTCAGCCAGCCGGCCGAGTTCGCCGAGGCGGCCCGGATGGACGGCGCCAACGAGTGGCAGGTGTTCACCCGGATCTACTTGCCATTGGCAACACCGGTGCTGAGTGCGCTCGGCATCCTGGCGTTCGTCTGGTCCTGGAACGACTACGAGACGCCGCTGGTGCTGATCAGCAACCCGGAGCGCTACACGTTGCCGCTCAGCCTGACCAACTTCGTCGACGAGCAGGGACAGATCGCGCCCGGTCTGACCATGGCCGCGTCGGTGATCTCGATCGTCCCGGTACTGATTGTCTTCGTCCTGCTGCAACGCCGGTTCATCGCCGCCATGACTCACACAGGGATCAAATAGATGCAGAACGTCTCAGGTGTCTTCCCCCATCTCGCGCAGGTCGGCGACTTCGGCCCGCCGCGCAGCGAGCTCGGCGTCGGTTCGCTGATGCCGTGGAACGGGAAGCTCTACGTCCAGAACTACAACTCGCACAAGGCGCGGTCCGGTGCCGGGGTCAGCCTGCGCCGGATCGAGCCCGACCTGTCGATGGAGATCGTGCCCGAGACGCTCGGCGTCGACGGCACTTACACCAACCGGTTCGTGCACTTCCCGACCTCGCAGCTGGTTCTCGGGCCGCACGTGATCAGTGCCGACCACAAGATCGTCACGATCCCCGAACTGCAGCCGCTGCGGGTCTGCGGTACGTCGCGCCACCTGACCAAGCCAGACACGCATGTGTACGTGCTGGCCATGGAAGGTGAGCTGCTTGAGCTCGACCTGACGACGTACGAATGCCTGCAGCTCTTCGACCTCAACGACGAACTCGACACCGACGGCGAGATGAAGGTCCATTACAAGGACTGCTACACGTCGTTCGGCCGGCTCGTCGTCTGTTCCAACGAGTACGCCGAGCCCGAGTGGGCCGGTGAGCGGTCGCGAGGCCGACTGGCGGAGTACGACGGTACGGCGTGGCGCGTGCTGGCGGACGATCCGTTCACCGCGATCGGCGGGCGGCACGAGTTCGGCGGGACCATCTTCGCGGCCGGCTGGGATCGCGCGTCGGCGATCCTCGAGGTGTTCACCGAGTCGGACCAGCAGTGGACCCGATACCGGCTGCCGAAGGCGTCGCACTGTTTCGACCACAAGTGGCAGACCGAGTGGCCGCGGATCCGGGAGGTCGAGCACGAGCGGCTGCTGCTCGACCACCACGGCATGTTCTACGAGCTGTCGCCGTGGGCGTACGGCGGCCGGATCTGGGGTGTCCGGCCGATCTCGACCCACCTGTGGGTGCTCGGGGACTTCTGCTCCTGGCGCGGGATGCTCGTCGCCGGCGCGGACAACGCGTCACCGAGTCACGGGCTCAACCCGACCACGGCGGAACCGCAGTCCGGGCTGTGGTTCGGGAAGACCGACGACCTGTGGAACTTCGGCAAACCGGCCGGGTGGGGCGGTCCGTGGTGGGAGACGCCGGTCGTCGCCGGTGAACCGTCGGATCCGTACCTGATGACCGGGTTCGACGGGAAGTGCCTGCACCTGGAGAACTTCTCCGAGCAGCCTCTGACGATCACCGTGGAGATCGACTTTCACGGGCATGGGCGGTTCGGCGCGGTCGAGTCGCTGACGGTCGAGCCAGGGCAGATCCGTACGCACGTGTTCCCGCCCGGGTTCAGTGCGCACTGGGTTCGGGTGGTGAGCGATACCGACGGTGTGGCGAGTGCCCAGTTCGTCTATACGTGATGATCACGGGATGGGATCTACTTCGATGGAGCGAGCCGGCAGCCCGAGTCCGCTGCAGCTGGTCAAGCGCGCGCTGCCGGACCTGAACGGCGCGATGCAGCGGGTCGCCGAACACGTCCTGGCGAACCCGGACGAGGTCGCGCGCGGGTCGATCACCAAACTGGCCGAGGCCGCGCAGACCTCGGCCGCGACGGTCACCCGGCTGTCCACCCACCTCGGGTTCGCCGGGTATCCCGCGCTCCGGGCCGCGCTGGCGATGGAGATCGGCCGCGGCCTCGAAGCGGGCTGGGCGAGTGACATCGGGATGGCGATCGGGCCGGCGGATCCGCCCGAGCAGGTCCTGAACGTCCTCGCGTCCACCCAGGCGAACGCGCTGCGCAACGCACTGGCCGCGATCGATCTGACCGATGCCACCCGGGTCGCCGATGCGATCGCCGGCGCGCGTCGTACCCATATCTACGGGGAGTGGGGTGACGCGATCCCGGCCCGGGAGCTCTACATCCGGTTGCTGCGGATCGGGATCCCGGTGTGGTTCTTCGACGGACCGCAGTCGTCCCAGATCGGAGCCGGGCTGCTCGGGCCGGGTGACGTCGCGCTGGTCATCACGCGGTCCGGGACGGACGCGACGACGCGGGAGTTCGTTGAGCGTTCCAAGTCGGAGGGAGCGCTGACGGTCGCGATCACCGGGGTTGTCGACGCACCGATCGGGCAGCTGGCCGACGTCACGCTCGACACCGGTACGCCGAACGGGACGACCTGGACCGAGTTCTTCGCCGGCCGGGCGAGCGACGTACTGACCGCCGGTCTGCTGTTCGTGCTGGTCGCTCAGCGCGTTCCCGACCATCTGACCGCGAACCACCCGAACGGGCCGGGACAGCCCGTGGTTCATCCGGATACCTGAGAGGTTCTTGTATGCAGCAGCTCGACGTCCGTACCGATCTGACCGTCATCGGCGGCGGCCTGGCCGGCATCTGCGCGGCGATCGCCGCGGCCCGGCAGGGGAGCACGGTGGCCCTGGTCCAGAACCGGCCGGTGCTCGGCGGCAACTCCTCCAGCGAGGTGCGAGTGTGGGTGTGCGGGGCGACCGCGCACGGCGTCCAGCACTTCGCCCGGGAGACCGGGATCATGGGCGAGCTGTTCGTCGAGAACCAGTACCGGAACCCGGAGGGGAATCCGTACTACTGGGACCTCGTACTGCTGGAGGCGGTCCGGGCGGAGCCGCGGATCTCGCTGTTCCTGAACACGGACGTGCGGACGGTGGACGCCGCGGACGGGATGATCCGATCGGTCACCGGGTGGCAGATGGGGTCGGAGAAAGAGATCCGGTTCGTCAGCCCGGTCTACGCCGATTGCTCGGGGGACGGGCTGGTCGGGTATCTCGCGGGGGCGGACTTCACGACCGGCCGGGAGCCGCGGTCGCTGTACGACGAGTCGTGGGCTCCGGAGGTCCCGGACGGGAACACGTTGGGGAGCACGATCCTCTTCTACAGCAAGGACACCGGATCGCCGGTGCGATTCGTGCCGCCGTCCTTTGCGCGGGACATCGACGAGACGGCGATTCCGTCGCGACGGATCATCCGCTCCGATCTGAACGGGTGTGCCTACTGGTGGATCGAGTGGGGTGGGGAGCTGGATGTTGTCGACGACAACGAACGGATCCGGGACGAGCTGCAGGCGGTGGTCTACGGGATCTGGGACTACATCAAGAACTCGGGCCGCTTCGACGCTGAGACGTTGACGCTGGAGTGGATCGGGTCGGTGCCTGGGAAGCGTGAGTACCGGCGGTTCCTCGGCGATCACGTGCTGACGCAGCACGACGTACTCCGGCAGACGTTGTTCGAGGACCGGGTTGCGTTCGGCGGGTGGTCGATCGATCTGCATCCGCCTGGTGGGGTGTACTCGTCCGAGCGTGGGTCGAAGCACTGGCATCCGGACGGGAACTACCACATCCCGTTGCGGTCCCTGTACTCACGGAATGTGTCGAATTTGTGGATGGCCGGGCGGAACATCAGCGCGAGTCACGTGGCGTTCGGAACGACGCGGGTGATGGCGACGTGCGCCGTACTGGGGGAGGCCGTCGGGATCGCCTCAGCCGTTGCGTCACGCAACGGGTTGTCGCCGCGGGAGTTGGCGACCGAACGGTTCGAGGTGATGCGCCGCGCGATGCAGCGTGCTGACGCGTCGGTCTTGGGTGTGGTCGACGAAGACCCGGCGAACCTCGCCCTGCAAGCCACCGTCACCGCGTCGTCCACCTTGACCTGTCCGGCGGTTGAGGTCTCGTCGGGTACGTTGCCGCTGGACAGTGATGTCGCGATGGTCGTGCCGGTCGATCCGGCGTTGGACGGTCTGCAGTTGCTGGTCGACGCGGCTCACGACGCGGTGCTGACGGTCGAGCTGCACGATCCGCTCAAACCTCAGAACTACCTGCCGCTGGCGTACGTCGACTCCCGTTCTGTCCCCGTGACTGCGGGGGAGAAGCGGTGGATCGACGTACCCGTCGACTACCGCCCGGACCGCCCCGGCAACGTGATCGTCGTCCTCAAACAGAACCCCGACATCTCTGTCCACACGGCGGCAACCGCCCTGCCCGGGATGATCTTCTTCGCCCACCGCGACCCCGCACCGGACGAGCAGTGGACCGAGCAGTTCCGCTCCTGGAAACACATCCTGCCGAGGGCCGGCCTCTGCCTCCGTCTCGGCGACACCTCGGCGTACGCCGCCTCGAACGTCATCGGCGGCTACTCCCGCCCGTACGGCGGCCCGCAACTCTGGTCCTCCGAAGACCTCGCCTGGGACCCCGAACCCTGGATCCAGCTCACCTGGCCCACCCCCGTGGAACTCGCCGAGATCGTCGTCATCCTCGACGCCGACGTCGAAGAAGACCTCATCAACCTCCACCACCACCGCACCCCGTTCGACGTCCTCCCCACCCTCCTCAACACCTACATTCTCGAGGCGCGAAACGGCAGCGCCGACTGGCAACCCATCGCCACAGTCGAGGCCAACCACCATCGAACCAACCGCCACCACGTCTCCGTAACCGCAACAGCCCTCCGCCTAAAAGCCCTAAAAACCAACGGCACCCGCCGAGCCCACGTTGTCTCACTCCGCACCTACGGCACCTGAGCTGCACGCACGGGGCTCGCCCAGAGTCGGGGTCAAGGCTGGCCGGAGGCACCCGGAGGGCCTGGCCTTGACGTCGGCGAGGACGAGGACGCCCAGCCCGGGCGGGCGCAGCGGTGTGGAGCGAGGCTGGCACCGATAGGCCGGTCGGTGTGGTGCTCTCGTCTACAGCGCGGCGTGTGAGACGAGATCTGCGGTGTCTTCAGGGACGCCGGCATCGCCCCACGGATCGACGGGATTGAAGCCAGCCGCGTGGGCGGGATCAACAGGTTTGCCAGGTCGGCCGGACTTCTCGAGGGCAGCACGCGTCGTGTCGTCACCCCAGACGGCAAAGCGCGCTGCTTCCTGGCGCGCGGCCTCGTCGGCCTGCCACCTCGAGCGGGGACCTTCGCCGGAAGCCGCGGGCTCATGCCACGGGTCGGGGCGAATGGATTCACTCCCATTGGTTTCGTCGGCCTTGTTGAGCGACTGTTCCGAGGCCGCGGGCTCGTTGGCCCGCTGATTCGGCGTGGATGGTGCGGTGCCGTTCGGTGGTGACGCGTCGACTCGGGCGTGGGCAGGCGGGTGCCCTTGGGCGGCGCGGTGAGTAATGCGTGGTGGGTCGGCCCAGGTGGGGCGCGAGACGTGGACTGCACCGTTGGTGATGGTGATCGTCCAGTGACCGTGGTGTAGGTCGATGTGGTGGCGGCGGCAGAGCAGCACCAGGTTGGAGATGGCGGTCGGGCCACCATCTATCCACGACTGCACGTGGTGGGCGTCGCACTGGATGGGTGGTGCGCCGCAGACGACGCAGCCTCTGTCGCGGGCGTTCAGGGCGCGGCGCATCGCGCGGTTGACGAGTCGTTCGGAGCGGCCGACGTCGAGTGGTTCGGAGTTCGAACCGAGTACGAGCGGGATGATGGTGGCGTCGCAGGCGAGACGGCGGATCGCGGCGGCCGAGAGCGCGTCGCCGTACCCGAGTTGACCGGTCGCGTCGGCGGTGGCGGCCTCCAGGTCGTTGAAGTCGATGGTGACGGTGATGTTCGCCTTCGCCCCGAACCCCGGCACCCACCCACCAGTCCCACCAACTCCGGCGGTCCCGGCGGTGTCGGTGGATGCAGCGGCGGGCTCGGCGGCCTCGTGCACGGCGGAACCGGAACCGTCGGTGTCGGTGGGCGCGGGCTTGGGGGCGGGCTGCCCGGTGGTTGCGGCGTGGCCGGTGGTGGGCGTGGCGGGTGGGGTGTAGCCGGTGTCGGTGGTTGTGGCGGCGATGGTTAGGGCGGTGGTGAGGGCGTCGGCCTGACGCTTTTCGCGGGGGCGGGGGTCGATTTCGCCGTCGAGGGTCTTGTGGGGGCGGGCGCCGGCGTGGATCAGGGCGCGGAGGAGTTCGGCGTTCTCGTTGGCCAGGAACCCGCGGAACTTCACACCGTTCTCGGCGTTCGCCAGAGTCAGCGACTCCCGGGCGTAGGCCTTGTCCTCGCCGGGTCCGGGGCCGTCGCTGTCCAGGAGGTCGCCGATCTCCTTGCCGGCCTTGCGTAGCTGTCCTGGCGACAGGTGCCTGGCGAGGTCGACCAGTTGTTCCTCGGCCACGGCGAGATGTTCCGGCGGGACTCTGGCGGCGACGCGGTCCAGCGCCCATACGATCGCCTGGGCCTGAGCTGGGTGGAGCGGCCGTTCACCGGCCTCCCCCGCGCCACCATCGACGGCAGGACCATTGAGGTCTGTGTCGTCGGTGTCGTCGGGATGGGTGGTGGAGACGTCGGGGTCGGCAGCGGGCGCTGGGGTGGTGTCGGGGAGGGCAGCGGAGACGGTCGGGTACTTGGGGAGGGCGCGGGCCAGGCGGACGTCGCGATGGGCCTCGATGCTGTCGAGGCGGTAGCGGAAGGTCAGCAGGCGAACGGTGTCGTGGGCGCCGATCTCGTTGGCGTATCCGGTGTCGTCGAGGCGGGCGACGAGGTGCAGACCGCGGGTCTTCAGGCGGGCGATCTCAGCATTGACCGCGTCGAGACCCGACAATATCTCGCCGCCACTCATCGACCACACCGGCCGCTCATCCAGGAGTCCCATACCGTCAACTCTAGACACACCCACCGACAGTTTTCAAAAGCCAGGATCCCTTATTTTCAAGGGGATTCAGCGAGGCAGGTTGTCCACAACCCTTACCAGGTTGTGGAAACAGTCTGGGCACAGTGGGGTGGTTGCGCTTGGCAACATAATTTGGAGGCCGCCGCGGCAGTGTCGGCGCGGCGTGACCGCGGTGGAGTGCACAGCCGGCAGCGGCCGAGACGCTTGCGTTCCCGGTCAGTGAGGATGTGAGGTCTCATGACCGGAACTCGGAGGCCAGGTGGGGTTGTTAGGTGAGTTCCAGGGTGAGGTGGGGTTTCCAGTGGTAGAGGTGGTGGGTTCGGGTGAGGGTGATGAGGGTGAGGGTGGTGATGGAGAGGGCTGTGGAGTGCGGGTCGTGGGCCAGTAGGCGGGTGGTTAGTGGGGCGGCGGGGGCGTTGTGGTTGCTGTAGGCGAGGGTGATGTGGGGGTCGAGCTCGGGGAGTTCGGGGACGGCGTCGTCGCCCCAGACGTCCGTAATGGCGGCGCGGGTGAGGTCGCGGAGGTATTGCAGGGGTTCGATCGGGCGGACCGGGAGCCGGATGGTTTCGGGGTCGAGCACGGCCGGGCCGACGGTGACCGGGAAGGATCCCAGGTTCGCGACGCGGGGGCGGGTGGCGTCGATGATGTCGGCCAGGTCGGCCTCCGGTACGCGGTCGGTGAAGCCGACGCCCTGCAGGGTGAGGTGCAGCCATTCCAGCGGCACGGGTGTGAAGCCGGGGAGGTCGTCGATCAGATCGGCGTACGACGCGTGGAGCGCAGCGATCTCCTCGCGCCCTTCGAAGGTGATGTGCCAGGTGTAGAAGCTGCGGTCGGCGCGCCAGCCCGGCCGCCAGTACCAGTGGTCGCGAACTTCTTCGAACATCAGTACTCCTCTTACTTGCTGGGCGTCGCCCGACTGGCGGGGTGACGGATGAAGACACGGATCGAGTCGTGCAGAGCGAGGGCCTTGGGATCGGTCGCGTGCCGGCTGAGCCGAGTGAGGGCGGCGACCTCGCTGATGCGGTGGATGAGTGGACGGACGCGGTACTCGACCGGTGTGCTGAGCACCGCCGCGACCGCCTCGGTCGCGCCGTCCAGCTCACCGAGTTGCAGATGGGCCTTGGCGAGTTGCAGCCGGACCATGCGTTCGGAGCCGAAGTTGCGGACCGCATGCGGTGCGGCCTCGAACATCGCGACGCCGTGGTCCGCGTGCTTCAACGTCTCCTCCGCCTCGCCGAGCGCCAGGTGCGCGTCGGACCAGATGCCCGCTGCGCGTTCCGGCGTACACAGGAACGGGCCGCCGAGCTCGGGAACATCGGTGCGGACCGTGGTGCGTTTCGCGATGGCCAGGGCTTCGCGGGCTTCGGCGTGACGCCCGGACCGGGCCAGGTCCACTGCCGACACACTCGCGAGAAACAGGGTCGAGCTGCCGCGGGCGAACTGCAGCCCGTCCTGCGCGTACGACGCCGCCCGGGCGAAGTCGTCCTGCCAGAACGCGGCCGTGTGCTGGGTGGCACGGACCCAGGCACGGAGGTCGTCGCGATCGGCGGCCTCGGCGCAGGCCCACGCCGTCCGGGTGTGGCTCTCGGCGACGTCCGGCCGGCCGAGGTCCACCGCCATCCAGCCGAGCAGGGTCAGCGCCCAGCCGGCTGTCGCGTACAGGTCGCGGGTCTGGTTCGGTGGCTGGCGTCCGGCGAGCAGGCGGAAGGCACGGTCCCGGACGGCGCGGCTGCGGACGAACAGCGCCTTGGTCGGCGTCCGCAGGTAGTTCTGGGTGATCCGCAGGATGTCCGCGTGCAGCTGTTCGACGGTCAGTTCACCGACGTTCGACTCCTCGGCGAGGGCGAGTAGCGCGACCGACTCGTCGCCGGCCTGCACCAGGTCGTCCTCCAGACCGAGCATCGAACTGGTACCGGGCTCGGGATCGACACTGCCGGGACCGCCCGGCGGGACGAACCCCAGCTCGCCGTCGTCGGCGACGTTCAGGACGTACCGCAGCCCCGACCGGTACGCCGCTCCGGGCCAGCGGACCGCACCACGCTCGAGCTTCGCGATGTAGTGCCCGTCCAGCTCGTACTTCGTCTCGGTGGTCTCCCACAGCCAGCTGCAGACGGCCTCCGCGAGTTCGGCCCGGGACATCTGCTCACCGGGCGCGCGCCGCGACGCCGTCCGCTCCCGGGCGGCTCGCAGCAGTTCGTTGGGCTCTGGCATGGCGGTAATTGTAGGTGCCCGAACACCGTCCGCGACCACGAAAGCCGGGTCTGTGGATGATCTGCCCCAAGCTGCCCCGCGATGCCCCGGGATGCCCCGGAATCCCCGCTGCGGAAGGGCTTTCCGGCGATGCCGACACGCCCGGTGGCCGCTGTCCGGGGCAGCTGGGTGGGTCGAGACGGGCTAGCTGAGCGTAAGCAGGCGGGGCAGATGCGGGCAGACCGGGGCAGATTAGGGTCCTGCTGTGGCCGAGGAAGCAGTGACGACGTTGGATGCGGAGCTCTCGCGGTTTGTGCGGGCTGAGGAGGGGCTGGCGCTGTTGGAGGTGTTTCTGGAGGTGGCGGGTCCGCGAGTGGGGTCGGCCGTACTGGATCCCGTGGGGATGCGGCTGCCGGATGAGCTGACAGCGGACCGGGCGCTGGTGCAGGGACTCATCGAGGGAATCGAGCAGGAGCCCCGGCCGAAGCGGCGGCTGTTGCAGGTGACCGAGCGCGCCTACGACCTGTCGGACGAGCAGGCACGGTGGGACTACGTGCGGCTTGCGTACTGCTCCAACCTGGCGACGGTGTGGAGTGTTGGGCATCGCACGACGTACTTCGAGGTCGCTGACCGGAGCAGTGCGACGTACTGGTTGCCTGACAGCCTCAAAGCGCAGTACTTCGAGGCACTCAGCACCAGGGGGTGGGCCATCCCGGCGGACTGGCTGACAGCAGTCGCCAAGCAGCCCAAACCCTGGTGGAAGCGCGGTGGGCGCTAGTTGACCGCTGGTAGCCGCGAGAGGGCCTGTGCCACCGAAGCCTGGATGTCGGCGTCGTCCCAGGACCGGTCCGTCATGGCGCCGGTGAGGTAGGCGTCGTACGCGGCCAGGTCGAGATGGCCGTGGCCGCAGAGGGCGGTGAGGATGACCTTCTCCTCGCTGGACTCCTTGCAGAGCAGGGCTTCCTCGATCGCGGCGGCCAGTGCGTGCGTGGGCTCGGGGGCCGGCACGATGCCCTCGGTGCGGGCGAACTGCACACCGGCGGCGAAGCACTCCGACTGCTGCTTGGCGACGGCCTCGATCTCACCGGTCTCGTAGAGGTGGCTGATCAGCGGGCTCATCCCGTGGTACCGCAGCCCGCCGGCGTGGATCGGGTCGGGGACGAAGTCGTGGCCGAGGGTGTGCATCTTCATCAGCGGCGTCATCCCGATCGTGTCGCCGAAGTCGTACGCATACGTCCCCTGCGTCAGCGACGGGCAGGCGGCCGGCTCGACCGCGCGGATGATCGGCGCCATCCGGCCGGCCCACTTCTCCCGCAGGAACGGGAACGCGAGACCGCCGAAGTTCGAGCCGCCGCCGGTGCAGCCGACGAGCAGGTCCGGCGTCTCACCGACCATGGCGAGCTGGATCAGCGCCTCCTCGCCGATGATCGTCTGGTGCAGCAGCACGTGGTTGAGCACCGAGCCGAGCGCGTAGTGCACGGTCTCGTCCTGTATGGCGGCCTCGACCGCCTCACTGATCGCGATACCGAGCGAACCAGGGGAGTCGGGATCGCCGGCCAGGATCTTGCGTCCCGCCTCGGTGAGGTCCGACGGGCTCGGGTGCACGGTCGCGCCGAAGACCTCCATCATCGTCCGGCGGTACGGCTTCTGGTCGTACGACGCCCTGACCTGCCAGACCTCGCACTCCAGCCCGAACTGCGCACAGGCGAAGGCGAGCGCCGTACCCCATTGGCCGGCACCCGTCTCGGTGGTGAGCTTCCGGACACCGGACTTGGCGTTGTAGTAGGCCTGCGGTACGGCGGTGTTCGGCTTGTGCGACCCGGCCGGGGAGACGCCCTCGTACTTGTAGTAGATCCGGGCCGGGGTGTCGAGCGCCTTCTCCAGCCGGTGCGCCCGGTAGAGCGGGCTCGGCCGCCAGAGCCTGTAGACGTCGAGCACTTCGCCCGGGATGTCGACGTACTGGTCCTGCGACACCTCTTGCAGGATCAGATCCATCGGGAACAACGGAGCCAGATCATCCGGCCCCACCGGCTGCCCCGTCCCCGGATGCAACACCGCCGGCGGCGGCGTCGGCAGATCATGCAGCACGTTGTACCAACGCGTCGGCAACTCATCCTCAGGCAACAAGATCTTCGTCGGCGTCATGCACGCAACGTAAGTCTCACAGCGTCTCCACGACAATGCCCTGGTCACCGATTGTGACGCGGTAGAAAACGTCGGACGGCTGGCTGCGCGCCAGCGCATCGGGCACACCCAACTGCTTCAGCAGCATCCGCCCGATCATCTCGTGCGAGACGAGCAGCGGCCGCCGTGCTCCCGACCGCGCCACCTCCGCCAGCGCCCGCCCGGCCCGTCCGTCGGCATCCGCATAGCTCTCGCCACCCGGGAACCGGAAGTCGTACTTCGCACGCTGCCGGACCAACAACTGCCCCGGCCAGCCCGCCTCGACCTCTGCCGTGGTGAGTCCTGACCACTCACCGTGGTCGACCTCGCTGAGATCGTCGAGCACGTGCAGCGGCAACCCAAGCGCTGTCGCGAAGACCTCTGCCGTTGTGTAGGCCCGCCCGAGCAGGCTGGCGTAGATGGCGTCGACCTCTTCCTTGCCGATCAGCCGGGCGTTGCGACGTACCTGAGCGAGCCCCTCTGGCGTCAGCGGCGAGTCGAGCCGTCCCTGCTTCCGGCCCTCGACGTTCCACTCCGTCTGGCCGTGCCGGGCCAGGTAGACGGCTTTCACGCCAGGGCGGGGGCGGTGACGCCGAGCCAGTTGTCGATGTCGGTGAGGAGGGTTTTCTGGATGTCGGCGGGGGCGGTGGAGGCGAGGACGGAGCTGCGGGCCAGGTTGGCTAGTTCTTCGTCGGTGAAGGCGTGGACTGTGCGGGCTGTTTCGTACTGTTCGGCCAGGCGGGAGCCGAAGAGGAGGGGGTCGTCGGCGCCTAGGGCGATTCGGGCGCCGGCCTCGTAGAGCTGCCGGAGGGGCACCTCCTCGGCGCTGCGGTAGACGCCGAGGGAGACGTTGGAGGCTGGGCAGACCTCCAGGGCGACCTGTGCGTCGACGATCCGCTTCAGGAGGTCGGAGTCCTCGATCGACCGGACGCCGTGGCCGATCCGGCCGGCTCCCAGCTCGTCCAGGCAGGTCCGGACGGTGGCGGGGCCGCACAGCTCACCACCGTGCGGTGTGGAGAGCAGTCCGGCGTTGCGAGCGATCCGGAAGGCCGGCGCGAACTCCGACGTCGTCCCGCGCCGCTCGTCGTTCGACAGGCCGAAACCGACCACACCGCGCCCCACGTACTGCGAAGCGAGCCGAGCCAGCGTGCGGGCGTCGAGCGGGTGGCGGGTGCGGTTGGCCGCGATCACCACCTGGACGGCGATGCCGGTCGAGGCGGCCGCGTCCCGGGCTGCGTCCAGGACCAGGTCGGTGAACTCGGTGATGCCGTGGAAGCGGTTCGCGTACCCCGACGGGTCCACCTGGATCTCGAGCCAGCGGGAGCCGTCGGCCCGGTCGTCCTCGGCCGCTTCCCGGACCAGGCGCCGTACGTCGTCCTCCGTGCGCAGCACCGACCGGGCGATGTCGTACAGCCGCTGGAACCGGAACCAGCCGCGCTCGTCCGCCGCCGACAGCTCCGGCGGCCAGTCGGTGCGCAGCGCGTCGGGCAACCGGACGCCGTGCTTGTCCGCCAGCTCGACCAGCGTCAGGTGCCGCATCGAGCCCGAGAAGTGAAGATGCAGATGCGCCTTCGGCAGCACCCGCAGATCCCGATGCGTCATCACAGAAGGTTACCGAGGGACAGCGCCCGGACAGAAATCGGGCCGTCCACCCTGCGGATGGACGGCCCTCATCTCAGTCCCGACGCTCAGCTCAGCAGCTTGGCGATCCGGCCGACGCCCTCGGCCAGATCCGCGTCGCCGAGCGCGTACGACAGCCGCAGGTATCCGGGCGCACCGAACGCCTCACCCGGTACGACGGCCACCTCGGCCTCGTCCAGGATGACCTCGGCCAGCTCCGCCGACGTCGTCGGAGTGCGGCCCGCGATCTCCTTACCGAGCACGCCCTTGACCGACGGGTACGCGTAGAACGCCCCGGTCGGCTCCGGGCACTCGACACCGGGGATCTCGTTCAGCAGCTTCACCATCGTCTGGCGGCGGCGGTCGAACGCCTTCTTCATCTCGTCGACCGCGCTCAGGTCCCCGGTCAGCGCGGCGATCGCGGCCCGCTGGGCGACGTTGCAGACGTTCGAGGTCTGGTGCGACTGCAGGTTCGTCGCGGCCTTGATCACGTCCTTCGGGCCGATCATCCAGCCGACTCGCCAGCCGGTCATCGCGTAGGTCTTGGCGACACCGTTCAGCACGACGGTCTTGTCCGCCAGCTCCGGTACGGCGACCGGGATCGAGGTCGACGTCGTGTCGCCGTACGTCAGGTGCTCGTAGATCTCGTCGGTGATCACCCAGAGGTCGTGCTCGAGCGCCCAGCGGCCGATCGCCTCGATCGCCTCCGGGCTGTCCACCGCGCCGGTCGGGTTGGACGGCGAGCAGAACAGCAGGGCCTTGGTCTTCTCGGTCCGGGCCGCCTCGAGCTGCTCGATGGTGACGCAGTAGTTCTGCGTCTCGTCGGCGAGCACCTCGACCGGTACGCCGCCGGCCAGCCGGATGGTCTCCGGGTACGTCGTCCAGTACGGCGCCGGCAGCAGCACCTCGTCACCCGGGTCGAGCAGCGTCGCGAACGTGTTGTAGACCGCGTGCTTGCCGCCGTTGGTGACCAGCACCTGGGCGGCCTCGATCTCGTAGCCGGAGTCGCGCTTGGTCTTGGCGACGATCGCCTGCTTCAGCTCCGGCAGGCCGCCGGCCGGGCTGTAGCGGTGGTTCTTCGGATCGCGGGCCGCCTCGACGGCCGCCTCGACGATGTAGTCCGGCGTCGGGAAGTCCGGCTCACCGGCCCCGAACCCGATCACCGGTCGCCCGGCCGCCTTGAGCGCCTTCGCCTTGCTGTCGACCGCGAGCGTCGCCGACTCACTGATGGCGCCGATCCGCGCCGAAACCCTGGAACCCATGGTGCCCATCCTGGCACTGTCGGTCGGCCGCACGTACTCGGGGCCGGGCGGCCGCGGCACGTCGTCCACGATCCGGGAACGCGGTGGGGGTGTGGTCCGTTGGGACCGGGTGGAGGCTGTATGGTTCTCGTCGCGGTGCGACGCCCGGGAGGGGGTCGTACGGGCAGGGCCTCAGTTCGACCAGGTGGCCCCGAACCCGTACACTCTTCTAGTCCGGGCGTTGGAGGCCCTGACTCGGCATGCCCGAGATCAGGTCCCGCGGCGTCCGGAGGATTGCAGAGGGCACTAGCTCAACTGGCAGAGCATCGGTCTCCAAAACCGAAGGTTGGGGGTTCAAGTCCCTCGTGCCCTGCAAATCCTGACCGGCGCAGGGCCGGTCAGGCCGCCGCTAGCGAAAGAGGTTAGGTCGTGACGGAGACGCGCACCCCGGCACCGTCCGGCGCCGGCAAGCCTGCGGAGAGCAAGTCGGGCAACCGCCTGCTGCGCTTCTACCGCCAGGTGGTTGCCGAGCTCCGCAAGGTCGTCTGGCCGACTCGCAAGCAGCTCTCCACCTACTTCGTGGTCGTCCTGACCTTCGTGGTGTTCGTCATCGCGATCGTCTCGGTTCTCGACCTCGCCTTCGGTTGGGCGATGTTCAAGATCTTCGGCTGAGACAGTTCGCAGCCGCCCACGAACACCTGAGCCGGGGGTCCCGGGCCGCGGCCCGACCCGAAGCAGACAAGACCCGATGCAAGAGATGACGGAGTACAACGTGTCCGAGCGTGACGACGAGGTCCTCGACTTCGAGGACGAGTTCGACGTATCCGCTGACTCCGACGACGAGATCGACCTGGACCTTGATCTCGACCTGGACGACGACTCCGACGACGATGACGACCTGTTCGCGGATCTCGACACCGATGACGACGATGAGGATGACGAGATCGCGATCGAGGACGAAGCCGAGGAGTACACCGCCGACGACGAGGCCGAGGAGGGCCCGGCCGACGCGGACGACTCCGACGACGAGCCCGTCGTGGTGGTCGCCGCCGCCGATGCCGCCGAGGACGACGAGGTCGTGACCGCGTCCGACGTCGAGGACGCCGCCGACGAGCTGGCCGCCGAGACCGCCGAGACGGCGGTCGAGGACACCGACGAGGAGCCGGTCGCCGACGAGGTGGTCTTCTCCGCCGGCGACGCCGACTCCGGTACGGCGGCCGCCGCGAGCCTGACCGCGGACGACGAGTCCGACGAGGACGAGCCCGCCGACGACGCCGACATGGAAGCCTTCGCTGTCGCGGCCGCGGCCGCCGCCGCGCAGGCCGACGAGCCCGAGGAAGCGCAGCCCGAGGAGCCGGGCGACCCGCTCGAGGAGCTGCGCAGCCGGCTGCGTTCGCAGATCGGCGACTGGTACGTCGTCCACACCTATTCGGGGATGGAGAACCGGGTCAAGGGCAACCTGGAGAACCGGATCAACTCCCTGAACATGGAGGACTACATCTTCGAGATCATCGTGCCGACCGAGGAGGTCGCCGAGATCAAGAACGGGCAGCGCCGGATGGTGAAGCGCACCGTGCTCCCGGGTTACGTGCTGGTCCGGATGGACCTGACCGACGAGTCCTGGTCGACCGTGCGGCACACGCCGTCGGTGACCGGTTTCGTCGGGAACAGCCAGAAGCCCGTCCCGCTCAGCCTCGAAGAGGTGGAGAAGATGCTTGCTCCGGCCGTCGTGGCGGCGGCCGAGGCAGCGGCAGCCGAGGCCGGCGCCGCACCGACCAAGACCGCGGCCAAGAAGAAGGTCGAGGTTGCGGACTTCGGTGTCGGCGACTCGGTCATGGTGGTCGACGGGCCGTTCGCGACCCTGCACGCCACGATCACGGAGATCAATGCCGACGCCCAGCGGATCAAGGCGCTGGTGGAGATCTTCGGCCGGGAGACCCCGGTGGAACTCAGCTTCAGCCAGATCCAGAAAGTCTAAGGACCCGAAATGCCTCCCAAGAAGAAGATCGCTGCCCTGGTCAAGGTGCAGCTCCAGGCCGGTGCCGCGACGCCGGCCCCGCCGGTCGGTACCGCGCTCGGTCCGCACGGCGTCAACATCATGGAGTTCTGCAAGGCGTACAACGCCCAGACGGAGTCCATGCGCGGCAACGTGGTGCCGGTCGAGATCACCATCTACGAAGACCGTTCCTTCACCTTCATCACCAAGACGCCGCCGGCGCCGGAGATGATCAAGAAGGCCGCCGGTCTGCAGAAGGGCTCGGCCGTCCCGCAGCGCGACAAGGTCGGCAAGATCACCAAGGACCAGGTCCGCGAGATCGCCACCACCAAGATGCCGGACCTGAACGCCCGCGACATCGACGCCGCGATGAAGATCATCGAGGGCACCGCCCGCTCGATGGGCGTCACCGTCGACGGCTGAGTCCGTACACCGCAGCAAGACTTCATGCAGTTGTGGCAGGGCGAAGCGCCGCCCGTGGACCACACCCCAGAGAGGAAACCCAATGGCACAGCGCAGTAAGGCCTACCGCACGATCGCGGACAAGATTGACTTCGACCACCTGTACACGCCGCTCGAGGCGATCCGGCTGGCCAAAGAGGCCGCCGGCGGCAAGAAGTTCAACTCGACCGTAGACGTCGCGATGCGCCTCGGGGTCGACCCCCGCAAGGCCGACCAGATGGTGCGCGGCACCGTCAACCTTCCGCACGGTACCGGCAAGACGGCACGGGTCCTCGTCTTCGCCACCGGTGACAAGGCCGAGGCCGCCAAGGCCGCCGGCGCCGACTTCGTCGGCGACGACGACATGATCAAGAAGGTGACCGACGGCTGGCTCGACTTCGACGCCGTCGTCGCCACCCCTGACCTGATGGGCAAGGTCGGCCGCCTCGGCCGCGTCCTCGGCCCGCGCGGTCTGATGCCGAACCCGAAGACCGGTACGGTCACCCCGGACGTGGCCAAGGCCGTGACCGAGATCAAGGGCGGCAAGATCGAGTTCCGGGTCGACCGGCACGCGAACCTGCACTTCATCATCGGCAAGGCCTCCTTCGAAGAGGCCCAGCTGGTGGAGAACTACAGCGCCGCGCTGGAGGAGATCCTCCGGCTCAAGCCGGCCAGCTCCAAGGGCCGCTACATCAGGAAGACCGTCGTCTCCACCACGATGGGCCCGGGTGTCCAGGTTGACCCCAACCTCACCCGCAACCTCCTCGAGGAGACGGCTGACGCCTAAAGCGTCACCAGCATTGGAAGGCCCCGGTCTACGGACCGGGGCCTTTCTGCATCCCCGTGGCCGGCTCTGGTGGCTGGCTAAGGGGAGTGCCGGGTCAGCCGGAGCGCCAGGTCGCCGGTCTGCACGGTCCAGCCATCCTCGTGTTCCGCCAGCACACTGCCCGGCGCCGCGGTCGCTTCCGTCGGTACGACGTCCGTCCGGCTGATCACGTACGTCGTACCGCCGAGCTGCACCTTGGCCGCGGGCGACGTCACGTTCAGCGCGGCGGCCTTGCGCCGTACCACTGCGGACGGTTCGGTGAGGTCGAGCAGGTACTCCGCCTCGGTGAAGAACGGCGCCTCGGTCGCCTTGGCCGGGTCCTGGGTCTCGCCGGGGTCGCCGGCGACGAGGCGGGGGACGGCCTCGTCGAGGCATTCGGTGAGGAGCGCGCGCCAGGTGCGCATGATGCCGATGCCGTTGAGATCGTCCGGTAGCGGCGCGATCCGTTGCGCGAGGATCGCGCCGGTGTCGAACTCGGCGGCGGTCCGGTGCACGGTCGCGCCGACCCGGTCGTCACCCTCGTAGATCAGCCGTTGGGGTGTCGGCCCGCGCCCGGCCGGCAGTGGGGACGGGTGGCAGTTGATCGCGCCGTACTTCGGGATCTCGAGGATCTCCGCCGGGATCAGTCGCGGGAACGCGGCCGAGATGATCACGTCCGGTCGCAGTGTCTCGATCACCGGGGCCGCGACGGTCCGCAGCTTGGTGGTGATCAGCGCGTTGGTCCGCTCCGGCAGATCCAGCACCATCGGCCGGACCGACTCGCCGTACCGGCTCGTGTGCGGCAGCGTCACCACCAGCACGATCTCGTGCCCGTTCCGCTCCGCGAAATCATGAACCAGCTGATACCCGGCCGGATAAGCATTCAACGAAACAATCCGCAGCGGCTCCACACCTACACCCCTCTCGCGCCCTCCACCCCACCGTACGAGCCACCCCGGTCACCGGCCGGTGGGTCAGGTGCGGATTACCAGGTCGGGGGTCAGGTCGGCGGGGCGGGGGCAGCCGACCAGCCGGAGGCAGTGGTCGAGCTCGGTGCCCAGGTCGGTGAGGAGGCGGGTGACTCCGGCGGAGCCGTCGACGGTGAGGGCCCAGAGGGCCGGGCGGCCGACGAAGACGGCTCGGGCACCCAGCGCCAGCGCGGTGAGGATGTGTTCGCCGCGACGGATGCCGCCGTCGACGTACACCTCGGTGCTCGTGCCCGCGAGCGCCTCCGCGACCTCCGGCAGTGCCTGCGCGGTCGGGATGGATCCGTCGAGTTGGCGGCCGCCGTGGTTCGACACGATCACGCCGGCCGCGCCCGCGTCCGCGCAGCGTTTGGCGTCGTCGCCGCGCAGCACGCCTTTCACCACCACGGGCAGCCCGGTGCGCTCGGCGAGCCGGCCGATCACGTCCGGACTCAGGTCATCGGACTTCGCCAGGTCCGCGTCGGTCCAGTCGCCTTCGGGCAGATTCGCCAGGAACTGGCTGGGCTGGACGAGATCCCACACGGTCTCCCCGGTGTCCTCCTTGCGGCCGACCACCGGGGTGTCGACGGTCAGGACGACGGCCCGCGCGCCGGCCTCGACCGCCGCGTCCAGCATGCGCTCGGTGATCTCGCGATTCCGCACGACGTAGATCTGCAACCACCACGGCACACCGGTCGCCCCGAGGTCGGCGAACGTCGTACCGGCGTTGCTGGACAGACCGATCAGCGAGTTCGCCGCACCGACACCGGTCGCCATCGCGACCTCGCCGTCCGGATCCGCCATCCGATGCAGGGTCGACGGCGCCACCAGCACCGGTACGTCGACCGGCGTGCCGAGCACCGTCGTACCCAGCTCGACCGTGGACACGTCGTTCAGGACACGGGGCCGGAAGCGGTACGCCGACCAGGCCGCGACGGCCTCGCTCACACTGACCCCGCCGGCCGCGCCTTGCCGGTAATACCGGTGCACGGCCTCGGGCAGCTTCTCGGCGGCTGCGGCTTCCAGTGTGTCGATCCATCGCATGCGGCCTATCGTCCCAGACCGGTACAGTGGAGGCATGGCGCAGTACGGGCGGCGATTTCTGCGCCCCGGCCGGCACGACGGTGCCGACGGGGTGAGCTGCTGCTGCGCTCTCTCCTGAGGTGACCGCGGCCGACCGGGGTGGACCCCCGTCGAGACCGTCACCTTGGAGCGAGACCCATGTCTGTCCTTACCCCGCTTGAACTGCACGACGCCCTGGCCCTGCGCGACCTCACCGATCCGGCCCAGGGACCCCATGCCATCCAGCTGATCGTCGACTCGATCCGTACGGCCCTGGGCCACGCCTGGCCGTACACCGAGATCTGGACCAGACGCGACCATCCCGTGGTCACACTGGCCGACAACTACGACAACCTCGGGTACGCCGGCGACGCGGTGACCCGGGAGGCTCGCTACACCCGCTACGCGTCAGAGGGCGAAGTACTGCGCAGCCACACGTCCGCGATGATCCCACCGGCACTGCGTGAACTGGCCGGCTCCTCGTCGTCCGACGTACTGATGATCTGTGCGGGTATCTGTTACCGCCGTGACTCCGTCGATTGGCAGCACACCGGTACGCCGCATCAGCTCGACCTCTGGCGGATCAGCCGCAACGTCACCGTCGGAGAGCCCGAGCTGGAAGACATGATCGCCCGGCTCGTGGACACCGTGCTGCCGGGCCAGACGTACCGGACAGTGCCGGCAGTCCACCCGTACACGATCCACGGCCGCCAGATCGACGTACTGCTCGACGACCAGTGGATCGAGATCGGTGAGTGCGGTGTTGCGGCGCCGCATGTCCTCCAACGAGCCGGTCTGGACGCCAGCTGGACCGGTCTGGCCATGGGGCCGGGGCTGGACCGCCTCCTGATGCTGCGCAAGGGCATCCGCGACATCCGGCTGCTCAGATCGACAGATCCGCGGGCAGCGGACCAGATGCTCGACCTGACGCCGTACAAGCCCGTCTCCTCCATGCCACCGGTCCGCCGCGACCTCTCCGTCGTCGTAGACGCGTCTGCCGACGTCTCACCCGAGGTGCTCGGTGACAAGGTCCGCAACGCACTCGGCGCCGACGCTGACGCCGCGGAATCCCTTGAGGTCCTCGGCGAGACGTCGTACGACGACCTGCCGCCGGCTGCCCGTGATCGCCTCCAACTGACCCCGGGTCAGCGGAACGTACTGGTCAGACTGGTCCTCAGACCGGTGGACCGCACCCTCACCGACGCAGAGGCGAACGCACTCCGCGACAAGGTCTACCGAGCACTGCACGAAGGGCCGGTGCTAGAGCTGATCGGATAGCCGGGAGATCCGTTGGGTGGCGAGATCGTCGGGCACCAGGTTGTCGCGGACATGCACACCGTGGCCTGGCGCAGTCGGTACGACGATCTCGCCCGGGATCAGTTCCGGAAGGCCTTCCACCAGAGTCGGGTACCAGGTGCGGACGAAGGACCGGGCGGTTTCCTGGAGGAGGCCGTTGGGTTGGCTGCAGACCAGGTGAGTCGCGACGGCCAGGGAGACCGGCCCGGTGCAGTCGTGCGGGGCGATGGGGACCGAGTAGGCGTCGGCCAGGGAGGCGATCTTGGCGGCTTCGGTGATGCCGCCGGTCCAGCCGATGTCCAGGGTCGCGACGTCGACCGCGCCGCGTTGGAAGAGTGGGAGAAATCCGCGGCGACCGATACAGGTCTCGCCGGTGGCGATCGGTATGTCGATCTCCGCGCGCAGGACGCCGAGTGCGTCGGCCGCGTCGGGCCGGAGCGGGTCCTCGATCCAGTACGGGCGGAATTCGGCCAGCGCCCGCGCGATCTTGGCGGCCGCCGTCCGGGTCCACAATCCGTGCAACTCGATCATGAGGTCCATCTCGAACCCGACCTCGGCGCGGATCGCCGCGACGATGTCCAGGCCGGCGGCGAGCGCCCGCGGCGAGATGTCGGTCCCGTTGCTCTCCTCGGCGGCCTGGTCGAACGGCCAGATCTTCATCCCGCGGGTGCCCTCGTCCGACAGTTCGCGGGCGAGCCGGGCCGGGTGGTGCAGGAACGCGTACAGGTCCTCGTACTCGCCGGCATCGGTGGGCAGACCCCAGTTCGAGGAGTTCTGCCGCGTCGTGGTGCTGACGTAACGCCCACCCGCACAGGTGTTGTACGTCCGGATGCGGTCCCGTACCGGTCCACCGAGCAGCCGCGCCAACGGCAGGTCCGTGGCCTTGCCGATCAGGTCCCACAAGGCGATGTCGATGGCGCCGTTGCCGCGGAGTTCGGCGCCGCCGCCCTGATAGCCGACGTACGGCGTGAGCAGTGCGGCCACCCGCTGCGGTGCGGGATCGTCCATGCCGAGGAGAAGTGGTGCGACGGTCTCGTGGATGTGAGTCTCCACGGCGGGTGCGCCGAAGAAGGACTCACCGAGACCGGTCAGGCCCGTGTCGGTGTGCAGCCGGACGAAGCACAGGTTCGACTGGATCCGCGGGCGAATGGTCTCGACCGCGGTCACTCTCATTGCAGAGCCTTGCAGAACGTGGCGGCCTTGGTGGTGATGTCCTGCCAGTTCCCGGCCGCCACATCAGCGGGGGAGACGACGTCCGTGCCGGCGCTGACGGCGAGGGCGCCGGCGGCGAGGAAGTCACGGGCGTTGCCGGCGTTGACGCCACCGGACGGGATCAGCGGTACGCCGGGGAACGGGCCGTTCAGGTCCTTGAAGTACTTCGGGCCGAGTTGGTGAGCCGGGAAGATCTTCACCGCGTCGGAGCCCAGGGCGAGAGCGGTCATCACCTCGGACGGAGTGAACGCGCCGAGTACGACGGGGATCCCGGCGGCGCGAGCGGCTTCGGCGATCGCTGCCGCCTCGGGGCCTTGGCCCGGCGTGACGAGGAACTGGGCGCCGGCGTCGATCGCCTGCTTCGCGTGCGCGCCGGTCTGGACGGTGCCGGCTCCCACCACCGCGCCGGTCTCGGCAGCGGTGGTTGCGGCCCGTTCGAGGTGCTTCGGGAGGTCAGGCGTGGTGTAGGTCAGCTCCACGACATGGATGCCGCCGGCAACCAGGGCCGCGCACAGGTCGCGGGCGTCGGAGATCTCCGGTGCCCGGACCACGGTCAGGACGCGGTCGGTGCGGAGCAGATCCAGCGTGGTGGTCATAGAGCTTCCTCTCCAGAAGGACGACGGACAGCGCCGCCGGGCAGTGCGTCGGTCCGGCGGCCGGCGTCGATGACAGGGACGCCGTTGACGAAGACGTAGGGGATGCCCTCGGCCTGTTGCCGGGGTTCGTCGAAGGTCGCGGTGTCGCGCACGGTGGCCGGGTCGAACAGGACGAGATCGGCGTAATACCCCTCCCGGACCAGCCCGCGATCGGTCAGCCGCAGTCGCCGGGCCGGGCGGCCGGTGAGGTGATGGATGCAGTCGGCGAGATCGAGTACGCCGAGCTCGCGGACGTACCGGCCGAGATAGCGCGGGAACGTGCCCCACGAGCGCGGATGCGGTTTCGCCCCGACCAGGATCGCGTCCGAGCCGCCGGTGTGGCTGGAGTGGCGCATGATCGCGCGGACGTTCTGCTCGTGCCCGACGTGCTGCAGGATCGAGGTCGCCAGGTTGTCGCTGATCAGCAGGTCGAAGAACACCTCGGCCGGTGCCTCGCGCGCCGACTCGGCGAGTGCGGCAATCGTCTGGCCGACAGCACCGCTCAACGACGAGCTCTTCACGCCGCCGATCTCGATGGTGTTCCAGTCGGTCACGCACCCGTGGCAACCGTCCGAGCCCACCTGCTCCATCTCGTGGGCGATGCGCTCACGGGAGGCGGGATCCCGGAGTCGCGCCAGCTGCGCGTCCGGTCCACCCTCGGCGGTCCAGCTCGGCAGGATCGCTGCCAGCGTCGTTGCCCCCGGCAAGTATGGGTACGTGTCGGTGGTCACGTCGACCCCGTTCGCGACGGCCTTGTCGATCATCGCCACCAGGTCGGCGCCGCGGCCGCGGTTCGGTTCGAAGTTCATCACCGCGTGGGTGAGGTGCAGCGCGCAGCCGGATCGACGGGCGATCTCGACCATCTCGCCGTACGCGTCCAAAGCGCCCTCGCCGTACGACCGTTGGTGCGGGCTGTAGTAGCCGCCATACGAAGCCAGCACCGTGCACAGCTCGACCAGTTCGTCGGTCGTCGCGAACATGCCGGGGGTGTAGGTGAGGCCGCTGCTCATGCCGGCCGCGCCCTGCTGCAGGCCCTCGGCGAGCAGCCGCTTCATCTCGTCCAGTTCGGCGCGAGTGGCCGGGCGGTTCTCGGTGCCGACGACCATCATCCGCAGTGTGCCCTGCGGGACCAGGTACGCCGCGTTGCAGGCGATGCCCTGGTCGAGCCGGTCCAGGTACCCGCCGACGGTGGACCAACTGAAGTCGAAGTCGTCCGGTTCGCCGTTCCAGCCGGCGATCTGACGCCGGAGCGTTGATCGGGTCGGGTCGTCGATCGGTGCGAACGACAGGCCGTCCTGACCGAGCACCTCCAGCGTGATGCCCTGGCTGACCTTGGCCGTGTGGTCCGGGTTCGCCAGGATCTGCAGATCGGAATGCGCGTGCATGTCGATGAACCCGGGTGACAGCGCCAGTCCGTCCGCGTCGATCGTCCGGCGGCCGGCCGGCAGGTCGTTGCCGATAGCCACGATGCGCGCACCGTCCACGGCCACGTCGGCGAGAACGCCGGGAGCGCCGGAACCGTCCAGCACGGTCGCGCCCTTGATCAGCAGGTCGGCCATGTCAGAAGAAGGTCCTGACCAGGTCGACGACGACGGGGTCGGCGGCGTCCGGGTCGTCGACGACCGGGATCAGTCCCCACTTGTCGAACGCCGTACACGGGTGCGAAAGTCCGACTCTGAGCTCGTCGCCGATGACCACCGGTTCGCCGTCGAAGTGCAGGTAGCCGTGCTGGTCGTTCAGCTTGGCGACGGTCATCCCGTCGGCCTTCAGCACCGGCTCGCCGTCCGCGCGCGGCCGGATCAGCTGTGGTTCGGGCAGATCCTGGTCGAACGGCAGGTCACGTCGGCCCGCGTCGAAGATCGCCAGCCCCGGCTCGGGTTGCGAGGTGATCCGGACCCAGCCGTGCATCGCGGAAACCAGTCGTTCCCCATCCGTCCGCGGCGTCTCACCGAGCGGTGAGAGCCGGCGATACATACCGTCGTCATGCGTGATGTACGCGCCCGATCGCAGCACCACCCGCGCGCCGTCCTCACCGAACGGCGCCAGCACTCGCGCGACGTCATCGAAGTACTGACTGCCTCCGGCGCTCACGACCGGTACGACGTCCGCGTCGTACAGGCCCTTGTCCCGCAGGCGAGTGTGAATCCCGCCCAGCTCGCGGAGGTACGCGCGAACCACCTCGAGCTCGGCCTCGTCGACGCCGTGACCGATCGCGCCTTCGTACCCGGCGACGCCGGTGAGCCGCAATGTCGATGCCTGAGCGATCGCCTCGCCGACGGCCAGTGCGGTCTCGGCGTCACGGGCACCGGTCCGGCCGTCGAGTCCGCCGACCTCCACCAGGACGTCGAGGGGCCGCGCGTCCGGTCCGACGTACGCCGATCGGGCCGCCTCCATGATCTCGACGGTGCGGACCGAGTCGGCCCAGACCAGGACCTCGAACGTGGGGTCGGATGCGAGCTCGTCGGCGATCCAGCGCAGTTGCAGCGGGGAGACGATGGCGTTGGCGATCAGCACTCGGCTGACGCCGTACGCGCGGGCGACGCCGAGCTGGAAGCCGTTCGCGAGGGTGATCGCCCAGGAGCCGGCCTCGAGCTGCATTGCCCACAGGGCGGGCGCCATCGTGGTCTTGCCGTGTGGCGCCAGCTCGACGCCGTGGTTGGCGCACCAGCGGGCCAGGGTGTCCACGTTGTGCCGCAGGCCGGGCGCGGACAGCGTCAGCAGGGGAGTGGGCAACTGGGAGAGCCGGGGCTTGTCCGCCAGCACCTCGGCGACGGTCCGGCCCCAGAACGCGGGCGGTAGTGCCTTGTCCTGCCAGCTCACCTGCTGGTCGGCAAGAGCGGTGAGGGCGTCTGCATCGTAGGAGGCTGGCATCTGATCCTCTGCTGTGAGTGAGATTGCAGAATACGCAATGGTGATTGCGCATTCTGACTCCACGGTTGTAGCATCGCGCCGGAACTCGCGTCAACGGACGTCTGTTCCGGGTACCCATCCCATCACCTGCCCACCGAGGAGTGCCGATGTCCGACCCCGTTGGTGAGACGGCCCCGACCGCGGTCTGTGTCGGCGAGGCGATGATCATGTTCGCCGGGGATGCGGGTGGTCTGCTGGAGGATGTCGAGACGTTCCGGCGGTCGGTGGGTGGGGCCGAGTGCAACGTGGCCGGTGGGCTGGCCGCCCTGGGGGTCGCGACCAGTTGGATCTCGCGACTCGGCGACGACGGGTTCGGCCGGCACGTACTGCGTGACTTGCAAGCGCGAGGTGTCGAGATCGGCGGCGTCGAAGAGGACCCGGAACGACCGACCGCGCTCTACGTGAAGCACTCCGCGGACGGCCGGTCGCGGATGCACTACTACCGGTCCGGCTCGGCTGCCTCGGCGATGAGTCCGGCGTTCCTGGACCGGCCTGAAGTCCGCGCCAGGCTTCAAAGCGCGGAGCTCGTTCACACGACCGGGATCACCGCTGCGATCTCCGCCACGGCTGCCGAGATGCTCGAGCGGTTGGCGGCTCTACGTGGCACCTATGGCTTCAAGCTGAGCGTCGACCTCAACTGGCGCCCGGCGCTGTGGCGGGACAAGGACCCCGAGCCGCTGTGGCGGTTGCTGCGGGCGGCTGACGTCGTACTGATCGGGGCTGACGAGGCTCAGGTCTTCGCAGGCACCAGTGACCCCGCTGAGCTGCGTGAGCTGCTTGGTCCGCGCTCCACGCTGGTGATGAAGAACGACGCGCATACTGCTCTCGTGCTGGAGCCGGATGGCCGTCGTACCGAGGTGCCGGCGCTCACCGTTGAGGTAGTCGAGCCGGTAGGCGCTGGTGACGCCTTCGCGGCCGGGTTCCTTGCTGGGACGTTGCAGGGGTTGCCGATGGAGCAGAGGTTGCGGCAGGGACACCTGGGTGCTGCTGCGGTGTTGGCCGTGCCGGAGGACCATGCGGCTCCGCTGGACCCCGCTGTCCGCAAGACCCTGCTGAACTGCTCTGACGAGGAGTGGGCCGCCACGCGGGTCGGTCCAGCGGGTGTGAAGCTGCCATGAGTCAGAGCCTTGCCAGGGCGTTGCAGATCCTTGCCAGCTTGGGTGAGGGGGACCGGTCGCTGGACCAGCTCGCGACGGAGCTCGACGTACACAAGACGACAGTGCTGCGGCTGCTGCGGACCATGGAGGCAGATAGGTTCGTACGGCGTGACGAGTCGCATCGCTACCGGTTGGGGTCGCGACTGTTCTCGCTGGCGGATGCGGCTCGCGAACAGTACGTCGTACGGGCGGTGGCTGCACCGCACCTGCGGCAGCTGAACCAGAAGACCGGGCAGACCGTGCATCTCGCGGCGTGGGAGAACGGTGAGGTGATCTACATCGACAAGCTCGACAGTGTGCGGTCGGTGCGGATGTACTCGCAGGTCGGCGTACCGGCTGCACTGCACTGCACCGCCGTGGGCAAGGTGTTGCTGGCGGCTCAGCCGAAGCGTGAGCGGGAGGCGTTGCTCGCGTCGATCGACTACCACGCGTTCACGCCGCAGACGATCACCGAGCCCGAGGCGCTGCGCGACGAACTGGACGAGGTCCGGGCTCAGGGGTGGGCGCAGGACCGGGCCGAGCACGAGTCCTTCATCAACTGCATCGCCGCCCCGGTCACCGACCACGACGGCCGGGTCGTCGGGGCCGTGTCGGTCTCGGTGCCCGACGTACTGCTGAACTACGAGCAGGTGCTCGAGCTCCTGCCCGACCTGCTCGCCACCACCACAGCGATCAGTACTGACTACAACTGAGAGGTATGACCCTGATGTCCGACAAGACCGCCGTCTCCACCACCGACGCCCCCGCGCCGATGCCGGTGTACTCCCAGGGTGTCCGCAAGGGCAACATCCTGCAGGTGTCCGGCCAAGGGTCGGTCGACCCGGCCACCGGCGAGTTCGTCTTCACCGATGACGTGAAGGGCCAGACCACCCGCGTCCTGCAGAACATCGAGGCGATCCTGACGGCCGGCGGCGGCAGCTTCGACGACGTGGTGATGATGCGCTGCTACCTCACCACCCGCGACCACTTCGCCGCCATGAACGAGGCGTACGCCGAGTTCCTCTCCACCCGCACCCCCAGCGGCGTCCTCCCCTCCCGCACCACCGTCTTCACCGGCCTCCCCCGCGAAGACATGCTGGTAGAAATCGACGCCCTCGCCGTCCTGAGCTAGTTCTCCCGCTAGCTCTGGACTAGTTCTGGCCGGGGAGGCGGGTGAGGGGTTCGTCGTTGACGGACGTCTTGTCTGGGCCGTGGTCCCACCAGAGTTCTTTGTGGGTGGTGAGGTACGGGTACCAGCCGCTCACTCCGGTGCCGTTGTGGAGTGCGCGGACTACGGCTTGCAGGTAGGTCGTGAGGTTCGGCCAGGAGTCGATGAAGTCGGCGGTGCCGTCGTGGTAGGCCATGCCGAGGCGGCCGTGGGACGGGCCCGGGCGGAGGTCGATGATCTGGAGGTCGCCCTCGGAGTCGGCCCAGGGGACCCAGGACGGATGCCAGTACGGATCGGTGTTGGGCGCGTGGACGGGTGAAGCCGTCGAAGTCCGGGGCCAGGTCCATCCGGAGTTCCCAGTTGGCCGCGATCTCGGTCGTGCTGGAGGGTGGGCCCTCGGGAAGGATGTTGGCCCACTCGGTGAGGCCGTTGTGGCAGCGGAGAGACTCGACCAGGTCCGGCGGCAGCTCGATCACGGCGTTGCAGGCTTGGAGATCCGCGTCGGTGGCGGGTGGCGCGAGTACGGCGTGACTCGCCGGCGCGTACTGCGCCAGCCAGCGCTCGATCTGCCGCCAGGACTCGGTGATCGTCATCGGCCGGCGATCACCGGGTTGGTGAGGACGCCTACGCCCGGGATGCGGCACTCCGCCACGTCGCCAGGGTTGATGTGCACCGCTCCCGGCGTACCGGTGGAGATGATGTCGCCGGGGAAGAGCGGCATCACCTTGCTGTGGAAGCTGACCAGGAACGCCGGGCTGAAGGCCATGTTCGACACCGTGTTGCTCCGGTGCACCGAGCCGTTGAGCACCGTCGACACCTCCACGGCATCGAGCGAACCCCAATGCGCCAGTACGGCGTCCAGTCCGACGATCGTGGGCCCGAAAGAGAAGAATCCCGGGAAGTTCTTCGACCGGGTCAGGAACCGCGGGTTGCGTTCCAGGATGTCCTCGGCCGTCTGGTCCAGCACCGGCACCACGCCGTACACGTAGTCGAGCGCCTCGTCCTCCTCGATCTGGTAGCACTCCCGCCCGATCACCAGCCCGAGCTCGGCCTCGGCCGTGGTCCGGGTGCTCTGTGCCGGCACCGGGATCGGATCGCCCGGCCCGATGATCGTGTGGTCGCCCTTCATGAACGAGGCCGGCTCGGTCGGCACGTTCTCGGACAGGTCGCCGGCGTGCTCCAAGTAGTTCAGCCCGATCCCCCAGAGCTTCCGCGGCTGCCGGTACGGCGCGGCGAACTCGAACCCGGCCGGATCGCGGAAGAAGCTCTCCGGCGCGGACCGCGCGGCAACAGCCAGCTCGCTCAGCGAGATCCGGCCGAGAAGCGACAGCAGGTCCCCGTCGAAGCCCAGCTCGGCGGCCGGAACCACGCCGCGGTCCGGGTCGAGCACCACCGGCACTTCATTGCCGCCGGCAACCTTTACGGAACCCACCTGGACCGAACCGGACATGGCGCTCCCAACGTGATCGGCAAGACCTGCGGTCAGCCTAGGTGCCACGGTGTCCAGCTAGTGAGAGCGGGCATCCATTTCCCGCATCGTGGGATAATCTCCTGCTATGCAGGAACACGAGATCCGCCGTGGGTCGGTGCAGTCGATCGACCGGGCGGTGGCGATCCTGCGGTGTTTCGACGCCTGTACTCCCGACCTCGGCATCAGCGACCTGGCCCGCGCCACCGGTCTGTCCACCAGCACCGTGCATCGGCTGCTGCTGGCGATGCAGGAGAACGGATTGATCCGCCAGACGGCACACCGCCGCTACGCGATCGGTCCGCTGGTCGCCCAGTTGGCTCACAGCGGTGGGATCCCGGCCGGCCTGCGCGAGGCCGCGCTGCCGGTGTTGCGCGCGCTCCGCGACGACACCGAGGAGACCGCGGCCGTGCACGAGTTGCTGCCGACCGGGCAGCGCGTCGTACTGGATCAGGTCGAGAGTCGTCACCAGTTGCGCCGTACCTACACGGAGTTCGGCATTCCGGTGCCGTTGCCGCTCGGTGCCCCGGGCAAGGTGTTGCTCGCGTTCTCGCCGTGGGAGCGACAGGCCGACGTACTGGCCGCTCCGCTCGCGCAGGTGCTGCCCGCGACCATCACTGATCCCGTCGTACTGGCCGCTCAGCTGGCCGAGATCCGGACCAGGGGCTTCGCGAAGTCGATGGCGGAACGCACGCCGGGGATCAGGTCGGTCGCCGCACCGGTCTTCGACTTCACCGGTCAGGCAATCGGCTGTCTGTCGATCTCCGGACCGGAGCTGCGGATGCCGGAGGAGCGGCTGGAGGAGCTCGGCGAGCGGATCGTCCCGGCCGCATGGTCGGTGTCCGAGCTGCTGGGCGCGACCCCGGCGGCGCGGGACCGCAGTACGACGCGCGCCTCGGCGGGCATCCACTGATGGCCGGGTCGGCGAGCCTCTGGAAGATCGCACCATCGGTCTACCTGCCCGCGCTCCTGTACGGCATCGGCCAAGGCGCGATCGCGCCGGTCGTGGCTGTGTCCGCCACGCACCTCGGCGCATCGGTCGCGGCCGCCGGACTGGTGGTCGCGGCGGCCGGCCTCGGCCAGGTCATCGGCGACATCCCGGCCGGCGCGCTCACCAACAAGATCGGTGAACGCAGCGCGATGATCCTCGCGACCGGCCTGGTCGCGCTCGCCCTGGTCGCCTGTCTGCTCGTCCCGACGGCCTGGGGTCTCGCGATCGCGATCGCCGCCACCGGAGTGGCCGGAGCGGTGTGGGGTCTGGCTCGGCAGGCCTACCTGAGCGAGGCAGTGCCGATCCAGCTACGGGCCCGCGCACTGTCCACGCTCGGCGGCGTACAGCGGATCGGCTCGTTCATCGGCCCGTTCCTCGGCGCGTTCGCGATGAGGTTCCTCGGCACCGACGGCGCCTACTGGGTCCACCTGGTCGCTGCTGTCCTGGCCTGTGGCGTGCTGGTGAGTCTGCCCGACATCGAGTCGGTACGACGTACGCGCGGAAGCCGGCCGGTCGCCGCCCAGTCGACGTGGACCGTGATCCGGGAACACATGCCGGTGCTGCGGACCCTCGGTGTCGGAGCGCTGCTGGTCGGAGCGGTCCGGGCGTCGCGGCAGGTGGTGATTCCGCTGTGGGCGCTGCACATCGGGCTCGATCCGGAGACCACCAGCATCATCTTCGGGTTGTCCGGCGCGGTCGACATGCTGCTCTTCTATCCGGCCGGGTCGGTGATGGACCGCCTCGGCCGCAAGTGGGTCGCCGTACCGTCGATGTTCGTCCTCGGACTGGCTCATCTGCTGCTGCCGTTGACCCACTCGACCGTCACCCTGACAGCGGTCGCGCTGCTGATGGGGGTCGGGAACGGGCTGGGGGCCGGGGTGATCATGACGTTGGGCGCCGATGCGTCTCCACCTGTCGGCCGGGCCCAGTTCCTGGGTGCGTTCAGGTTGTTCGCCGACACCGGGAACGGTGCGGGCCCGTTGTTGCTGGCGGGGGCGACCGCCGTCCTGGGACTGGGGCCTGCGATCGTGTTCATGGCCGCGACCGGCTGGGCCGCCGCGGCCGCGATGCACCGGTGGATCCCACCGCATCCGACCCAGGACCAGCCGGTCTGAGTGGAACCGATTTGGTTCCCGCGTCCAGATCAGGCACACTGAATGCTGCCGAAGACCGCTGGTCGCTGCTCCTCGAGTAGCTGAAGGTCCCACTTCCGAGTGGGCGGCCCGCGCAGGTGACTTGGATAGTGTGACTGTATGTTCACGCCCTTGCGCCTGCGCAGGGGCGTTTTCCTTTTCAGGGGTCCAAGGCGTGGAAGCCAAGAAAAGGAGACCCCATGGCGAGGCCGGACAAGGCTGCCGACGTCGCAGAGCTCACGGAGAACTTCCGCAGCTCGAACGGCGCCGTGCTGACCGAGTACCGCGGACTCACCGTGGCGCAGCTGCGGGAACTGCGCACTGCGCTCGGTGACGACGTGAACTACGCCGTGGTGAAGAACACGCTGACCAAGATCGCGGCCAAGGACGCCGGCGTCGAGTCATTCGACTCGCTGCTGCAGGGTCCGTCGGCCATCGCGTTCATCAAGGGCGACCCGGTGGTTGCGGCCAAGGGCCTGCGTGACTTCGCCAAGGCGAATCCCCTTCTCGTCATCAAGGGTGGAGTGCTGGAAGGCAAGGCACTCGGCTCTGACGAGATCAACAAGCTCGCTGACCTGGAGTCGCGTGAGGTCCTCCTCGCGAAGCTCGCAGGTGCGATGAAGGCGGCTCCGCAGCAAGCGGTGTCGCTGTTCGCTGCTCCGCTGTCCCAGGCCGCGCGCCTGTTCGCGGCGCTGCAGGAGAAGCTGCCGGCCGAGGCCGCCCCAGCGCAGGATCAAGGGGCGGAGGAGGCGCCGGCCGTGCAGGACACGGTCGAGGCACCTGCCGAGGCGAGCACCGAGGAGACCGCGCCGGCCGAGAGCTGACGCTGTCACCCACGCAACACCCATTCAGTGATCACCCAGCAACACATTTACGGAAGGACCGCCAAAATGGCGAAGCTCAGCACCGAAGAGCTCCTCGGCCAGTTCAAGGAACTGACCCTGCTGGAGCTGTCGGAGTTCGTTAAGGCGTTCGAGGAGGAGTTCGGCGTCACCGCCGCCGCCCCGGTCGCCGTTGCCGCTGCCGCGGGCGCCCCGGCCGCTGCCGCCGAAGAGGCCGTCGAGCAGGACGAGTTCGACGTCGTCCTCGAGTCGGCCGGCGACAAGAAGATCCAGGTCATCAAGGAGGTGCGCGGTCTCACCAGCCTTGGTCTGAAGGAGGCCAAGGACCTGGTCGAGTCGGCCCCGAAGGCGATCCTGGAGAAGGTCGACAAGGCTGCCGCGGAGAAGGCCAAGGAGGCCCTCGAGGGCGCCGGCGCCACCGTCACCCTGAAGTGATCTGTGCGGCGTAGCCGCACAACACAGCAGTACGCCGAAGGGCGGTCCTACCCAGGGCCGCCCTTCGTCACTTTCCGGAGCAGGCTCACCCAGGCCAGCGCCCAGAGCCACCCGACGAGAACGTCGGAGGGGTAGTGCCGTCCGAGTGCCAACTGCGACCACCCCACCACCAGCAGCACAGCCGCGCCGGTCAGGACAGCCGGCAGCCGACGGCGCAGGATCAACACGACCGCGCCGACGAGAGCGGCCGTGTTCGCCGCATGACCGCTCGGGAAGCTGTACTCGGACACGTCAGGTGGCAACGGCCAGAGATCCGGCCGCGACCGCCCGACGAGCTCCTTCAGCAGCGGATTGACCGCCCAGACAACACCGACCCCGGCCGCGAAAAACATCGCGTCCATCCACCGGCGCAGTACAAGAAGCACCACCAGTACGACGACCGCAACGGCCACGAGCGGCTCCAGGTCCGTCAGATCGCTGACGGCCTGGGCAACCGTTGCGTCGTCGTCATGTAGCCAGACGAGGACGTCGTCCTCGACCGTCAGACTCCGATGCGGTGCCACGGTCCCCAGATGGCGAACGACATCCCGCGACTGGCCTGGATGTTGACGAACAAGGTGTGACCGTCCGGACTGAACGTTGAGCCGGCGAACTCGTCGCCGGATCTGTCCACCCCGGTGCTACTGGTGAGCCGGTTCAGCGCGATGTCCCACAGCTGACCACCCCGGGACAGCCCGCGCAGGTAGTTGTCCTCGGTGTTGTCCTCGCAGAGCACCAGAGTTCCGCGCTTGCTGGTCGTCACGTTGTCCGGGAAGTCCAGCGTTGCCCGGTTCGGCGACTGATAGATCAGCTGCAGCTTCCGTGCCCGGGTGTGATAGGCCCAGACCTGGCCGAAGCCGTTGCCGTAGCCACCGACCGGATCCGGCCCGGTCTCCGCCGCGCCACCGCCCTGCGTCGAGCAGAAGTACACGACGTTGTTGTCGTACACCTGCCCTTCCAGCCGGGAGAAGTACGCCGCTCCTTGTGAGCGACCCTGGTCACCGACGTACACGAGCGCCTGGTCGTTCGTCGTCGGCGCCGGCTGCCCCGGTGTGTAGGGGAACTTGGGCGCCGGGTCGTCGATGTCGACCCACTTCACGTCGTACGTCGCCCGCCGTGGCTGCTCGGCCGCCAGGTTCAGGTTCGGACGGCCTTTGACGGCGAGCATCTGCAGCCGGCCGCCGTCCTCGATCCGCCCCCGCTTCATCGGGTTGCGAGGCGGGCGGTAGCGGAAGAAGCCGGACGGGAACGCGAAGTTGTCCTCGGTCAGGTAGAGGTATCCGTCGTGCGGGTCGAACGAGACAGCCTCGTGCGCGAACCGGCCGGCGTGGGTGATCGGCTGCCGGTCGGACTGGCCGCGGGCCGGGACCTCGAAGACGAACCCGTGCGGTTTGGTCAGTGGCACGTTCGACACACCGGTGAAGTCCGCGCCGACGTCGGGCCCGTTCACCGTTTCCTCACAGGTGATCCAGCTGCCCCACGGCATGACTCCGCCGCTGCAGTTCATCATCGTGCCGTTCAGGCTGGTGTATGCGTCGATCACCTGGCCGAACCGCGTCACCTCGATCGTCGTCGTCCCGCTCTGGGCCATCGTGTCGTACGGCGTACCCGGTCCGAAGGGCGCGCCCGGGTTGTTCACCTCGTGGTTGCGGACCAGCACGATGTTGCCGTTGCGCCGCTTGAACGCGCCCATGCCGTCGTGCCGCCCGGGCAGGTTGGTGCCGTCGTTCAGCACGACCGGGAACTCCGTGTCGTGGAAGGACCGGTAGTTGAACCCCTCCGGCAGATGCAGCCGGACCTTGCCGTCCCGCTGGTCCGGGATCGCCCGCAGCGCCCGGAACGCCGGGCCGTCCTGTGGCGCCGCGACCGCCTCGCGGGCCACGAACCCCTGGAACGGCCCGCCCGCGAGCATGCCGCCCGCGACTGCCGCACTTCCTCTGAGGAATGTTCGTCGTTCGATGTTCATCCGTCAGTCCCCTCCTCGGCCAGGCGAAATCCCTTGATCGACGCTAGCTTTCGGACCGGTTTCCGGACAGATCTCGGATCAGCGGTCGCGATGTGTGTCGAGTCGTTTGCGCTGCGATACCAGTTCGGCGGTGGTCCGCGGTGGGGGCGCCGTATACGGACCTGGGCAGCCGCTAGGATCACCCGGAGCCGCGGGCCGATCAGCACACCGTGATCGGCGTCAGCACAGAGTGATCGGCGTGACCGGAGCGTGACGCATTGGTCACCGTCGTTTGACATGCGGGGGTTACACAAAACCGTACTCGTGCGTAACCTAGGCAACCGCCCCGTCGTTGGAACGGCAGAACGTCGTCGGTCGGGGCGAGTCAGACATCCCGTGAGGAAGACCGATCAGGAGGGCCAGGTGGGCGTCGAAGTCCGCGTCGAAGGTCTCACCAAGTCCTTCGGAAGCCAGCTGATCTGGGGCGACGTGTCCCTGACGCTGCCCGCCGGTGAGATCTGCGTGATGCTCGGCCCGTCCGGAACCGGGAAGTCCGTCTTCCTGAAGACGCTGATCGGTCTGCTCAAGCCGGACAAGGGTCACGTCCACATCGAGGGCACCGATATCGCCACCTGCTCCGAGCGGTCGCTGTACGAGATCCGCAAACTGTTCGGCGTGCTGTTCCAGGACGGCGCGATGTTCGGCTCGATGAACCTCTATGACAACGTCGCCTTCCCGCTGCGTGAGCACACCAAGAAGTCCGAGGCCGAGATCCGCTCCATCGTGATGGAGAAGATGGAGATGGTCGGCCTGGTCGGCGCGGAGCGGAAACTGCCCGGCGAGATCTCCGGCGGGATGCGCAAGCGGGCCGGCCTGGCCCGCGCGCTGGTGCTGGAGCCCGAGATCCTGCTGTTCGACGAGCCCGACTCGGGTCTCGATCCGGTGCGTACGGCGTTCCTGAACCAGCTGATCATCGACCTGAACGAGATGACCCAGGCAACCTGCCTGATCGTCACCCACGACATCAACACCGCGCGGACGGTGCCGGACAACATCGGGCTGCTCTATCACCGGCATCTGGCGATGTTCGGCCCGCGGGAGATGCTGCTGTCCAGCGAGGAACCGGTGGTCCGCCAGTTCCTGAACGCGCAGCGGGTCGGCCCGATCGGCATGTCCGAGGAGAAGGACGCCGACGAACTGGCCCGCGAGGCGGACCAGGAGCTCCCGCCGCTGCCGCCGATCCCGGTGCAGCAGCTGCCGAGCAGCGGTGTGATCCGGCCGACCCAGCGGCCGCCCGGCGAGTGGTGCCGGGAGAACGGCGTCACCCCACCGCCGGGGTCCTTCGCCGCCGACGTGGTGGGGGCTACGTGACTGTATTGAATGCCACGCTGCCGCGCGGCCGGTCCCGGGGCCTTGCCTCCCGGTCTTCCCTCGTCGCTCCGGTCGCTTCGCTCCCTGCGCTCCTCGGTCCAGACCGGGAGGCCCCGTGACCGCTTCTGCCACCGCCCCCCTGAAACAGGCCGGCTCGCTGTTCTCCTTCGCCCTCGATACCGCCCGGGCGTCGGTCCGCCGGCCGTTCCAGTTGCGGGAGTTCCTGCAGCAGGCCTGGTTCGTCGCGAGCGTGACGATCATCCCGACCGCGTTGGTCGCCATCCCGTTCGGCGCGGTGATCGCGCTGCAGGTCGGCGGCCTGATCAAGCAGTTCGGCGCCCAGGCCTTCACCGGCTCGGCCGCCGTCCTGGCCGTGGTCCGGGAGGCGTCGCCGATCGCGACCGCGCTGCTGATCGCCGGTGCCGGTGGTTCGGCGATCTGTGCCGACCTCGGCGCGCGCAAGATCCGCGAGGAACTGGACGCGATGATGGTGCTCGGCATCGACCCGATCCAGCGGCTGGTGGTGCCGCGGGTGCTGGCCACGATGCTGGTCGCGTTCTTCCTGAACGGGTTCGTCAGCGTGGTCGGCGTGATGGGCGGTTACGTCTTCAACGTCGTACTGCAGGACGGGACGCCAGGCAGTTATATCGCCTCGTTCACCGCGCTCGCCCATCTGCCCGACCTGTGGCAGGGCCAGGCGAAGGCACTGGTGTTCGGATTCATCGCCGCGGTGGTGGCGTCGTACAAGGGAATGAACGCGGGCGGCGGGCCGAAGGGGGTCGGTGACGCGGTGAACCAGTCCGTCGTCATCACCTTCATGCTGCTGTTCGTCGCGAACTTCGCGATGACGGCGATCTACTTCCAGCTCGTTCCGCCGAAGGGGGCCTGACCATGTCGGCCCTCGTGGACACGCTGGTTCGCAAGCCGTTGAGCTCACTCGATCGTTTGGGTGAGCAGCTCGCCTTCTACATCAAGGCGCTGGCCTGGTCCGGCAAGTCGATCACCCGGTACCGCAAGGAGATCCTCCGGCTGCTGGCCGAGGTGACGCTCGGCACCGGCGCGCTCGCCGTGATCGGCGGCACCGTCGGCGTGATCACCTTCCTGGCCTTCTTCACCGGGACCGAGGTGGGCCTGCAGGGCTACTCGGCGCTGAACCAGATCGGCACCTCGGCCTTCGCCGGGTTCGTGAGCGCGTACATCAACACCCGCGAGATCGGTCCGCTGATCGCCGGGATCGCGCTGGCCGCGACGGTCGGCTGCGGGTTCACCGCCCAGCTCGGTGCGATGCGGATCAGCGAGGAGATCGACGCCCTCGAGGTGATGGCGATCCCGTCGCTGCCGTTCCTGGTCACCACCCGGATCATCGCCGGCCTGGTCGCGGTCGTGCCGCTGTACGTCGTCGGCCTGCTCGCGTCGTACTTCGCCACCCGGCTCACCGTGACCATGTTCTACGGGCAGAGTACGGGGACGTACGACCATTACTTCCATCTCTTCCTGCCACCCGGGGATGTGCTGTGGTCGTTCGGGAAGGTGCTCGTCTTCGCCGTCCTGGTGATCCTGGTGCACTGCTACCACGGCTACCACGCGACTGGCGGCCCGGCCGGTGTGGGCGTCGCGGTGGGTCGTGCGGTCCGGACCTCCATCGTCGTCATCAACGTCGTCGACCTGCTGCTGTCGATGGCCATCTGGGGTACGACGACCACAGTCAGGCTGGCGGGGTAGCGCCATGACCAGAGTGCTATCCCACAAGATCCTCGGCATCGCCTTCATCGGCGTGCTGTGCTTCCTGCTCTGGCTGACCTACGCCTTCTACGCGAAGGTCTTCACCAAGACGATCGACGTGGAGCTGAAGACCAGCCACATCGGGCTGCAGCTGAACAAGCACGCGGACGTGAAGCTGCGCGGCATCATCGTCGGCGAGGTCCGCGACGTCTCCACCGACGGCGACGAGGCGACCGTCGAGCTGTCGCTGAAACCCGACCAGGTGGCCGAGATCTCCAGCGCGGTCAGCGCCCGGATCCTGCCGAAGACGCTGTTCGGCGAGAAGTACGTCGCCCTGGTCCCGCCGACCGGTGCACAGGGCCGGCACATCAAGGCCGGTGACGTGATCGCGCGGGACAAGACCGCGGTCGGCATCGAGATCGAGAAGGTGCTGAACGACGCCCTGCCACTGCTGCAGGCGGTCGACCCGGCCGACCTGAACGCCACCCTGAACACGCTGGCCACCGCCCTCGAGGGCCGGGGCGCCGAGATCGCCGGCACGCTGACCCAGCTGGACGCGTACCTGAAGAAGCTGAACCCGAACGTCCCGAAGTTGATGGCCGCGCTGACCAAGCTCACCCAGGTCTCCCAGCTGTACGGCGACGCGACGCCCGACCTGGTCCGCGCCCTGCGTAACCTGACCGTCACCGGCAACACGGTGGTGGAGAAGCAGGTCCAGCTGCAGAAGTTCTTCGTCGACGTCCAGAAGCTGTCCAGTACGACGAACACCGTCCTCAAGGAGAACGAGAGCCGGGTGATCCGGCTCGGCGAGGTGAGCCGGCCGGTGCTGGACCTGCTGGAGCGGTACTCGCCGGAGTACCCGTGCTTCCTGAAGGTGATGACCGACACGGCGCCGATCCTGAACGACACGTTCCGGGACGGCCGGCTGAACATCAACCTCGAGCTGATCACCAACCAGCCGACGCCGTACGAGCCGAACGAACTGCCGGCCTACCAGGACCACCGCGGGCCGACCTGCGTCGGGAAGAACTACAGTCACCCGGGGGCCAAGCCGGGTCCGTACACCCAGGACAACCCGGCGCCGTACATCACCGGTGAGGACGGCGTGATCGGCGACCACAACAAGAACGAGCGATTCCCGCTGAACCTCCAGCTGAACCGGGCCATGCCCGGCTTCGACCTGGACACCCAGGGCGTCGGTACGCCGGCCGAGCAGACGGTGATCGACTCGGTCGTCGGCCCCGAGATGGGTGTCGCGCCGTCCGACGTACCGGACCTGACCACCCTGATGGTCGGGCCCCTGCTGCGCGGAGGGCAGGTGAACCTGAAGTGAAGATCCTGGACAAGAAGACCTCGCTCGACACCGTGCGGCTGGCGATCTTCGTGGTGGTGACCACCGTCGCGACCGCGCTGCTGGCGGTGACGATCGGGAACATCAGCTTCAACGCGACGACGAAGTACAAGGCGGTCTTCACCGACGCGGTCGGGCTGAACAAGGGTGACGACATCCGGATCGCGGGGGTGAAGGTCGGCCAGGTCGACAAGATCGCGCTGTATCAGGACACGTTGGCGATGGTGACGTTCAGCGTCGACTCCGACCAGGTCCTGGACGAGTCCACGAAGGCGACGCTGCGGTACCGGAACCTGGTCGGGAACCGCTACATCGCACTCACCGACGGCGTCGGCGGCGGCCCACGGCTGAAGGGAGGAGGCGTCATCCCGAAGGAGCGGACGGCGCCTGCGCTGGACCTCTCGGTGCTGTTCAACGGGTTCAAGCCGCTGTTCACCGCGCTCACGCCGGCGGACGTGAACCAGTTCGCGTTCGAGGTGATCAAGGTGCTGCAGGGTGAGGGCGGCACGATCGAGTCGCTGCTGGCCAAGACCGCGTCTCTGACGACGACCCTGGCTGATGCGGACCAGGTGATCGGCGACCTGATCACCAACCTGACCTCGACGCTGCAGATCGTCTCCCAGCGGCAGCAGAACTTCTCTCAGCTGCTGGTGAACCTGCAGCAGTTCATCACCGGGCTGAGTCAGGACATCAACCCGATCCTGAACTCGGTCGGTTCGATCAACTCACTGAACAACAAGACCGCCGGTCTCCTGCAGCAGTCCCGGGTGCCGATCAAGGCCGACCTGGCCCGGCTCCGCACCGTCGCGACCACCCTCGACGACACCCAGGCGATCTGGGTGAAGACACTGCAGAACATGCCGGAGAAGCTGAACACGATGACTCGCACGGCGTCGTACGGCTCCTGGTTCAACTTCTTCCTGTGCAACTTCGACGGCAACGTCACCCTGCCCGTCGGAACCCGCGTCCCGGTTGCCTACGACAACAACTCGGCGAGGTGCGCCAAGTGAAGCCGTTCCGCGAGCAGAACCAGGTGACCGTCGGCGTCATCGGCCTGACCGTGCTCGGGCTGATCATGCTGGCCGCGTTCAAGGCGCAGGACCTGCCGCTGATCGGTGGCGGGACGAAGTACTCCGCGCAGTTCTCCGAGGCCGGCGGGCTGAAGCCGAACGACGAGATCCGGGTGGCCGGCGTCCGGGTCGGGCAGGTCCGCAAGGTCGAGCTCGAGGGCACCCACGTCCGGGTCGACTTCGTGGTGGACAAGGGCGTGAAACTCGGCGACCAGACTGGCGCCGAGATGAAGATCAAGACCCTGCTCGGCCAGAAGTACCTCAAGCTGAACCCGGCCGGCACCGGTCAGCTCAAGGCCGGCGCCGAGATCCCGCTGGCCCGGACCATCTCGGCGTACGACGTCGTGGACGCCTTCAGCGATCTCGCGAACACCACCGAGCGGATCGACACCGCTCAGCTGGCCAAGGCCCTGGACACGCTCTCGACGACGTTCCAGAACACGCCCGAAGAGGTGCAGGCGTCGCTGACCGGGCTGTCCCGGCTGTCCCGCAACGTGGCCAAGCGCGACGAGCAGCTGAAACTGTTGCTGCAGCACTCGAACGTGGTCACCAAGGTCCTTGCCGACCGCAACCAGCAGCTGATCAAGCTGATGAAGGACGGCAACACCGTCTTCCAGGCCGTGCAGGCCCGGCGGGCGCTGATCCACCAGTTGCTGGTGTCGACGCAGAAGCTGTCCGCCCAGATCACCGCGCTGGTCCGGGAGAACCGCAAGGACCTGGCGCCGACACTGCAGAAGGTGAACGCCGTGCTGGCGGTCCTGCTGAAGAACCAGAACGACCTGGACGCCAGCATCAAGGGCCTGGCGCCGTTCGTCCGCGTCTTCACCAACACCCTGGGCACCGGCCCCTGGTTCGACGTCTACCTGCAGAACCTGGTGCCGGTCCCGGAGATCCCCCTGCCGGCGGTTCCGCCGGCCGGGATACCGCCGATCCTGGGAGGTGGCGGCTGATGAAGATCGCGTCGTTGTCCCGGCTGATCGCGATCGCGGTGGTCCTGGTGATTCTCGCGGTCAGCGTGGTCTCGCTCTGGCCGAAATCCGACCGGGTGAGCGCCACGGCGTACTTCCCGCGCGCGGTGTCGGTCTACCCCGGCTCCGACGTACGGATCCTCGGCATCAAGGTCGGCGAGGTGGAAAGTGTCACCCCGGCCGGCCGGACCGTGCGGGTGAAGTTCTGGTGGGAGGCCAAGCACAAGGTGCCGGCCACCGCGAAGGCGGTGATCGCGGCGCCGTCGATCGTGGCCGACCGGTACGTCCAGCTCACCCCGGTCTACTCCAAGGGTGAGGTGATGGCCGACGGGGCCGAGATCCCGATCGACCGGACCGCCGTACCGCTGGAGCTGGACCAGATCTACCAGAGCCTGAACGACCTGTCCGTCGCGCTCGGTCCGAAGGGTGCGAACGACCAGGGCGCGCTGTCGCGGCTGCTGGACGTCTCGGCGAAGAACCTGAACGGTCAGGGCGCCAAGCTGAACCAGACCATCACCGACGTGTCCAAGCTGACCGGGACGCTGGCGGGCAACTCACAGAGTCTGTTCGCGACCATCCGGCAGTTGCAGACGTTCGTGTCCGCGCTGGCCGCGAACGACCAGTTGGTCCGCCAGTTCAACACCAACTTCGCCGCCACCTCGACCACCTTGGCCGGTGAACGCCAGGATCTGGCCAAGGCGCTGTCCCTGCTGGCGACGGCGCTCGGTGAGGTCGCCACGTTCGTCAAGGACAACCGGGCGCTGTTGAAGACGACGATCTCCAGCGCCACCGACCTGTCGCAGATCCTGGTCAAGGAGAAGGCCGCGCTGGCCGAGGTGCTCGACACCGCGCCGCTCGGCCTGGGCAACCTGGCCCGCGTGTACAACCCGCAGTACGGGACGCTGGACCAGCGGCTCAACCTGGCCCAGCTGGACGACCCCGCGACGTTCATCTGCTCACTGCTGCGGCAGGCGAACCAGCCGATGTCGACCTGTACGGCGCTGAAGCCCGTCCTCGACGCCCTGAAGAAGCTGCCGCTGCTGAGCCAGCTCACCGGTGGTGCGCCGGCGAGCGGCGGTCCGGCCGGTACGCCGTGGGCCCCGCAGCCGAAGGCACCGTTGAACAGTCCTGACCCGGTCGACCCGACCCTCGGGGGGCTGGTCCGATGAGACGCCGTACGACGATCATCGCCGGGCTGCTCGGGATGGCCATGCTGCTGACCGGGTGCGACTTCAGCGTGTACTCGCTGCCGTTGCCGGGTGGCGCCAAGATCAAGGGGCCGTCGTACACGGTCACCGTCGAGTTCGCCGACGTACTGGACCTGGTGCCGAAGTCGTCGGTCAAGGTGGACGACGTCACCGTCGGCACGGTCGAGAAGGTCTGGCTGGACGGGTACGTCGCCAAGGTCCGGATCAAGCTGCCGAAGAGCCTGGAACTGCCGGACAACGAGCGGGCGACGATCCGGCAGACCAGCCTGCTGGGCGAGAAGTTCGTGTCGCTGTCGGCGCCGAGCGGGTCGGAGCAGCCGCGCGGGAAGCTCGACAACGGCGAGATCATCCCGTTGTCGCGGACCACCAGCAACGTCGAGGTCGAGGAAGTCCTGTCCGCCCTGTCGCTGCTGCTGAACGGCGGCGGCGTGGCCCAGTTGCAGATCATCACCCAGGAGCTGAACAAGGCGCTGACCGGTAACGAGCCGGCCATCCGCAGCGTGCTCACCCAGCTGAACACGTTCGTCGGCACGCTGGACCAGAACAAGGAACGGATCGTCACCGCGATCGCCGCGGTCGACGCGCTGGCCAAGAAGCTGAACGCGCAGAAGGCGACGCTGGCGACCGCGATCGACTCGCTGCCGAAGTCGATCGCGACCCTGGACAAGCAGCGCGCGGCCCTGGTGAAGACGCTGCAGGCGCTGGCGACGCTGGGCAACACGGCCACCCGGGTGATCACCGCGTCGCAGCAGGACCTGGTGGCGAACCTGCAGTCGCTGTACCCGATCCTGACCAAGCTGGCCGAGGCGGGGGAGAACCTGCCGAAGTCGCTCGAGCTGCTGTTCACCTACCCGTTCCCGGACGCTGCCGCCAAGGCCGTCCAGGGCGACTTCACCAACCTCGGCATCACCCTGGACGTGAACACCCAGAAGGCCCTGCAGGGCCTGGTGGGAATCACCCTGCCGACCGCCGGTCCGACGTCGGTCTCGGTGCCGCGGCTGAGCGTCCCGGTGCACAACCCGACCGGCCTGCCGGCGCTCCCGGTGCCGACCGGTACGGCGACCACCTGCACCACGATCCTCGGACTGCCGGTCTGTACGCCGAAGCTGAACCGCTCGGGCTTCGACCCCGAGCTGGCCAAGGTCCTGATGCCGGGGGTGGCGAAGTGATCACCAGAGGCGTCCGGATCCAGTTGATGGTGTTCCTGCTGATCACCGTGGTCGGCGTCGCCTACGTGGGCGGCAAGTACGCCCAGATCGACAAGCTGCTGTTCGACGACGACTACACGGTCAGCGCCAGCTTCGCCGAGTCCGGTGGCATCTTCTCCGGTGCCGAGGTGACGTACCGCGGCCAGCCGGTCGGCCGGGTCGGCGAGCTGAGGCTGCTGTCCGACGGCGTCGAGGTGAACCTCGACATCGACAAGGGCGTGAAGATCCCGAACGACCTGCTCGCGGTGGTCGCGAACCGGTCCGCGATCGGCGAGCAGTACGTCGACCTGCAGCCGCGCCGCGACAGCGGTCCGTACCTGCGGGACCACTCGCGGATCGACCGCGCGGACACCGCGATCCCGATCGACACCACCGAGCTGCTGCTGAACCTGGACCAACTGGTCAACTCGGTCGACAAGGAAAGCCTGAGGACCACGGTCAGCGAGCTCGGGGCGGCGCTGAAGGGCCGGGGGACCGACTTGCAGCGGATCATCGACAACTCCGGCACGCTGATCGACGCCGCGGACGCCAACATCCTGCAGACGATCAAGCTGATCAACGACGGCGACACCGTGCTGGCCACCCAGGTGGCCAGCGGCGACGCGATCAAGACCTGGGCGAAGAACCTCGCCCTGCTGTCCGACACCCTGGTCAGCTCGGACGCGGAGATCCGCCAGGTGATCGACCAGGGCTCCGGCGCCTCCGAGCAGGTGACCGCCCTGATCTCGGAGAACCGTGCGGACATCGCGGTGCTGCTCGGTAACCTGCTGACGGTGAGCGAGTTGACCGCCGTCCGGCTGGACGCCGTCGAGCAGTTGCTGGTCGTGTACCCGGCGGTGTCGATGGGCGGGTACGTCGTACCGGCCAAGGACAAGGGCACCGGGCACTACGACGCGCACTTCGGCCTGGTGCTCGGGATCGACCCGCCCGCCTGCCGGGCCGGGTACGGCGGGACCGACAAGCGGATCCCTCAAGACACCACAGACAAGGCCGCCAACTCGAAGGCGGGCTGCGCCGCGAGTCCGTCGACCGGTGTCAACGTCCGCGGCGCACAGAACAAGCCGAGCCCGTCGTCCCGCGAGGACCTGAACCGGACCGGGTACGGCATCGGGTACGACCCGGCCACCGGTACCGCGGGCGGATCCAACGGGATGCCGGAGATGGTGCTCGGCTCGACCGGCGGCCAGGCCGACCTGCTCGGCAGCGACTCCTGGAAAGCCCTCATCCTCGGACCGGTGACCGGACAGTGATTTTTGCCAGCTCTGGGTCTTCTCGTAACTCCAAGCGCGGCCCCGTGATCCTGGCGTGGGCGCTGAGCGTCCTGCTCGTGGTCGCGCTGGCCGGTGCGACCCTCTCGATCGTCGCATTGCAGCGGCAGAGCGACGACACGGCCGAGCGGGAGGGCGCGATGAAGGCGGGTCGGCAGTTGGCCCTCGACTTCACGACGTACGACTACAAGACCTGGGACGCCGACACCAAGCGGGTGCTGGACGACTCCACCGGGCAGTTCAAGGAGGAGTTCCAGGCCGGGCTGAACGTGGTGAAGGCCGAGGTGCAGACCAACAAGGCGACCTCCAAGGGTGACGTGAAGGAGGCTGCGGTGGTCTCGAACGACAAGGACTCCGCCCAGGTCCTGGTGATCGTGGACGCGGTGGTGACGAACACCGCCTCGACCGAGGGGGTGCAGCGCCGCTACCGGATCAAGCTGGACCTGGTCCGGGAGCAGGACCGCTGGTTGACCGCCGACCTGCAGGCGGTGGGCTGATGCCGGACCGTTCCCGCAACCGCCCCCGCATCGCCGGCCAGCGCCGTACCGCCACCGGTACGACGGCCACCGAAACGACGGCCGAAGCTCCGGCGGAGGTGACAACGAAGGTCTCCGAACCGCTCGACGACGACGTGACCCCGGCCACACCGGAGACCCTGGAGACCCCCGAAGAGGCTGCTGAAGAGTCTCCGGTCGCTACAGAAAGTGATGAAACGCGGCGATCGCTGGGCGGTGTGCTGTCCGCGCTGCTCGGCGTCCTGGTCGTCCTGGTGCTGACCTTCGCCGTCGTCCTCGGGGTCAAGGCGTGGCAGGGCAAGCAGGCCGAGGACGCCCGCGACCAGGCTGCCGCGGCCGGCCGGAAGGCCGCCGAGACCGCGCTCAGCTACGACTACCGCGACCTGGACAAGAGCTTCGCTGCCGCCCGGGCGACGATGACCCCGGAGTTCGCGGGCAAGTTCGACGAGACCGCGAAGGTGGCCGGCGAGCTGGCCACCAAGACCAAGGCGACGGTCCGGGCCGAGGTGCGCGAGGTCGGGGTCCGCGACGGCGACGCCGACCGGGTCACGCTGATCATCTTCGTCAACCAGACCACCACCAGCACGATCACAGAGGGTAAGCCCCGGGTCGATCTGAACCGGACGAGGTTCACGATGGTCCGAAACGGCGATCAATGGCTGGTCCAGGAGATCGCCGGACTGTAGTCTCTATGTGACTCCGGACAGGATGTCCTGGGCGGCTCGCAGGTGGTCTTCCTGCTCGAGAACCCGGGTTGATCCTTGACTGAGTGGGTGGTCCGAAGGCATAGTATCGGACCCCATTGGACAGGCTTGCCCTCATCGGGTAGCCTATTGCTTTGCGCTGCCTTTAATCCCACCCTGGCTCTGGTCTCGACTTGACTAGGGCGGTTCGGCGTGCGCTCCCAGCACCGAAGTGATTTCTGCGAGCCCGTGGAAGGACGCCCCTTGGTCGCCTCGCGCAACCCCCAGTCCGACAGCATTTCCGACGTTTCCGGCTCCCGCCGCATCTCCTTCGCAAAGATCTCCGAGCCTCTCGAGGTTCCGGATCTGCTTGCGCTGCAGGTGGACAGTTTCGACTGGCTGGTCGGAAACGAAACGTGGCAGGCCCGTGTGGCCGCCGCCGAGGCCGAGGGACGGTCGGACCTGTCCGGCCCCAGCGGCCTGGAAGAGATTTTCGAGGAGATCTCCCCGATCGAGGACTTCAGCGGCACCATGTCGCTGTCGTTCCGCGACCACCGCTTCGAGCCTCCGAAGAACACGGTCGACGAGTGCAAGGAGCGGGATGTCACCTACTCCGCGCCGCTGTTCGTCACCGCCGAGTTCATGAACAACGAAACCGGTGAGATCAAGAGCCAGACCGTCTTCATGGGTGACTTCCCGCTGATGACGCGCAAGGGCACCTTCGTGATCAACGGCACCGAGCGGGTCGTCGTGTCCCAGCTGGTCCGTTCGCCCGGTGTGTACTTCGAGCGCACGCCGGACAAGACGTCGGACAAGGACATCTTCACCGCCAAGATCATCCCGTCGCGCGGCGCGTGGCTGGAGTTCGAGGTCGACAAGCGCGACATGGTCGGCGTCCGGCTGGACCGCAAGCGCAAGCAGAACGTCACCGTGCTGCTGAAGGCGCTCGGCTGGACCGACGCGCAGATCCTGGAGGAGTTCGGCGACTACGAGTCGATCCGGCTCACCCTGGAGAAGGACCACACCTCCGGGCAGGACGACGCGCTGCTGGACATCTACCGCAAGCTGCGGCCGGGTGAGCCGCCGACGCGGGAGGCCGCCCAGGCGCTGCTGGACAACTACTACTTCAACGGCAAGCGCTACGACCTGGCCAAGGTCGGCCGGTACAAGATCAACAAGAAGCTGGGCCGCGACGAGGCCCACGACACGGCCGTCCTGACGATCAACGACATCGTCGCGACGATCAAGTACCTGGTCGCGCTGCACGAGGGCAAGACCGAGCTGGACGCGCCGCAGGGCGAGATCGTGGTCGAAGAGGACGACATCGACCACTTCGGCAACCGCCGTCTCCGCACCGTCGGTGAACTGATCCAGAACCAGCTGCGCACCGGCCTGGCCCGGATGGAGCGCGTGGTCCGGGAGCGGATGACGACCCAGGACGTCGAGGCGATCACGCCGCAGACCCTGATCAACATCCGTCCGGTGGTGGCGGCGCTGAAGGAGTTCTTCGGCACCTCCCAGCTGTCCCAGTTCATGGACCAGACCAACCCGATCGCGGGTCTGACCCACAAGCGCCGCCTGTCGGCCCTTGGCCCGGGTGGTCTGAGCCGGGAGCGGGCCGGCTTCGAGGTCCGCGACGTGCACCCGTCCCACTACGGCCGGATGTGCCCGATCGAGACCCCGGAAGGCCCGAACATCGGTCTGATCGGCTCGCTCGCGACGTACGGCCGGGTGAACCCGTTCGGCTTCGTCGAGACGCCGTACCGCAAGGTCGTCGACGGCCAGGTCACCGACCAGGTGGACTACCTGACCGCGGACGAGGAGGACCGGTTCGTCATCGCCCAGGCCAACGCCGCGCTGACCGACGAGAACCGGTTCGCCGAGGACCGGGTGCTGGTCCGCCGGCGGCACGGTGAGGTCGAGCTCGTGCTGGTCGACGACGTCGACTACATGGACGTCTCGCCGCGCCAGATGGTGTCGGTGGCGACCGCGATGATCCCGTTCCTCGAGCACGACGACGCCAACCGCGCGCTGATGGGCTCGAACATGCAGCGGCAGGCCGTTCCGCTGATCACGGCCGACGCGCCGCTGGTCGGCACCGGGATGGAGTACCGCGGTGCGGTCGACGCCGGTGACGTGCTGGTGGCCGACAAGGCCGGTGTGGTCAAGGAGGTCTCGGCCGACCTGATCGAGGTCGCCGCCGACGACGGCACGTACCAGACCTACCGGCTGGCGAAGTTCCGCCGGTCGAACCAGGGCACCTGCATCAACCAGCGTCCGCTGGTCGACCAGGGGCAGCGGGTCGAGGTGAACAGCCCGCTGGCCGACGGTCCGTGCACCGACGAGGGCGAGATGGCGCTCGGCCGCAACCTGCTGGTCGCGTTCATGCCGTGGGAGGGTCACAACTACGAGGACGCGATCATCCTCAGCCAGCGCGTCGTTCAGCAGGACCTGCTGACCTCGATCCACATCGAGGAGCACGAGGTCGACGCTCGCGACACCAAGCTGGGGCCGGAGGAGATCACCCGGGACATCCCGAACGTCTCCGACGAGATGCTGGCCGACCTGGACGAGCGGGGCATCATCCGGATCGGCGCCGAGGTCACCACCGGCGACATCCTGGTCGGCAAGGTCACCCCGAAGGGTGAGACCGAGCTGACGCCGGAGGAGCGGCTGCTGCGCGCGATCTTCGGTGAGAAGGCCCGTGAGGTCCGCGACACCTCGCTGAAGGTGCCGCACGGCGAGAACGGCACCGTCATCGGCGTCCGCGTCTTCGACCGCGACAACGGCGACGAGCTGCCGCCGGGCGTGAACCAGCTGGTCCGCGTGTACGTCGCCCAGAAGCGCAAGATCTCGGTCGGCGACAAGCTGGCCGGCCGGCACGGCAACAAGGGCGTCATCTCGAAGATCCTGCCGGTCGAGGACATGCCGTTCCTCGAGGACGGCACCCAGGTCGACATCATCCTGAACCCGCTGGGCGTGCCCGGCCGGATGAACGTCGGTCAGGTGCTCGAGACCCACCTCGGCTGGGTCGCCAGCCGCGGCTGGGAGATCGACGAGTCGAACAAGGAGGAGTGGGCCCAGCGGCTGATCAAGATCGGCGCCGGTTCCGCCCAGCCGATGACGAACGTCGCCACCCCGGTCTTCGACGGCGCCAAGGAGGAGGAGGTCACCGGCCTGCTCGGCTCCACGCTGCCGAACCGCGACGGTGTCCGGATGGTCGACAACACCGGTAAGGCCCGGCTGTTCGACGGTCGTTCGGGTGAGCCGTTCCCGGAGCCGGTCGGTGTCGGCTACATGTACATGCTGAAGCTGCACCACCTGGTCGACGACAAGATCCACGCGCGTTCGACCGGTCCGTACTCGATGATCACCCAGCAGCCGCTGGGTGGTAAGGCCCAGTTCGGCGGTCAGCGGTTCGGCGAGATGGAGGTGTGGGCCCTGGAGGCCTACGGTGCCGCCTTCGCGCTGCAGGAGCTGCTGACGATCAAGTCCGACGACGTGGTCGGCCGGGTCAAGGTGTACGAGGCGATCGTCAAGGGCGAGAACATCCCGGAGCCGGGTATCCCGGAGTCCTTCAAGGTTCTGGTCAAGGAAATGCAGTCCCTGTGTCTGAACGTGGAGGTGCTCTCGTCCGACGGAAGCCGGGTCGAGATGCGCGACAGCGAGGAGGACGTCTTCCGTGCCGCGGAGGAACTGGGCATCGACCTGTCCCGGCGTGAGCCGAACAGCGTCGAGGAGGTCTGAGCGGGTTGCCGCTTGAGATCAACAACCAACTCACTCAGACCAAAATTAGCAACGGGAGATAACACATCGTGCTCGACGTGAACTTCTTCGACGAGCTTCGGATCGGCCTGGCGACCGCGGATGAGATCCGCCAGTGGTCGCACGGCGAGGTCAAGAAGCCCGAGACGATCAACTACCGGACGCTCAAGCCCGAGCGTGACGGACTGTTCTGCGAGAAGATCTTCGGTCCCACCCGGGACTGGGAGTGCTACTGCGGTAAGTACAAGCGTGTTCGCTTCAAGGGCATCATCTGCGAGCGGTGTGGCGTCGAGGTCACCCGCTCCAAGGTGCGCCGCGAGCGGATGGGCCACATCGAGCTGGCCGCGCCGGTCACCCACATCTGGTACTTCAAGGGTGTCCCGTCGCGGCTCGGCTACCTGCTCGACCTCGCCCCGAAGGACCTGGAGAAGGTCATCTACTTCGCGGCGTACATGATCACCGACGTCGACGAGGAGTCGCGGCACCGCGACCTCGCGTCGCTGGAGGGTCGCACCGACGTCGAGCGCAAGCAGCTCGAGAACCGGCGCGACAACGACATCGAGCAGCGGCTGAAGAAGCTCGAGGAGGACCTGGCACAGCTCGAGGCCGAGGGCGCCAAGGCCGACGTACGGCGCAAGGTCAAGGAAGGCGCCGAGCGTGAGGTCAAGCAGCTGCGCGACCGTGCGCAGCGCGAGATCGACCGCCTCGACGAGGTCTGGACCCGGTTCAAGAACCTCAAGGTCCAGGACCTGGAGGGCGACGAGATCCTCTACCGCGCCATGAAGGAGCGGTTCGGCAAGTACTTCGAGGGCGCCATGGGTGCCGCCGCGATCCAGCGCCGGCTGGAGACCTTCGACCTGAAGGCCGAGGCGGACAACCTGCGCGAGACGATCAAGACCGGCAAGGGCCAGCGCAAGACCCGCGCCCTGAAGCGGCTCAAGGTCGTCACCGCGTTCCTGGCCACCAACAACAGCCCGATGGGTATGGTGCTCGACTGCGTTCCGGTGATCCCGCCGGACCTGCGGCCGATGGTCCAGCTCGACGGTGGCCGGTTCGCCACCTCGGACCTGAACGACCTGTACCGCCGGGTGATCAACCGGAACAACCGGCTCAAGCGACTGCTCGACCTGGGCGCGCCGGAGATCATCGTCAACAACGAGAAGCGGATGCTCCAGGAGGCCGTCGACGCGCTGTTCGACAACGGCCGCCGTGGCCGTCCGGTCACCGGCCCGGGCAACCGGCCGCTGAAGTCGCTGTCCGACATGCTCAAGGGCAAGCAGGGCCGCTTCCGGCAGAACCTGCTCGGTAAGCGCGTCGACTACTCCGGTCGTTCGGTGATCGTCGTCGGTCCGCAGCTGAAGCTGCACCAGTGCGGTCTGCCGAAGGCGATGGCGCTGGAGCTGTTCAAGCCGTTCGTGATGAAGCGGCTGGTCGACCTCAACCACGCGCAGAACATCAAGTCCGCCAAGCGGATGGTCGAGCGCCAGCGCGCCCAGGTCTGGGACGTGCTGGAAGAGGTCATCACCGAGCACCCGGTGCTGCTGAACCGGGCGCCTACCCTGCACCGGCTGGGTATCCAGGCGTTCGAGCCGCAGCTGATCGAGGGTAAGGCGATCCAGATCCACCCGCTCGTCTGCTCCGCGTTCAACGCGGACTTCGACGGTGACCAGATGGCGGTGCACCTGCCGCTGTCGGCCGAGGCGCAGGCCGAGGCCCGGATCCTGATGCTGTCGACGAACAACATCCTGAAGCCGGCCGACGGCCGTCCGGTCACGATGCCGACGCAGGACATGATCATCGGCATCTACTTCCTGACCATGCTGAAGGAGGGTGCGCTCGGCGAGGGTCGTGCGTTCAGCTCGGTGGCCGAGGCGCTGATGGCCTTCGACCGCAACGAGCTGTCGCTGCAGGCGAAGATCACGCTGCGTCTCGACGAGGCCTCTGTACCGACCGGTGCGGTGGACCTGGACGGCGGTGCGTTCTCGCTGCAGACCACGCTGGGCCGGGCCCTGTTCAACGAGGCGCTGCCGGCGGACTACCCGTTCGTCGACGTCGAGGTCGGCAAGAAGCAGCTCGGCGGGATCGTCAACGACCTGGCCGAGCGGTACTCCAAGGTCCAGGTGGCCAACTGCCTGGACGCGCTGAAGGATCTCGGTTTCCGCTGGGCCACCCGCTCCGGTGTGACCGTGTCGATCGACGACTTCAGCACGCCGCCATCCAAGCCGGAGATCATGGCCCGGTACGAGTCGCAGGCCGAGAAGGTCCAGAAGCAGTTCGAGCGAGGCCTGATCACCTCGTCCGAGCGGCGTCAGGAGCTGATCGAGATCTGGACCGGCGCCAACGCCGAGGTCGGCAAGGCGATGGAGGAGAACTTCGAGAAGGCCAACCCGATCTGGATGATGGTCCACTCGGGTGCCCGAGGCAACATGATGCAGATCCGGCAGATCGCCGGTATGCGTGGTCTGGTGGCCAACCCGAAGGGTGAGATCATCGCCCGGCCGATCAAGTCCAACTTCCGCGAGGGTCTGTCGGTGGTCGAGTACTTCATCGCCACCCACGGTGCCCGGAAGGGTCTGGCCGACACCGCGCTGCGGACCGCCGACTCGGGGTACCTGACCCGTCGTCTGGTGGACGTCTCGCAGGACGTGATCATCCGCGAGGAGGACTGCGGCACCGAGCGGGGCCTGCCGAAGAAGATCGGCGAGCCCGGTCCGGACGGCAAGGTCGTGCACGCGGAGAACGTCGAGACCAGCGCCTACGCACGGACGCTGGCCACCGACGCCATCGGTGCGGACGGCACCGTCGTCCTGGCGGCCGGCAGCGACCTGGGCGACGTCTCGATCGCGAAGCTGGTCGAGGCCGGGCTCGAGGAGGTCAAGGTCCGCTCCGTGCTGACCTGTGACGCCAAGACCGGTACCTGCGCGAAGTGCTACGGGCGGTCGCTGGCGACCGGCAAGCCGGTCGACATCGGCGAGGCGGTCGGCATCATCGCGGCCCAGTCCATCGGTGAGCCGGGTACGCAGCTGACCATGCGTACCTTCCACACCGGCGGTGTCGCGGGTGATGACATCACCCACGGTCTGCCGCGTGTGGTCGAGCTCTTCGAGGCTCGCCAGCCCAAGGGCAAGGCGCCGATCTCGGAGGCCGCGGGCCGGATCTCGATCGAGGACACCGACAAGACCCGGAAGCTGGTGCTCACCCCGGACGACGGTTCCGAGGAGGTCGCCTACCCGGTGTCGAAGCGTGGCCGCCTGCTGATCGAGGAAGGTCAGCACGTCGAGGTCGGTCAGCAGCTGACGCAGGGTACGCCGGACCCGCAGGAGGTACTGCGGATCCTCGGTGTGCGCAAGGCGCAGGAGCACCTGGTGGACGAGGTCCAGGAGGTGTACCGGTCGCAGGGTGTGGCCATCCACGACAAGCACATCGAGATCATCGTCCGGCAGATGCTGCGCCGGGTCACGGTGATCGAGTCGGGCGACGCCCAGCTGCTGCCGGGTGAGCTCGCGGACCGGATCATGTTCGAGGCGGAGAACCGCCGCGTGGTCGCCGAGGGCGGTACGCCGGCCTCGGGTCGTCCGGTGCTGATGGGTATCACCAAGGCCTCGCTGGCCACCGAGTCGTGGCTGTCGGCCGCCTCCTTCCAGGAGACGACCCGCGTCCTCACCGAGGCCGCGATCCACGGCAAGTCCGACTCGCTGGTCGGTCTGAAGGAGAACGTCATCATCGGCAAGCTGATCCCGGCCGGTACGGGTATGGACCGGTACCGCAACATCCGGGTGGAGCCCACCGAGGAGGCGAAGGCCGCGATGTACTCGATGGTCGGCTACGAGTCGTACGACTACGACTTCGGCCCGTCCACCGGGCAGTCGGTCCCGCTCGACGACTTCGACCTCGGTTCGTACCAGAACTGATTCGAGTCACACACCGCCGAGGGCGGCACTCCCAGTCCGGGGGTGCCGCCATCGCGGCGTTCCGGAGCAGGCACCGGGCGAGGCAGGATGGGCTATGGCCGGAAACAAGACCGTCAAGACCGATGCGTCCGTCGACGACTACCTGGCCGGCCTCGCCGGACCACGCGGCGAGGACGCCCGTGCACTGAACGAATTGCTGACCGGGGCGACCGGCCTCGAGCCGGCCCTGTGGGGCCCGTCCATCGTCGGCTACGGCGACCGCCACCTGGTCTACGAGAGCGGTCGCGAGCTGGACTGGTTCCAGATCGGCTTCGCCGCCCGCAAACAGGCCCTGACCCTCTACCTCACCGAGGGATTCAAGGGGTACGACGAACTGCTCGAGCGACTCGGCCCGCACACGACCGGCGTCGGCTGCCTGTACGTCAAACGCTTGTCCGACGTGGATTCCGGCGTTCTGACCGAGCTTGCGCAGCGGAGTGTGGACGGCGCGCGGGGTGGCGGCTGAAGTTGTCCCCGGGATGCGCCAAGATTGGTCCATGACGGATCTCCCGGCCTACCTGCGGCCTTTCGTCCTGGGAGTCTTGGACGGACCAGACGTGCGGGTCGACCGGCTCGGAGAGATCGACTTCTACCGCCCGGCCGGAACCGCCCGGACCGGCGCGATTCTTTTCGTGCACGGGGGTCCCGTGCCGGCCGACCCCGCGGCGACGCCGCGGGAGTGGCCGGTGTTCAAGGGTTACGCAACCGCTGCCGCCCGGCGTGGCGTAGTGGCTGCTGTCGTCGACCACAGCCTGCTCCGCGGCTTCGACCAGTTGGTCACCGCCGCGGACGAGGTGGAGGCTGCGGTCGGCTCACTGCGATCCGATCCACGGGTCGACCCCGATCGGGTCGCCCTGTGGTTCTTCTCCGGCGCCGGCCTGCTGGCAGGGGAGTGGCTGGACAGCCGCCCCGACTGGTTGCGTTGTGTCGCCCTCACGTACCCCCTGCTCGCCACCCCGCCCGGTGTCGACGAACTGGTCAATGCCGCCGAAGTGATCGGCAAACACAAGGATCTGCCGGTACTGCTGACCCGAGCCGGACTCGAGCACGAGGAGCTCGCCGCTCCGGTCGCGGAGTTCGTCTCCGCCGGTGGCACCGCGCTGGACATCATCGACGTACCGAAAGGGCACCACGGGTTCGACATGCTCGACCACACCGAAGAATCACGCGCCGCCGTCACCAAGGCTCTGGACTGGGCGATCGCCCACCTGGGCGAGGAGCCGGACGGCCAGGACAAACTCCTCGTACCCCCTCCACCGGCCAAGTCCTCCACCCGGCGCCCGACGGCCGCCGCCAAGCCCACCGTGGCGGTGAAGGAGACGAAGGCACCCGCCGAGCCCGCCAGCCGGCCGAAGCCTTCCACCTCCCCGGCCACGCCTACTCCCACAGCCGCCGCTACTCCCACGCCCTCAGTCGCCGCCACGCCCACTCCCGCAGCTACTCCCGCTCCCACAGCCACGCCGGCTTCGGCTGCCGCTCCCGCGGCCACGCCGCTCGCCAGCGTTGCGGCCGCCACAGTCGCCGCCGCCACGGCTGATACCCCGGCCGCGCGGGTGGTCGCCCGGGAGCACTCCGCGTACGCCGCGCACGACCTGGAAGCGTTCCTGGCGATGTACTCGCCGACCGCTCGGATCGAGCTGGCCGACGGCACCGAACTGAAGGGCCGCCGGTTCCTCCGCGAGTACTACCGGCCGCGCTTCGACGCCGGCCGCTGCAAGACCGAGGTGGTGCAGAAGCTGATGCTCGGCGACTGGGTGGTCGAGCACATCCTGGCGTACGACACCGGCGAGCCGACCCCGATGATCGCCCTCTATCGCGTCACCGACGGTTTGATCGGCGAAGTCCAGTTCCGTGTCTGACAGCCCCATCGACTATCTGGCCGAGTTCGAGCGGACGGCCGCGGACTTCGCGGCCGTCCTCGATCGCGTCGACCCGGCCGCGGCGGTGCCCGGATGCCCCGGCTGGACCTTGGCCGACCTGGCTCTGCACCTCGGAGCCGGCCAACGCTGGGCCGCTTCCATCCTGCTCAGCGGCACCGGCCAGCGAGTCCCCGAAGTTCTGCGTACGACGATCTCCTGGGCCGACTGGTATGGCGGCACGACCGCGGCACTGGCCGCCGCGATCCGGGCCGTCGATCCGGACGAGCCGTGCTGGAACTTCGCGCCGGTCGAACAGCGCGCTGCATTCTGGTCGCGCCGGCGCATGCATGAGACGGTGATCCACCTCGTGGACGCCGTCCAGGCCGGGGCGGATCAGGACCAGCGGTCGGCCAGTGGTCTTACCGTCGTACCTGCCCGGATCGCGGCCGACGGGGTCGACGAGGTCTTCGGGGTGTTCCTGCCCCGGATGCTGGCCCGCGGGTTCGCGCCGGCGGTCACCCGGCAGGTCGGCGTACGGGCCGTCGACACCGGTGACGAATGGACGCTCACGCCTGTGCCAGAAGGGGATCGGCCGCAGGTCGAGCGCGGCAAGGCGACCGGTGAGGCGGTCGTCTCGGGGACGGCGGCCGAGCTCGACCTCTGCCTCTGGAAGCGCTTGCCGGGAAGCGTCCTGACGGTCGAGGGAGACCCCGCGGTGGCAGCCGCTTTCCTGGCCGGCACAGCTACGCCGTAGGCCCTGTAGACTGGACCTGCGGAAACACCTCATCGCCGGTCGGTTACTCATTTTGACCGTGCTTGAGGCAGCCGCTAGTCTTAACGATCGTGCCCGGGTCATCCTGGGCCGTCATGCGTGCCCCTCGGTCGAACGGGTCTGCGCGCGTGGCACGGGACTCCTGCCGACAGTCTGGAAGATTACGGCTCCGGTACGCCCGTGCGCACGCGACACACCCGACCGCGGGGGTCAGGCAACAGCAGCAGCAGAAGAAAGCCGGACGACAGAAAGAGACCTACGCGGTGCCCACCATTCAGCAGCTGGTCCGCAAGGGCCGCCAGGACAAGGTGTCCAAGAACAAGACGCCCGCCCTGAAGGGTTCCCCTCAGCGTCGCGGTGTGTGCACGCGCGTTTACACCACCACGCCGAAGAAGCCGAACTCGGCTCTTCGCAAGGTTGCGCGTGTCCGCCTGACCAGCGGCATCGAGGTCACCGCGTACATTCCCGGCGTCGGCCACAACCTGCAGGAGCACTCGATCGTGCTCGTGCGTGGCGGTCGTGTGAAGGACCTTCCGGGTGTCCGGTACAAGATCATCCGCGGTTCGCTCGACACCCAGGGTGTGAAGAACCGGAAGCAGGCCCGCAGCCGTTACGGCGCGAAGAAGGAGAAGAGCTAATGCCGCGCAAGGGTCCCGCCCCGAAGCGGCCGGTCATCATCGACCCGGTCTACAGTTCGCCGCTCGTCACCCAGTTGATCTCGAAGATCCTGGTCGACGGCAAGAAGCAGATCGCGCAGAGCATCGTCTACACGGCGCTCGAGGGCACCCGCACCAAGACCGGCACCGACCCGGTGATCACGCTGAAGCGTGCGCTGGACAACGTGAAGCCGAGCATCGAGGTGAAGAGCCGCCGGGTCGGTGGCGCCACCTACCAGGTGCCGATCGAGGTCAAGCCGGGCCGGTCCACCACGCTGGCGCTGCGCTGGCTGACGACGTACTCCCGCGCCCGTCGCGAGAAGACCATGTCCGAGCGCCTGATGAACGAGATCCTGGACGCTTCGAACGGTCTGGGTGCCTCGGTCAAGCGCCGCGAGGACACGCACAAGATGGCCGAAGCCAACAAGGCTTTCGCCCACTACCGCTGGTGATCCGGGGTCCGATCCGGACCCCAGCGCTCACCCCTTTGACGCAGTACAGAATCGAGAGGTAGACCACCGAGGTGGCCGTACAAATCACCACCGACCTGGCCAAGGTCCGCAACATCGGGATCATGGCTCACATCGACGCCGGCAAGACGACGACGACCGAGCGGATCCTCTTCTACACCGGTATCACCTACAAGATCGGTGAGGTCCACGAGGGCGCCGCCACGATGGACTGGATGGAGCAGGAGCAGGAGCGCGGCATCACCATCACGTCCGCCGCGACGACCTGCACCTGGAAAGACCACACCATCAACATCATCGACACCCCGGGCCACGTCGACTTCACCGTCGAGGTGGAGCGCTCGCTGCGCGTCCTCGACGGTGCCGTCGCCGTGTTCGACGGTGTCGCCGGCGTGGAGCCGCAGTCGGAGACCGTCTGGCGTCAGGCGGACCGGTACGGCGTGCCGCGGATCTGCTTCGTCAACAAGCTGGACCGCACCGGCGCGGAGTTCATGCGCTGTGTCGACATGATCAAGGACCGCCTCGGCGCCGTCCCGCTGGTCATGCAGCTGCCGATCGGGGCCGAGGCCGACTTCATCGGCGTCGTCGACCTGGTCGGGATGCGCGCGCTGACCTGGCGTGGCGAGACCAAGATCGGTGAGGACTACACGGTCGAGGAGATCCCGGCCAGCCACACCGACCTGGCCGCCGAGTGGCGCGACAAGCTGGTCGAGACCGTGGCCGAGGCCGACGACGAGATCATGGAGCTGTACCTGGAGGGTGAAGACCCGACCCAGGAGCAGTTGGTCGCCGCCGTGCGCCGCGCCACCCTGGCCAGCAAGCTGACCCCGGTGCTGACCGGTACGGCCTTCAAGAACAAGGGCGTCCAGCCGCTGCTCGACGCGGTCAACGCCTACCTGCCGAGCCCGATCGACGTCCCGGCCATCGAGGGTCACGACGTCAAGGACGCGGAGCAGGTCGTGCTGCGCAAGCCGGACGACAGCGAGCCGTTCTCGGCGCTGGCGTTCAAGATCGCGGCCGACCCGCACCTGGGCAAGCTGACCTTCATCCGGGTCTACTCGGGCAAGCTCGAGACCGGTACGCAGGTGCTGAACCCGACCAAGGGCCGCAAGGAGCGGATCGGCAAGATCTACCGGATGCACGCGAACAAGCGTGAGGAGATCGCGTCGATCGGCGCCGGCCACATCGTCGCCGTGATGGGTCTGAAGGACACCACCACCGGTGAGACCCTGGCCGACCCGTCGAACCCGGTCGTGCTGGAGTCGATGCAGTTCCCGGCCCCGGTCATCTCGGTCGCCATCGAGCCCAAGTCGAAGAGCGACCAGGAGAAGCTGGGCGTCGCGATCCAGCGGCTGGCCGAGGAGGACCCGACCTTCCAGGTCCGGACCGACGAGGACACCGGCCAGACCATCATCGCCGGGATGGGCGAGCTGCACCTCGAGGTGCTGGTCGACCGGATGAAGCGCGAGTTCCGGGTCGAGGCGAACGTCGGCAAGCCGCAGGTCGCCTACCGCGAGACCATCAAGAAGAAGGTCGAGAAGGTCGACTACACGCACAAGAAGCAGACCGGTGGTTCGGGTCAGTTCGCGCGCGTGATCATCGACATCGAGCCGACCAGCGTCGAGGCCGGTGGTGAGGGCGGGTACGAGTTCGTCAACGCCGTCACCGGTGGCCGCATCCCCCGGGAGTACATCCCGTCGGTGGACGAGGGCGCCCAGGAGGCGATGGAGTTCGGCGTACTGGCCGGCTACCCGATGGTGGACGTCAAGGTGACGCTGCAGGACGGCGCCTACCACGACGTCGACTCCTCCGAGCTCGCGTTCAAGATCGCCGGTTCGATGGCCTTCAAGGACGCCGCCCGCCGGGCGACTCCGGTCATCCTGGAGCCGATGTTCGCGGTCGAGGTCACCACCCCCGAGGACTACATGGGTGAAGTGATCGGCGACCTCAACTCTCGCCGTGGCCAGATCCAGTCGATGGACGAAGGCCCCGGTGGCAGCCGGGTCGTGAAGGCCCTGGTGCCGTTGTCGGAGATGTTCGGGTATGTCGGGGACCTGCGTTCCAAGACGCAGGGACGCGCGTCGTACTCGATGCAGTTCGATTCCTACGCCGAGGTTCCGAAGAACGTGGCGGAAGAGATCATCAAGAAGGCCCGGGGCGAGTAGTCTCTCGCTCCGGACCAACCACCCACAGCGTCGTACGGCGTAGTCAACATTTACTAGGAGGGCCCCAGTGGCGAAGGCGAAGTTCGAGCGGACTAAGCCGCACGTCAACATCGGCACCATCGGTCACATCGACCACGGTAAGACCACTCTTACCGCGGCGATCACCAAGGTGCTGCACGACAAGTACCCGAACCTCAACGAGGCGTCGGCCTTCGATCAGATCGACAAGGCGCCCGAAGAGCGTCAGCGCGGTATCACCATCTCCATCGCGCACGTCGAGTACCAGACCGAGGCCCGGCACTACGCCCACGTTGACTGCCCGGGTCACGCGGACTACATCAAGAACATGATCACCGGTGCGGCCCAGATGGACGGCGCGATCCTGGTCGTCGCCGCCACCGACGGCCCGATGCCGCAGACGCGTGAGCACGTGCTGCTCGCCCGTCAGGTCGGCGTGCCGGCCATGGTCGTCGCGCTGAACAAGTGCGACATGGTCGACGACGAGGAGATCCTGGAGCTCGTCGAGCTCGAGGTCCGCGAGCTGCTCTCGGAGCAGGAGTTCGACGGCGACAACGCGCCGATCGTCCGCGTCGCCGCTCACCCGGCGCTGCAGGGCGACGCCAAGTGGGGCGAGTCGATCATCGAGCTGATGGACGCGGTCGACTCCTACATCCCGCAGCCGGAGCGCGAGGTCGACAAGCCGTTCCTGATGCCGGTGGAGGACGTCTTCACCATCACCGGTCGCGGCACGGTCATCACCGGCCGGATCGAGCGCGGTGTCGTCAAGATCAACGAGACCGTCGACATCGTCGGCATCCGTCCGGAGAAGCAGACCACCACGGTCACCGGTATCGAGATGTTCCGCAAGCTGCTGGACGAGGGCCAGGCCGGTGAGAACGTCGGTCTGCTGCTTCGTGGCACCAAGCGCGAGGACGTCGAGCGCGGCATGGTCGTCATCAAGCCGGGCACCACGACCCCGCACACCAACTTCGACGCGTCGGTCTACATCCTGTCGAAGGAGGAGGGCGGCCGTCACACGCCGTTCTTCCAGAACTACCGGCCTCAGTTCTACTTCCGCACCACGGACGTCACCGGCGTCGTCACGCTGCCCGAGGGCACCGAGATGGTCATGCCGGGCGACAACACCGACATGTCGGTCGAGCTGATCCAGCCGATCGCCATGGAAGAGGGTCTGAAGTTCGCGATCCGCGAAGGTGGCCGCACCGTCGGCGCCGGCCGGGTCACCAAGATCATCAAGTGATCTCACGAGGTCCGCGAGGGCTCGCAGTCCTGAGCCCCCGCGGACCTCTGCTTTGCGCCTGATCCGGCGCATCAGGTGCGCCGGATCAGGGGTGAAGCCACCGGATTGGCGTTTCGACGCCGATCTCTGGCACAATATTCAGGTTGCTCAGGCGAGGCCGCCGGGGCGCGCCCCAGACCGTTGGTCTGGCTGGTGCGCCGGACCGGAGACCATGCCGAGGTTCCGGTCCGAGACCGGGCCCCGATCACCATTCCAGGTCGATGAAGCGGTGAGTCGCGCGCGTTCCGCGTCCGCGACACACCCGACCTCGGGGGTCGGAGCAACGCAACGAAGACGATAGAGAAGGACGAAGCGAAGCGATGGCGGGACAAAAGATCCGCATCCGGCTGAAGGCCTACGACCACGAGGTCATCGACAGCTCGGCGCGCAAGATTGTCGACACGGTGACGCGTACTGGTGCGAAGGTTGCTGGCCCGGTGCCGTTGCCGACGGAAAAGAACGTGTTCTGCGTCATCCGCTCGCCGCACAAGTACAAGGACAGCCGCGAGCACTTCGAGATGCGCACCCACAAGCGGCTCATCGACATCATCGACCCCACGCCGAAGACCGTCGACTCGCTGATGCGGCTCGACCTGCCGGCCGGTGTCGACATCGAGATCAAGCTCTGAGGGACGCGAACAACCAATGAGCAAGCAGAAGAACACGCGCGGTCTGCTGGGCACCAAGCTCGGCATGACCCAGACCTGGGACGAGAACAACCGCGTCGTCCCCGTGACCGTGATCCAGGCCGGCCCGTGCGTCGTGACCGAGGTTCGCACCTCGGACAGCCACGGGTACGACGGCGTCCAGATCGCGTTCGGCGACATCGACCCCCGCAAGGTGGCCAAGCCGATGCGCGGCCACTTCGACAAGGCCGGCGTGACGCCGCGGCGCCACCTGCTGGAGCTGCGCACCGCCGACGCGAGCGAGTACACGCTGGGCCAGGAGATCAAGGCCGAGGCGTTCGCCGCTGGTGAGCTGGTCGACGTCTCCGCCACCAGCAAGGGCAAGGGCTTCGCCGGTGTGATGAAGCGGCACGGCTTCCACGGCCTGCGCGCCACCCACGGTGTCCACAAGAAGCACCGCTCGCCGGGCTCCATCGGTGGCTGCGCCACCCCTGGGCGGGTCTTCAAGGGCCTGCGGATGGCCGGCCGGATGGGCAACGAGAAGGTCACCACGCAGAACGTGTCGGTCCACGCGATCGACACCGAGCGCGGCCTGATCCTGCTCAAGGGCGCCGTTCCTGGTCCGAAGGGCGGCCTCGTGCTGATCCGCAACGCCGCGAAGGGAGCTGCCAAGTGAGCACCGTCGACGTCGTCGTCGTGAAGGGCGACAAGGTCAGCAAGAAGGGCTCCGCCGAGCTTCCGGCCGAGCTGTTCGACGTCCAGGTCAACATCCCGCTGATCCACCAGGTCGTGGTGGCCCAGCTGGCCGCGGCCCGGCAGGGGACGCACAAGGTCAAGACCCGGGGCGAGGTGTCCGGCGGTGGCGCCAAGCCGTACCGCCAGAAGGGCACCGGTCGCGCCCGGCAGGGCTCGACCCGCGCGCCGCAGTTCACCGGCGGTGGCGTGGTGCACGGCCCGACCCCGCGCGACTACAGCCAGCGGACCCCGAAGAAGATGATTGCCGCCGCGCTTCGCGGTGCGCTCTCGGACCGGGCCCGTGACGGCCAGGTGTTCGTGGTCGAGAAGTTCGTCGACGGCGACACCCCGTCCACCAAGACCGCGCTGAAGGTGCTGTCCGAGGTCACCGACCCGGGCAAGGCCCTGGTCGTGGTCGAGCGTGCCGACGAGCTCACCTGGCTGAGCCTGCGCAACGTGCAGCACGTGCACCTGATCGCCGCCGACCAGCTGAACGCGTACGACGTACTCGTCGCCGACGCGGTCGTGTTCACCACGGGAGCGCTCGACGCCTTCGTCGCCGGCGCCCCGAAGGGCAAGTCCGTCAAGGCTGTCGCGACGTCGACCGAAGCCGAGGAGGTAGAGGCATGAGCCACGGAGTCAACAAGGACCCGCGGGACGTGCTGCTGCGGCCGGTCGTGAGCGAGAAGAGCTACGGCCTGCTGGACGAGCAGAAGTACACGTTCGAGGTCGACCCGAACGCCAACAAGACCGAGATCAAGCTCGCGGTCGAGAAGGTCTTCAAGGTCAAGGTCAGCGACGTCAACACCATCAACCGCAAGGGCAAGCGCCGCCGGACCCGGTCCGGCTGGGGCAAGCGCCCGGACACCAAGCGGGCGATCGTGACCCTCAAGGGTGACGACCGCATCGACATCTTCGGAGGCCAGTCGTAATGGGTATCCGCAAATACAAGCCGACGACGCCGGGCCGCCGTGGCTCGAGCGTGGCCGACTTCGTCGAGCTCACCCGTTCGACCCCGGAGAAGTCGCTGCTGCGTCCGCTCCCGAAGAAGGGCGGCCGGAACAACTCCGGCAAGATCACCACCCGGCACCAGGGCGGCGGTCACAAGCGGGCGTACCGGCTGATCGACTTCAAGCGGTACGACAAGGACGGCGTCCCGGCGAAGGTGGCCGAGATCGAGTACGACCCGAACCGCACCGCGCGGATCGCGCTGCTGCACTACGTCGACGGCGAGAAGCGCTACATCCTCGCCCCGGCGAACCTGAAGCAGGGCACGATCGTCGAGAACGGCCCGGCCGCCGACATCAAGGTCGGCAACAACCTGCCGCTGCGCAACATCCCGGTCGGCTCCACGGTGCACGCCGTCGAGCTGCGCCCGGGCGGCGGCGCCAAGATGGGCCGCTCGGCCGGTGCCAGCATCCAGCTGGTCGCGAAGGAGGGCCGGATGGCCACCCTGCGGATGCCGTCCGGCGAGGTCCGGATGGTCGACGTGCGTTGCCGCGCCACCCTCGGTGAGGTCGGCAACGGCGAGCAGTCGAACATCAACTGGGGCAAGGCGGGCCGGATGCGCTGGAAGGGCAAGCGCCCGACCGTCCGCGGTGTCGCGATGAACCCGGTCGACCACCCGCACGGTGGTGGTGAGGGCAAGACCTCGGGTGGTCGTCACCCGGTGTCCCCGTGGGGCAAGCCTGAGGGGCGCACCCGCACCCGCAAGGAAAGCGACCGCATGATCGTCCGGCGCCGCAAGGCCGGCAAGAAGCGCTGATAGGAGCCGGCCAGAATGCCACGCAGTCTGAAGAAGGGCCCGTTCGTCGACCACCACCTGATGAAGAAGGTGGAGGTGCAGAACGAGAAGGGCACCAAGAACGTCATCAAGACCTGGTCCCGCCGATCGATGATCGTGCCGGACATGATCGGCCACACGCTCGCGGTGCACGACGGCCGCAAGCACGTGCCCGTGTTCGTGACGGATGCGATGGTCGGGCACAAGCTCGGCGAGTTCGCCCCGACCCGGACGTTCAAGGGTCACGAGAAGGACGACCGGAAGTCACGGCGTCGCTGACCGTGGTCAGTGACGAAGCGAAAGCAACCTACGGAGAGATTCGAACATCATGAGCGTTCAAGAGCGTAGGGCGATCAGCGCCCGTCGCGAGGGTCTGCTGGGCGACGAGCCCGGGGCCTTCGCGGTCGCGCGCTTCGTCCGCGTGACGCCGATGAAGGCGCGCCGCGTGGTCGACCTGGTGCGCGGTCTGGGCGTCGACGACGCACTCGCCACTCTGAAGTTCGCCCCGCAGGCCGCTGCCGCGACCGTGTACAAGGTCGTCGACAGCGCTGCGGCGAACGCCGAGGGCACCGAGCACCTGAGCCGGGCCGACCTGGTCGTGGCGAAGGCCTTCGTGGACGAGGGACCGACGCTGAAGCGTCACCGCCCCCGTGCACAGGGCCGGGCCACCCGGATCGACAAGCGGACCAGCCACATCACCGTCGTGGTCGCGCCGCGGGTCGAGGAGGAGCCGCCGGCCGAGGCCAAGAAGGCGGACACCAAGAAGGCTGCCAAGAAGGCACCGGCCAAGAAGGCCGCTGACAAGGCCGCCGCCGACAAGGCGCCGGCCAAGAAGGCGACTGCCAAGAAGGCCACCGCTGAGAAGAAGGAGTCCTGACTGTGGGACAGAAGGTAAACCCGCACGGGTTCCGTCTCGGCATCAGCACCGATCACAAGAGCCGCTGGTACGCCGACAAGCTGTACAAGGACTACGTGGGCGAGGACGTCAAGATCCGCCGCCTGCTGAGCAAGGGCATGGAGCGCGCCGGCATCTCCCGCGTGGAGATCGAGCGCACCCGTGACCGCGTCCGCGTCGACATCCACACCGCCCGTCCGGGCATCGTCATCGGTCGCCGCGGCGCCGAGGCGGACCGGATCCGGGGCAGCCTGGAGGAGCTCACCGGCAAGCAGGTGCAGCTCAACATCCTCGAGGTGAAGAACTCCGAGGTCGACGCCCAGCTGGTCGCGCAGGGCGTGGCCGAGCAGCTGTCCGGCCGCGTGGCGTTCCGCCGCGCGATGCGCAAGGCGATGCAGACCACCATGCGTGGCGGCGCCCTGGGCATCCGGATCCAGTGCTCCGGCCGGCTCGGTGGCGCGGAGATGTCGCGGTCGGAGTTCTACCGTGAGGGCCGGGTGCCGCTGCACACGCTCCGTGCGGACATCGACTACGGCTTCTACGAGGCCCGCACGACCTTCGGCCGGATCGGCGTGAAGGTCTGGATCTACAAGGGCGACGTCGCCGGCACTCGCGCCGAGCGGGAGGCGCAGGCAGCTGCCCGCGCCGCCACTCAGGGGCGTGGCCGTCCGGCTCGCGGCGACCGTGACCGCGGTGACCGTGGTGGCCGCGGCGGTGACCGTGGCGGTCGTCGTGACGACCGCCGGGACGGTGGCGCCCGCGCCGAGGCCCCGAAGACCGACGCGGCCGCGCCGGCCGAGAAGGCCGCCGGCAAGCCCGCCGAGACGACCGGAACGGAGAGCTGACCAATGCTCATCCCCCGCAAGGTCAAGCACCGCAAGCAGCACCACCCGAAGCGCTCCGGCGCTGCCAAGGGCGGTACCACGCTGGCCTTCGGTGACTTCGGCATCCAGGCGCTGGAGAGCCACTACGTCACCAACCGGCAGATCGAGTCCGCGCGTATCGCGATGACCCGGCACATCAAGCGTGGCGGAAAGGTGTGGATCAACATCTACCCCGACCGCCCGTTGACCAAGAAGCCGGCCGAGACCCGGATGGGTTCCGGTAAGGGTTCGCCGGAGTGGTGGATCGCCAACGTCAAGGCCGGTCGCGTGATGTTCGAGCTGTCCGGCGTACCGGAGGACATCGCTCGCGAGGCCATGCGCCGCGCGATCCACAAGTTGCCGATGAAGTGCCGCTTCATCACCCGAGAGGCAGGTGAGAACTGATGGCTACGACCGTGACCGCCGCCGAGCTGCGGAACCTGGGTCGGGACGAGCTGCAGAGCAAGCTCGCTGAAGCCAAGGAGGAGCTGTTCAACCTCCGGTTCCAGGCTGCCACGGGCCAGCTGGAGTCCCACGGCCGGCTGCGCGCCGTCCGTAAGGACATCGCCCGCATCTACACGGTGCTGACCGAGCGCGCGCTCGGCATCACCGAAGAGGTCGACGCCGCGCCTGCCGCGGCCGAGGACGTCGTCGAGGCTGACGACGCCGAGGAGACCGCGGACGACAGCGAGAAGGCCGGGAGCAAGGCATGACCGAGAACGCAGCGAAGGACGAGAACGTGAGCACGACCCCCGAGGCGCGAGGCCGCCGGAAGACCCGTGAGGGCCTGGTGCTGAGCGACAAGATGGACAAGACCGTCACCGTCGAGGTCGAGGACCGGGTCAAGCACGCGCTGTACGGCAAGGTCATCCGGCGCACCAGCAAGCTCAAGGCGCACGACGAGCAGAACGCCGCCGGGATCGGCGACCGCGTCCTCCTGATGGAGACCCGGCCGCTGTCGGCGACCAAGCGCTGGCGCGTCGTCGAGATCCTCGAGAAGGCCAAGTAGTTCCGGGCCCAGCGCTTCGGCACTGACCGGCAACCAATCGAAATTATTCGTTCCGCAAGGCTCACGTGAGTGAGAACCAGCGAGACAACCAGGAGATCAACAGATGATCCAGCAGGAGTCGCGACTGAAGGTCGCCGACAACACGGGCGCGAAGGAGATCCTTTGCATCCGCGTGCTCGGTGGCTCCGGTCGGCGCTACGCCGGTGTCGGTGACACGATCGTCGCCACCGTCAAGGACGCGATCCCCGGCGGTGGTGTGAAGAAGGGTGACGTCGTCAAGGCGGTCGTCGTGCGGACCGTGAAGGAGCGCCGGCGTCCGGACGGCTCCTACATCCGGTTCGACGAGAACGCCGCGGTGATCCTGAAGGCCGACGGCGAGCCGCGTGGTACCCGCATCTTCGGGCCGGTCGGCCGGGAGCTGCGCGAGAAGCGCTTCATGAAGATCATCTCGCTCGCCCCGGAGGTGCTCTGAGATGGCACAGAACAAGCTGCACGTGAAGAAGGGTGATCTCGTCCGCGTGATCGCCGGCAAGTCCAAGGGCCTCGAGGGCAAGATCATCCAGGTCTTCCCCGACGACGAGAAGATCATCGTCGAGGGCGTCAACCGGGTGAAGAAGCACACCAAGGTGCAGCAGGCCCAGCGCGGCGGCACCACCGGTGGCATCGTCACCCAGGAAGCCCCGATCCACGTCTCCAACGTGATGCTTCTGGTCGAGGTCGAGAAGGACGGCAAGAAGCAGAAGGTGACCACCCGCGTCGGTTACAACCGCGTCGAGGTGCAGAAGCGGCGCCCCGACGGCTCGACGTACACCGGTTTCCGGAGCGTCCGGATCGCGCGGCGTACCGGCGAGGAGATCTGATGACTGCAACGACAACCGAGGGCACCAAGGTCCTGCCGCGGCTGAAGACGAAGTACCGCGAGGAGATCGTCGGCAACCTGCAGGAGCAGTTCCAGTTCGAGAACGTCATGCAGGTGCCCGGGCTCACCAAGATCGTGGTGAACATGGGCGTCGGCGAGGCGGCTCGCGACTCCAAGCTGATCGACGGCGCGGTGAAGGACCTGGCCGCGATCACCGGCCAGAAGCCGCAGGTCACCAAGGCCCGTAAGTCCATCGCGCAGTTCAAGCTGCGTGAGGGGATGCCGATCGGCGCGCACGTGACGCTGCGCGGTGACCGGATGTGGGAGTTCCTGGACCGGCTGCTGGCGCTCGCGCTGCCGCGGATCCGCGACTTCCGCGGTCTGTCGCCGAAGCAGTTCGACGGCACCGGGAACTACACCTTCGGCCTGACCGAGCAGGTGATGTTCCACGAGATCAACCAGGACCGGATCGACCGGGTCCGGGGCATGGACATCACCGTGGTGACCACCGCGAAGAACGACGACGAGGGCCGGGCCCTGCTGCGGCAGCTCGGTTTCCCGTTCAAGGAGAACTGACGTGGCGAAGACAGCACTCAAGGTCAAGCAGGCCCGGAAGCCGAAGTTCGCGGTGCGCGGTTACACCCGTTGCCAGCGCTGCGGCCGGCCGAAGGCGGTCTTCCGCAAGTTCGGCCTGTGCCGGATCTGCCTGCGGGAGATGGCGCACCGGGGCGAGCTGCCCGGTGTGACCAAGTCCAGCTGGTGACCGTCTCCACCCCCGATCTTTTCTCCACTCACCATCTAGTCACCGTAGGTCGCCGGCCGGCGAAACCACGGCGGGAAAGAGGCCCCAGGCCATGACGATGACCGACCCGATCGCAGACATGCTGACGCGTCTGCGCAACGCCAACCAGGCGTACCACGAGTCGACCTCGATGCCGTACAGCAAGATCAAGCAGGGCATCGCCGACATCCTCCAGCAGGAGGGCTACATCTCCTCCTACAAGGTGGAGGAGCCCAAAGAGGGCGCCGTCGGCAAGACCCTGATCGTCGACCTCAAGTTCGGCCCCAGCCGGGAGCGCTCCATCGCGGGCGTCCGGCGGATCAGCAAGCCGGGCCTGCGGGTCTACGCGAAGTCGACCAATCTGCCCAAGGTTCTCGGTGGCCTGGGCGTCGCGATCATCTCGACGTCCCAGGGGTTGCTGACCGACCGGCAGGCCAAGAACAAGGGCGTCGGCGGGGAAGTCCTCGCCTACGTCTGGTGACGAAGAACCGGAAGGAGGACCACTCTCATGTCTCGCATCGGTAAGCTCCCGATCACGGTCCCGTCCGGCGTCGACGTCACGATCGACGGCCAGACGGTCACCGTGAAGGGTCCCAAGGGTCAGCTCTCGCACGTCGTTGCTGAGCCCATCGTGGTCAACCGGGACGAGGACGGCACCATCGCCGTCAGCCGCCCGGACGACCAGCGCAAGAGCAAGGAACTGCACGGCCTGTCCCGCACCCTGATCGCCAACCTGGTGACCGGCGTGACGGACGGTTACGAGAAGAAGCTCGAGATCGTCGGCGTCGGATACCGCGTCCTGTCCAAGGGCCCGGCCACGCTGGAGTTCTCGCTCGGCTACAGCCACACCATCACGGTGGAGGCGCCGGACGGCATCACCTTCGCGGTGGAGTCGCCGACCAAGTTCTCGGTGCAGGGAATCGACAAGCAGTCCGTCGGCGAGGTTGCCGCCAACATCCGCAAGCTGCGCAAGCCCGAGCCGTACAAGGGCAAGGGTGTGCGGTACGCCGGCGAGCAGGTGCGCCGCAAGGTCGGAAAGGCTGGTAAGTAACCATGGCGATCGGACTGCGTCCGCACAAGCACTCCGCCAAGAAGACGGCGTCGCGCCTGCGTCGCCAGATCCGGGTCCGGAAGAAGATCAACGGCACGGCCGACCGGCCGCGGCTGGTGGTCACCAAGTCGTCGAAGCACCTGTTCGTTCAGGTCATCGACGACGTGGCCGGCAAGACGCTGGCGTCCGCCTCCACCATGGAGGCCGACCTGCGTGGCGCGGAGGCGAACAAGACGGACAAGGCCAAGACCGTCGGCGGCCTGATCGCCGACCGGGCGAAGGCTGCCGGCATCGACTCGGTCGTGTTCGACCGGGCCGGGAACAAGTACCACGGCCGCATCGCGGCCCTGGCCGACGCCGCCCGTGAGGGCGGCCTCGGCTTCTGACATGGCGACACAAAAGGAAGAAGGTAGTTCCGTGCACGAGCGCATGCGAGTGGACAATTCAGCGCAGCAGCGACTCGCGAATGAGAACTCCGAGCGAAGCGAGGATTCGAAATGAGCGGAGGCCAGCAGCGTCGCGGAGGCGGCGCCGGTGGTGAGCGCCGTAACCGCGACGGTGGTCGCGGTGCGGCAGCTGACAAGACCGCCTACATCGAGCGCGTGGTAGCCATCAACCGTGTCGCCAAGGTCGTGAAGGGTGGTCGTCGCTTCAGCTTCACCGCCCTCGTGGTCGTCGGCGACGGTGAAGGCACCGTCGGTGTGGGTTACGGCAAGGCCAAGGAGGTGCCCGCGGCGATCGCCAAGGGCGTCGAGGAGGCCAAGAAGGCATTCTTCAAGGTGCCGAGGATCCAGGGCACCATCCCGCACCCGGTCCAGGGTGAGAAGGCCGCAGGCGTCGTGATGCTGCGTCCGGCTGCTCCTGGTACCGGTGTGATCGCGGGTGGCTCGGCGCGTGCGGTACTGGAGTGCGCCGGCATCCACGACATCCTGAGCAAGTCGCTGGGCTCGTCCAACGCCATCAACGTGGTTCACGCCACCGTCGAGGCGCTGCGCAGCCTGGAGACACCGGAGGCCGTGGCGGCTCGCCGTGGTCTGCCGGTCGAGCACGTCGCCCCGGCGGCGCTGCTGAAGGCGCGGGCGGAGGTGGCCTCCTGATGGCTCGCCTGAAGGTGACCCAGACCCGTTCCGGCATCGGTGGCAAGCAGAACCAGCGCGACACGCTGCGGACCCTGGGCGTGAAGCGGATCGGCGACGTCGCCGTTCACGACGACCGCCCGGAGATCCGCGGCATGGTCCGTACGGTTCGCCACCTCATCACCGTCGAGGAGGTCGACTGACATGGCGCTGAAGGTTCACCACCTGCGTCCGGCGCCCGGTGCCAAGACCGCCAAGACCCGCGTGGGTCGTGGTGAGGGCAGCAAGGGCAAGACGGCCGGCCGCGGTACCAAGGGCAGCAAGGCGCGTAACAACATCCCCGAGTACTTCGAGGGTGGCCAGATGCCGCTGCACATGCGGCTGCCGAAGCTGAAGGGCTTCAAGAGCAGGAACCGGGTGGAGTTCCAGGTCGTTAACCTGGACAAGCTCGGACAACTGTTCCCCGAAGGCGGTGAGGTCGGCGTGGCCGACCTGGTCGCCAAGGGCGCGGTTCGCAGCGGTCAGCCGGTGAAGGTGCTGGGTGACGGCGAGCTGACCGTGGCACTGCAGGTTTCGGTGCACAAGTTCTCCAAGTCCGCCCAGGAGAAGATCCAGGCGGCCGGGGGGACCACCACCGAGGTGTGATGTCCAGGGCTCGTGCGAGCCGGCGCTTGATATCGTGCGCTGGAGTTCGGACGAGCCCTGGTTCGTCTCTTGCCAAGCTGCTTTGCTAGGCCCCTGCCCGGACCGGGCAGAGGAAACATGTGGGAGGACAGGGTGTTAGGCGCCTTTGCCAACGCGTTCAAGACTCCGGACCTGCGCCGGAAGATCTTGTTCGTGCTCTTCATCGTCGTGATCTTCCGGATCGGTTCGGTCGTTCCGGCGCCAGGTGTCAACGTCAAGTCGCTGGACACCTGTCTCAAGCTCGCACAGGGCGGCGCCAACGCGAACCTCTACAACCTGATCAACCTGTTCTCCGGCGGTGCGCTGCTGCAGCTCGCGATCTTCGCGCTCGGCATCATGCCCTACATCACCGCCAGCATCATTCTGCAGCTGCTCACCGTGGTGATCCCGCGGCTGGAGTCGCTGAAGAAGGAAGGCCAGGCAGGACAGGCCAAGATCACCCAGTACACCCGGTTCCTGACCGTCGGGCTGGCGGTCCTGCAGGCCACCGCGTTCGTCGCGCTGGCGCGGACCCCGGGCCGGCTGTTCCAGGGCTGCCAGGAGCCGCTGCTGCACAACGACAGCTGGTTCCCGGTGGTCGTGATGGTGCTGACCATGACGGCCGGCACCGGTGTGGTGATGTGGCTCGGCGAGCTGATCACCGACCGTGGCGTCGGTAACGGTATGTCGATCCTGATCTTCACCCAGATCGTCGCGACCTTCCCCTCCCAGCTGTGGAGCATCCGCAAGGAGAAGGGCCTGCCCACCTTCGTGGTGGTGCTGGCGATCGGTCTCGTGATCATGGCCGCGGTCATCTTCATCGAGCAGGCGCAGCGCCGGATCCCGGTGCAGTACGCCAAGCGCATGGTCGGCCGCAAGATGTTCGGCGGCACCTCGACCTACATCCCGCTGAAGGTGAACCAGGCCGGTGTCATCCCGGTCATCTTCGCCTCCAGCCTGATCTACCTGCCGGTGCTGGTCAGTCAGTTCCAGCAGGAAAAGCCCTGGGCGCAGTGGATCCAGGGCAATCTGGTCAAAGGCGACCACCCGATCTACATGATCTCGTACGTCGCCCTGATCATCTTCTTCACGTACTTCTACGTCTCGATCACCTTCAACCCGAAGGAAGTCGCGGACAACATGAAGAAGTACGGCGGCTTCATCCCGGGCATCCGGGCAGGAAGGCCGACCGAGGAGTACCTGGGCTACGTGCTGTCCCGCATCACGCTGCCCGGCGCGCTCTACCTGGCGGTGATCTCGATGATCCCGCTGATCGCGCTGGTGCTCCTGAACGCGAACCAGAACTTCCCGTTCGGCGGTACGTCGATCCTGATCATGGTCGGCGTCGGTCTGGACACCGTGAAGCAGATCGAGTCTCAGTTGCAGCAGCGTAACTACGAAGGGTTCTTGCGCTGATGAGAATGTTGCTGATGGGTCCGCCCGGGGCGGGCAAAGGCACGCAGGCAAAGGTGCTTGCGGAACGCCTGAATATCCCGGCCGTGTCCACCGGCGACATCTTCCGTGCGAACGTCAAGGACGAGACGCCGCTCGGGCTCGAGGCGAAGCGCTACATGGACGCCGGCGACTACGTTCCGGACGAGGTCACCAACGCGATGGTGCGGGACCGGCTGTCCGAGGCGGACGCCGGTGACGGCTTCCTGCTGGACGGCTACCCGCGGACGCTGGCCCAGGTCGGCACGCTGGACGACATCCTGGCCGAGCACGGCCACAAGCTGGACGCGGTGGTGGCGCTGGTCGCCGACACCGACGTCCTGGTCGACCGGATGCTGCGCCGGGCCCACGTCGAGGGCCGGGCGGACGACTCCGAGGACGTCGTCCGGCACCGGCAGGACGTCTACACCGCCGAGACCAAGCCGCTGCTGCGGGTGTACGCCCAGCGTGGCCTGCTGGTCGAGGTGGACGGCGTCGGCGAGATCGACGAGGTGAGCGAGCGGGTGCTCGCCGCCCTGAAGACGATCACGGGGTAAGTACGAGCTGTGATGTTCAGAGACCGCGGGATCGAGATCAAGACCCGCGAACAGATCCTCGCCATGCGTGCGGCCGGCCTGGTGGTCGGCCGCACGCTGGAACTGCTGCGGGGCGAGGTCCGGGCCGGGATGACCACCGGTGAGCTGGACGCGATCGCCGAGGACAACATCCGTTCCTCCGGTGCGACCCCGTCGTTCAAGGGCTACCACGGCTTCAGCGGCTCGATCTGTGCGTCCGTGAACGACGAGATCGTGCACGGCATCCCCGGTGACCGGGTGCTGGCCGACGGCGACCTGATCTCGATCGACTGCGGTGCGATCGTGGACGGCTGGCACGGCGACGCCGCGATCACCGTCGCGGTCGGCGAGGTGGAGCCGGAGCTGCTCGAGCTGGCCCGGATCTGCGAGGAGTCGATGTGGCGCGGGTTCGCCGCGGCGAAGCTCGGTGGCCGGCTGACCGACATCTCGGCGGCGGTCGAGGCCCACGTCCGGGCCAACTCGTCGTACGGGATCGTCGAGGACTTCGTCGGGCACGGGATCGGGTCGGCGATGCACCAGCCGCCGAACGTGCCGAACTTCGGCCGGCCCGGCCGCGGCCCGAAGCTGGTCGAGGGGCTGGCGCTGGCGGTCGAGCCGATGCTCACTCTCGGCAAGCAGGACAACCACACGCTCGAGGACGACTGGACCGTCGTGACCAACGACGGCAAGGTCGCCGCGCACACCGAGCACACGTTCACCCTGACCCCGCAGGGTCCGTGGGTGCTGACCGCGCTGGACGGCGGCGAGGCCAAGCTGGCCGAGCTCGGTATCCAGTACGGCGCACTGGCCGACTGACTGACGCCGTTACGGTACGCCGGAGTCCGCTGACTCGCCGTACCGATGGACAACCGGGGTCCACCCGTCGGGGGACGCCAAGGGCCCACCGCTGAGGCACACTTGAGCCATGCCTCAGTACCAGCCGCACCAACGTTTCACCGAAGCCGACCGCGACAAGATCGCCGGCCGGTTGCGGGACGCGTTCGCGGACGGCCGGCTGGACCAGCCCGAGTTCGCCTCCCGCCTCGACCAGCTCTACTCGGTGCAGACGTACGGCGAGCTGGAACCGCTGGTGCGTGACCTGCCACCGGCGCGGACGTACCAGACTCCGGCGATGGTGCAGGACAGCAAGCCGGCTCCGGCGCCGGGCGAGTTCCCGGAGCGGAAGCGAGAGGCAGAGCCGCAGCGTCATGGGCTGGCGGCACTCGGCGGCGGCTTCACCGGCGTCGTCCTGATCAACGTGGTGATCTGGTTCGTCATCGGGGTTGCGAACGGTGGGAACTGGCCGCACTTCTGGCCGGTCTGGTTGCTGATCCCCTGGACCCTGTTCGCCCTGAGCAACCTCGGAAAGCGCCGTTGACAGCGGCGCAGGTCTCCCGGCGCCTCACCGGCCCGCGGTTGCGGCCGGACTGGGACTGGCAGCTGCGCCAGGGGTCGGCCCTCGTCTACGTGATCTGGTTCGCGGTCGCCGTACCGCTGGGGATCGCCGGACTGCTGCTGGAGCCGCGCTGGGTCGGCTGGATGGTGCTGGTCTGGTTCCTGGTGCTGGTGGGGTTCACGGTCGCTCTGCGGGTCGCTGACAGCCGACGGCGCAAGGCCTGGGGCGGTGTCGTCGAGCAGTTGGGCTGGCGGATCAGCGCGGACCAGCCGGAGTTGCCGCAGCGCTGGCCGTTCCCGCCGTTCTCGCTGGACCCGGAGGCCGAGGTCTACGACGTGACCTCGGGCCGGCATCGGGGCCGGGAGTTCTCGACCGGGCGGTTCCGGCACAAGGTCGGACGGCGCGACCTGGGCTTCGACTTCCTCGAGCTGCAGGTCGATCGGCCGCTACCGCCCCTGCAGGTGCTGCCGGCCGCTTTGGCTCCGGTGGCAGCCGCGAGTCTGCTGCCGATCAAGATGACGTTCGACGGCCTGCCCGGGCGGTACTGCCTGTTCAACGGCCGGGAGGATCACGCCGAGGCGGTGCTGCATGCGCGCGCGGTCGAGGCGCTCGCCGCGGTGCCGCCGTTCGGGTTCAGCTGCGAGGGACGGCACTTCGTCGCGATCCTGCCGGCGTACCGCGACTCCGCCACCGCCCTCGCGCAGCTGGACGCCGCGTGCGATCTGCTCGACCTGATGCCCCAGCAGATCTGGCGCGAAGGCGAACAGTGGGCCGCTACCCACCAGCCCTGAGCAGCGGGACGAGAGCGGCCAGGTCCTCGTCGTCGTGCCCGGCCGCCACTGCCTTGCGCAGCAGTTCGCCCATCGGGACGAGCAGTGCGGGATCGACGCCCTGGCCGATCGAGGTGTCGATCAGGTTGTCGTAGGCAGCCGCCTGCATCGCGAGGTTCGAACCCGCCGCACCCGGCTCGGGACCCTCGTCGAGATCCTTGGCGATCCCCGGCAGGCTGCCGAGCATCGCCGTCAGCCAGGGCAGCAGGAAGTCCTCGGTGAACCGCATCGCGGAGACCTTCTCGCTGCCGGCCAGGGCCAGTGCGTGCTGGGCGCCCCCGAACATGCCGTACATCGCGCTGAGCAGGGCGATGTCGTGCAATGCGGCCAGCCCCGGGTCGCTGCCGACGTACTCGGGCCGGGCCATCGCGGCGAGGTCGGCCCGGTGCCGCGCGAACGCGTCCGGGGAGCCGCTGTAGAAGATGAAGGCGGCGGGTCCGCCGATCATCGCGGGCACGGCCATGATTCCGCCGTCCAGGTACGCCGCTCCGGCCGCGGCGGCCCAGTCGGCGGTGTCCCGGGCCTGTGCCGGGGTGCCGTTGGTGAGGTTGGCGACGGTCTTGCCGGTCAGGTCGAGGCCGTCGAGGGTGCTGCGGACGGTCGCGTCGACGAGCAGGCAGACCACCACGAGCGGACTGGCGGCGACCGCCTCGGCCGCGGTGGCGGCGCGGCTGGCGCCGAGGGTGTCGAGTTCGGGGGAGCGGCCGGGGGTGCGGTTCCAGACGGTCGTCTGGTGACCGGCGGCCAGAAAGGCCCGGGCGAGGGCGGTACCCATCGCGCCGAGACCGAGGACGGTGACAGGAGTCTTCATGCCGTCCAGCCTGGTCTGAGGCTTTAGGATGGACAAGTACCCACTAATTTGTCAGGTACTGACCGAAAGGTAAGTGATGCTTCCGTACACCTGTGGCCTGGACGCCGCGGCCGACGTGATCGGCGGGAAGTGGAAGCCGCGGATCCTGTGGGCGCTGCACCACGGACCGATGCGGTTCGGCGAGCTGCGCCGGGAGGTCGCCGGCGTGACGGAGAAGATGTTGATCCAGCAGTTGCGCGAGCTGGAGAGCCGGGACATCGTGCACCGGGAGGTCTTCCACCAGGTGCCGCCGAAGGTCGAGTACTCACTGACCGCGCTCGGTCAGTCACTCAACGAGGCATTGGCGCCGCTGGATGCCTGGGGAGCCGAGCATATTGACGTCCTGGAGGCCTCACGGGCCGGCTGAGCGGTCTCGATTGGGTTTCGCCTGGGTGGGTGGCGTACACTCTTTCCTTGGCTCTTTGTAGCCTCTGTCTCGTGCTGCCCGCGGCTGCCTGACGTACGTCGGGAGGGCGCCTGAGCCGGGCTGGAGCCAGCGGTAATCCATCATTCAGTACGTCGTCTACAGAAGTGCGAGGACATGCCCAAAAAAGAGGGAGTCATCGAACTCGAGGGCACCATCGTCGAGGCCCTGCCGAACGCGATGTTCCGTGTTGAGCTGTCCAACGGGCACAAGGTGCTCGCGCACATCAGCGGCAAGATGAGGCAGCACTACATCCGGATCCTCCCCGAGGACCGGGTCGTCGTGGAGCTGTCGCCGTACGACCTCACCCGGGGTCGCATCGTCTACCGGTACAAGTAAGACCACCACCAACACCTGTCGAAGAAAGAAGCTCGATGAAGGTCAATCCGAGCGTCAAGAAGATCTGCGACAAGTGCAAGGTGATCCGCCGTCACGGCCGGGTCATGGTGATCTGTGAGAACCCGCGGCACAAGCAGCGGCAGGGCTAAAACCCGCACTCGAGCAGCACACCCGCACTTTCGCACCACAGCGCGCACGCTCATCCAGCACGAAAGCTGTACAGCTGGATGCTGCCCCCGGAACAGAGGCCGGGGCCTTGCCGGTGAACAACAACTCACCGAGGCGGGCAAGGACGCGGCGCGCCACCACACCTCTGCCGACGAAAGGAACACCGCCACATGGCACGCCTCGTAGGGGTCGACCTGCCGCGCGACAAGCGCATCGAGGTCGCTCTCACCTACATCTTCGGTGTAGGTCGTACTCGCGCCCTGAAGACGCTCGAAGCCACCGGGATCTCCGGTGACAAGCGCGTCCACGAGCTGGGCGACGAGGAGCTGGTGAAGCTCCGGGACTGGATCGAAGGTAACTACAAGATCGAAGGTGACCTCCGTCGCGAGGTGACCGCGGACATCCGCCGCAAGATCGAGATCGGGTCGTACCAGGGTCGCCGGCACCGTAGCGGCCTGCCGGTGCGTGGTCAGCGCACGCGGACCAACGCCCGCAGCCGCAAGGGTCGTCGCAAGGCGATCGCCGGCAAGAAGAAGAAGTGATGACCCGGATGACCGTCGACCACCCCAGGAGCAACTGACCTATGCCTCCCAAGAGCCGCACCGCGGCCGGCGCGAAGAAGGTGCGCCGCAAGGAGAAGAAGAACGTGGCCGCCGGCCACGCGCACATCAAGAGCACGTTCAACAACACGATCGTGACGATCACCGACCCAACCGGCGCGGTCATCTCGTGGGCTTCCGCGGGAACCGTCGGCTTCAAGGGTTCGCGCAAGTCCACTCCGTTCGCCGCGCAGATGGCCGCCGAGGCCGCCGGGCGCCGGGCGATGGAGCACGGCATGCGCAAGATCGACGTGTTCGTGAAGGGTCCCGGCTCCGGCCGTGAGACCGCGATCCGTTCGCTGGGTGCCGTCGGCCTCGAGGTCGGCACCATCCAGGACGTCACCCCGACCGCCCACAACGGCTGCCGCCCGCCCAAGCGGCGCCGGGTCTGATCTTCCGAGAGGAGCACTGAACTATGGCCCGTTACACCGGACCTATGACCAAGAAGTCGCGCCGTCTCGGGGTCGACCTCGTCGGTGGCGACAAGGCGTTCGAGCGTCGTCCGTACCCGCCGGGTATGCACGGCCGCGGCCGTCCCAAGGAGAGCGAGTACCTGCTCCAGCTGCGCGAGAAGCAGAAGGCCCGTTTCTCGTACGGCGTCCTGGAGAAGCAGTTCCGCCGGTACTACGAGGAGGCCTCGCGGCGCTCCGGCAAGACCGGTGACAACCTGCTGATCATCCTGGAGTCCCGGCTGGACAACGTGGTTTACCGCGCCGGCCTGGCCCGGACCCGGCGGCAGGCCCGTCAGCTCGTCGTACACGGTCACTTCACCGTGAACGGCATCAAGGTGAACATCCCGTCGTACCGGGTGGCTGCCCACGACATCATCGATGTCAAGGCGAAGTCGGTCGAGACGACCCCGTTCATCATCGCCCGGGAGACGCACAGCGAGCGCGTCGTCCCGGCCTGGCTCGAGGTCATGCCCGAACGGCTGCGCATCCTCGTCCACCAGCTGCCGACCCGGCAGCAGATCGACACCCAGGTCGCCGAGCACCTGATCGTCGAGCTCTACTCGAAGAACTGATCCGCCTCCGGCCGGCGGCCTCCGGGCCGCCGGCCGGACGGGTCTGTTTCTTCACCCTTCGCGACCTCAAATAGTGGTCGTCGCGACAGACAAGGAACACGAAGTGCTTATTGCCCAGCGCCCCACCCTGACCGAAGAGGTTGTCGACGAGCACCGTTCGCGGTTCGTGATCGAGCCGCTCGAGCCGGGCTTCGGCTACACCCTCGGCAACTCGATCCGCCGGACCCTGCTGTCCTCCATCCCGGGTGCCGCCGTGACCAGCATCAAGGTCGACGGCGTCCTCCACGAGTTCTCCACCGTGGCCGGGGTGAAGGAGGACGCCACCCAGCTGATCCTCAACCTGAAGGACCTGGTCGTCTCCTCCGAGCACGACGAGCCGGTCACCATGTACCTGCGCAAGCAGGGCCCCGGTGACGTCACCGCCGCGGACATCGCGCCGCCGGCCGGTGTCGAGGTGCACAACCCGGACCTGAAGATCGCCACCCTGAACGAGAAGGGCCGGCTCGAGATGGAGCTGGTCGTCGAGCGGGGCCGGGGCTACGTCTCGGCGATCCAGAACAAGTCCGCCGACGCCGAGATCGGCCGGATGCCGGTCGACTCGATCTACTCGCCGGTGCTCAAGGTCACCTACAAGGTCGAGGCGACCCGTGTCGAGCAGCGCACCGACTTCGACCGCCTCGTGGTCGACGTCGAGACCAAGCCGTCGATGCTGCCCCGCGACGCCGTCGCGTCGGCCGGTAAGACGCTGGTCGAGCTGTTCGGCCTGGCCCGCGAGCTGAACGTCGAGGCCGAGGGCATCGACATCGGCCCGTCGCCGGTGGACGAGCAGATGGCGGCCGACCTGGCCCTGCCGGTCGAGGACCTGCAGCTGACCGTCCGCTCCTACAACTGCCTCAAGCGTGAGGGCATCCACACCGTGGGTGAGCTGATCTCGCGCAGCGAGCAGGACCTGCTGGACATCCGCAACTTCGGCTCCAAGTCGATCGACGAGGTCAAGCTGAAGCTGGCCGAGATGGGCCTGTCGCTGAAGGACTCGCCTCCTGGCTTCGACCTGCGTGCGGCCGCCGAGGCGTACGGCACCGAGGCGGACGACGAGGACGAGAGCTTCGCCGAGACCGAGCAGTACTAACCACCCCCGGGTCCCGAGCGGCCTGAGATTCCTGGAGTCAAGAGATGCCTACCCCCACCAAGGGTTCCCGGCTGGGCGGCAGCCCGGCGCACGAGAAGCTGATCCTCAGCAACCTCGCGACGTCGCTGTTCGAGCACGGCGCCATCACCACCACCGCGGCCAAGGCCAAGCGCCTGCAGCCGCTGGCCGAGTCGATGATCACCAAGGCGAAGCGTGGTGACCTGAACTCGCGCCGCCAGGTGATGAAGCGGATCAAGGACAAGAGCGTCGTGCACGTGCTCTTCACCGAGATCGGCGAGCGGTACGCCGACCGTCCGGGCGGCTACACCCGGATCACCAAGCTCGGCCCGCGCAAGGGTGACAACGCGCCGATGGTGAAGATCGAGCTGGTCGAGGCGCTGGCCGACTCGCCGAAGGCGAAGAAGACCGCGAAGAAGGCCCCGGCCAAGAAGGCGGCGGCCGACGTCGAGCCCGAGGTCGAGGACGTTCAGGACGAGAAGGTCCAGGACGTTGTCGCGGGCAAGTACGACGGCTCGGCCGCCCCGAACGCCGACGGCTCCGCGCCGGCCGGCTTCGACATCAAGGGCAACGAGAACTCGATGAAGTACCACACGACCGAGTCGCCGTGGTACGACCAGACCGAGGCCGAGGTCTGGTTCAAGAGCGAGGCGGACGCCGAGGCTGCCGGCTTCACCAAGGCCGGCGAGACCGAGGACGACGACAAGTAACACCTGAGCCGTACGACAGCGCCCCCTCACTTCACGGTGAGGGGGCGCTGTTGCGTTAGATTGCACTGTGTTTGACGGTACTGCGCGCTGGCGGATCGACCTGAGGTACGACGGAACGGCCTTCCACGGCTGGGCCCGTCAGGAAGGTCTCCGGACCGTGCAAGGCGTGCTGGAGGAGACCCTCCGCGTCGTATTGCGGCTGCCTGAGCCTGTGACGGTCACCTGCGCCGGCCGGACGGACACCGGCGTCCATGCTCGTGGTCAGGTCACCCATGTGGACGTCGAAGGCGCTGTAGAGCCGCTGAGGCTGCTCAGAAGCCTGAACGGCGTCCTACCCGAGGATGTGGCTGTCACAGCCGTCAGAGCGGCTCCAGAGGGCTTTGACGCCCGTTTCTCCGCTCTGGCCCGTCGCTACGTGTATCGCCTGTGTGACGACCCGGCAGGCTGGGACCCGCTCACACGGGGTCACGTACTGCGAGTGGGCCGCCCACTGGACGTGGACCGGATGAACGCCGCCGCAGCCGGACTGCTCGGCGAACACGACTTCGCGGCCTTCTGCAAGAAGCGAGAGGGGGCCAGCACGGTGCGGGCCCTGCTGGAGTACTCCTGGCAGCGGACGGGTGTGGGACAGCTGGAGGGCACAGTGATCGCCGATGCCTTCTGTCACTCGATGGTCCGGGCTCTGGTGGGTGCACTGATCCCGGTGGGGGACGGGCGACGTGACGTGAGCTGGCCGGCCGCCGTACTGGCTGGGAAAGTGCGGGACTCGGCTGTGTCTGTCCTGCCCGCCCACGGCCTCACACTGGAGGAAGTGCGCTACCCGGCCGACGACGAGCTGGCCGCACGGGCGCTGCAAGCCCGGCAGGTCAGGGGAGAGGTGCACCAGCGTGGCTGACCACTACTTCTCGGCGGAGCCCGGCTCGGCCGACGTACGCCGTACTGTCGAAGCCCGGATCTGGGGACGCGAGTACACGTTCACCACCGCGACCGGAGTGTTCTCCCGGGACCGCCTCGACATCGGTACGGCGGTCTTGCTGCGCGAGGTGGATCCGCCGGCCAAACCGGGCACGTTCCTGGACCTGGGAACCGGCTACGGCCCGATCGCGTGTGCACTGGCCGTGGAGGCGCCGGAGGCCGAGGTGTGGGCGGTCGACGTGAACACGCGGGCGCTGGAGCTGACCGCGGAGAACGCCAAGGCCGCCGGGGTCGCGGAGCGGGTGCACCCGGCGCTGCCGGACGACGTGCCGCCGGACGTGGTCTTCGACCAGATCTGGTCGAACCCGGCGATTCACATCGGCAAGCCCGAGCTGCACAAGATGCTGCTGCGCTGGCTGGCCCGTCTTGCCCCCGGCGGCGTGGCATGGTTCGTCGTCGGCAAGAACCTGGGCGGCGACTCGCTGCAACGCTGGCTGACCGAGCAGGGCTACCCCTGCGCGCGGGTCGGCAGCGCGAAGGGGTTCCGGGTACTGCGTGCAACGAACGCGGGTCCATCGCCGTCCTGAGGGTATGGAGGCAGCCTTGGCGGCAGCAGAGGCACGGACGGACTCGATCGACTTCGAGATCTGGGTCACCGAGAAGGCGGACGCGCTGCTGCGCTTCGCCTACGTCCTGACCGGGGACAAAGCCCTGGCCGAGGACGCGGTGCAGGACGCCCTGACGACCGCCTGTGCCCGCTGGAGCCGGGTGAGCCGCGCCGACGACCCCGAGGCCTACGTGAAACGCATGGTGGTGAACGCACACATCTCCTGGTGGCGTCGCTTCCGTCGCCGGGAGGCACCGGCCGCCGACCCGGTCCGGACCGGGCCACCGGCTCCGGACGGTGCCGCGGACAGAGCTGAGTCCGATGCCGTCTGGGCGCTGTGCTCGACGCTGCCGGACAAGCAGCGGGCAGCCGTCGTACTGCGCTTCTACGAGGAGCTCTCGTACGCCGAGATCGGTGCACTGCTGCACTGCGCGGAGGCGACTGCCCGGTCGCACGTACACCGAGCACTGGCAGCACTGAAGACCACGCTGAGCAAGGAAGGAGCCGAGGATGCCTGAGCACGAGTCTGAGCAGGAGCTCGGCCCCAAGATCGCCGACGCGTTCCAGCAGCAGGCCGACGCGGCCACTGGTCCGCGGGGCAGTGTGCTGGCCGCAGAGGCACGTCGGCGGGTCCGCAAGCGCCGGCAGGGGATGGTGATGGCCGCGGCGGCCGTAGTGGTGGCAGCGTCGATCGGAGGTGTCTGGAACGCGATCGGAGAGCCGTCGCCGATCGCATCGAGCGCCCAGGACAGCAGCAGCGAGAGTGCGGCCGGGTCGGGCTCGGAGTCCGGATCCCGCACGCCGGCGCTGGTGCCGCCGGCGGGGGATGCGGCGTGCCCAGCCGACCACCCGATCCTGGGAGCGGGGAACAACGCCGTACAGAGCGGGACCGGGCTGGACGTCGAGAAGCCGGTGTTCGGGCTGCAGGCGTGCCGCTACCGGCTCACGCCGGGTGCCACGATGCTGCTCGGTCAGCAGGCCTTCAACGCCGACGTCGCGCAGCAGGTCGTCGACGCGATCAAGGTGCTGCCGGAGCGGAATCCGGACTTGCCCGTGTTCAAGTGCACACCGCAGACCGCGCAGCCGTCCGAGGCGATCGTGCTGAGGTTCGACACGTCCACCGGCGTACGGGAGATCTGGGTCCAGTACGACGGCTGCGACTCGGCCGGCTTCTTCACAGGCTCACGCACCTTCGGTCTGTACGCCGCCCCACTCAAACTCTTCATGACCGGTCAGGTCCGCCCGCCCGGCGGCACCTACCTGGACGCTCTCAAGGACTGGTGACACTCACTCGACAGCCCGGCCAAGTTCTCGTCTGAACGGCAGCACAACGGCCGCGGCTGCGGCCGCTCCCGATGCCGCCGCGCCTGCTCCGGCCGCCGCGCCACCTGCACCTGCACCTGCACCTGCAGCCGTGCTGTGCCCCGTGTGCTCGCCCAGGAAGCGCTGCATGTCGGCAACCGCGGCGTACTGCGACCTGAGCTGGGGCAGCCGCCTGCCGACCTCACGGACTGCCCGTTGCGCGTGCTGCGCACCGATGTCGGCTGCTTGCTGGGGAGACATCTCGGCCGGTCGATCGTGTCCCTCGTACCTCGGCAACGCCCCGAGCCCGGACCGGAGCGGCTCGGCGAGCCTGGCCCGGAGCTCGGCGCGGTGCTCGGTGAGGTCACCCAGCCGGTGATCGATGACCAGGTCGGCCATCGCGGCGTACCGCTGCGCCATCGGGGTCCGGTGGATCACCGCCCGGACGTCGTCAGGGTGCTGCTCGGTGAGCTCGGCCAGGCCGTGCACCACGTCGTCCACCGCTTGGTTGTAGGCGGAGTACTCCGCCGCGGAGATGTGCAGGTCGAGGATCCGGGGCACAGCCCGGTCCATCCCGATGTCCCGGATGATGTCCATCTCGATCCGGACGGCCTCGGTGTCGGCGAGACCTTCCTCCAGCGCGATCTCCGCCGGCGACCCGTGCCAGACCGCGTCCGGCGCCTCCTCGTCGCCCGCGTCGGACAGGTGGTGGACGGCCTCGTGCACCGTCACGTACACCGCTTGCCGGGCTGCGACGATCTCGTCAGGAGTGAGTGGCGCCTGCGCGGTGTAGGCCCGCACGACCGGATCCAGGACGTTCTTCCGGGCAAGGATCAGCGGACCGTTCGCCACCGCCTTGCCACCGGACTGGTCGCTCGGCCCTTCGTAGAGCCGCCGGTCCCATCGTGACGTCCTGCCGGTACGACGTTCGACGGCCGCCACGACGCTCGACACCCACTCGTACTCCGGCGTTCCTGGCAGGACCTCCGCGCCGACACGGACCGAGAACCTCACGAGAACATCCTGTCGTCGCAGCAGGTCAGTCGACGGCTCGGCCCGGATTCCTCCGTGCGATGAGGTGCCGCGGGTCGGCCGGCGTACCCGGCAGCTGTGCGACCTGCCCGCTGTCTTCGCGGTGTGGCTGCCCCTGCGCCAAGAACTTCTGCAGATGCTCCACGCTCCCGACCTGAGGCTCCCGCGCGGCGGCCTGCTGGGTCTGCTCCTTCTGCCAGGCGAGGATCTGTTGTTCCCAGGTCTGTTCGACCGCTTGCGGCTGCTGCGCTGGTGAGCGTGAATGCGGTGAGGTCAGCACCTGGTCTAGCTCCGCCACCGCGAGCGCGCTGATCTCGGAGCCGCGCTGCTTCTGCGCGTCGGCGTCGAGGGATCCGTCCCGCTCGACCGTCAGCACCGGGGCGAACTTCTCCTGCAAGGTCCGCTCCAGCTGAGCGCGGAGCTCGGGCCGGTCACCCGTCCCGCCGTACCGGCCTTCGATGACGAGGTCCGCGATCACGCCGAACCGCTCGGTGGCCTTGGCCGCTTGGAGCCGGCGGACGACCTCCTCGTGCTGCCGGCCGCTCAAGGTGTCGACACCATCGACCAGCGTGGTGGTGGCCGATTGCAGGGCGGGGTAGGCGTCGACCGGCTTCTGGGTGAGCAACGTGGGGTGCTTGCCGGCCAGGTCCATGGCATGGATCACTTGGTGGACGTTCTGCTGGGCCCAGTTCTCCGCCAGGCCTTCCTCCAAGGCCAGTTCGGCGGCCGACAGCTGAACGGCACCGTCGGCGTTCTGCAGCTCGTGGCAGAGGTGCAAGCTCTCATGCGTCAGCGTGACGAGCGCGTCGCGGAGCTGGGACAGGTCGCTGTCGGTCAGCTGTTCGCCTGCGTAGGCGCGGCGCAGCGGGTGCAGCACGGTCGCGTCGCTGACACTCATCCCGCCGTCCGGACTGGCCGCCCCTTCGAGGCCACTGAGCTCGAAGTAGACGCGCTTGTTCCACCGGCTCTTCTGCCCGCTGGCCTCCGCGACGGCCTGAATGGCCGTCGCCACCCAGTGGTACTCCCGCGACCTGGGATCCAGCAGCGCGCCGCGCTTACCCGGCATCGGACGTCCCGCGCACGGTGTCCGGATGGACGCCTTTGGCCGTCACCATCGGGTCGCCCCGGTCTTCGTCCGCACAAACCTGACGATAACCGGTCGCCTGGTCCGGCCTTTGGCGGTCAGACTGGTGGGATGGGTCACGTGGATGTCGGTGGGGTCGGGTTCGAGTTGCCGGACGGTCGGGTGTTGCTGGACGACATCACGTTCCGGGTCGGGGACGGGGCCAAGGTCGCTCTGGTCGGGGCGAACGGGTCGGGGAAGACCACGCTGACCAGGATCATCGCGGGCGACCTGAAAGCACACAGCGGGAGTATCGCGCGGTCCGGCGGGCTCGGCGTGATGCGGCAGTTCGTCGGCTCGGTCCGGGACTCGTCCACTGTGCGCGACCTGCTGCTGTCGGTCGCACCGGAGGCGATCCAGACCGCCGCCGCCAAGCTGGACAAGGCCGAGCTGGCGATGATGGAGGCCGACGACGAGAAGACCCAGCTCAAGTACGCGCAGGCCGTGTCCGACTGGGGTGAGGTCGGCGGGTACGACGCTGAGGTCCTCTGGGACGTCTGTACGACGGCCGCACTCGGCATACCGTTCGACCGCTGTCGCTGGCGCGAGGTGAAGACCCTGTCCGGTGGTGAGCAGAAGCGTCTGGTCCTGGAGGCCCTGCTCCGCGGTCCGGACGAGGTCCTGATGCTCGACGAGCCGGACAACTACCTCGACGTCCCCGGGAAGCGCTGGCTGGAGGAGCAGCTCCGCGGCACCGACAAGACGGTGCTCTACATCAGCCACGACCGTGAGCTGCTGGCCAACACCGCTACCCGGATCGTCACGGTGGAGCTCGGTGCCGCCGGCAACACGGTGTGGACGCACGGTGGCGGCTTCAAGACGTACCACGAGGCCAGGCAGCACCGGTTCGAGCGGTTCGAGGAGTTGCGGAAGCGCTGGGACGAGGAGCACGCGAAGCTCCGCGCGCAGATGCTGATGTACAAGCAGAAGGCGGCGTACAACTCCGACATGGCGTCGCGCTACCGGGCCGCGCAGACCCGGCTGCGCAAGTTCGAGGAGGCCGGTCCGCCGCAGGCGATCCCGCGCGAGCAGAAGGTCAGCATGCGGCTCACCGGCGGACGCACCGGCAAGCGTGCGGTGGTGTGCACCGGTGTGGAGCTGACCGGTCTGATGAAGCCCTTCGACCTGGAGGTCTGGTACGGCGAACGCGTCGCCGTACTGGGGTCCAACGGGTCCGGCAAGTCGCACTTCCTGCGGCTGCTCGCCAACGGTGGCTCCGACCCCGATGTCGAGCACCGGCCGGTCGGCGACGTACAGATCGCTCCGGTGGTGCACACCGGCAACGCGAAGCTGGGCGCACGGGTGCGACCGGGCTGGTTCGCGCAGACGCATGAGCACCCGGAGCTGGTCGGCCGGACGCTGCTGGAGATCCTGCACCGGGGTGACGACCACCGGGAGGGCATGGGGCGCGAGTTGGCCTCGCGGAAGCTGGACCGGTACGAGCTGGCGCATGCGGCGGAGCAGACGTTCGACAGCCTCTCCGGTGGTCAGCAGGCCCGGTTCCAGATCCTCCTGCTCGAGCTGTCCGGGGCCACGCTCCTCCTGCTCGACGAGCCCACCGACAACCTCGACGTCGAGTCAGCCGAGGCCCTGGAGGATGGCCTCGACTCCTTCGACGGCACCGTGCTCGCGGTGACGCACGACCGCTGGTTCGCCCGAGGCTTCGACCGCTACCTGGTCTTCGGCGCTGACGGCTCGGTCTACGAGTCCAATGAGCCGGTCTGGGACGAGGGTCGCGTCGAACGCGCTCGTTAGGGGCTGACGCACCAGCCGTCGCGGTAGGCGGCCCAGTGGTCCGGGGTGGCGGTGAAGTCGACGTACATGGCCAGGCCGAAGTTCTGGCGGTTCGAGGTGCCTAGGGCGAGCCGGGCACCTCGGACCGCTGCGCTGACGGTCTCCGCGTGGCCCCAGTGGGACGGGTTGCTCTCCCAGTAGGCGGGCAGGCCCATCAGCAGGTCCGTCGCTGCCGGAGTCGCCTCCAGCGCGAGTTTGGTCTGCTGCTCGACATAGCCGCCGTACAAGGACTCCAACGGCATCGCGGTGTCGTAGGACATCACAGCGATCTGTTCGACCCGGCGCGCCACCTCGGCGAAATAGTCCTGCGACCACCACTTGGCCTCGCCGGTCAGGGCCAGTGGGAGCGCGTTGACGTGCCAGAGCGGCTCGAGCTGCGCTGCCGCGACGGATAGCGGTACGCCGCGCTCGGCCGTCAGCAGATGCGTTTCGTCCAGTACGGCGAGGAACCCGGCCGACCCGGACTGCACCGGCTCGAAGTCGAAGTGGATGCCCTGAAACCCCTGGTCGAGTACGGCGGCCGACGACGCCACGACCCGCGTCCGCACGGCCGGGTCGGCCAGATCCATCCCCGGGTTCTTCCCCGGCTGCACGATGTCGCCCAGCCACGCCTGCACGCGGACGTCGGGCGCGGCGGCCCGCATTGCCGACGTGAACCAACGTGCCCGCGGTGATACCTTCGCCAGCGGCAACGTGCCGTCATGTTCCAACGGGCCCGCGTGGACATAGAGATCCCGGATCCCCGTGTCAGCGAGCTGACGGGCCAGCGCGGTCACGTCCGCCTCGGTCTTCCGCCCGTCCACCCAGGCGTGGCCCAGCCATAGTGCGTCGTTGTCCCGCGTCCGCGCCTCGGCGGCCGGCTCACCGACGTACCGCACCCGTAGCGACACCGCATACGCGCCCAGCGGCACCGGCACGAGCAGTACGAAGGCGAGCACCAGCACCATCACGACTCGGCGCTTACGAGACCAGTTCTTCCAGCGCCGCCTCACGGACGAGGCCGCAGACCGTCGAAGAGCATCCCGAGCATCCGCTCGCGGTTCTCCGGCTCGAGCCCGACCGCAGTCGCTCCCCGGGACGCGCCGATCAGCAGCGCGTAGACCTCGGTCAGCCCGGCGTCCCGCCGGACGACGCCTTCCTCCTGAGCCCGGGTCAGGAGAGTGTTGAACGCCTCCCGCAGCCCGCTGCCCGCCTTCTTCGCGTCCGCGCCGGCGACCGAGCCGGCCGCGGTGAGCGCCTCGGCGATCGCCAGCTTCGACGCCGACTCCGACACCACCTGGGTGAAGAAGCCGAAGAACGCCTCGCCCGGAAAGTTGCTGTCGGCAAGCTCGATGGCCCGGTCGCGGAGCCGCTCGAGGCGCAGGGTGAGTACCGCTTCGAGCAGTTCGGTCTTGGTGGGGAAGTGCCGGAACACGGTCGCGATGCCGACACCGGCCAGTTTCGCCACGTCATCGGTGGACGCGCTCGGGGACCGGCCGAACACCTCGTCCGCCGCGGTCATGATCCTGGCCCGGTTGTCCCGCGCGTCTGCTCGCACCCTGCTCCCCTCTTGGCGATCCGGCTCAGCGTCGTCTCTCAGCCTAGGAGACGCCGCGACCCGGCAATGGGTTGTAAACGAAGTCGGCGCTCCGTATATTCGGAGTCGCTACTCCGTTTATCCGAGAGGAACCCGATGACTCCCGAAGAGGTCTTCCTGAAACTCGTCCACGGTGTCGCCGATCGCGACTTCGACGCGCTCCCGGCGCTGTACGCCGAGCAGACCGACGTACGCCATCCGATGAACCCGTACGGCGACCATCCGCTGCTCAGCCGGGACGCCCTGCGCGAGCACTTCGGCCTGAACGCGCCGCGGGTGGCCGGGACGATCCGGTTCCAGCCGGACAACATCCGGATCCATCACACCGCCGACCCGGAGGTGATCGTCGCCGAGTTCGACTACGCCGGGACTGTGATCGCGACGGGGGAGCCGTTCACCGCACCGTGCGTGTTCGTCCTGCGCGTCCGGGACGGGCTGATCGTCGAGTCCCGCGACTACATCGACCACGTGGCGATGAGCCGGGCCCGCGGTCAGCTCGACCAGTTGGTCGCGAATCTCAAGGAACCGGCGAGCGCCCCGGCCGCGTCGTAGTCAGCAGAGGCGCCGGATGGCCCCGGACCGAGGCAACTGAGCCCGCCCGGGGCCATCTCCAATGCTCAAGGGTCACGCCCGCAGCCGCAGTGGCGACGCGGCCAGGGCCTTCGCGGCGATCACCAGTCCGGCGGCCGCCAGCACGATGTCCTTCAGCACGTACTGCGCTTCCAGCGTCGGCGTCCCGGGGAACAGGTCGCCGAAGAACAGCACCAGCGGCGACATGATCCCGACCAGCGAGAGGCCGAGCACCAGCAGCCCGGTCCGCAGGAACTTCCCGGTGACCAGGGTCAGCCCGATGAAGCACTCCATCAGCGCGGTCAGCAGGACCGCGTTCCGCCCGTCGATGATGCCGAGGGTGAGCGTGTCGATGGTGCGCATCACCAGCGCCTCGGCCGGGCTCGCCCCCGGGAAGAACTTGAGGACGCCGAATCCGAGGAAGACCAGCCCGAGGCTGACCCGAAGGATGTCGACACTGTGCCGGCCGAGCAGTCCGGCGATGCGGTTTCCCTTGTAGATCAAGGCATTCATGATGGTTTCTCCCTGTCGCGATCGATGTGTCAACAGCGTCGCGAAAACCACCCACTCACCGCGTCGGCCCGACGAGGGCACTCCGCCTACCCCGGCTGCGGTAGTCCGCCGTACTCCCTTAGCCCCGTACGACGTACTCCTCAGGGGGACCCTTAGGCCGTATGGATCACTCCAGCAGTCGGCCGTCGAGCTTCATCCGCCGGACCGTGGTCTCCGGGAACCGCCCGCGGTCGCGCACGTCCGGACACGGCTCGACCGTCAGGTCCCGTCGCTCGATCCGCGCGACCTGGGCGATCAAGGCGTCCCGCAGGTCGGCAGCGAGTTCCTGGTGGCCGGCGCTGTCGATCAGGTTGTTCAGCTCGTACGGGTCGGCGGTCAGGTCGTACAAGGCCCGCTCGACGTACTGATCGGACGCGGGCTCGTCACCCACCTCCGGCGCGTGGACGTAGTACTTCCACCGGTCCGTCCGCAGCGCCCGGCCCACCTCCGACTCGCTCACCTGGATCAGCACACCGTCGCTGGACGTCCGTTCACGCAGGGGTACGCCGTCCAGATGGTCCGGCAACTCGATCCCTGCCGCGTCGAGCACCGTTGGTACGACGTCCACGGTGCTGACCGGTACGCCGACGCGCCTACCACCGCGGTAACCAGGGCCCTCCACGACCAGGGGAACTCTGACCGACCCGTCGTGCGGTGAGCGCTTGTACTCGCTGTTCCGCGTCTTGAAGTGGGAGCCGTGGTCCGACGTGTAGACGACCAGAGTGTCGTCCAGCAGGTCCAGACTGACCAGTGCGTCACGGAGCCGCCCGAGGCACTCGTCGACTCGCTTGATCTGGCCGTAGTACCCGGCGGCGTGCTGGTGCGCCGTACCGGGCAGTGTGGCGAGGTCCGGTGGCAACCACGCGCCGTTGTAGGTGTCCCGGTAGACGGCGGGGGCGGGGTAGTCGTCGTGCTCGTTCTGGTGGTGCGGCTCGATCAGCGACAGGAACAGCATGAACGGCCGCTCATCTGCCGAAGCCCTGGCGACGAACCGGATCGCCGCATCGGTCAACGCGTCCGGCCGGTAGCCGGGCAGGCGGACGGGTTCGCCGCCGCGGTCGTAGACGACGGTCCGGTACGCGTCGGAGGTGAACTCGAGCAGGTTCGAGCCCAACCAGAAGTCGTAGCCGCCTTGTTCGGCGACCGGAACGGGGTCTTGGGTGCCGAGGTGCCACTTGCCGATGTAGCCGGTCTGGTAGCCCGCCGTACCGAACAGCCGGCCGAGCGTCGGCGCGTCCGTGGGCAGCGGCACGTTGTTGCGGTAGACGCCGGTGTTCGTCGGGTACATGCCCGTCTGCATCGCGGCGCGGGCCGGTGCACACACGGGATTGGTTGTGCACGCGGTCTCGAACATGGTGCCGTGGCGGGCCATCAGGTCGAGGTTGGGAGTCAGGCCGAGCGGACACCCGGCCGCGCCGACGGTGTCCCAGCGCTGCTGGTCGGTGAAGAAGACGATCACGTTAGGGCGCATCAAGGGGCTCCGTGAGTTATTTGATTCCGGACAGCGCGATGCCCTCGACCAGGAACTTCTGCGTGATCACGAAGAACAACGCGGTCGGGACGAACAGCAGCAGCGCGCCGGCCGCGGTCAGATTCCACTGGGTGAAGTACTCCTGGTTGAACAGCGTCAACCCGATCGGCAGGGTGCGCATCTCGGTCCGGCTGGTGGCGATCAACGGCCAGAGGAACTCGTTCCACTGGAAGACGAAGGTGAACAGGCCGAGCACCGCCAGCGCGGGTTTGCACTGCGGCAGGATCACCCGCAGGTAGATGCGGAACTCGCCGGCGCCGTCCACCCGGGCCGCCTCGATCAGCTCGTCCGGCAGCGGCCGGATGAACTGCCGCATCAGAAAGATGCCGTAGGCATCCATCAGGAACGGCACGATCAGCCCCTGGTAGGTGTCGATCCAGCCCAGGTTGGCGAAGATCGCGTAGATCGGCAGCATCCGGACGAAGAACGGCACCATCAGCGTGGACAGCACCGCGACGAACGCGATCCGCTTGCCCGGGAACTCCATCTTCGCGAACACGTACCCGACCAGCGGGTCGAAGACCAGGTGCGCGATCGTGATCGCCCCGGCCATCACGAAGCTGTTCACGAAGAACCGCCCGAACGGCGCCGACTCGAACAGCCGGGTGAAGTTCCCCCACTGCAGCTCAGCCGGCCACAGCACCGGACCACCCGACTGCACCTCGGCATCGCTCTGCAACGCCAGCACGATCATGTACAACAACGGCAGCACGGTGACGAGCCCGAGCACCACCAGTACGACGTACGCCACCAAGCGGTCACCGGGGAACAGCCGCTCACGCATTGGCCCGGTCTCCGATCCGCAACTGCAGCAGTGAAAGCACCAGTACGACGAGCAGGAGCAGGACCGACAACGCCGACGCGTAGCCGAAGTCGTTGTCGTTGAACGCGACGATGAACAGCCGATGGGCATAGAGCGAGGTCGCGTTCCCGGGCCCGCCGCCGGTCACGATGTACGGCAGCGCGAACTGCTGCAACGTGCTGATCAATCCGATGATCGAAACGAACAGCGTCGTCGGGGCGAGCAACGGCAGCGTGATCGCGAAGAACCGCCGCCACGGACCGGCGCCGTCGATCCGCGCGGCCTCGTAGTACAGGCCCGGGATCCCCTGCAGACCGGCCAGGAACAGGACCATCGTGTAGCCCGCGCCGGACCAGACCGTGATGCCGACGATCGTCGCCAGTGGGTGCGTACTCAGCCAGGTCTGACCGGGCAGGCCGAGGGACTCGAGCAGCCGGTTGAGGATGCCGACCTGCGGATCGAGGATGTTCCGCCACAGCAGCCCGACGATCGAGACCGACGTCAGATAGGGGATCAGCAGCACCGAGCGGAACAGCGTGCGCCCCGGCAGCGCCTGGTTCAGGATCACGGCCAGTCCGAGGCCCACCGCCGTACCGACGATCAGAGTCCCGGCGGCGTACAACAAGGTGATCAGGAACGAGTGGATCACTTCGGGATCGCTCAGGGCGCGACTGAAGTTGTCCAGGCCGACGAACGAGACGCCGTCGGCGTCGTACAGGCCGGTCATCAGCTGGTTGCCGATCGGGAGGAAGAACAACAGCACGAAGAACAGCACCGCCGGAGAGAGGAAGAGCCATGCGGTCGCCGCCTGACGCCGACGGGTCACAGGGCGGCCCCGGCCTGTTTGCGGAAGTCGGCCAGCGTCTGCTCGACCGGCGCGTGCTGGATGATCATCTGCTGGTAGGCCTTCTTCCACAGCTCGGTGATCTGGGCGGCCTTACCGCTGGCGGACAGCGCGACGTCCTGCTTGGCCACCACCGCGAGAGCCTTGGCGATCGTGCCCAGATCGGGGTCCGCGGCGACGGCCGGATCGGCGGCCCAGCTCTTCCGCGGCATCGACATCCCGGCCTCCTTGGTGGCGGCCAGTTCGGTCTTCACCGCGGTCAGCTTGGTCAGCAGCTCCCAGGACAGCTTGGGGTCCCTGGCCTTGGCCGGGATCATCAGGCCGGCGCCTGCCATCGACGAAGCCTGGACCGCCCCGGTCAGCGGTACGGCGAGCCCGAGTTCGATGTCCGGGCTGCCCTGCCGGATCGGGCCGATGTCCCACGGCCCGGACACGAACATCGCCGCCCGCTTGGCCGAGAACAGCTTCTGCGGACCGGAGTAGTCGGTCGTCGCGACCGGTGCGGGGGAGACCTTGTGGGTGAAGATCAGGTCCTGCATGTACTGCAACGCGGTCCGCGCTCCGTCGGCCGGCACCATGAACTGCTTGCCGGCGACCTGGCTGAAGTCCACTCCCTGCTGGCTGTAGAACGGCGCGCTGTAGCTGGCGTCGGCGTTGAGCGCCGTACCGGAGACCTTGTCCCTGGTCGCCGACCTGGCGATGTCGAGGAACTCGTCCCATGTGGTCGGCGGCTTGGCGACCATCGCCTTGTTGTAGAAGACGAGCCCGTTCGCGGTCAGGTGGAGCGGGATCGAGTACGTCTTGCCCTCGTACTGCCGGGCGACCACGGCCTGGTCGATGAAGTCGCCGGGGAAGCCGAACGCCTGGTCCGCGGCGGCGAACTCGTCCAGCGCCAGCACGTTGCCGGCCAGCCCGTACTGCGTCCCGGTCCCGGCGGACACCTCCTCGACCAGATCCGGCACGTTCCCGGACCGGAAGTCCGCGGTCAGCTTGGTGGTCAGATCCGGCCACTGGAACTTCTGCCAGTTCATCTCCAGGTCGTGATCCTTGCCGAACTGGTCGATCACGTCCTTGTAGGCCTGATAACCGTGGCCGGCGTTCCAGTAGATGGTGAACGTCCGGGCGTCCTGCTTCTTCGCCGCCGGGGTGGCCGGCGAGCAGGCCGTGCCGACCGCGCCGAGGACGGTGGCACCGAGCCCGAGCTGGAGGAACGAGCGGCGGTCGAGAGAGGGCATGGCGAAACCTTTCCGAACGGCTTCCGAAGGGTGGGGTGTGGCTTCCGTAGGTGGGGTACGGCGGAGGGCTGGGCGGAGTGGGTACGGCGGAGGGCTGGGGCGGAGGGCTGGGGCGGAGGGCTGGGGCGGAGCGGCGGAGGGCTAGGCGGACACGCGGCGGTTCAGGACCCAGGGCATGGACAGCTTCCGGGCCGGCAGCGTGGGATCGTCGATACGCGCGAACAGCGCCTCGACCATCTCGGTGAAGTCCAGTTGGTACATGCCGACGCTGGTCAGCGGCGGTGACGAGTAGGTCGCTTCCAGGGTGTTGCCGGTGCCGATCACGGCGAGGTCGTCCGGCACCTTGAACCCACGGTCGACCGCCGCCTGCAGTGCGGCGAACGCGCCCCGGTCCGACTCCGACACGAGCGCGTCCGGTGGTTTCGGTGACTCAAGCAGGTCGCGGACCACGACGACCGCCTCCTCCCGCGAGGCCGCCCCGATCCGGACCAGCCCCGAATCGACGTCGAGCCCGCGCGCTTGCAGGGCGTCGACGTACCCCAGGTACCGGTCGTCGTTGCGCGCGGCGTGGGACAGAAAAGCGATCCGCTCCCGACCTGCGTCGAGGAGGTATGTGGTGGCTTCCGCGACGGCTTGCCGGACGTTGTTGCGTACGACGTCCACACCTTTGAGGTCCAGGTGGTCGCTGAAGGCCAGCAACGCGCGGGTGGATCGCCGGGCCGCGGTCAGATCCAGGTCGTCGCTGAGGCCGGGCGTGAAGATGGCAGCGTCCACATGGCCGCGGGTGATGACGCGCAACGACTGGGCGGCGCGGTCGAGGCGCCGTACTGGGACTCCGATCACGGAGTAGCCGTGCGCGGCGGCGATGTCCTCGCACTCCATCGTCAGCCGGTCCAGCCAGGGGCCAACCGGTGGGGCGTAGACCAGCGCGATCAGCTCGGACCGCTGCCGGCGCAGGCTCCGGGCGGCGGTATTGCCCTTGTACCCGAGCTGCCGGGCAGCCTCCTCGACCCTTCTCCGTGTCGGCTCCGGCAACGGGGTCGTCCGGTCCGCCCGCCCACTCAACACATACGAACAGGTCGCCACCGAAACCCCGGCGGCAGCAGCCACATCCCGAAGCGTCGTACGGCCTTCCCTGGTCATGGTGAAAGCATTAACCTGACCCCAAGACCCGGTCAATACCCATAAGTTGGTTAATTCACTACACATTAACCAACCACCCGGAGAAGCCGCAAAGGACACCGCCTTCGGCGGCGGCTGTTCCTTTGGCCGCCTCCTTCGGCGCGCAGACCGGTGACCCGGCCGGGTGTGGTGGGCGGACCGGGTGTGGATCGGACAACCTGCAGACGACTGTGGTGCCCGAGAGCCGTCTCAGGCGTGGCAGCCGAGGGCAGCCAGAAGCGCAGTCGCCGGAGGGCTTCCTTCGGGGGCCTTAGGCAACTGGGGGCTGGTAGGGCGGGCCGTTGGTGCCCGGGTGGCGGCCGTCGGTGTCCGTGAAGGCGTAGTGCTGGCCGAGTTCGGCTGATCGCACTACCTGGCCCGTGAGGCGCATGGCTGTGGGGTCGGCGGCTAGGGCTGCGACGGCTCGGCCGATGAACTGGGGGGATTCTGAGTCGGAGAGGTCGAAGTGTTCGGCTGCTCGGAGGACTGACTCGGTTCGGACGAGGCCTGGGTATAGGGACACAGCGGTTACGCCGTGGTCGCGGAGGTCGTGGGCCATGCAGGCGATCATGCGGTCGGTGGCGGCTTTCGCTACGCCGTAGGGGACGCCGGCGTCGTCCTTGTCCGCGGCGTCGGAGGAGACGTTGACGATCAGCCCTGAGCGTTGGGCGACCATCGTCGGCGCGGCCGCCACGCTGGTGACGTAGTGGGCTCGGACCCCGGCCTGGAACATCGCGTCCCAGCGGTCGATCGGCACCGTCCAGAAGCCGGCCTCGACCCAGAACTCCGTGCCGTCCCAGAAGTGCTCGTAGCCGCCCCAGACGTTGTTCACCAGTACGTCGAGGCGGCCGGTCTCCGTCACCACTCGCGCGACGGCCCTCCTCGTTTGCTCGTCGTCGCGGTGGTCGCACGCGATCGCTATCCCGTGCCCGCCAAGGGCCGTCACTTCCGCGGCGGTCTCCTGCACGTTGCCGTCCAGCGGCGTCGTCGGCGCGCCGCCGGCCACGGTCCTGCCTGTGACGTAGACGGTCGCTCCCTGCTCACCGAGCCCGAGAGCGATCCCCTTCCCCACACCGCGACTCGCTCCGGTGACGAGCGCGACCTTCCCCTCCAGCATGCCCATCCACCGAAGCTAACCGCTCCCAGAAGTTAACGCCGCCCCCTGGCTCGCAGATGTCCGCATCGGTTGTCTACAAGGCGCTGACGGATGCCAGGCGGCTGCACCCTGACGTGCCGACCGCTTGGTGTGAGAACCTCCGCGACGGCCGGACCGGCGCCCGGCTGCTCGAAATGGGTTCAGGCCGGCTCCGCTCATCGCGGTGCTGGGGAGAAGGTTGGGAGGCTCGCGGTTGGTCGGCCTCCCCGCTGGTCGCGGTTGGCGGTCAAGAGTCGGCCGAGAGCAGGTGAGTGCTTCTGATGCGATCACCCGCCAGGTGTCCAGGTTGGTTCCGCCGATTGCGGTTGGCCGGGTCTGGGGTTCGCGCCTGCCGCCGGAGGCGGCCAGAGGAACTGTCGCCGCCGAAGGTGGTGTCCTTTACCTGAAACGCAAACGGCCCCTCCGCGAGGGAGGGGCCGTTCGGGCTGTGGGTCAGCGGTCGCCCATGGGGACGTATTGGACGCCGCGTTCGCCGGTGTAGATCTGCTTGGGGCGGGCGATCTTCTGGTCGGTGTCGCCCAGCATCTCCAGCCACTGCGCCAGCCAGCCCGAGGTCCGCGGGATGGCGAACAGCACGGTGAACATCTCCGGCGGGAACTGCAGGGCCTCGTAGATCAGGCCGGAGTAGAAGTCGACGTTCGGGTAGAGCTTGCGGGAGACGAAGTACTCGTCCTCCAGCGCGATCTTCTCCAGCTCGACGGCGATCTTCAGCAGCGGGTTGATGCCCGTCACCTCGAACACGTCGTCGGCGGCCTTCTTGATGATCTTGGCCCGCGGGTCGTAGTTCTTGTAGACCCGGTGGCCGAAGCCCATCAGCCGCTCGTCGCCGTTCTTCACGCCCTCGATGAACGACGGGACGTTGTCGACCGAGCCGACCCGGCGGAGCATCTTCAGGACCGCCTCGTTGGCGCCGCCGTGCAGCGGGCCGTAGAGCGCGCCGATGCCGCCGGCGACCGCCGTGTACGGGTCGACCTGGGTGGAGCCGATCGCCCGGACCGCGTTGGTTGAGGCGTTCTGCTCGTGGTCGGCGTGCAGGATGAACAGGATCTCGAGCGCCCGCACCAGCCGGTCGTCGGCGGCGTACTTGGGCTCGCTCATCTTGAACAGCATGGACAGGAAGTTCGCCGTGTAGCTGAGCTCGTTGTCCGGGTACACGTACGGTTTGCCCTGGGCGTGCCGGAACGCGAACGCACCCAGCGTCGGCATCTTCGCGATCAGCCGCCGGATCTGCAGCGCCCGGGACTCCTCGTCGAAGATGTTGCGCGACTCGGGGTAGAAGGTGGACAGCGCCCCGACCGAGGCAGCCAGCATGCCCATCGGGTGCGCGTCGTACCGGAAGCCCTGCATGAAGGTCTTCAGGTTCTCGTGCACGAACGTGTGATACGTCACGTCGTGCGCCCAGGCCTCGTACTCCGCCTTGTTCGGCAGCTTGCCGTTCACCAGCAGGTAAGCCACCTCGAGGTAGTTCGACTGCTCGGCGAGCTGCTCGATCGGGTACCCGCGGTACTCCAGGATGCCCTTGTCGCCGTCGATGAAGGTGACGGACGATCGGCAGGAGGCGGTGTTGACGAACCCGGGGTCGTAGGTGGCCAGGCCACCGTCGCCGTCGGATGCGCTGATCTGCTTGAGATCGGCGGCACGGATGGTGCCATCGGTGATGGCAAGGTCGAAGTCCTTGCCGGTCCGGTTGTCCCGGACGGTGAGCGACTGATCGGTCACAATGCCCTCTTCGGAAGCTGGCGTCATCGCCTGGTGAGTGAGGGTTATCGTCAGCCGGCGGGACGCGGATCGGACTGCAATCTTCACCGCTAAACTAGTGCTGTCGGGGTCTGCTTCCAAGCCGGGGTCCCCGGCGGGGATTTGCTCGCTTTGACCCGGGGCGGACACCGCCGGTATTCTGGGCTGCTGTTGTGCGTTCCAGGTCCCAGCCCCGTCGGCGGACCATTCGCCGACGTACCAGTTTTGTCAACCTCTGAGAAACGAAGGTCAACGACCGTGCGCACGTACAGCCCGAAGCCTGCTGACGTCACCCGTGAGTGGCACGTGATCGACGCCACCGACGTCACGCTCGGTCGGCTCGCCGTCCAGATCGCCACCCTGCTGCGTGGCAAGCACAAGCCTACGTTCGCGCCGCACGTGGACGGCGGTGACTTCGTCGTCGTCGTCAACGCGTCCAAGGTCGCGCTGTCCGGCACCAAGCGGACGGACAAGCTGGCGTACCGCCACTCGGGTCACCCGGGTGGTCTGACGGCCACGCCGATCGGCGAGATCCTCGACAAGGACCCTCGCAAGGCCGTCGAGAAGGCTGTCTGGGGCATGCTGCCGAAGAACCGCCTGAGCCGGAAGCTGCTCACCAAGCTGAAGGTGTACGCCGGTCCGGAGCACCCGCACACCGCCCAGCAGCCGAAGCCGTTCGAGATCACCCAGATCGCCCAGTAAGCGATCGACGAGCCAGGTAAACGAGGATTCCCAGCGTGAGCGACATCACCACCGAGACCGAAGCGTTCGACCCCGAGGTCCCCATCGACAACGAGGGCCCGGTCGCCTACACCTCCGAGACGAACCCGACTCCGGAGCAGCGCGCCGAGACGGGTCGGGTCGCGGTGATCAACCCCGCCGGCGCCACCGGCCGCCGCAAGGAGGCCGTCGCCCGCGTCCGCCTCGTGCCCGGCACCGGTCAGTGGACCGTCAACGGCAAGCCGCTGGACGTCTACTTCCCGAACAAGGTCCACCAGCAGCACGTGAACGAGCCGTTCGTCGTCGCGGGCCTGGAGGGCTCGTACGACGTGATCGCCCGGATCAACGGCGGTGGCATCACCGGCCAGGCCGGTGCGCTGCAGCTGGGTGTGGCCCGCTGCCTGAACGCCGCCGACCAGGAGGCGAACCGGCCGGGGCTGAAGAAGGCCGGTCTGCTCACCCGCGACGCGCGGATCAAGGAGCGGAAGAAGGCTGGTCTCAAGAAGGCCCGCAAGGCGCCGCAGTACAGCAAGCGCTGATCACCTGATGGGTCGTTTGTTCGGCACGGACGGAGTCCGTGGCCTGGCGAACGTGGACCTGACCGCGGAGCTGGCGCTCGACCTCTCGGTCGCGGCAGCTCACGTACTCGGCGAGGCCGGTGCCTTCGAAGGGCACCGGCCACGCGCCGTTGTGGGGCGGGATCCACGGGCCAGTGGTGAGTTCCTGGAAGCCGCCGTGGTGGCCGGTCTGGCCAGCGCCGGCGTCGATGTGGTCCGGCTCGGCGTACTGCCGACCCCGGCCGTGGCCTACCTGACCGGCTCGACCGGCGCCGATCTCGGTGTGATGCTGTCCGCCAGCCACAACCCGATGCCGGACAACGGCATCAAGTTCCTGGCCCGCGGCGGGATCAAGCTGGACGATGCGATCGAGGACGCGATCGAGGCCCGGATGGGCGAGGAGTGGCAGCGTCCCACCGGTGCCGCCGTCGGCCGGGTGTTCGACGACGGGCAGGGCTTCGAGACATATGTCTCGCACCTGGTCCGGTCCGCGCCGAACCGGTTCGACGGGGTCAAGGTCGTGATCGACTGCGCCAACGGCGCGGCCTCGCAGACCGCGCCGGAGGCTCTGCGCCGGCTCGGTGCCGAGGTGATCACGTACGCCGCCGCACCCGACGGACTGAACATCAACCTCGACTGCGGTTCCACCCACCTGGAGGGGCTGCAGCGCGAGGTGCTCGGCCACCGCGCCGACCTCGGTATCGCGCTCGACGGCGACGCGGACCGCTGCCTGGCCGTCGACGCCAACGGCGAACTGGTGGACGGCGACCAGATCCTCGCCATCCTGGCGCTGGCGATGCGTGACAGTGGCCGGTTGTCCAACGACACCGTGGTCGCCACCGTGATGAGCAACCTCGGCTTCGTCCAGGCGATGGTCCGGGAGCGGATCGCGGTCGAGCAGACCAAGGTCGGCGACCGGTACGTGCTGGAGGCAATGAAGGCCGGCGGTCACAAGCTCGGCGGTGAGCAGTCCGGGCACGTGATCCTGTCCGACCACGCCACCACCGGGGACGGCACGCTGACCGCGGTCATGCTGCTCGCCCGGATCGCCCAGACCGGCAAGACGCTGAGCGATCTGGCCGGCGCGATGTCGCGGCTCCCGCAGGTGCTGGTCAACGTCAAGGACGTGGACAAGTCCCGCGCCGGCACCGACCCGGCCGTCCAGGCCGCCGTTGCCGAAGCCACCGCCCGCCTGGGTGACACCGGCCGCGTCCTCCTCCGCCCGTCGGGCACGGAGCCGCTGGTCCGGGTCATGGTCGAAGCGGAGTCCTCGGACACCGCCGACGAGATCGCCCACTCCCTGGCCGACGTGGTCGCCAGCTCACTGAAGCTCTGAGATGTTCCGACAAGTACGCCGGGAGAAGGTTTCTCCCGGCGTACTTGCGTTTCTAGCCGGTCAGCCTGATCCCCGCGCGGATGGCCCAGCGGCGGCCGGAGCGCAGATGCGCCACGAACGCTCGCTGCAGCGTCGTCTGCTGCGGAATCCGGGCGAGATCCTCGGCCGCGATCGACGTCTCCGGCGGTGCCACCTGCAGGCCGAGGCGCATCATCTCGCGATCGCCCTCGTGCGGATCCTCCGACGGCAGCTCCGGGAGCAGGGTGAATCGGCGCTGGAAAGCACGACTAGGAAACCGAGATGTCTACCGACGGGCGGAGCTTGGCGGCTTCGGTCAGGGCTGCGTGCGTGGGGTTGTCGAGGAAGCTGTTGATGAGTGCCGGATCGGCGGGCGCGTCCAGGGCGGGAAGGGCGATCTGCTCGTACGACGCCTGGAAACGCGGGCCCCAGCGGCGGGTGCCGAGGCGGGCGGTGCGGGAGCAGTTGTCGATCATGTAGGCCACGTCGCGGGCGTGCATATACGGCAGCAGCGAGTCGACCGCCTCGATGATCGACTCGTTGACGATCTCGGACCAGGGGTGGCCGCGGTCGGCGAACTCGTCGACCTGGGCGACCATTGTGGCCACGAAGAGGCCCGCGGTCAGTGGGTCGATCTCCGCCGGCGTCGTACCGCGGCGGGCGTGGACCTCGGCGCCGTACGACCACATCGGGCTGCCGCCGATCCGGGACATCGGCCGGGTGGCGAGGCGGTGCTCGGCCAGGATCACGCTGCGCAGTTCGGTGCCGTCGGCAACTTCGTCGTAGATCTCGGCGACGAGCTCGCGGGCGGGTCCGTAGGCGGCGGTGTAGGCGCGGTCGAACAGGTCCCGGCCGTCGCCGGTCAGCGCGGCGCGGACGGCGGGCAGGCCGGCCGCGGAGATGGTGCGCGCGATCGGGCCGGTGATCGATTCGGTCGAACGCTCGTACGCCGTGACCGGATCGGCACCGTCGAGCCGGAAGTGTCGGTAAAGGGCCTCGACCAGGCCGTGGACCGCGCCGAGCAGGATGGCACGTTCACCGACAATGTCGGACTTGTACTCGTTCTCCAGCGTGGTCGCGAACGTGTACGGCGACCCCAGCCCGACGGACCAGGCCAGCGCGCGGTCGGTCGCGTGACCGTCCGGATCGGCATGGACGGCGATACTCGCGTTGATGCCGGCACCGTTCACGGTCGCGCCCTGCTCGTACAGGCGTCGTACCGAATCGCCCATGCCCTTGGGGCAGACCGCGATCACCGGGTGGCCGGCGGGGAAGTCGCCGCCGACGGCCCTCAGATGACCCAGCAGGAAGCCGTGCGACAGACCGATCGTGGCGCCGGGCTCGAGCACCGCGAAGATCTTCTCGTGCTCGGCGGCCAGCGCGGCGTCGGCGATCAGCAGGATCACCAGGTCGGAGGCCGCGGCCACGGTCGCCAAGTCGCCGAGGGTGCCGTCCTCCTCGGTGAATCCGTGCTTGCGCGCGTCGTCCGCCGAGGCCGACCCCGGACGCAGGCCGACGGACACGGTCACGTCGGTGCCGGCCAGCGAGTCGCGCAGGTTCTGGGCCTGGGCGCGTCCCTGCGGTCCCCAGCCGAGGACGCCGATCCGCCGGACGCCGTGCAACGCCTGTGGCAGCAACGGGAACAGGTCCCGGCCGCCGCGCAAGATGGTCTCCGTTCCGCCCGGAACGGTCATGGTCTCGGTGCGGAAGACCGACGAGGTGAAGGTGCTCATGCCGTTCAGTTAAGGTCGAGCGCGAGTGTTGCAGCAAGCGCAACATCTGCACCGGGCCGTTGCGGAGAATGGAATATGGAGCATCGGGAGCTGGAGCTGTTCCTGCACCTGGCGCGCACCCTGAACTACGGGCGCACCAGCCTGGAGTGTCATGTCAGCGCGGCGACGCTGACCAGAACGATCCAGCGGCTGGAGGTGCGAGCGGGTGCGCGGCTGCTCGACCGCGGTCCGCGCGGCGTCGTCCTCACCGCGGACGGTCAGCGCTTCACGTCGTACGCCGAACGGGCTTTGGCGCTCTGGGAGGACTACCACGCGGGTACAGGCGAGGCGACCGACCTGGTGGGGGAGCTGCGCATCTTCGCCACTGTGACCGCCTGCCAGGCCTTGCTGCCCGACTTGCTCGCGCCGCTGCGGGTTGCCCATCCGCAGATCCGGCTCGACGTTCGGACCGGCGACGCGGCGGCGGCATTGGCGCGGCTCGACGAAGGTGAGGTGGACGCCGCTGTCGCAGGCATTCCGAAGCGCCTGCCGCAGACCTTGGTGACTCGCACGGTGGCCGTCACCGACCTCGTGCTGGTTGCAGCTGACCAATCCACAGTTGACGGGCCGTTCGTCGTACCGGCTCGTGGTCTGGTGCGGGAAGCCGCCTTTCGATGGTTCCGTCGCAAAGGCATCAAGCCGGTCATCGCCGCCGAACCGGACGGCCACGAAGCGCTCCTGGCTCTCGTAGCACTCGGCTGCGGCACCGGGATCGTGCCGCGTCTGGTCCTGGAGTCCTCGCCATCGGCCGACCGGCTGACCGAGCTACCCGCCGACCTCGAGCCGCTCACCATCGGCCTCTGCGCCCGCCGCGCCGACCTCCGCCGCCCCCTGATCGCCGCCCTCTGGGGGCTGGATCAGCGGGGTGGGCCGGTGGTGGCGCCGGGGTAGAGCTTGGCTGGGACGAGTTGGGGCGGGAGGGGGTCGGCGCCGTCCAGTTGCCGGATGAGGGCTTCGGTGCCGAGGTGGCCGAGCTCGGGGCCCGGGGTTCGCATGATGGTCAGCGCAGGGTTGGTGAGGGCCGCCATCTCCGGGGCCATCAGCAACGGCAGGACCGAGATGTCGTCGGGGACGCGGAGGCCGAGGCGGTTCAGGCCGGCGACGGCGCCGAGAGCGGCGAATTCGTTGACGATCAGGACGGCGGTCGTGTCCGGGTGATCGCGGACGAGGCGGGCCATGGCTTCCTGGCCGGCCAGGGTGGAGCCGGAGCATTCCAGTACGACGGTTTCGAGGCCGTACTCCGGGGCGACCCGGCGGTAGGCGGCTTCGGAGCGGACATAGGGGCCGTAGGTGCTGAACAGCGGATCGTTGAGGTTGCCCGAGATCAGCGCCAGCCGCCGGTGCCCGAGGCCGTGCAGGTAGCCGATCGCGTCCTCGACGGTTCGGTCGAAGTCGATGTCGACATGGGACAGGCCCTCCAGTTCGCTCGTTCGCCCGATCAGGGCGAACGGCGTACCGGTCCCCTGCAGGACCGCCACGCGTGGGTCGTCCAGTTGGACCTCCATCAGCACGACGCCGTCGACGAGGCCCTGGCCGACCAGTTCGGTCAGTTCGCTGCCGTCGTTGCCGACCGGCCAGAGGACCAGGTGGTAGTCCTGTTTGCGCGCCGCGTCCGCGGCGCTGGTGAAGAACTCGGCGGCCGAGAAGCCGAACTTGTGGTCCAGCGCCGGGTAGGCCATCGCGATGATGTGCGTCCGCCGGCTGGCCAGCGCGCGAGCCACCACGTTGCGCTGGTAGCCCAGGTCGGCCATCGACTTCTCGACCCGCGCCCGGGTCGCCGCGGTGACCGGCTTGGTGCCGTTCAGCACGAAGGAGACGGTCGCGATCGACACGCCCGCGCGGTGCGCGACGTCCCGCATGTTCACCATCGCAGCGAACCTCCTCTGAACTCTTGACAGCAGTGTGACCTGAGGAACATAGTCCTTGGACACCTCAGTTAAGCGGTTTACCGACCAGCAGACAAGTGAACGGCATTCTTCGGCGGCACGCGGTTAAACGCTTAGATCAGCCTGCCCGCGGCGGCCTCCGACCATCCCCTCCGAAGGAGCGCAAGTCATGATCAGCAAGCGGATCACCGCTGTGCTGGCGGGCGCGACGACCCTGTCGCTCGTGCTGGCAGCCTGTGGTGACAACGGCGGTGACTCGGCGTCGTCCTCGTCCGGCGACACCGTCAAGAGCCTCACGATTCTGGACTACTACAACAACGACCCCGACAAGTCGCTCGTCCAGAAGGGACTCGACTCCTGCGCGAGCCAGCTGGGCATCACCATCCAACGGGAGACGGTGCCTGGTGACACCTTGATCCAGAAGGTGCTGCAGCAGGCCTCGTCGAAGACGCTGCCCGACGTGCTGATGCTGGACAACCCCGACGTGCAGCAGATCGCCGCGACCGGTGCGCTGGCGCCCTTGAACGACATGGGCCTGACTGGGGACGGAGTCATTCAGGGAATGGTCGACGCGACGTCGTACGAGGGCAAGCTCTACGGACTGGCGCCGGTGACGAACACGATCGCGCTGTTCTACAACACGCAGATGCTGCAGGAGGCCGGCGTCCAGCCGCCGAAGACCTGGGAGGAGCTGAAGGCCGCGGCCAAGAAGCTCACCAAGCCCGGCCGGTACGGCATCGCCTTCAACGCGAACGCGACGTACGAAGGATCCTGGCAGTTCCTGCCGGCGATGTGGACCAACGGCGGTGACGAGACCGACCTGACCAGCCCGCAGGTGGCCGAGGCGCTGCAGCTGTGGGTCGACCTGGTGCAGTCGGGGTCGGCGTCGAAGAGTGTCATCAACTGGACCCAGGGCGACGCGAAGGACCAGTTCGTGGCCGGCAAGGCCGCGATGATGGTGAACGGTCCGTGGCAGATCCCGGCGCTGGAGAAGGCCCCGAACGTCAAGTGGGACGTGGTCAAGTTCCCGCTGAACAAGCCGGACCAGACGCCGGTCGCGCCGCTCGGTGGCGAGGCCTGGACGGTGCCGCTGAACAAGGACCAGGCCAAGCAGCAGAAGGCCGCCGACTTCGTGAAGTGCCTGAACTCGGACGAGAACGAACTGGCCTGGGCGAAGGCCCGCTTCACTGTGCCGACCAAGATCGCGCTGCTCGATCAGTACGTCAAGGAAGTGCCGTCGATGAAGGCGTTCACCGAGCAGGTCAAGACCGCGCGGTCCCGGACCGGCAAGCTCGGCGACAAGTGGCCGGAGGCCGCCAAGGTGATCTACCAGGCGATCGCTCTCGCGCTGACCGGTAAGGCCTCGGCCCAGGACGCCTTCAAGCAGGCCTCCGGCGGCTGATCGCAATGGCCCATGCGACGTTGACCCGCAATGACGCCGCGGCGTCCGGCCCGGAGCCTGCTCGCAGGTTCCGTGGCCGGCGCCACCGGGGTGAGGACCTGACCAAGGTTCTGTTCGTGCTGCCGGCCGCGCTGGCGATGGTCGCCCTGTTCGGGTACCCGGTGGTCAAGAACCTGATGATGAGCCTGCAGGACTACGGCCTGCGGACGTTCTTCACCGGCGAGGCTCCCTGGGTCGGCCTGAAGAACTACACGGCGGTGGTGACGGACCAGCTGTTTTCGCAGGCGATGGTGAACACGGCGCTGTTCACCCTCGGCTCGATCAGTTTCCAGTTCGTCATCGGGCTCGCGCTGGCGCTGTTCTTCCGCCGGCGCTTCCCGCTCAACGGCGTACTGCGATCGCTGCTCCTGCTGCCGTGGCTGCTGCCGCTGATCGTGTCCAGTGCGACCTGGCGGTCCATCCTCGAGCAGGACAGCGGCATCCTGAACCGCACGCTGACCGGGCTCGGCATCATCAACGATCCGGTGCCGTGGCTGAACTCGCCGTCGGTCGCGCTGATCGCGGTCATCGGGGTGAACATCTGGATCGGCATCCCGTTCAACGTGACGCTGCTGTACTCCGGTCTGGCCGAGATCCCGGACGAGTTGTACGAGGCCGGCCAGCTGGACGGCGCCACCGGGTGGCGTGCGTTCTGGTACATCACCTGGCCGAACCTGCGGGCGGTCGCGAGCGTGGTGCTGATGCTCGGCGTGGTCTACACGATCAAGGTGCTGGACATCATCCTCGGCCTCACCGGCGGCGGTCCGGCCAACGCCACCCAGACGCTGGCCACCCAGTCGTACGAGCGGTCGTTCATCGACTTCAAGTTCGGCGAGGGCGCCGCGTTGAGCAACATCCTGATCGCGATCTCGCTGCTGTTCGCGGTCCTCTACCTGCGCGGCACCCGTCGTGCCGTCGACGAGTAGGAGGGTACGACGATGACCGACACAGTGCATTTGGCCGGGCCTTCGGCACCGGCGTGGTCATGGGGCCTTGGCTCCCGGCCTTCCCTCGTCCTTCCAGTCGCTTCGCTCCCTCCACTCCTCAGTCCAGGCCGGGAGGCCCCATGACCGAGTCGACTGTCCGTCGGGGTGTTTACACCGTGATCGGCGTGCTGATCCTGGGCATGATGCTGTTCCCGGTCTACTGGATGGTGAACGCGTCGCTGCAACCGTCCGGCAACACGCTGACGGCCGGCTTCCTGCCCCTCGACCCGACGTTCGCCGGCTACCGGCGGGCGCTCAGCGAGCAGGGCGGCAACCTGGTCACCAGCCTGATCATCGCGGCCGGCACCGTGGTGCTCAGTCTCGCCGTCGCCACCCCGTGCGCGTACGCGCTCTCGCAGTTCCGGTCCCGCTGGGTGTCGGTCGGGCTGCTGGCGATCCTGATCTCGCAGATGATTCCGGGCATCGTGATCGCCAACGCGCTCTACACGGCGTACGAGCGGCTCGGGCTGCTGAACTCGATCCCGGGCCTGATCGTGGCCAACTGCAGCAGCGGTGTCCCGTTCGCGATCCTGATCCTGCGTTCGTTCATGCTCTCGCTGCCGCCGTCGCTGGTGGAGGCCGCGCGGGTGGACGGTGCCGGGCTGTTCCGGGCGTTCGTCTCGATCGTGCTGCCGATCAGCAAGAACTCCCTCATCACCGCGGGACTGTTCAGTTTCCTCTTCTCCTGGAGCGATTTCCTGTTCGCGCTCACGCTGACCACCAAGGGCGGCGTCCGGCCGGTGACGCTCGGGATCTACCAGTACCTCGGCACCCAGGTGCAGAACTGGAACGCGGTGATGGCGACCGCGGTCCTCTCGGCGATCCCGGCCATCGTGCTCCTGGTCGCCGCGCAGAAGTACATCGCCGCCGGCGCCATCGGCGGAGCCGTCAAATAACCCTCCACATCCAAGGACGTTTCACTATGACGATTCGCGTACTCGTCTGGGGCGAGAACCGGCACGAGCAGGTCGAGCCGCATGTCGCCGAGATCTACCCCGACGGCATGCACTCGACCATCGCCGCCGGGATCAGCGACAACCTCGGCGCCGAGGCGACGGTCGGTACGACGACCCTCGACGAGCCCGAGCACGGCCTGACCGAGGAGGTGCTGGCGCAGACCGACGTACTGGTGTGGTGGGGTCACGCGGCGCACGGCGAGGTCGACGACGCGGTGGTCGAGCGCGTCTACCAGCATGTGCTGTCCGGGATGGGCCTGGTCGTCCTGCACTCCGGCCACTGGTCGAAGATCTTCGGCAAGCTGATGGGTACGTCGTGCACGCTGCGCTGGCGCAGCGAGCGGGACCGCGAGCTGGTCTGGACGGTGAACCCGACGCACCCGATCGCGCAGGGCGTTCCGCACCCGATCATCATCGAGCAGCAGGAGATGTACGGGGAGTTCTTCGACATCCCGGTGCCGGACGACCTGGTCTTCGTGTCGTCGTTCAGTGGCGGCGAGGTGTTCCGGTCCGGCTGCACGTTCCGTCGCGGCCACGGGAAGATCTTCTACTTCTCGCCGGGTGACCAGGACTACCCGGTCTACCACCACAAGGACATCCGCAAGGTGATCGCGAACGGCGTCGCCTGGGTCAACAGCGACCGGCCGGAGCGGGCGGTGCCGACGTTGCTGCGGTACGAGACCGAGGACTTCTTCAACGGTCACGGCTACACGGGTCCGATCGAAGAGTCTGCCGATGCCTGAACCCTTGCGACTCCTCCAGGTCGGCGCGGGCGGGATGGGCCGCGCCTGGCTTCGGACGATTGCCGACAATCCTGATGTAGTCCTGACCGGCCTGGTCGACCTCGATGTCGACCTGGCCCGGACGGCCGCCGACGAGCACGGGTACGGCGACGTACCGGTGGCTGCCACCCTCGGCGAACTGGCCGACCGAGCCGATGCGGTCATCGACGTGACCGTGCCGGTCGCGCATCCCAAGGTGAGCGTTGATGCCTTGCTGCGTGGGCTGCCGGTGCTCTGCGAGAAGCCGTTGGCCGAGACGGTTCGCGAGTGCCTGGCGATGGTTGCCGCATCGGAGGTGAGCGGGAAGCTGCTGATGGTGTCGCAGTCCCGGCGCTACTTCCGGGCCGGGAACGCCTTCGGCCGGCAACTCGCCGAGCTCGGCACGATCGGGTCGCTGTCGTGTGAGTTCTTCAAGGCTCCGCACTTCAGCGGCTTCCGGGAGCGGATGGCCGAACCGCTGCTCGTCGACATGGCGATCCACCAGTTCGACCTGTCCCGCAAGCTGATCGGGTCCGAGCCGGTCTCGGTGTACTGCGAGTCGTACAACCCGGACTGGAGCTGGTTCGACGGCAACGCGGCCGCCTCCGCGATCTTCAAGTTCGCCGACGGCACCCGCTTCTCGTTCACCGGCAGCTGGTGCGCGCCCGGCCTGGAGACGTCGTGGAACGGCAGTTGGCGGGCCAGCGCATCCGGCGGTACGGCGACCTGGGACGGAGACAACGCACCGGTCGCCGAGTTGGCCACGGGCGAGGCCGTGCCGGGCGCGCTGCCGGAAGACCCGGAGCAGATCGCCGGCTCACTGGTCGAGTTCGTCGACGCGGTCCGGGAGTCGACGATTCCGCAGTCGGAGGTGCACTCGAACGTCATCAGCGTCGCCATGGTCGAGGCCGCCGTGCGGTCCGCCTCGACGGGCGAGGTGGTCCGCGTGGCCGACGTACTCGAGGCTGCCTACGAAGAAGCCCTCGCCACCGTCCAGGACCCGACCCTGCAGGCCGCGCTCAAGGCGTGGCCGAACGTGCTGAAGGTCGTCGGCCTGGAGTCCTGAAGCTCCGGGGAATCCGGTCCCCGGAATGCAGTACGCGCGGAGAAGCCCTGGCGTTGGGGCTTCTCCGCGCGTATCTGTCTGCCTGGAGGTCTGACTACACAACGTCAGTTAGTAGTTTCCCCTTGACCCACTGTGGCGGTGTGGGTAACTTTCGCGTCGCGGGGGCGCGCCTGTAATTCAATAACTTGTAGGGGGTCTGTCATGTCCGCCTTGCGCCGAGTGAGTCTCGCCGGCCTTGCCCTCGCCACCGCTGTCTCCGGAGTCGGGGTCAGCACAGCTGTCAGCGCTCCGTCACCCGAACCACCCGGCAACTCGGCCGCCGCACTCGGCCGGACGATCCAGACGATGTCGCTGGAGGAGAAGGTCGGGCAGATGTTCGTGCTGTTCGCCTACGGGCCGGACGCGCACAAGCCCGACACCCGCAACACCACCCTGTACGGCGTCGCCACGCCGGCCGAGGTGGTGGCGAAGTACAAGCCGGGCGGCTGGATCTACTTCAACGGCCGCGGCAATGTGGAGAGCCCGACCCAGCTGGCGACGTTCTCGAACCAGCTCCAGACAGCAGCCCTCAACACCGGCCTGCACGTCCCGATGATGATCGCGACCGACCAGGAGCAGGGCGTCGTGGTCCGGATCGGTCCGCCGGCCACGCAGTTCGGCGGCAACATGGCGCACGGCGCGACCCGGAACACCGCGGAAGCCCGGACCGCCGCCGCCATCACCGGCCGCGAACTGAAGGCGATGGGGATCCGGCAGGACTACGCCCCGGTCGCCGACGTCAACGTGAACGCCCTGAACCCGGTCATCGGGGTCCGCTCGTACTCCAGTGACCCGAAGCTGGTCTCGGACATGACGGTCGCGCAGGTGCAGGGCTACCAGCGCGACGCCGGCATCATGGCGACCGCCAAGCACTTCCCGGGCCACGGCGACACCCGCGACGACAGCCACACCGCGCTGCCGACGATCAACCACACGCTCGAGCAGTGGAACACGATCGACGCGCCGCCGTTCAAGGCCGCGATCAAGGCCGGGATCGACTCGATCATGACCGCGCACATCGTGGTCCCGTCCCTCGATCCGTCCGGCGACCCGGCGACGCTGAGCAAGCCGATCCTGACCGGCGTCCTGCGTCAGCAGCTCGGATTCAAGGGCCTCATCATCACCGACGGACTGGAGATGGCCGCGGTCCGCCAGCAGTACGGCGACGCCGAGGTGGCGGTCCGGGCGATCGAGGCCGGCGTGGACCAGTTGCTGCTGCCGCCGGCGCCGGACGTGCAGTTCAACGCCGTACTGGACGCCGTCCGTTCGGGCCGGATCAGCGAGCAGCGGATCAACGAGAGCCTGTTGCGCATCCTGCTGATGAAGCTGAAGAACGGCGTCCTGTTCAACCCGTTGGTCGACCCGGCGAAGGTGGCCACCACGGTCGGTACGCCGGCCAGCCTGGCGACCGCGCAGACGATCGTCGACAAGAGCGTCACGCTGGTCAAGAACAACGCGAACGCCGTTCCGCTGAGCGCCGACCCGCGGAAGATCCTCGTCACCGGCTGGGGCGTGAGTACGACGCAGTCGCTCGCCAGCAGCCTGACCAAGCGCGGAGCCACCACCACGGTCGCGCAGACCGGGGCGGCACCAAGTGACGCGGCCATCGCGGATGCTGTGGCCAAAGCGCAGCTGAACGACGTCACCGTCGTACTGACGATGAAGGCCTGGGACACCACCGTCACCGACAAACTGGCCAAGCAGCAGAAGCTGGTGAAGGGCCTGCTCGCGACCGGCAAGACGGTGATCGTGGTTGCTGTGCGCGACCCGTACGACATCGCGTACTTCGACGCGGCACCGACGTACCTGGCTACCTACGGTTACGCCGCGGTATCGATGGAGTCACTGGCCAAGACCCTCTACGGTGAGATCAAGCCGACCGGAAAGCTGCCCGTCGACATCCCCGTCGCCGGCCAGCCGGACACCGCCCTCTATCCCTTCGGCCACGGATTGACCTGGTGACGATGGAACTCGCCCGCCCAACCCTCACCCGACGCCAGACCCTCGGCCTCGCCGCCGCCGCGGTCGCCGGTACGACGATCGCCGGCACCACGACCGCACAGGCGGGCACCGACCGCTGGGTCCGCGACACGCTGCGACGCATGTCGCTGGAGCAGAAGGTCGGCCAGCTGTTCGTCTGCTACGCCTACGGGGCGACAGCGGACACGGCCGACCAGCGCAACACCAACCTGTACGGCGTGGCGACGCCGGCCGAGGTGGTCCGCAAGTACCACCTCGGCGGCGTCATCTACTTCGCCTGGACCGACTCGACCAAGGACCCGCAGCAGATCGCCCGGCTCTCCAACGGACTGCAGAGCGCGTCCATCGGCGCTACCGGGATCCCGCTGCAGATCAGCACCGACCAGGAGTACGGCGTGGTGTTCCGCGTCGGACCCCCGGCGACCCAGTTCCCCGGCGCGATGGCGCTCGGTGCGACGCGGTCCCCGCAGTACGCGCGGCTCGCGGCCGGCATCGGCGGCCGGGAGCTGAAGGCGGTCGGTGTCACCACCGACTTCGCGCCGGTCGCGGACGTCAACGTGAACCCGCTGAACCCGGTGATCGGCGTCCGCTCCTTCTCGTCCGACCCCTCGCTGGTCGCGGACCTGACCGCGGAACAGGTCAAGGGGTACCAGCGCGACGGCCGGATCGTGTCGACCGCGAAGCACTTCCCCGGTCACGGCGACACCCGGGACGACAGCCACACGTCGCTGCCGACGATCAATCACACCGTCGAGGAGTGGAACACGATCGACGCGCCGCCGTTCCAGGCGGCGATCAGGGCCGGAATCGACTCGATCATGACCGCGCACATCGTGGTCCCGTCCCTCGATCCGTCCGGCGACCCGGCCACGTTGAGCAGGCCGATCCTGACCGGCGTCCTGCGCGAGCGGCTTCGCTTCGACGGTGTGGTGATCACCGACTCGCTCGGTATGCAGGGTGTCCGGGAGAAGTACGGCGACGCCGAGATCCCGCTGCGGGCGATCGAGGCGGGAGTCGACCAGTTGCTGATGCCGGCCAATCCGGAGCTCGCGTTCAACTCGGTGCTCGGCGCCGTCCGCGGCGGCCGGATCAGCGAGGCGCGGATCGACCAGAGTGTCGAGCGCATCCTGAAGCTCAAGGTCAAGACAGGCGTCGTCGATCACCCGTACGTCGACCTGAGTCGCGTCGCGAAGGTGGTCGGCACACCGGCCAACTACGCCGCCGCCCAGCGGATCGCCGACCGCAGTACGACGCTGCTGAAGAACGACGCCGGCCTGCTGCCGCTGTCGCCGGCACCGCGGAAGATCCTGGTCGCCGGGTACACCCCGGCCGCCCTCGGGACCGCGTTGCAGGGCCGGGGCGCGACGGCGATCGTCAAGGACACCGGCGCGACGCCGACCGACGCCAAGATCGACGATGCGGTGGCGGCATCCGCCGGCGCCGACCTCACCGTGGTCCTCACGATGAAGGCCTGGGACACCACCGTCACCGACAAGCAGGCCAAGCAGCAGAAACTCGTCAACGCCCTGCTTGTCACCGGCCGGCCGGTCATCGTGGTCGCCGTCCGGGACCCGTACGACGTCGCCTACTTCCCCTCGGCACAGACCACGCTGGCCACCTACGGCTACGCGGCGGTGTCGATGGAGGCGCTGGCCAAGGTCCTGTACGGCGAACTCGCACCGGCCGGGAAGCTGCCGGTCGCGATCCCGGCGCAGCCCGATCCGGCCCAAACTCTGCACCCGTTCGGCCACGGACTCACCTTCGACCCGCGCGACACCCGGCTGACCGTTGCCTCGTACAACATTCACGCGGGTGCCGGATCCGACAACGTGTTCGACCTGGAGCGGACCGCGCAGGCGCTGAAGGCGCTCGACGCCGACGTGATCGGGCTGCAGGAGGTCGACGTCCACTGGGCTGCGCGCAGCGAGTGGCGGGACACCCTCGCCGAACTCGCGGAGAAGCTGGGCATGTACGCCGGGTTCGCGCCGATCTACGACCTCGACCCACCCGCGGCCGGGCAGCCACGCCGGCAGTACGGCGTCGGCGTACTGTCCCGGTTCCCGTTGGTCCGGACCGAGAACCACCCGATCACCCGGCTCTCCACCCAGGACCCGAACCCGGTGCCGGCCCCGGCGCCAGGGTTCCTGGAGGCCGAGATCGACGTCCGCGGCCGCCGGGTGCACGTCTACTCCACGCACCTGGACTACCGGGCCGATCCGTCGGTGCGGCAGGCCCAGGTCGCCGACACGATGAACATCCTGGCGCGGGACCGCCGGAAGGATCTGCAGATCCTCACCGGCGACTTCAACGCCGAGGCGGGCGCTCCCGAGCTCGCCGGACTGTGGAGCCGCCTCACCGACTCCTGGACGGCGGCTGCCACCACAGCCGGCGGCCCGAACACCTACCCCGCGGTCGGCCCGGTCAAGCGGATCGACTTCGTCACCGTCGGCGCGGGGTTCCGCGTCCGGCGCGCCTCCGTTCCCTCTGAACAAGCGGCCAGTGACCATCGCCCCGTGGTGGCCGACCTGATGTTCCGCCCGTAATGCCTGCCGAAGGAGAAGTCTGATGAAGCGCCGCAGTTTGCTCGCGGGCGCCGGTGCCCTGGCCGCCGCCCCCCTGATCGACGTACCGGCGGCCCATGCCGTCCAGACCCCCAGCAGGCGACAGGCGATGGTCGGCGCCGAGGTGCTGGCCGCCGACGACTGGAAGGCGCTGGCCGGCCAGAAGGTCGGCGTGATCAGCAACCCGACCGGCATCCTGCCCGACCTCAGCCACATCGTCGACACGATGCACGCCTCCGGGAAGGTCAACATCGTCGCGGTCTTCGGCCCCGAGCACGGCTTCCGCGGTACGGCGCAGGCCGGCGGATCCGAGCAGGACCACATCGACCCGCGCACCGGGATCATGGTGTACGACGCCTACGGCGCGAACGCGGACAAGCTGGTCAGCCTCTACACCAAGTCCGGCGTGGAGACCGTCGTCTTCGACATCCAGGACGTCGGGGCGCGGTTCTACACCTACATCTGGACGATGTACGAGGCGATGATCGCGGCCACCCGGACCGGCGCGAAGTTCGTCGTCCTGGACCGGCCGAACCCGGTCGGCGGGTACGCGCGTGGGCCGATGCTCAAGCCCGGTTTCACCTCCGGCGTGGGCAAGGAGGAGATCATCCAGCAGCACGGGATGACCGTGGGTGAGCTGGCCCGGCTGTTCAACGCGGAGTACCTGCCGCTCGACGCGAACGGCGCGCGGCTGAAGGAACTCCAGGTCATCCCGGTGAAGAACTGGAAGCGCGACCAGCTGTACGCCGACACCGGCCTGACCTGGGTGATGCCGAGCCCGAACATGCCGACCCCGGACACCGCCCTGCTCTACCCGGGTATGTGCCTGTTCGAGGCGACCAACTTCTCCGAGGGCCGCGGTACGACGCGGCCGTTCGAGCTGATCGGGGCGCCGTACATCGACTACAAGTGGGCCGAGGCGCTGCAGGCCAAGAACATCCCCGGAGTCGACTTCCGGGAGGCGTACTTCACGCCGTTCATCAGCAAGAACGCGAATGTGCTCTGCGGCGGCGTCCAGGTGCAGATCACCGATCCGCACAAGGTGGAGGCGATCACGGCCGCGACCCACATGATCGTGGAGGCGCGCCGGCTCTACCCGGGCTTCTCCTGGCGGGCCGAGAACCCGCCCGGCCGGTGGATCGACCTGCTGACCGGATCCGACCGGTTCCGGACCATGCTGGAGGCCGGCGCGACGGCTGAGGAGATCGTCGCGGCCTGGAAGTCCGAGACCGACGCGTGGACCGCCCGCCGGGCGAAGTACCTGCTGTACAAGGGAGCGCACCGGTGAGACGAGTCCTCGGAATCGCGGTAGTCTCCACCCTGATGCTCGCGATGACCACCCCTGCAGTTGCCAATGGCAACAGATCTGGCCGGTTCGACCGCCCGTACGACGGCTACGCACCGAGGACGACTCTCTTGCGCGACTCCACCCCGGCCAAGGCCGGTCTCGACCCGGCGCCGATCGACGCGGCGCTGGCCCAGGTCGACGCCTGGACCAGGCCCAACGGTACGGCGAAACCCCTGTACGCCGGTGCGGTCACGCTGCTCGGCCACGACGGGAAGATCGTCACCAAGACGGCCACCGGGATGGCGCTGAAGTACACAGTGAACTCAGCCGGCAACGGCGCTGAAGAACTTCCGGCGGACCAGCAGATCCCGATGCGCACCGACACGATCTTCGACATGGCGTCGGTGTCCAAGCTGTTCACCTCGATCGTGGTGCTGCAGCTGGTGGAGAAGGGCAAGGTCGGGCTGGACACGCCGATCGCGACCTACGTGCCGGAGTTCGCCGAGAACGGCAAGCAGGCGATCACGGTCCGGCAGGCGCTCACCCACACGACCGGGCTGCCGGCCTGGTTGCCGCTGTGGAGCGCGCGGCCCGACCCGGCCTCGCGGATGCAGATGGCGCTGACCGCGACCCCGACCAGCCCGGCCGGGACGAAGTACCTCTACAGCGACCTGAACCTGATCGCCCTCGGCGAGCTGGCCCACCGGGTCACCGGCAAGACGCTCGACAGGCTGGTTGCCGACGGCATCACCAAGCCGCTGCAGATGCGGGACACCGGCTACAACCCGGACCCCCGCAAGAAGCAGCGGATCGCGGCCACCGAGTTCCAGTCCGCGCCGCCGCGCGGGATGGTCTGGGGTTCGGTGCACGACGAGAACGCCTGGTCCCTCGACGGCGTCGCCGGGCACGCGGGTGTGTTCAGCACCGCGGACGACCTGGCGATTCTGGCCCAGACCTTCTTGAACGGCGGTAGCTACCGCGGCGCCCGGATCCTCAAGGAATCCTCGGTCACCGCGATGATCACCAACTTCAACGGCGCCTTCCCGGGCAACGACCACGGGCTCGGCTTCGAGCTGAACCAGCGCTGGTACATGAGCGGCCTGTCCGGACCGCGCGCGGCCGGCCACACCGGGTACACCGGTACGTCGGTCGTGATCGACTTCGACTCCCGTTCGTTCGCGATCCTGCTGACCAACCGGGTCCACCCGAGCCGTAACTGGGGCAGCAACAACCCGGCCCGGCGCGCGGTCGTCCAAGGGCTGGCGCTCGCGCTCGGCGTCGGGCCGCGGCACGGCAAGGATGCCTGGTTCTCCGGTACGACGGACGGCGCGACCACGACCCTGGCCACGCAGGTCGCCGTACCGGCCGAGGGCGCGAAGCTGACGTTCGACATGTTCGTGGACACCGAGGACACCGACCTGCTGTCGCTGGAGACCTCGGCCGACGGGACGACGTGGACGAAGGTGCCGTTCACCGTGCTGGACCGGGGATCCGTGATCGACACCGACGGGACGATCGGCGGCTCCGGCGACCGGCACTGGCACCAGGTGTTCGCCAATCTCGCGGCCGGTGATCAGACGATCAGGTGGCGTTACACCTCCGACGCGCTCTACCAGGGGCGTGGTGTGTATGTCGACGGTGTGAAGATCACGAGCAAGGATGGTGTTCTTCTCGACGGAGAGCGAACGCCTGAATCATTTGTCGCTACAGGTTGGAGACTTTCGCGTCGGTGACCCCACTTCGTGCATAGGCGCCGTACCGTGCTGTCATGAACTCAGTTTCCTCTCCAGAACCCACGGGGCCGCTGCTGGTCCGGGTCCGCGCGGTGATGCCCGCGCTGGCGCCGGCCGAGCAGCGGGTGGCGAACGCGGTCCTCGCGGACCCGGGCGGAGTGGCGGCGATGACGATCTCCGAACTGGCCGAGGTGGCATCCACCTCGGAGACCACGGTCATCCGGTTCTGCAAACAGATCGGCGTCCCCGGCTATCCGCAGCTCCGCCTGCAGCTGGCGGCCCAGTCGGCGCAGGAGAGTATCCGGCCTGAGATCGGCGGCGACATCGAGCCCGGTGACTCGCTGGCGGACGTGGTCTCCAAGGTCGCGTTCGCCGACGAGCGGGCCGTCCGCGAGACCGCTCAGCAGGTCGATGTCGACGCCCTGGCCAAGGTGGTCACGGCGGTCGTCAACGCGCCGCGGGTGGACTTGTACGGCTTCGGTGCGAGCGCGTTCGTGGCGCTCGACCTGCAGCAGAAGCTGCACCGGATCCGCCGGGTCGCCTTCGCGTGGTCCGACGTCCACGTGGCGCTGCCGAGTGCGGCGCTGCTCGGTGACGGCGACGTGGCGATCGGCATCTCCCACACCGGAACGACGGTCGAGGTCGTCGAGGCGCTCGAGGAGGCGGCCAAGCACGGCGCCACCACGGTCGCGGTGACGAACTTCCCCCGTTCCCCGCTGGCCCGGACGGCTGACCTGGTGCTCACCACGGCCGCCCGGGAGACGACGTACCGCTCCGGCGCCATGTCGAGCCGGATCGCTCAGCTGACCGTGATCGACTGCCTCTTCATCGGCGTGGCCCAGCAGGTCCTGCCGGATGCGCGCAAGGCGCTCGAGGAGACCGCCACCGCGGTCCGCGGGCACCGCCTCAAGGGCTCCGAGTAGCTGCCGCGAGGGCTCCGGGTCACTGTCTCAAGGTTGCGTCAATCGTTTCCGTCAACGATCAACAGAATTGAAAAATCTTCAGTAGGAAACTAACATCGGAGCTGTGACCACGCCGACTGAGCAGCGCAACCCCAGGACGCTCGCCATCGATGCGGTGGGCACGATCGAGATCCTCCGGATGGTGAACGCCGAGGACGCCCGGGTCGCCGGTGCTGTGGGCGTCGTCATCCCCGAGCTGGCCCGCGCCGTGGATGCCGCTGTCGAGGCAGTGCGCGGCGGCGGTCGGGTCCACTACTTCGGCGCCGGTACGTCGGGCCGCCTGGCCGTCCTGGACGCGGCTGAGCTGCTGCCGACGTTCCACGTGCCGGAGGGCCTGGTGGTCGCCCATCACGCCGGCGGTATGGAGGCGCTGCTCCGCGCGGTCGAGAACGTCGAGGACTCCGAGGAGGGCGGCGCCGCCGACGCGGTCGCCGTCACCGCTCAGGACATCGCGATCGGCCTCGCAGCTTCCGGGAGTACGCCGTACGTCGCCGGCGCGTTGAAGGCCGCACGAGCGGCCGGGGCGACCACCGTCCTGGTGACGTCCAACCCCTCCGCCCCGCTGGCGCCGTTGGCCGACATCGTCATCGCCGCGGACACCGGGCCCGAGGTCATCGCCGGCTCCACCCGACTGAAGGCCGGCACCGCCCAGAAGATGATCCTGAACTCCTTCTCCACCACCCTGATGATCAAACTCGGCCGCACCTGGTCGAACCTGATGGTCGACCTCGTCGCCACCAACCAGAAACTCCGCGGCCGCATGCTCCGCATCCTCGGCGAAGCCACCGGCGCCGACCCCGACGCCTGCGAGTCCGCCCTCGCCGAAGCCGACGGCGAACTCAAGCCGGCGTTGGTCCACCTCCTGACCGGCACGCCCATCCCAGCTGCCCGGGCTGCCCTGGAAGCCGCCCACGGCCGCGTAGCCGACGCCCTGGCCACCCTCGGCGCACCCGCCCAGAAGGACCCCGCCTCCGCCTAAGCACACCGCCTCCGCGGAAAGGACACCGCCTTCGGCGGCGGCAGTCTTTTGGCGCCTTCGGCGCGGTCGCGGACCCCAGTCAGGGATGCTGTGATGCGCGGAGAGGACGCGGTGTGTGGTTGGGCGGCAGGAGATCGCCTCTTCGGCGGGATCGCCGTGTTGTGTTGTGTAGGCAGGTCGGGTGTCTTGGTGCGCGTCTTAGGACTGCTGCTCGATGCGTTCGAAGATGTCGGCGTCGGTCTCGCGTTGCCAGGCGGGCAGGTCGTCCCAGTCGGCGACGTAGGACGGCTTCGGGTTGGGGAAGTGCTTGTAGATCTGGGCGATCCAGCACAGTGCTACGAATCGGCCTTTCTGTGGACGGCTCAGCTTGGCGGTCGCGCCTTCGGATGTCTCGATGAAGGTTCTGACCTGCTCGTAGACAGCCGCGGCACTCGCGCGCTCCCAGGCGGGTGTCTCGTCCCAGGGGGTGATGTAGCTGGGCTTCGGTTCGCCGGGATAGTGCTGCTTGACTCCATCGATCCATGCCTCGCGAAACACTCGGCCGGGCTCAACCTGCATGGCAGCTCCTCGTCGTCAACCGGCGGACGTCGCCTGCAGTGCCTCGAAGCGGCGTCCGAGCTCCTGGACCTTACCGGGCACCGGTAGCTGGGGCCTGGAAGGTCGGCGGCTTCTGGTGGACCGAGTCGGATCCACCCGAGCTGTTGTCGAGGTATCGGAATGGCGGCGCAAATTGCCTGGAAATCATTCTGGTGTGGTCCTGTTGGTGGGGTTGGGGAATTGCGCGGGTTACCCTTCGTGGAAGTGAAGGGTGATGGGAAAACCTAACCGTTGGGGAGGTTGGGGTCGGTTTGTTTTCATTGAATTGGAATGTTGCTGCAGGGTGGTTGCGAACGGTAGTGGGACTATCACTTTTGGTGCATAGCGCGTTTGTGTGATCGTGTCGTATCGTCGCGTCATCGCCAGGCCTTGGTGGGGGTTCTGGTCTTCGAATCCTTTGTGTGTAACGAACTTCGGAGCTCGGATGACCATGGACGGTGCTGTCGTGGTGCCCGGAACCACCCAGGGTGCCCAGTGGGTCGATGATGTGCTGCTGGCCGGCTCGGCGGGTGACATTTGCTTTCGGTTGCCCGATCCCATTGATCGTGCGACGCTACGCCGGTTGGTGCGGGATCGCCAATCCGAATTGGCGGCGGCCGGTTTACGGGCGGGTGGTGCGGCGGCATTGCGGTTACCGCCGTCGATGGCTTTCGTGACGCATTTGCTGGCGGTCTGGCGCAGCGGTGGGCAGGCGATCCTGCTCGATCATCGGCTGACCGATTACGAGGTCCGGCGTGCGATCGAGCGGCTGGTCCCGCAGGTGGTCGTGTCGCCCGGTCGGCCGGTCCCGGCCGGTCTGCGGACCTTCCTCGAGGTCGAGACCGATGTGGCCAGCTACTCCGGTCATCCGGCCGGTACGGCGCACGCCGTCGTACAACTCAGCTCCGGTTCGACCGGGCCGTCGAAGGTGATCGGGCGGACCGCGGAGGATCTGGTCGAGGAGGTACTGCGGTACACCCAGATCGACGGTGTTCCGTTGCGGGGCGAGCGGGTGATCCTGCTGCCGTCGATGGTGCACGTGCTCGGGTTGGTCGGCGGTCTCATGTACGGCCTGCACGCCGGAGTCGAGTTGGTCCCGCCGACGCGGCTCACCGGTGACGCGATCGTTCAGGCCATCGCGTCGGGGGACACGCCGGCGACGGTGCTCGGGGTGCCGTTCCACATCGGGCTGCTCGCGTCGGTGCAGGAGCCGCCGAAGCTTCCACAGTTCAAGCGGATGACGACCGGCGGCGAGCTGGTGCCGGCGGCGGTGTCACAGTCGTTCGAGTCGAAGTACGGCGTACCGCTCGGCAACATGTACGGGATGACCGAGGTCGGAGTCATCGGCACCGATCTGTACGGCGAACATCGGCCGGCGATCCGCCCGGCTCCGGGGATCGAGGTCCGCGCGGTCGACGGCGAACTCCACATCCGGTGGCCGGAATCGCCGTACCTCGGACTCTCCGATCCGGCGCGTTGGGCGGACGGCTGGCTGCGGACGCGTGACGCCGGGGTCGTCGATGCGGACACCGGGTTGGTGAGCATCAAGGGCCGGCTCGACTCGCAGGTCTCCGTCGGCGGGATGAAGGTCGACCTGACCGAGGTCGAGTACACCCTGGGCACGCTCCGCGGTGTCGAGGCGGCGGTCGTCGTTTTCGACGGGTCGATCACCGCTTACCTACAGCTGAAGGAGCGCCGCGACATCGCGGTCCTGGAGTCCGAACTCGCGCAACGTCTGGCTCCCTACAAACGCCCGCGAAGCCTCCGGATCCTCGATCAGATGCCTCGAACCACTACCGGGAAGCTTGTCCGGGACCTCACCGTCCTCCGCAAGGCGGCCCCGTGATGCTCGATCAGAAGCACCTCACCAGCGTCCGCGGGCAAAGCCACAGCCAGCACTGCCGGCTGATCGACCGACAGGTGCAGCACGGCGAGGTCCGGCTCAGACGGGACCAAGCTGCCGCGAAGTGCCGGGAGCCTCGCGTCGCCGGGTCCGCCGCTGTCGGCGCCTACCTCAACCCGGGGTGCCTGTTCCGCAGGGACAGGCGAAGTGGGGAGTGGCATGCGGCGGCGGAGGCCGGTGTTGCGGAGGCCCAGGCCGAGAGCTTTGCCGACAGCTTCCTTCGCCGTCCACAGCTGCAGGAACGCGGTCAGCTCATCCGCTTCCCCCGCCATCCACTCGAGCTCAGACGGATCGAACCAGCGGCGAGCCAGCCCGGCGACCTCCCGCTGGTACACGTCCTCGACATCCACGCCGACCGGGCCGGCCGCAGACGCCGCGACCGCCACCAGGGTGCGGCTGTGGCTGATGCTCACCGCCAGACCGTCGACGTACGGCCGGCCGCTCGGCTCGCGGCGCAGGTCCATAGACCGCCCGAGGAGCGAGCCGGCGAGTTCCAGCAGCAGGTCCTTGGCAGTCGAGCGCTGGTCGTCACCGGCCGCCGCCGTCCACACATGCACCCGACCGTCTCCCACCGAAAGAAGGTATCCCGATGAAGGACGAGGTTCGCGCTTTCGTCATCGCGCAACTGCAGGACATGAACTACGACACCGAGGGCATCGACGACGAGACCACGCTCGGCCCGGCCGGGGTGGACCTGGAGTCGCTTGCGCTGGCGGATCTGTCGGTCCGGGTCGAGGACCGGTTCGGCGTCCGGTTCTCCGACGACGAGTCCGAGCAGCTGGCGTTGATGACGGTCGGCGAGTTCACCGCCGAGGTGGCCGGCCGGGTAGCCCAGCAAGTCTGATGAACTCGACCCCACCACCGCCCGGGCGGGACGACATCATCACCTGGCTGACCGGACTCGGCGAGCGACCACCCGGCGCCGAGCGGATCGACTCGATGGAGCTGGCCTGGCTGGTCCATCAGGTCGAGCAGCGGTACGGCGTAGAGCTGTCCGACGACCAGCTCGAACGCATGGCCACCGTCGACGACGCGGTGACGGTACTGGCCGAGGTGCTGACCAGCCATGTCTGAACCCGGACCGGTCTCTGTCACCGGCCTCTCGGTCCTGACCGCACTTGGGCGCGGCCCTGAGGCGCAGCTGGTCGGTACGGCGGCGTTCACCGAGGTCCAGCGCTTCGATACCAGCAACCGCCGCGTGCACCACGCCGCCACGGCTGCAGACGTCGGCACTCTGGAAGAAGAGCTGGACCTGGCAATAGCCACCGCTTGCAGTCAGGCAGGTGTCGACCGCAGCACGACACCTCTCCTGCTCGCGCTGCACACCGCCCCGTCCTGCGACTTCGGCCAGCAACGCATCTACACCAGCGCCTGCGTCTCAGCCAGTACGGCGGTCGCCGACGCCGCGACGTTGATCCGGAGCGGGCGGGCCGACCGGATCGTCGTCGCAGCCGCGTACTTGGTCGAGTCGGACCAGTACGCGCTCTTCGACGCGGGCCGAGCGCTCTCCGACGACCAGACCGTCCGGCCGTTCAGTCTCAACCGCCGAGGGCTGCTCCTGGGGGACGGTGTAGCCGCAGTCGTCCTGGAAGCGGGCGAAGGGCTGGCGCAGATCGCTGGTTGGGGTCGAGCCGGAGACGCGTACCACCCGTGTCAGCCGTCCCCGGACGGTCGAGGCCTGGCAGCCGCAATCCAAGCCGCACTGAGCAAAGCCAACCTGTCTCCCGACGAGATCGGCTACATCAACGCCAACGCCACCGGCACCACCTTCAGCGACGCCGCCGAAGCCGCGGCGATCAGGCAGGTATTCACCCAAGCCGGCCCGGCGGTTAGTTCGACCAAGGGGGTGCATGGGCATGCGCTGGAGGCTTCGGGGTTGGTTGAGCTGGTGGTGACTGTGCAGGCCTTGCGGGAAGGGAAGTTGCCTGTGAATGCGGGGTTTCTGGAGCCTGATCCGGAGTGTGCGCTGGATCTGATTCTGGATGCGCCGCGGCCGGCCCACTCGCCGTACGGGATGACGCTGAACTCGGCGTTCGGGGGCGCCAATACCGCGCTGGTGGTGTGTGCGGGATGAGGCCGGCGCTGGAAGTTCATGACCTTGTGGTGCTCGGTGAGGGTTACTGGCCGGAGCCGGGTGACGACGTCGAGGCAGGACCGCCGGCCTTGCCGGGGTTCGTGTTGTCGACGTTCAACCCCCTGGCTGCAGTTGTTGCGGATCGCTGCCTGAGTGCCTTGCCCGAGCCGCCGTCAAGAAACACCGGGATCGTGCTGGTGAGCGACGGCGACCTGACCAGCGCAGAGCACGTACGGCGAGCTGTTGCTGAAGGCAAGCGCATCGGGCCGCTGTTCTTCTTCCAGTCGGTGCCGAACAGCGTCGCGGGGCTGATCGCGGCGAAGTGGGACCTGCGCGGACCCGTGGTGTGTGTGACGGACGGCGGACTCGACGAGGCCGCCCTGCTGATCGGCGACGGGGACGCCGACCAAGTGCTGATCGTGGACATCGACGCCGAGCAGGCAACCGCCCGGATCGTGAGTTGGGGAGTGCGAACATGAAGAGTCTGAGAGCCAGGCTGGCCGCCGATCCCGAGATCGGCACCGGCAACGTCCTGCACCGGGTGATTGCCCACGGCGCCGATCTCGACGGACCAGGGCTGACCTTCGACACACCCGTCGACCACTATCCGGCCGAGCACCCGCTGACGCTGGGCGAACTCGACGAACGAGTCCAGGCCCGGACTGCCTGGCTGCACGAGCACGGCATCGGCCGCCGGGACGTAGTCGCGATCTGGGCAACCAACGCCGCCGACATCGTGCTCAGCTTCCTTGCGCTGACCCGCAGAGGCGCAATCCCCGCGCTGATGAACGGCAAGATGGCTCCGCCCATCGCTGACGAGTACATCCGCCGCCTGCGCGTCACCGCTGTACTGGCTGACGCCGCCCACCGGCCGCTCCTGCAGGCAGAAGTCCTCGCCGAACCACACGAGCTCGGCACCGGTGATCCGGCCAAAGCGCCCGAGCACTACCGCCACCACGGCGACGACCCCGTGGTCATCACGCACACCAGCGGCACGACCGGCGTACCCAAGGCTGTGCTGCACACTCACACCACCTTGTACGCCGCGCTGAAGCACCTGCTCACGATGCCGCAGGCGCAGGGCACCGACAGGATCCTGAACGCGCTGCCGATCCCGCATACCGCGACGGTCCTGATGGTCAACCAGGTCCTCGGCAACCGAGCTCAGATGCTGTTGCTGTCCAGTCAGGACGCGCCCGACGTACTGCGACAGATCGAGCGCTGGAAGCCACGCGCCGTCTACGGATTCGCCGTCACCTGGGCCGGCCTGGCCCGCGAGGACCTGAGCAAGCACGACCTGGACTCGGTCCGGATGTGGTTCAACACCGGCGACTGCGCGCACGAGCCGCACATCCGCAAACTCGTTGCCGTCGGCACCCGTGAGACCGTCACCAGGCAAGGGCGGACGACGGTCAAGGGCTCGCACTTCGTCGACGGTCTCGGCTCCAGCGAGATGGGCCACAACGGCTTCCACATCACGCACACGATCGACAGCGACCACTACGGCCGCTGTATCGGCAAGCCGTACCAGTTCGCGGAAGCCGCCGTGCTGAGCTCGGCCGGCGACGAACTGCCGGCCGGCAAGGTCGGCCTGCTCGGCTTCCGCTCGGCGTCTGTCTCACCCGGGTACTGGAACGACTCGGTCAACACGTACCGCTTCCGGCTGAACGGCTGGTTCCTCACCGGCGACCTGGCCTACCGCGACGAGACCGGCCACTACTTCCACCTCGACCGGATCCCGGACGCCGTCGCCGGCTTCGAAGGACCGCAGCTGTTCACGTCGATGTCCGAGGAACGCATCCTGGCCGCGCTTCCCGAGGTCCTCGACTGCACGGTCGTGATCCTGCCGGAGAACGGAAAGTACGTCGCCGATGTGCTGCTGGAGCTGGCTCCCGATGCGGCAGCGATCGATCGCACGGATCAGGTGAAGTCGGCGGTCGGCGACGAGGTGGCAGCGATCATCCGCAAGGTCACCGTGGTCGGCGGCGACGAGGTCCCGGTCACCGTCACCGGCAAAGTCCGCAAGGTCGCGCTCCGCGAGGAGCGCCTAACGGGAGCAGACGCATGAGCGCGCCCGCCGTCACGATCACCGGGATGGGGCTGCTGACCCCCGTCGGACGCGGCGTCGAGACCGTGTACGGCGCTCTGCTGCACGGCCGGTCTGGGATCGTGAAGCCACCGGCCGACCACCCGGTCGCGAACTCGGTCGAACTCGCCGGCATCCTGCCGCCGATCGACCCGGGGAAGATCGCGAGCGGCCCGGACGGCAAGGTGATGGACCGGACTGTCATCCTGGCCCAACTCGCTGCCGCGGACGCGCTCGCGGACGCCGGCCTGCTCATCGGCGACGACCGGGGCCGTGCGGGGGAGGAGTTGGACAACGTCGACCCGGACCGGATCGGCGTCATCATCGGTGGTGTCGGCGGGATGGCGACCCTCGAACAACAAGTCCTCGCCCGAGCCGTACGTGGTCGCGCGGCCGTCAGCCCGTACCTGCTGACCGGCATCCTCCCGAACATGCCGGCCGCCCGCGTAGCGATCCGCTTCGGCCTCCGCGGCTACACCTCGTCGGTCGGTACGGCGTGCGCCTCCGGAGCGCAGGCGATCGCCGACGCGGTCCGCCTGATCCGGTCCGGCGAGGCGGACATCGTACTGTGCGGAGCGAGCGAGGCACCGCTGTTCCCGACCTTCGCTGAGACGTTCGCCAATGCCCGGGCGCTCGCACGTGGTTGGGACGACCCGGCCGAGGCCAGTCGTCCGTTCGACCTGCGCCGCAACGGATTCGTCCTCAGTGAAGGCGCGGCGCTGCTGGTGCTGGAGAGCGCCGAGCACGCCGCCGCACGCAATGCACCCGGCTATGCGGATGTCGTCGGATACGGGGTCAACTCCGATGCGCATCACCCGACGGCGCCGCGTCCCGACGGACAAGGGGCCGCAGCCTGCATGCGGCGAGCGTTCGCGAGTGGCGCTGTGCGGCCCGAGCAGGTCGGTTACGTCAACGCGCACGGTACGAGCACGAAGCTCGGTGACGTCGCCGAGTCCGTGGCCATCGGGTTGGCGTTCGGCGATCACCAGCCGGCGGTGAGTTCGACGAAGGCGCTGACCGGTCACATGCTCGGCACTTCAGGTGTGGTGGAGGCCGCGGCGACCGCGCTGGCTGTCAACACCGGCCAGGTGCCGCCGACGTACCACTTGGACGATCCGGACCCCGCCTGCCCGGTGGACCACGTTCGCAAGGAACCACGGGAGATCCGGCTGGAGTACGCGCTGTCGAACTCGTTCGGGTTCGGCGGCCAGAACGTGAGCCTGCTCCTCGGCGCCGCCAGTACGCCGGAGAAGAGAGTGCCTCGTGTCGGCACTACAGATCAACAGTGAGGTGAGGGTGTGATGGAGATCTACGGGATCGACCACGTGGAAATGTACGTGGGCGACGCTCGGCAGGCGGCGTTCTACTTGGGACACGCGTTCGGCCTGCAGATCCACGGGCAGGGCGGGCCGGAGACGGGGCTGCCGGATCAGCGATCGCTGCTGTTGCGGGAGGACGCCGTTCAGATCGTGCTGACCTCCGGCCTGGCCGCGGACCACCCGGCTGCGGCGTACGTGCAACGCCATGGTGACGGGGTCGCCGTCGTCGGGCTGGAGGTCGACGACGCCACAGCGGCGTACGGCGAATTGGTTGCCCGAGGCGCCCAAGGACTCCAGGAGCCGATCCGGTACGAGGATGGCGAGACGACCGTGGTGATCGCGGAGGCGGCCGGCTTCGGCGACGTGATCCACCGACTGGTCGAGCGGCACGGACCGCGGCACGAGTTCCTGCCCGGCCGGTTCCACATCACCGAGCCCAGCGGCGGACCGGACGAGAAGCTGTTCAGCGAGATCGACCATCTGGCCATCTGCGTACCGTCCGGCGACCTCGAGCCGACCGCGAAGTTCTACGAGGACGTCTTCGGCTTCCCGCGGATCTTCGAGGAGTACATCGAGGTGGCCGGCCAGGGGATGGACTCGAAGGTCGTCCAGAGTCCGTCGAAACACGTCACCTTCACCCTGATCGAGCCGGACCCGAGCCGCCGCCCTGGCCAGATCAACGACTTCCTCAGCTGGCACGCGGGCGCCGGGGTGCAGCACATCGCGTTGCGGACCGGCGACATCGTCGAGGCGGTCAGCACGCTGGCCGGTCGCGGGGTCAACTTCCTCGGTACGCCGTCCACGTACTACGAAGCACTGTCCGACCGGGTCGGCGAGGTCGACACCCCGGTCGAGGACCTGCAGAAGCTCGGCATCCTGGTCGACCGCGATCACTGGGGTCAGCTGCTGCAGATCTTCACCGAGTCGATGCACGTCCGGCGCACGTTGTTCCTCGAGATCATCGAGCGGCGTGGCGCGATGACGTTCGGCAGCGGCAACATCAAGGCCCTCTACGAGGCGAAAGAGCGCGAGCTGGCGGGAGCTGACGCATGACGCTGGAATTCACACTGTCCGAGGAAGAGATCGAGCTACTGCCGTCGGACGAGGACGTTGCCTTCTACAACGAGCACGGCTGGTACCTGTCCAAGAAGCTGCTCACCGACGACGAGACCGAGGAGCTGGTCAACGCCAGCGAGCGGTACTACGCCGGCGAGCGCGACCGGACCCTGCCGACGACGCCGCCGAAGCTGGCCTACTGGGACCCGTCGAAGGGCGACGTCCAACGGCACAACGACTACGTGCACTACGAACACGACGGCCTGGCGAAGATGCTGCGCAAACCACTGATCGGCGCGGTCGCGGCGCGGTTGGCCCAGGTGGACGAGATCCGGATCTTCCAGTCCACGCTGATCTACAAGCCGCCGATCGAGGGTGAGCCGTCGAACATCGTGCCCTGGCACTTCGACAAGCACTACTGGTCCTCCTCGTCGTCGGACCGGATGCTGACCGCGTTCATCCCGTTCCACGACTGCCCGCCGGAGATGGGCACGATCACGATGGTCGACGGCAGCCATCGCTGGCAGGAGATCGGTTCCGACGACACCGTCGTACGCCACTTCGCGGAGCGGGACCGGTCGCGGCTCGACCAGATGCTGACCGAGAACGCGACGTACAACAACGCCGAGGTGGTCAAGGTCCCGATCACCATCCCGCGCGGCCACATGAACTTCCACCACTGCCGGACGTACCACGGCAGCGGGGCGAACGTCAGCGACCGTCCCCGCCGGGCGATCTCGCTGCACCTCCAGGACGGCGGCAACCGCTACCGCGAGTTCCCGCTGTCCGACGGCACCTTGGCCGCCTACAACCACGACGTCCTGGTACGGCGTACTCCTGTCGGCCACCCCGACTACGCCGACCCCGACTACTGCCCAACACTCTGGGCCGATCGCTAAGGAGACCAGCACATGTCCCGTTACGACTGGGGTCAGACCCACCCAGGGATCGAGCAGTTGGAGAAGGCGGTCACGGAGGCTCGCGACAAGGTCGTCCAGCACCCGCTCTACGCCAACCTGGACACGCACGAGGCGCTGGTCACCTTCATGGAGCACCACGTGTTCGCGGTCTGGGACTTCATGTCCCTGCTGAAGTCGCTGCAGCGCGAACTCACCTGTGTCACGGTGCCGTGGATCCCGACCGCGCACACCGGCAGCCGGCGGCTGATCAACGACATCGTGATGGTCGAGGAGAGCGACGAGCTGGGCGACGGGTTCATCAGCCACTTCGAGCTCTACGTCAACGGGATGACGGAGGCCGGTGCCGACACCACCGCGATCACGCGGCTGATCGGGTTGCTGCGCGAGGGCGGTTCGGTGGTCGAGTCGTTGCGCGCGGCCGGCGTACCGCAGGCGTCGATCGACTTCGCCGGCACCACCTGGGACATCATCGAGAACGCGCCGATCCACTGCCAGGCGGCCGCGTTCGCGTTCGGCCGGGAGGACCTGATCCCGGACATGTTCACCCAGGTGGTCGCGGTGAACGAGCGGTCCAACAAGCTCAACACCTTCGTCGACTACCTCGAACGGCACATCGAGGTGGACGGCGAGCAGCACACCCCGATGGCGATGCAGATGGTCACCGACCTCTGTGGTGACGACCCGGCCAAGTGGGAGGCCTGCGCGGACACCATCAACACCGCTCTCGCAGCCCGCGCCCGCCTCTGGGACGCCATTCTCGCTGTGTTGAATTGCCGCGCCTCCGGCACGGCGGGGTCACGGGGCCTTGGCTCCCGGCCTTCCCTCGTCGCTCCAGTCGCTTCGCTCCCTCCGCTCCTCAGTCCAGGCCGGGAGGCCCCGTGACCACTGCCCGTCTCTATCGGACCGTGCGGCTGATCCGCCGCTTCGAGGAGCGTGCGATCGAGTTCGTCCGGTCCGGTGAGATCGTCGGCGGCATCCATCCATACGTCGGGCAGGAGGCGATCGCGACCGGCGTCTGTGCGGCGCTTCGGGAGTCCGACGTGCTGACCAGCACCCACCGTGGCCACGGGCACGTACTGGCTCGCGGGGTCGACCCGGCGAGGTTGTTCGCCGAACTGATGGGCCGGGAGTCGGGGCTGAACAAAGGCCGCGGCGGCTCGATGCACGCGGCCGACTTCAGCCTCGGCATCCTCGGCGCGAACGCGATCGTCGGCGCGGCCGGCTCGATCGCGACCGGTGCCGCCTGGGCGCATCGCCGGCAGGGCCGCGACACCGTCGCGGTCACCTTCTTCGGCGACGGTGCGATGAACGAGGGCATGCTGCTCGAGGCCTTCAACCTGGCCGCGCTCTGGCGGGTGCCGGTGATCTTCGTCTGCGAGAACAACGGCTACGCCACCACGATGCCGGTCGCGTCGGCGGTCGCCGGCAGTATCAGCGGCCGCGCCCGCGCCTTCGGCATCCCGGCCTTCACCATCGACGGGCAGGATCCGGAAAAGGTGCTGGCAGCAACGTCCTCGGCGGTGGACCGGGCCCGGGCCGGCAAGGGGCCGACGTTCCTGGAATGTACGACGTACCGCTTCGACGCTCATCACACCTTCGAGCACCGGACGCGGCTCACCTATCGCTCGACCGAGGAAGTCTCCGCTGGGCGGTCGCGGGACCCAGTGGAGATCCAGGGCGCACGACTGACCGCTGCCGAGCGGGAACAGCTCGATGCCGAGGTCGAGGCCCTGCTCGACGCGGCGGCCGGGATCGCGCTGGGCAGCGCCCATCCCGACCCGGCCGCCGCACTCGAGTACCTCTACGCCTCGCCGGAGGTGATGCGATGAAGCTCTCGTACCTGAAGGCCCTCAACCGGGCCCTCGGCGACGCGATGGATGCCGACCCGGCGGTGTTCCTGCTCGGTGAGGACATCCGGGTCGCGGCCTCCAACCTGACCGCCGGGTTGTTCAACCGCTTCGGCCCGGATCGGGTGCTGGACACCCCGTTGTCGGAGCAGGCGTTCACCAACTTCGCCACCGGTGCGGCGCTGGCCGGTCTCCGGCCGGTGGTCGAGTTTCAGATCCCGTCGTTGCTGTTCCTGGTCTTCGAGCAGATCGCCAACCAGGCGCACAAGTTCTCGTTGATGACCGGTGGTCAGTGCAGGGTCCCGGTGACGTACGTCGTACCAGGCTCCGGCTCGCGGACCGGGTGGGCCGGGCAGCACTCCGACCATCCGTACAGTCTGTTCGCACACGTCGGCGTGAAGACCGCGGTGCCGGCGACGCCATCGGATGCGTACGGTCTGCTGGTCTCGGCGATCCGGGACGACGATCCGGTCGTGGTGTTCGCGCCTTCGGCTGCGCTCGGCGTCCGCGACGATCTCGACTTCAGCACGTTGGCGCCGGTGCCGCTCGGCGTCGGCCGGATCGCCCGGATCGGGACCGATGTCACGGTCGTTGCCCTTGGCCACCTTGTGCAGGATGCGCTGGCCGTTGCCGACGAACTGTCCGGTCTCGGGATCTCGGTCGAGGTCTTCGATCCGCGAACCGTCTACCCGCTCGACGTGGACGGCCTGGCCGCGTCGCTGGCCAAAACCCGCCGGCTGGTGGTGATCGACGACTCCAACCGAACCAGCGGGTTCGCCGCCGAAGTCCTCGCCGTCGCGGCCGAACGATGCGATCTCGACGCCCCACCGCGCCGCATCACCAGACCCGACGGCGCTGTCCTGCCGTTCGCCCTGGCCTTGGATCGAGCAGTCCAACCCGGTCGCGACCACCTCGTCGCCGCGATCCACGCCGTACTGGAGGAAGTATGACCGACCTGTGGCCTCGCTTGTCCGAGGACGTTCGTACGGCGCTCGTCGCGCGGGGAGTCGAGTCGTGGCAGCAGGTGTACGACGGAGTCGCGACGCACAACAAGGAGTGGCGGCCGCTGCGGCCGCCGATCATGTCCGCGGCCGCCTACGGGCAGCTCACCGACATCTCGGCGACGGTCGCGCGGCTGATCCTGGAAGCGTGCTTGCGTCGGGCAACGACCGCGGGGGAGCTGCGGCGGGCGGTCGGGATGCCGGTCGGCGCGATCGACCTGCTGTTCGAGGACTTGGTGTTGAGCGAGGAGCTGATCGGGGGTGTGCGTGCGGACATCCTGCTGGCGGGCGGTACGCCGTACGTGGTCGAGGCCAACATCGACAGCGCACTCGGTGGTGCGCACGACTCCGATGGGGTCGCGCGGCGGTTCCTGTCGGCGTACGACGGTGATCCGGTGCTGGATGCGGTCGGGCTGACCGCGCCGCCGTCGGCCGTCGACGCTCGCTACGAGGCGGTGCGGGCGGCTCTGCAGTTGAGTGGGCAGGACCGGCTCGCGATGATCTTCACCACCGGTGGAACGTACCCGGGTTCGCAGGACGGGCAGGCGATGATCAAGTTGCTCGAGCCGTTCAGCGAACGCGGACGCGAGCTCGGGTTGGACATGCGGGTGTTCCCGGTCGAGTGGCTGACGCTGGACGACGCCGGCCGGCTGTGCGTCGACGACGGCCCGATCGACGCCGTACTCCGCATGTTCGTCCCACAAGGCACTCAACCAAGCACTGGCCTCGACGCGTTGGCGACAGCGGTCGGCACCGGTGCGGTCCGGATGTTCACGCCCGCCGCGAGTTGGCTCCTGGCCAGCAAGTCGATCCTCGCCTGGCTCTGGGACGACCTGTCCACGTTGTCGCCCGAGGACGCCGACGTCGTACGGCGCCACGTCCCTCGAACCTCGGTGCTGTCCGAGGGCCTCCGCTCCGAGGCCGTCGCCAAGCAGAGCGAACTCGTCCTCAAACCATCCGGCTCGTACGGCGGGGTCGGCGTCGTCGTCGGACCCGAGGTGTCCGCGCACGCCTGGCAAGCAGCCCTGGACGCCGCGATCACCGAAGGCGGCTACATCCTCCAAGCCCACGTCCCGGTCGACCGCCTCACCATGCAATTCATCGAGGTATCAACAGGCGAGGTCCACGAGGCCGCCGTCCCCTTCTGCATAGCCCCCTACCTCTTCGGCGGCACCCCCGCCGGCGCCTACCTCCGCTTCTCCGTCCCCGGCGCCGGGCCGGTCGTCAACGTCGGGCAAGGCGCATTGACGAGCGGTCTGCTACTGGCTCCTTGACCCGGCCCGAGCGTCGTCGGTGAGGTCCAGGAGGTCGCCGGGGGCGCAGTCGAGGGCTTCGCAGAGGGCGGTCAGGGTGGAGAAGCGGATGGATTTGGCTCGGCCGTTCTTGAGGATGGACAGGTTGACGATGGTGATGCCGACGCGGTCGGCGAGTTCGGTCAGGGTCATGTTGCGTTCGGCCAGGAGGCGGCTGAGGTTGACCTGGATGCGGTGGGGATCGCCGGGGGGCAACTAGACCAGTCCCTCGGAGTCCTCGCGGAGGCGTACGCCGACGCGGAACGCCTCGGCCAGGGCGGCGACGAGGAGGGCGACCACCAGCGGGAGCAACGAGAACTCGACCGCGAACGGGACGTTGTGCGCCAACGGCGTGCCGGCGACTAGCTGGTTGGTGGTCATTGCCTGCAGGAGGGTGCCGGTGACGCTGCCGACCGCGATCAGGAGGGCGATGCCGAAGAGGCGGAGCGGATTGTGCGGTGCGAACGGGTCACCGAGGCAGAGCGTGCGGGCGATCCGGAACAGCAGGTAGATCCCCAACAGGATCAGCACGGCACCGACGATGGTCGGCAGTTCGAGCAGCACTCGCTGGCCGAGACTCGGGTCGTCGACGGTGAGCGTCGCTGATCCGGATGCGGACAGTTGCACTCCGTCGGCTTCCGGGAGGTCGGGGGCTGCCACGTCGGTCACGGGAACCTCCCGACTGGTGTCCAGATCGAGCGCACCGGCCACGCCGAGCAGCGGGATCACCAGGCCGATCACGGCTTGTACGACGAACGCGGTCCCGAGCAGGCCCTGCAGAACCAGGGCATCGGTGCGACTCCACCGGCCGAGGCCGACGATCGACTGCGGCAATCGCATGTCACGTACCCCTATCGTTTCTCGATAACATCGTTAGTCGATAATAACGACAATCGATATGCCCCGGTCAAGGCACAGGTACTCCGTCCGTCGGTCGCGCTGGCTGAGGTGCCGGAGGTCGTGTCGGCGGGTGTCTTACGCTCGTGCGCAGGGCGTCAACCGCAAGGGGGAGCTGCGATGACGGGACCTCTCGTCGAGACCAAGCTGTTCTCCCCTGCCCCACGCCCCGGCCTGGTTCCCCGTCCACGCCTGAACAACCACCTCTCCCGCCCCGGCCGCCTCCTCCTCATCTCAGCCCCAGCCGGCTTCGGCAAAACCACCCTCCTCACCACCTGGCTAACACCCACCAACCCCCGCACCACCGGGTCTGCGGTTGCGTGGGTTTCTCTTGATGTGGGGGATCAGGAGGCGGATGCGTTCTGGACTTACGTGGTTACCGCGTTGGATCGGGCAGTTCCCGGCGTGGGGGCCGGGGCACTGCCGTTGCTTGCAGCCGGGCAGAGCTCGATTGAGGGGGTGCTCGTTGTGGTGCTCAACGAGCTGAGCGTGCTGCCGGGGGAGGTCACCTTGGTTCTGGACGACTACCACCTCGCCGACGGTCCTGGCATCCGGGCCGGGATGAGCTTCTTCGTTGACCGGCTGCCGCCGCAGGTGCGGCTGGTGATCAGCACCCGCGCGGACCCCGGCCTCCCACTGGCCCGCCTGCGCGCCCGCGGTGAGCTCATCGAGGTCCGCGCCGCCGACCTTCGCTTCACCCTCGCCGAAGCAGCCACCTACCTCAACGACGTGACCGGCCTGCGCCTGACCACCGAGGACATCGCGTCACTCGAGGAGCGCACCGAAGGCTGGGTCGCGGCCCTACAACTCGCCGCGCTGTCGCTCCAAGGTCGTGGCGATGCCACCGGGTTCATCGCCGGTTTCGCCGGTGACGACCGGTTCGTCGTCGACTACCTGGTGGAAGAGGTCCTGGACCGCCAGCCCGATCCGGTACGACGGTTCCTGCTGGACACATCCATCCTGGACCGTCTCACCGGCCCGCTGTGCGATGCCGTGACCGGCGAGCACGACGGCAAGGCGATGCTGGAACGGCTCGACCGTGCAAACCTCTTCCTCGTCCCACTCGATGACCAGCGGCGTTGGTACCGCTACCACCACCTCTTCGGAGACGTCCTCCGCTCACATCTGCTCGACGAGCGCGGCGACGTCGCGGACCTGCATCGACGGGCCGGCAACTGGTACGGCGAAGCCGGCGAGCCGGTGCCCGCGGTCCGGCACGCACTCGCCGCCGGCGACATCGACCGCGCCGCCGACCTTGTCGAGCTGGCTGTTCCAGAGCTGCGCCGGAACCGGCAGGAAGCAACCCTGCGCCGATGGATCGACGAGCTTCCCGACGACGTGGTCGAGCGCCGGCCGGTGCTCGCCATGGGGTTCGTCGGCGCCCTGATGGCCAGCAACGAGTTCGGCGATGTCGAGCGCCGGTTGCGCGACATCGAGCGGCTACTGACCGGCCTCGACGGCGGCTCCAATCCCAGCGCGGGCCGATACAGCGACACCGCGGGCAGTGCGAGACCGGTCGGGCGTGCAGAGATCGTGGTCGTCGACGAGCGTGAGCTCGCCCGGCTACCGGGCTGCATCGAGCAGTACCGGGCCGCGCTGGCGCTCATCGGGGGCGACCCGGCCGGCACCTTGGTGCACGCCCGTCTGGCGGTCGACCGTGCCCCCGAGCACGATCACCTGACCCGGGCTTCGGCCGATGCCCTGTCCGGGCTCGCATCCTGGACGACAGGCGACCTCGACGCCGCCCATCGCAGCTACACCGACGCCGCGGACGGGCTGCATCGGCTCGGCTACATCGCCGACGTGCTGGGGTGCTCCATCACGCTCGCCGACCTCGAGTCCACGCAGGGCAAACTGCACCGAGCACAACGCACCTACGAGCGCGCCCTCGAGCTCGCCGGACACGACCCAGCCCTCCGCGGCACCCGGGACATGTACGTCGGGCTGAGTCACATCGCGTTGGAGCGCAACGACCTGGCCGCTGCCACGGAGTACCTGCGGCGCAGCGACGACCTCGGCGAGCAGGCCGGCCTGCCGCAGAACCCGTACCGGTGGCGCGTCGCGATGGCGCTGCTCCGGGAGGCCGAGGGCGATGTCGACGCTGCGCTAGGGCTGCTCGCGGAGGCAGAACGCGTGTACGTGGGCGACTTCGCACCCAACGTGCGACCGGTCCCCGCACTGCGCGCGCGAATGCTGGCGGCGCACGGGGACGTGACCGCTGCGCTGGAGTGGGCGAGCCGGTACGGCGTGACCGTGCACGACGAGGCGTCGTACCTGCGCGAGTACGAACACGTGACTCTGGCCCGGGTCCTGCTCGCCCAGTACGACGCCAATGGCTCCCAGCTGAGCGATGCCGTCAGTCTGCTCGAGCGACTGCTCGCGGCAGCCGAGGACGGCGGCAGGAAAGGCACCGTCATCGAACTCCTGGCACTCCTCGCGCTCGCGCGGCATGCAGACGGTGATGACGACGAGGCACAGGCGATGCTGGAACGCGCGCTGGCCCTGGCCGAGCCCGAAGGCTACATCCGCGTCTTCACCAGCGAAGGGCCGCCGATGACCACGCTGCTCACCACGCTGGACCGGCACCACCCCGGCCGGGCGTACCTCCGCCGACTCCTCGACGCAGCCGTCGGGTCGCATGACTTGCACGAGGCAGCCACGCCCCGGCTGAACCGGACTCCCCGGGATGGCCTCATCGAGCCGCTGACCGAACGCGAGCTGGCTGTGATGCGGCTGCTCGCCAGCGACCTCGACGGCCCCTCCATCGCCCGGGAACTCGTCGTCTCGCTCAACACCGTGCGAACCCACACCAGGAACATCTACGCCAAGTTCGGCGTCAACAACCGCCGTGCCGCGGTACGGCGGGCGCACCAGCTCAACCTGCTGTCGCACCGCCCCGCTGGCTGAGAAGCGGAGAAAGATCATCACCGACTTCATCACATGATGTGAAGCCGGTTCATCACATCGGCTCCTAGCTTGCAGATACCCGGACAGCCCGCACCACAGGGCGGGCAGTCGGGATCGACAAGAGGAGCACCCCGTGAGCAGCACAGCCACCGGCCGGCCGCACGACCGCAGCTGGTACGAGATCCGCCTCCAGGGGCGTCTCGACTCGCGGTGGTCGGTCTGGTTCGACGGGCTCACCCTCAGCGCCGGCGCCGACGGCACCACCACCCTCCGAGGCCCTGTCGTGGACCAGGCCGCCCTGCACGGGCTGCTGCAACGCCTCCGCGACCTCGGCCTCCCCCTCATCTCGGTCGCCCAGGTGGAGCCCGACCCGGCGTCGCCGCCCAACCCGAACGATCCGCGCAGTTCGAACACTGGAGACAAGCCATGACCACCACAGCTCGACCCACGACCGCCGGCCGTACCTCCGGCGACCCGACCCGCAATCACGCCCGCGCCGCCGGCATCTTCTACCTGATCACCTTCGCGGCGTCCCTGCCCGCCTTCGTCCTCATCGGATCGGCGCTGAACCCGGACCTCACGGTCAACGCCGGGCACGACACGCGACTCCTGTCGGCCGGCCTGCTGGACTTCGTCAACGCCATCGCCTGCGTCGGCAGCGCCGTGGCCCTGTTCCCGGTCCTCAAGCGGCAGAACCAGTCCCTCGCGCTCGGCTTCGTCACCTCCCGGCTGCTCGAGGCCGCGATCATCATGACCGGTGTCGTCAGCCTCCTCGCTGTCGTCACCCTCAACCAGCACGGCGCCGGCTCGGTCGCGAGCAGCCAGGCCCTCGTCGCCGTCCGCGAGTGGACGTTCCTGTTCGGTCCGGGCTTCATGGCCTGTATCAACGCCGTCCTGCTCGGCACCCTGATGTACCAGTCGCGGCTGGTTCCGCGGATCATCCCCACCGTTGGTCTGATCGGGGCTCCGCTGCTCTTCACCGCCAACGTCGCGACCCTGTTCGGCCACAACGAGCAGACCTCCGCCATCACGATGCTCGCGACGCTCCCGATCGCCTTCTGGGAGCTGTCGGTCGGCACCTACATGACGGTCAAGGGGTTCAGGCCCGCGCCGATCACCGCCGACCTCGTCAAGGTCGACTGATCACTCCTGGCGACCGGCGGGATGGCAGCTATCGTGAGGAAACGCGCGAAGCACCTCCCGTCTGTCGCCAGTTCTCGACCGCCGTGAGGAGAGCCAGATGCCAGAGAGCCGGGTCGGGTGGGGCTTCATCTCGCTCTACGCGTTGGCGTCGATGGGCACGTCCCTGGTGTTCCTGGCTCCACTACTGGTCTCCCTGGCGCTGAAGGTCAACTCGCTGGTAGGGATCGAGCAAGCACCGAACAGCCTGGCGCTGGTTGCCGGCATCGGATCGATCGTGGCGATGGTCGGAAACCCGTTCTTCGGCAAACTGAGCGACCGCACCTCGTCGCGACTGGGCATGCGGCGGCCCTGGATGGTCGCCGGCCTGGGCGGCGGCACCTTGGGCATCCTCATTGTCGCGCTGGCACCGAACGTCCTGGTCGTCCTGATCGGATGGTGCTTCGCCCAGTTGTCCCTCAATGCCCTGCTCGCCGCTCAGGTGGCGGTGCTGCCGGACCAGGTCCCCGTCTATCAACGCGGTTCGGTCGCTGGTGTCCTGGGCATCGCCCTGCCGATCGCGTCCGTGAGCGCCACCTTCCTGGTCCAGCTGTTCACCGGCAACCGGCTCGCCATGTTCCTGGTGCCGTGCGCGATCGGCGGGTTCTTCGTCCTGCTGTTCGTGAGCAGGCTGAACGATCGCCGGCTCGACCCCGCGGACAAGCCGGCCTGGTCGCTGCGGGAGCTGCCCAGTGCCTTCTACTTCAACCCGCGCAAGAGCCCGGACCTCGCCTGGGCCTTCGCCAGCCGATTCCTGCTTCTGATGGCCTACGCCTTCCTCACCACCTACCAGGCCTACTACCTGCTGGACCAGCTCGGCAGCGCCGAGGCCGACGTACCGCACCAGGTCTTCCTCGGCACCCTCGTCCAGTCCGCCGTGCTCGTCGTCGCGTCCCTCGCCGGTGGCCGGGTCTCCGACCGGACCGGCCGACGGAAGATCCTCGTCGTCACCGCGTCGATCGTGTACGGCGCGGCGCTGTTCGTGATCGCCCTCGCCGACGACTTCAACGGCTTCCTCGTCGGCATGGCCATCAGCGGACTCGGCTTCGGCCTGTACATCGCGGTCGACCTCGCGCTCGTGGCCGACGTACTCCCGGACAGGGCCACGGCCGCGAAGGATCTCGGCGTTTTCAACATCGCCAGCGCGCTCCCGTTCTTCGTCGCGCCCGCGATCGCGCCGGCCATCCTGGCGATCGGCAGCGGCAGCTACGCCGTGCTCTACACCGTTGCCGGGATCAGCGCCGTCGTCGGAGCCGCCGCCATCCTGCCGGTGAAGCGGGTCCGATGATCCTCAGAGCCGTCGGCCGAGCGCCCGCACCGTCTCGGCGGTGGCGACGGCGTCGCTGCGGGCGTTGCCGTGACGGCCGTCGGAGCTGTACAGACCGGGATCAGTGGACAGTGGGTGGTCGGTCAGGTTGATGTGGATGGTGCCGAGCTTGTCGGCGAGGGCGGCGGTCCGGGTCGAGAGGGTTCGCATTCGTTGCCTGAGTCCTGGTCTGAGCCAGTCGGCGACGGCCGGGCTGTAGGAGACGTCGAACATACCCAGCGTCATCACGTCGGCGCCGGCGTCCTGCAACGCGGTGATCATCAGGGTCAGGGCGCGGTCGACCCGGTCGGGGTCGTAGGTGGCCGGGAAGGCGTCGTTGCCGCCGCCGACGACCAGGGCGAGATCGGGGCCGAAGGCCAGCGCCGGGTCGAGTTGGGTGGCGAGGATCTCGCGGCTGCGCAGGCCGCTGACGCCGAGGTTGAGGTAGGCGAGCTCGGGTCGGATCGCCCGGAGTTCGGCCGCGATCCGGTCGGCCCACTGCAGGTCGCTGTAGCCGTCGACCGGTTCACACAGACCCTCGGCGACGCTGTCACCGAGGACGACGAAGCGCCGCCAGGGATGGCCGCCGAGCAGTGCCTCGCTCTCACCGGGGGCAAGGCAGTAAGGGTCAGTCGCTTCGTTCATAGTGCCTCCGCGGGGTGAGGCAGTGAGGGCCGGTTGACTCGTTCATGTTGCCTCTGCCGGGGCTGGGGCGTCGAGGACTTTGCCGGGACCTCGGTGGAGCAGCGGGTAGGCGCTGACGATGAGGCAGGCGAACCCGCAGCCTATCAGGGCCGGGATCAGGCCGAAGGCGCTCACCAGTTCGCCGGCCAGCAGGGCGCCGATGGGGAGCCCGGCGAAGGACGTGGCCGCGACGAGGCCGATCACCCGCGCCTGCAGGTCCTTCGGGACGTGTTCGTACAGCACCGCGCCGAAGACGGGGTTGATGGCGGCGATCCCGATCCCGGACAGGAACGTCACCACCATCACCAGGACCAGGTCGTCGCTCAGCCCGAGGACGAGCAGGCGTGGACTGCCGCCGATGAACGCACCGATGGCGAAGGTCAGGTACCGCGGCACCTTGGTCGCGAGTACGGCGAACCCGATGCTGCCGAGCAACGCGCCGGCCGAGAATGCACCGAGGGTCAGACCGAGGCCGGCCGGTGAGCCGAGTTCCTCCGCGACCCAGAGCGGGATGAACACCGCCGTACTCGCGCTGGCGAAGACGTTCATGGTGAACGTGGTGATCAGCATCGTGGCGAGCAGCGCGTCGCGTCGTACGAAGGAGAATCCCACCGCCAGGGAGCGGAAGTACTTGTCCCGGCGCGCCTCCACCGTGGTGTCCGGCGGATGAACGAACGCGGCGACCAGCAGGCTGCACACCACGAAGGTCGCCGCGTCGATCCACAACACCGAGGCCGCGTCGGTCCAGTAGATGAGCAACCCGGCCAGCGGCGCGCCCAGCAAGGTCGCACCGCGGGCGAACGCCTCATGGAGCGAGGTCACCCGGATGAGCGCCACCTCGGCCGCCTCCGCCATCGGCCGTACCAGCAACTCCTTGGACCGGTCCGCGACACCGCGCAGCGCACCTGCCACAGCCACCAGCAACATCAGCGCCGCGAACCCGAGCCCGGTGGTCGCCGCGATCGCGGCCACCGCCACCGCACTCGCCAGATTCGCGATGATCGAGGACAGCCGCGCGCCGAGCCGATCGATGACCGGCCCGCCCATGATGCTGGCCACGATGTACGGCACCATCTCGGCCGCGGCGACCAGTCCCATCCGCGCCGCACTGCCGGTGGACACCAGCACCAGCCACGGAATCGCCACCATCGAGACCCGACTGCCCACCGCGGACAGGACGTCGGCGGCGAACAGCACCACCAACCCACGGCGTGGGGTCATGCGCCACCCACCACAGCGTCCGCATCACTCCCGTGGAGCTCCGCGTACAGCTTGCGCAGGGCAACCTTGTCCACCTTGGCGATGCGGGTCAGCGGCAACTCGGCCACGAAGTCGATGGAGGTAGGGCTCCACATCTCGTTCAGGGTCCCGGTGACCAAACCTTGAAGTTCTTGCGTGGTGACCGGCGATCGAGTGACGACGAAGGCGTGGACCGCTTCGCCGACGACGGGATCCGGTACGCCGATCACCGCGGCGGTGCGGACGGCGGGATGGGTCGCGAGGACGTCTTCGATCGGGCGGCAGAAGATGGCCCAGTTGCGGCGCGTGGTGACGATCATGTCGTGCACCCGATCGACCAGGAACAGGTACCCGTCCTCGTCGACGTAGCCGAGATCGCGTGTCCGCAACCACCCGTCGACCAAGGTCTCCGCGGTCAGCTCCGGCTTCCCGAGATACCCAGCGAACGTGAGTTTGCTCTGCACCCACACCTCCCCGGTCTGTCCGGCCGCAAGCACCTTCCCGTCGTCATCCCGGATCTCGATGCGCACATCGCCGTACGGCGTACCGGCCGACGCCAACCGCTCGGGGTGCAAGGGGTCTTCGGTCAATCCCGGCAACGCGGTGACGACGACGGCCTCGCTCAGTCCGTAGACGATCCGCAGCACCGGACCGAACCGTGCGATGCCCTGACGCAGTCGCGACGGCGTGGCCGGTCCCGCACCGACGTTGAGCATGAACAGACTGCTGCAGTCGAACTCCTCCCCACCGGGATGGTCGAGCAGTTCGTAGAGCATCGGCGGCGTGACATAGGTCGACGTGATCCTCTCCGTCGAGACGACGCGGTAGAACTCGTCCGGTGACCAGGTGTCGGTGAGGAACAACACCCCACCGGTGAACAGGTTGAAGAAGCTGGTGATCTGCCCGCTTGCCAGCCACAACGGCGAACCCGAGTAGTGCCGCAACAGCGGGAACCCGTTGCCGGCAAAGGCATCGGCCAGGTCGAGGATCTGCTCGTAAAAGCTCTGCGTGTGGTGCACGAGCTTCGGATCGCCGGTCGTCCCACTCGTCTGCAGCACCGAGTCCGGCGCCGGCACGGCCGGATCGATCTCGTACGGCGAGGATGCCGGGCGTCGGATGAGCTCGGTCAACTCGAAGGCCGGCATCGGCGCGAGTGACTCGGCCAGCTCCCGACCGAGGTGGCCGTCGTACACGAGTGCGTCCGCGTCGGCCAGCACGGCGAACCGGTCGATCTCGCGGCGGGATGTGATCGGCGCACACCACAGCACCCGGCATCCGTGCAGGTGCAGGGCGAGTTGGAGGGCCGGCGCGTCGAAGCAGTTCGCCGCCATCACCAGCACCTTGCCGCCCGGCCGGATGCCGGCGTCCCGGACCACGGCCGCGATCCGCAGCACGTCGCCGATCAGTTCGCCGTACGTCGCCCGCCGGTCACCGCGGACCAGCGCGGGACGCTCCGCAAAGCGATGAAACAGAGAAAGCGCCCGCAGCGCATAATTGTTGCTGTGCTCGGGCAGGACGAATTCAGGCGGCATTTCGTCAATAGTCCCCTCGACTCCGGCCACCCCCAGCCGTCGGCGCGACTCTACTCGATGCGCGGACCGCTGGAAAGAGGCTGGAATCCCTGCTGTGCAGGCGTGATCGTCGCTCTCCGGAGTCGACCGATCACTGCGTCGGCCAGGTGAAGGAATACCCCTGCGATCGGGCCGTGGAACCGCTTGGCTAACCGCTGCGAAAGCATTTCCAGAAATGCATTTCCGTTTCATTGACCGGATTACTCGCCGCGTATTACGTTCCGTCCGCATCCGATTCCGCCCAGGAGGTCCGTCCATGCATGTTTCCAGCAGTTGGCGCGCGGTCGCGGTGACCGCGGCGCTCACCCTGGCAGGCTCCAGCCTGGCCGGCGCCCACTACGGCGGCGATCAGCCCGACGCCGACTGGGTGGGCACCTGGGCCACCGCGGTCACCCACGGCAACGCGTCCGGTTCGACCAACCTCGGCCTGACCGACCAGAGCGTCCGGCTGGTGGTGCGGCCGACCGTCGGCGGCGACCGGATCCGGATCCGGCTGTCGAACATCTATGGCGAGAAGACGGTCACCGTGGGCGCCGCGACCGTTGCCAAGCCCAACAAGGCGACCCCGGAGCTGTCCGACATCGACCCGGCCACCCTGCGGACGTTGACGTTCAACGGCGCCGGGACCGCGTCGATGGTCAAGGGCAGCGAGTTGCTCAGTGACCCGGTCAACCTGCGGCTCGGCAACCTCGACGACCTCGTCGTCAGCCTGTACTTCCCGGAGAACACCGGCCCGACGACGTTCCACGGCTCGTCGATCCAGGACAACTTCGTCGGCCCGTCGAACCTGGTCACCCAGCCCGGCGGTACGGCGTACACGCTGACCCGGCGCTGCTGCTGGTTCTTCCTGTCCGGCGTCGACGTGGAGACCGACAAGGCCGACGGATCGATCGTCGTCCTCGGCGACTCGATCACCGACGGCACCGCCAGCACGTTCAACGCCAACAACCGCTGGCCCGACCAGCTCGCCGAGCGCCTGATCGCGTCGGCCGGCAAGCGGGACAAGGTGCCGAGTGTGCTGAACGCCGGCCTGGCCGGCAGTCGGCTCAACCACGAGGGCAGCGAGCCGTCCGACAACGGCGCCTTCCCGGGCTTCAACGAGGTCGGTGTGAACTCGCTGGCCCGGCTGAACGAGGACGTGTTCGCGCAGACCGGCGTACGCACCGTCATCACCGAGCTGGGCGTCAACGACATCTGGATGTCCGACGACTCCGCGGCCGAGATCATCGGCGCGCTGCGGCAGGTGAACGCGCAGGTCAAGCAACGCGGGCTGCGCAGCCTGGTCACCACGATCACTCCGTTCGAGGGGATCGGCGGCACCGACAGCTGGACCCCGACGAAGGAGGCCACCCGGCAGGCGGTGAACAGCTACCTGCGGTCGAGCAAGGAGTTCGACGGCGTGCTGGACTTCGACCAGGTGCTGCGTGACCCGGCCGCGCCGAGCAAGCTGAACCCGGCCTACGACTCGGGTGACCACATCCACCCGAACGACGCCGGTTACCAGGCGATGGCGGCCTCGGTGCCGCTCAAACTGGTGCGCTGATCGTCATGCCTGCCCGGACCGCGAACGAACTTCTCGCCGCCCTCGGTTCCGAGCAAGGTCGCCGCGATCCGATGCCGCTCTTCGCCGAGCTGCATCGGATCGGCCCGGTCTGCCGCCTCGAACCGGGGAGTTCGCCGTACGCCGTTGTCGTCAACGGGTACGACGCCGCCCAGGAAGCACTCAAGGACACCAGGTTCCACCGGTTGCTGACCGCGGACCCGGACCCGCAGGCCTCGGTGCTGCGCCGGCTCGGCGGGTCGATGATGTTCCGCAACGAACCGGACCATCTGCGGATGCGCAAGGTCTTCCAGGCCGTACTGACACCGCGCCGGCTGGCCGGGTTCGAACCGGTCGTCGACGGCCTGGTCGCCGAGTTGCTCGACGACCTCGGCAAGGCCGGTGCGGATAGACAGCTGGTGGACTTCGTCGACTTCGCCTACCGGCTGCCGATCACGGTGATCGGGACGTTCCTCGGCATCCCGCGGTCCGACCTCGGCTGGTTCCGCGACCGGACCCAGCGGATCGACGAATACCTCGACCTGGGTGGCAAGGCGCCGGAGAAGCTGGCGGCCGCGAACCAGGCCGCCGACGAGCTCAACGCCTACTACGCACGGATGATCCGCGACCGACGGCTCCGGCCGCGCGACGACGACCGGGGCGGTGGGGTGGGGAAGGAATCAGACACAGTCGGATCGCTCGTGCATGCGCTTGATTCGGGGACGTCGGGGATCGACGAGCAGGAGCTGATCGACAACCTGCTGGTGCTGGTCAACGCGAGCTTCGTGACCACGATGAACCTGCTCACCAACGGCCTCGAACTACTGCTCGCCGAGCCACCACTCATCGACGCGCTGCGCGACGATCCGGGGCTGGCGTCGGACCATGTCGAGGAGATCCTGCGACACCAGAGCTCGGTGCAGCTGATCAGCCGGAAGGCGTCGACCGATCTCGAACTGGCCGGCGAACCGATCGCCGAGGGCAGTCTGGTCCTGATCCTGCCCGGCGCGGCGAACCGGGATCCGGCCAAACATCCGGACGCCGACACGTTCGATCCCGGCCGTGACGACCTTCAGCATCTGTCCTTCGGCGCCGGACCGTTCTACTGTGTCGGGGCCGCGCTGGCCCGGATGGAAGGGCGGGCCGCATTCGGGCAGTTGTTCCGCCGGTTCCCCGGACTGCGACTCGTGAGCGAGCCGGTGCGGAGCCGTAGCTTGCTGCTGCGTGGGCACGAGTCCATGCCGATCCGATTGGGGTGATCCGATGCCGCTGGACCCGCAGGTCGAGGCCATGCGTGCCGAACGCGAGGCCAACCAGGTTCCGCAGCTCTACACCCAGACGCTGGCCGAGGCCCGTGCCGCCGACCTCGAGTCCATCCAGGCCGCGGGCGGTGAGGTCGAAGCGGTTCACCACGTCGAGGACATCGCGACCGACGACGGTCTGCCGTTGCGCCTCTACCGGCCGGACCAGGCCGGCCCGCTGCCGACGTTGATCTACTTCTTCGGCGGCGGCTGGACGCTGGGCAGCATCGAGACCGCCGACGGAATCAGCCGCAAACTGGCCAATGCCGTTCCCTGTCAGGTGATCACGGTCGGCTATCGGCTCGCGCCGGAGCATCCGTTCCCGGCCGCGGTGCACGACTGCCACAACGCCACCCAATGGATCGCGGCGAACGCCAAGGAACTGCAGGTGGACGCGACCAGACTGGTCGTCGGCGGCGACAGTGCCGGCGGCAACCTGGCGGCCGCGACCACTTTGCTTGCCCGGGACAACGGTCCGGAACTGGCCGGCCAACTGCTGGTCTACCCGAACACGCTCTACGGCTCGGACACCATTTCGATGCGGGCCGGCGACGACCCGTACCTGTTCAACAAGACCTCGGTCGGCTGGTACTGGGATCACTACCTGACCGACTCCGCCGACGGTCTGGACCCGCTCGCCTCGCCGCTCCTGGCCGAGTCGCACGCGAATCTCCCGCCCGCGCTGGTGATCACGGCGGAGTACGACCCGCTGCGCGACGAGGGTGAGTACTACGCGGAGAAGTTGCACGCCGCCGACGTACCGACGACCCTCAGCCGGTACGACGGGATGGTGCACGGCTTCTTCGCGATGTCGGGCATCCTCGACGGCGGCAAGAAGGCGATGGAGGAGGCAGCCACCTGGCTGAGCGGAATCTTCGGCGATGACTGAGGTGTTGCGCGATGGCTGAGGTGGCCGGTGGCTGAGGCTCTCGCCGACTACGAGTCGCAGGCGGCGGCCGTCCTGCCGACCGCCGTCCGCGACTTTGTTGCCGGCGGCAGCGGTTCCGAGACGACGATGCGACTGAACCGCGCGGCCCTCGACTCGGTGACTCTCGTCCCGCGCGTGCTGGCCGGCGTCGACGAGCCCGACACCACAGGTTCGGTCCTCGGCTCCGAGCTCGCGATGCCGGTAGCAGTCGCGCCCATGGCGTATCAGCGCTTGCTCCATCCCGATGGTGAACTCCTGCTCGCGCGTGCGGCTGCCGAGGCCGGAATCCCCTACGTCATCAGCACGTTGAGCAGCTATCCGCTGGAGAAGATCGCGGCTGCGGCACCTTCCTGGTTCCAGCAGTACTGGCTGCGAGATCGCGCCCTGCTGACATCTCTGGTGCATCGCGCTGCGGAGGCTGGATGCACCGCGCTGATGGTGACGGTGGACGTCCCCGTGATGGGCCGTCGACTGCGGGACGTGCGGAATGCCTTCGCGCTCCCGGAGGATGTGGTCGCTGCGAACCTTGTCGACATAACGACAGACGCGCACGCGGCGGCGTCGGGAGTCTCCGCGCACACCGCGGCGGCCGGGGTTTCTGCGGTCGCTGCTCACACGGCCTCCGCCTTCGAACCCGCCGTGTCCTGGCGGGACCTGGAGTGGATTCGGCGGGAGAGCGAGCTTCCCCTGGTGGTGAAGGGGATTCTCGATCCGCGCGACGCCCGTCGGGCGGTGGACACGGGAGCGCAGGCCGTCGTGGTGTCGAACCACGGCGGTCGCCAGCTGGACGGTGCGATCGCGTCGATCGATGCCCTCGGCCCGGTTGTGGATGCGGTCGGCAACGATTGCGTCGTACTGCTGGACAGTGGCATCCGCAGTGGGACCGATGTCGTCAGAGCCCTTGCGTTGGGGGCGTCCGCAGTTATGGTCGGGCGACCGTTGCTGTGGGCATTGGCTGTGGAAGCTGTGGACGAAGCGCTTGGACTGCTCCGGCGAGAAGTGCGGGACGCGATGCTGCTGGCTGGTTGTGCCGACCTGGCCGCGGTGGCCGGGCTGACGACGGGGAGAGCGTGATGGCCGACCTGAGACTGACCGAGTTGCACGGTTCGCTGACGGACCGCGCGCTGAACTCGATGAACTTCCTCAACGAGGTCTCGCACCATTACCCGGATGCGATCTCACTCGCCGCCGGCCGTCCGACCGAGGAGTTCTTCGACCTCGCGGACCTGCACACCTACCTCGACCTGTTCGCCGATCACCTGCGTACGCAGGGGTACGACGAACCCGCCGTACGACGGACCATCTTCCAGTACGGCCGGACCAAGGGCATCGTGCACGACCTGGTCGCCCGCAACCTCGCCGTCGACGAGGACATCCACGTCGATCCCGAGGCGATCGTCATCACGGTCGGCTGCCAGGAGGCGATGGTCCTCACCCTGCGGGCCCTGCGGGCCGGCGCGACGGACGTGTTGCTCGCGATCTCCCCGACGTACGTCGGCATCACCGGTGCTGCTCGATTGCTCGACTTCCCCGTCGTACCGGTTGCCGAGGACGTCGATCTGGCCACGGTGGTGAAGGCGACCAGGGCCGACGGGTTGCGGCCGCGGGCGTGCTACGTGATGCCGGACTTCGCCAATCCGTCCGGGCTCAGTCTGGATCTGGAGTCCAGACGACGGCTGCTGGAGGTCGCCGCTGAGCAGGATCTGCTGCTGATCGAGGACAACCCGTACGGGCTGTTCCCGGCCGAGGGGGTCGATCGGGTGCCGACCCTGAAGGCCCTCGACACCGATCGGCGGGTCGTCTACCTCGGGTCGTTCGCCAAGACCGGGCTGCCCGGAGCGCGGGTCGGGTACGTCGTCGCCGACCAGACTGTCGAGGCTCCGGACGGAAGTTTCGGAGTCCTCGCCGACGAGCTGTCGAAGATCAAGAGCATGGTCACCGTGAACACCTCGCCGGTCGCGCAGGCCGTGATCGGCGGCAAGCTGCTCGCGAACGACTTCAGCCTGGTCGCCGCGAACCGGCGCGAGCGCGAGATCTACGCCGCCAACCTGCGCGCGATCACTGACGGTCTGGCCGCTCGCTTCCCCCACGGAGAGGTCAGCTGGACGATCCCGTCCGGCGGCTTCTTCGTGGTCGTCACCGTGCCGTTCCCGGTCGACGACGTACTGCTGGAGACGTCCGCCCACGAGTACGGCGTGCTCTGGACGCCGATGAGCCACTTCTACGACGCCGGCCCGCCGATCCACGCCCTCCGACTGTCCTGCAGCGCGGTCACCACGGCGCAGATCGACGCCGCCCTCAACCGCCTGGCCGCCCTGATCGCCGACCAGCTCCCGTAACTGGTCCTCTTGGCCGGGGCGAAACTGGATCTGTAGGGCAGACCGGTCCGCTCCTACCGTCGAAACATGACCACCATCTGCGAAGTCTCCACCGTCACCGCACCCACGGCTCCCCGCCTGCTGACGGGCCAGTTCGGCCGCCTGTTGTTCACGGTCTTCGGCTCCGCGCTGAGCATGTACCTGCTCACCTCGGTGGTCCCGCTGTACCTGGCCGCCAGCGGCTCCGGCGGCATCGGCGCCGGGTTGTCCACCGGCGCGATGATGCTGTCCGCGGTGGGCGTCGAGTTGCTCGTCCCCAGGATGCTGGCCCGCTGGGGCTACCAGGTCGTCCTCGGGCTCGGGCTGATCCTGCTGGGTGCGCCGTCCCTGGTCCTGCTGGCCACCGCGTCGCTTCCGCTCGTGCTCGCGGTCTGTGTCGTCCGCGGCGCCGGCCTGGCGATCCTGGTCGTCGGCGCGGTCGCACTGATCGCCGAGGTGACCCCGGCGCACCGGCGCGGTGAGGCGTTCGGCATCTACGGCGTGGTCGTCGGCCTGCCGGCCGCGATCGGCCTTCCGCTCGGCGTCTACCTGACCTCCGTGGTCGGCTTCGACGCTCTGTTCGTCTTCGCGGCCGTGGCGGCGCTGGTAGGTCTCGTCGCCCTCGGCGGGATGCCCAGGCAGCCCAGCGTCGAGGAGCAGCACGTCAAGGTGCTCGGCGGTCTGCGGGGGAGCGGCCTACTGATGCCGACGTTCGTGTTCGCCGCGGTCACCGTCGCCGCCGGGATCAGCGTCACCTTCCTGCCCCTGGCGGTTGCCGAGGACAAGCAGTCACTGGTGGCCGCAGCCCTGCTGATGCAGGCGATCACGGCACCCGGCGCCCGCTGGCTGGCCGGCCGGTACGGCGATCGCGTCGGCCCGGCGAAGCTGCTGCCGGCGGCGTTGATCCTCGCCGCACTCGGCGCCGCGGCCTTGATCCTGATCGGCAGCGCCGTCGCCATCGTGGTCGGCTCGACCCTGTTCGGTATCGGCTTCGGCGCCGCACAGAACCTCACCCTGTCGCTGATGTACAACCGCGTCCCCAGGTCCCGCTACGGCCAGGTCAGCGCCCTGTGGAATCTGGCGTACGACGGTGGCTGGGGCGTCGGCGCCATCGTCTTCGGCGCGATCGTCGCCGGCACCGGCTACTCGGTGGCCTTCGGCCTGACCGCCGTGGTCGTCGCCGCAGCGATCGTCCCGGCAGTTCAGAGCTTGCGCAACCGGACGTAGCGGACGGTGTGGTCGGCGCCCTTGCGGAGGACGAGGGTGGCCCGGGAGCGGGTGGGGAGGATGTTCTCCCGCAGGTTCGGCCCGTTGATGCCGTCCCAGAGCGACTCCGCCTTCTTGACCGCCTCGTCCCGGCTCAGCTCGCCGTACCGGACGAAGTACGACTCCGGGTTGCGGAACGCGGTCTCCCACAGTTTGAGGAAGCGGTGCACGTACCAGGACCGGATGTCGTCGGCGCCGGCGTCGACGTACACGGAGAAGTCGAAGAAGTCGCTGACGGCCAGGCCGCTCTTGCCGTCCGCGTGCCGGGGGGCGGGCTGGAGCACGTTCAGACCCTCGAGCAGCAGGATGTCCGGCTGCTCGACGGTGGTCCGGACCCCGGGCATCCGGTCGTAGTGCAGGTGTGAGTAGACCGGCGCCTCGACCGTGTCCATCCCGGACTTCACCTCGACCACGAAGCGCAGCAGCGACTTGCGGTCGTACGACTCCGGGAACCCTTTGCGCATCATCAGGTTCCGGCGTTCCAGCTCGGCGTTCGGCCAGAGGAAGCCGTCGGTGGTGACGAGCGCGACCCGCGGGTGCTCGGGCCAGCGGGCCAGCAGTTCGCGCAGCAGGCGGGCGGTGGTGGACTTGCCGACAGCGACCGATCCGCCGATGCCGATCACGAACGGCGTCCGGGTCGCGGCCGGCTTGCCGAGGAAGCTCTCGGTGTCGGCGTGCAGGGCCCGGGCGTGCCGGACGTACAGCGAGAGGATCCGCGACAGCGGCAGGTAGACCTCGCGGACCTCGTTCATGTCGATCTCGTCGCCGAGACCGCGCAGCCGTTCGATCTCCTCGGCGGTCAGCGGGGACACGGTCGTCTCGGCGAGTTGCGCCCAGGCGGCCCGGTCCAGCTCGGTGTAGGGAGTCACCTCCCGTGTCGGCTGCAGCATGAGCCCATTCTTCCCACGCCGGAGTACGCCGACCCACCCCGGGCGGGCGTGGCTTACGTCTCAACTACCTTCATCGGACCGTCTGGAAACCGCTTGCTCGACCTATTGACGGTGTGTTGGGGCGTGCGTACGGTGTGTCCCACATTAAGTGTCGAAGGTTTCAACGAAACTTTCGAGCCTCTCGGAAACGGGAGGTGGACAGACTCGGTGAGGAGGCAGCGGGCGTGCACAACCGCCGCGTAGAGGTGCGTCACCACCGCAGTCTCTGGACCGATGTGAAACGGGACTGGCGGCTGTACGCGCTGCTGGCGCTGCCGATCGCGTACTTCGTGGTCTTCAAGTACCTGCCGATGGCCGGCAACATCATCGCGTTCCGGCGCTTCGTGCCCGGCGGGTCGATGTTCGGCGAGCAGTGGGTGGGGCTGCGCTACATCCGGATGTTCATCGAGGACCCGACCTTCTGGCAGGTGTTCCGCAACACCGTCGTGCTGGGCGGACTGAGTCTGCTGTTCACCTTCCCGATCCCGATCGCGCTGGCGCTGCTGCTGAACGAGTTGCGCGGGCAGCGGTTCAAGAAGTTCGTCCAGACCGTGTCCTACCTGCCGCACTTCATCTCGGTGGTGATCGTGGCCGGGATGATCCTGCAACTGGTCTCGCTGCACGGCACGATCAACCAGGTGCTGAAGGCAACGACCGGCAGTACGGTGAACTTCATCCAGGACGCGGACTGGTTCCGGGCCATCTACGTCTCCTCCGACGTCTGGCAGACGGCCGGCTGGGGCACCATCCTCTACCTGGCCGCACTCACGCAGATCGACGACACCTTGTACGAGGTGGCCAGGATCGACGGTGCCAACCGGTGGAAACAGACCTGGCACATCACGCTGCCCGGGATCGCACCGGCCATCGTGACGTTGCTGATCCTGAACATCGGCTCGTTCCTGTCGGTCGGGTTCGAGAAGATCCTGCTCTACAACCCGTTGACCTACGAGACGGCCGACGTGATCTCGACGTACCTGTACCGGGTCGGCCTGGTGTCGAACAACTTCTCCTACGCGACCGCGATCGGTCTGTTCGAGGCAGTGGTCGGCCTGGCGTTGGTCTTCGGCGCGAACGCGATCTCGCGCCGCGTACTGGGAGCGGGACTGTGGTGAAGCAGACGATCGGAATCAAGGACAGCACCGGCTACCGGGTCTTCCAGGTCTTCAACGTCGCCGTTCTGCTACTGGTCGTCGTCCTGACGCTGTATCCGTTCGTGAACATCGTCGCCCAGTCGTTCAGCAGCGAGTCCGCGATCAGTGCCGGCAGGGTCAACCTGTTCCCGGTCGGGTTCGACACCTCGACGTACCAGGTCGTGATGAACGACTCGATGTTCTGGCGCAACTACGGCAACACCGTCCTCTACACCGTGGTCGCGACCGCGATCTCGCTGGTGCTGACCACGTGTATGGCGTACGTGCTGTCGAAGAAGCACCTGCGCGGCCGGACGTTCATCGTCGGGTTCGTCGTGTTCACGATGTTCTTCAACGGCGGGCTGATCCCCAACTACGTGCTGATCTCCCAGCTGGGGCTGAAGAACACGCTGTGGGCGGTGGTACTGCCGAACGCGATCAGCGTGTTCAACCTGCTGGTGATGAAGGCCTTCTTCGAGAACATGCCGCCGGAGCTGGAAGAGGCGGCGATGATCGACGGGCTGACCACGTTCGGCATCCTGCTGCGGATCGTGCTGCCGCTGAGCAAGGCGATCCTCGCGACGATGATGCTGTTCTACGCGGTGGCGAACTGGAACGCCTGGTTCGGCGCCTTCCTCTATCTCGACGACAAGTCGCAGTTCCCGGTCACCATCTACCTGCGGAACATGATCGCCGGCGCGACGTCCGGCACCTCGGCCGGCGCGACCGGCGACGATCTCACCCAGATCGCGGCCAGCATCAAGGCGGTGACGATGGTGCTCACCGTCCTGCCCATCCTCTGCGTCTACCCGTTCGTCCAGCGGTACTTCGTCACCGGCGTGATGCTCGGCTCCGTCAAGGGCTGAGTACGCCGGGCCGCCCTGTGAAAGGAAGTCAGAATGATCAGCTTGAGAAGGGCGGGGGTCGCCGTCGCCCTGGTGACCGCGCTCGCTCTGTCCGCGTGCAGTGGCGGCTCCTCCGGCGACGAGAAGGCCGACACCTCCAAGAACCGCACCGGTGCGATGGACAACTACTCGGTCGGCACTCAGTTCAAGGCCAGTGAGCCGGTGTCGTTCTCGGTGCTGTACAACGACCCGCCGACGTACCCGTACAAGAAGGACTGGCTGCTGTGGAAGGCGTTGGCCGAGCAGACGAACGTCACGCTGCAGCCGACCGTCGTACCGCTGAGCGACTACGAGCAGAAGCGGTCGCTGCTGGTGGCCGCGGGTGACGCGCCGCTGATCATCCCGAAGACGTATCCGGGACAGGAGTCGGCGTACGTGTCGTCCGGCGCGATCCTGCCGGTCAGCGACTACCTCGACCTGATGCCGAACTTCCAGGCCAAGGTCAAGCAGTGGAAGCTCGAGCCGGAGATCGACACGCTGCGCCAGCAGGACGGCAAGTTCTACCTGCTGCCCGGTCTGCACGAGGAACTCTGGCCGGACTACACGCTGAACATCCGGGCCGACATCTTCAAGCAGCAGGGCATCCCGGTGCCGAAGACGTGGGACGAGCTGGCCACCGCGCTGGCGAAGCTGAAGCAGGCCTACCCGGACAAGACCCCGTTCTCGGATCGCTACCAGGGCAAGAACCTGCTCAACCAGCTGGCCACGGCCTACGGTACGGCGGCCGGGTGGGGCTACGGCGACGGTGCCAAGTGGGACCAGGGGGCCGGCCAGTTCCAGGCCGCGGCCGCGATGCCGCAGTACCACGACATGGTTGCCTACCTCAACAAACTGGTGGCGGACAAGCTGCTGGACCCGGAGACCTTCACCCAGCAGGACGACCCGGCGATCCAGAAGTTCGTCACCGGGCAGTCGTTCGTGATCAGCGGCAACTCGCAGGAGATCACCAGCTACCGCAAGACCATGGACAGCACGCTCGGCAAGGGCAAGTACGAGGTCGCCCGCATCCTGGTCCCCGGCGGACCGGCCGGTCAGGTGATGGGTGGGTCCCGGCTGGAGAACGGCATCATGATCAACGCGAAGGCGAAGGACCAGCCGAACTTCGTCGCGATGATGCAGTTCGTCGACTGGCTCTGGTACTCGGACGCCGGCCAGCTGTTCACCAAGTGGGGTGTCGAGGGGACGACGTACCAGCTGAAGGACGGGAAGCCCGCGCTGCTGCCGGGGATCGACTACAACGGTCTGAACCCCGGTGCCGGGAAGAAGGATCTGCGCAAGGACTTCGGCTTCTCCGGTGGCGTCTTCGCGTACGGCGGGACGACCCAGCTGCTGCATTCGATGATGGTGCCCGCGGAGCTGAAGTGGCAGGAGGAGATGGCGGCGACGCACAAGCCGGTCCCGGTGGCACCGCCGTACCCGTTGAGTGATGCCGACCGGGAGCAGTCGACGCTGCTGAACACGCCGCTGACCGACTTCGTCAACCAGCAGACGTTGAAGTTCGTGCTCGGACAGCGGCCGATGAACCAGTGGGACGCCTTCGTCCAGGAGCTCAACGGCAAGGGCGCGGACAAGTACCTGAAAATGGTCAACGACGCGCACACCGCCTACGAGAAGGACCACGGCGGTAAGTGATGTCGACGCTCTCGACCGGCTTCGTCGACGGCAGGCTCTACCGGACGTGCATGTTCGTCTACCAGTTGCTGGTGATCGAGGCGTGTCTGGTGGTCGCCTTGCTGCCGACGGCCTTGTCGGTCGTCTTGCTCGAGCCGGATCCCCGCAACGCGCTGTTGTTCGCGGTTGCGGTGATCCCGGCCGGGCCGGCTCTGGTCGCGGGCCTGTACGCCGTACGACGGATGGAGCAGTCGCCGGTGCGGGACTTCGTGCGCGGTTATCGGTTGAGCTGGCTGGACGTGGTGAAGTTGTGGGCGCCCGCGGCGGTTGTGATCAGCGTGCTCAGCGCCGACTGGCTGGTGATCGTGGCGTTGGTGGCATTGTGGCTCGTCAACGTGCTGGTGATCACGGCCCGGTTCTCCTTCCGGGTTCGTGACACCGCGCGACTGTCGGCGTACTACCTGGGCGCGCAGTGGCGCTGCACGCTCAACCTGATCCTGCTCGGGGCTGGGTTCGTCTTCCTGGTGACGCTCACGTCCGACTGGGTCGCGGTGTTCCTGCTGTCGCCGGTGCTCTGTCTGCTGGCCCGAATCACGCGGCCGTTGGTCGCCGATGTCGAGAGGCGGTTCGTGTGACGATCTGGTTCGGTGGCGACTACAACCCCGAGCAGTGGCCGGCCGACGTCTGGGCGGAGGACGCGCGTCTCTTCGACCTCGCCGGGATCAACACCGCAACGGTCGGGGTCTTCTCCTGGGGCCTGTTGCAGCCGTCCGAGGACGTGTACGACTTCAGCGTTCTCGACCGGATCACCGCATCGCTGTCCGACCGGAACGTCATCCTGGCAACAGCGACCGGGGCTCACCCGGCCTGGCTGGCGCGCAAGTATCCGGAGGTCACCCGGGTCGACTTCGAGGGCCGCAAGCACGTGTACGGCGCTCGCCACAACCACTGTCCGTCGAGTCCGGTCTTCCAGCGGCTGTCCGTCGACCTGGCCGGCCGCATCGCCGAGCGGTACGCCGACCTGCCCAACCTGGTCGCCTGGCACGTCGGCAACGAGTACGGCGGCTCCTGCTACTGCGCGAACTGCACAGCGGCCTTCCGCGTCTGGCTGCAGGCGCGCTACGGCACGTTGGAGGCGCTGAATCACGCCTGGTGTACGACGTTCTGGAGCCACACCTTCTACGACTGGGAGGAGATCGTCGCCCCGTCCGCGTTGAGCGAGCACTGGCGCGGGCCGAACCACACGGCGTTCCAAGGGATCACGCTCGACTACCTGCGGTTCATGTCGGACGCGATGCTGGAGAACTTCAAGGCCGAGAAGGCTGCCATCCGGCAGCACAGCGACATTCCGGTCACCACCAACTTCATGGGCTTCTACCGGCCGCTGGACTACTTCCGCTGGGCCGAGCACCTCGATGTCATCTCGTGGGACAACTACCCGCCGGACGATCGGTCGGCGCCGCGGATGGCGCTGACGCACGACCTGATGCGCGGGCTCAAGGGTGGGCAGTCGTTCTGGCTGATGGAGCAGACGCCGTCGACGACCGCCTGCCGGGATGTGAACCCGGTCAAGCGGCCGGGCGTCATGCGGCTGTGGAGCTATCAGGCGCTGGCGCATGGCTCCGACACGGTGCTGTTCTTCCAGCTGCGAGCGTCCCGCGGTGCGTCCGAGAAGTACCACGGCGCGGTGATCAACCATGCCTCACGGTCCGACACTCGGGTGTTCCAAGAGGTCGCCGCGCTGGGCGCCGAGTTGCCGTTGTTGGCCGATGTCGTCGGCGCCGAGACGCGCAGCAAGGTCGCGCTCATGATCGACTGGAACAGCTGGTGGGCGGTCGAGATCTCCGACGGCCCGTCGCGTCACGTCTCCTATGTCCGTACGGCGATCGCCTGGTACGCCGCCGTCCAACGGCTGGATGTGGACGTCGACGTCGTACCGGTGGATGCCGACGTCTCGTCGTACGACGTGGTTCTGGCACCGCTGCTGCACATGGTCCCGGATGGGCTCGGAGACCGGCTGGAATCGTTCGTTCTGCAGGGCGGAACATTGGTGACCGGTGTGCTGTCCGGGCGGGTGGATGTGGATGACAACGCCTTCCTGACCGACGTTCCGGGGCCGTTGGCCCGGATCCTCGGCGTTCGGGTGGATGAGACCGATGCGCAGGAGCCGTCGGTGGTGAACCCGGTGCAGCTGGACGGCGTGACGGTCGAGGGATCGCTCGTCTTCGACCTGGTCATTCCCGAAGGCGCCGAGGTGGTGGGCACCTACACGTCGGACTTCTATGCGGGGACGGCGGCCGTGACGCGTCACCGGTTCGGCACGGGCCACGCGTGGTATGTCGGGACCATGCTGGACGCTGCCGGTCTGGACGCCGTACTGGGTTCGGTGATCGAAGAGGCTGGGTTGACCGGGTCGTATGCGAGGATCGACGGCGTCGAGGCGACGCGGCGGTACAAGGACGGTCAGCGGTATCTCTTCCTGCTGAACCACGGGGACCGGGAGGTGCGGGTGGCGGCCGACGTTGTGGGAACTGATCTGCTCACCGGTGTGACGGTCGAGGCCGGCGAGAAGCTGGTGCTCCCGGCAACCGGTGTGGTGGTGTTGCGGTCGGATGACGTTTGACCCCTGCTGGCTCGGTGGCCAACGGTTGCCCGAGGTCACCGTCCATGCCTCGGGTGCGCTGGCGCAGACGATCCGGGCCGAGCTCCGGCAGACGCGCCGGGTCCGTCACGACGTAGAGGTTGCCCTGTGCACCCTTGGGCGGCTCGAGGAGACACCCTTGGCCGCCTGGGTCGAGCAGGCGTTGCCGGCCGACGGGCTGGGTGACGAAGGCTTCGTGGTGGTGCGACGAGGCAACCAGTTGGTCGTCGCCGCCGAGGTCGGTCGCGGGCTGCTGTACGGGTACTTCTACCTGCTCCGGTACTTCGAGTGGATGACCGGCGACTTCACCGTGGTCGAGCGGCCGGCGGTCCCGGTCCGGATGCTGGCGCACTGGGACAACCTGGTCCCGCATCCGGTGATGGGCGCGGTCGAGCGCGGGTACTCCGGTGGATCGATCTTCTTCCGCGACGGCCGGGTGGTTCAGGACCTGACTCGGGTCCGCGCGTACGCCCGGCTGCTGGCGTCGATCGGTATCAACGCGGTGGTCGTCAACAACGGCAACGTGCACGCAGCCGAGACGCGGTTGATCAGTGATCACTTGTCCGACGTGGCCCGGCTGGCCGCGGTGTTTCGCGAGTACGGGATCACGATCTACCTGTCGGTGAACTTCGCGGCCCCGATCGAGCTCGGCGATCTCGACACGGCCGATCCGCTGGACGAACGGGTGGCCCGGTGGTGGTCGGCCACGGTCGGCCGGGTGTACGACGCCGTACCGGATCTCAGCGGGTTCGTGGTCAAGGCGGACTCGGAGAACCGGCCGGGTCCGGCCGCGTACGGGCGACACCACGCGGACGGGGCGAACATGCTCGCGCGGGCGCTGGCGCCGTACCAGGGAACTGTCTACTGGCGGTGCTTCGTCTACGACAATGCTCAGGACTGGCGTGATCGGACGACGGATCGGGCCCGGGCGGCGTACGACCACTTCATCCCGCTGGACGGGTTGTTCGACGACAACGTCGTCCTGCAGATCAAGCACGGGCCGCTGGACTTCCAGGTGCGCGAGGCGATGTCGCCGTTGCTGGGGGAGTTGCAGGAGACGCGCTTCGCGCTGGAGTTGCAGGTGACGCAGGAGTACACCGGTCAGCAGCAGGACCTGTGCTACCTCGGGCCCTGGTGGCGGGAGATCCTGCAGTTCGACACGACCGGTGCCGGCGGGCCGACCCTTGCCGACCGCACCAAGGCGATCGTTGCCGTCTCCAACGTCGGCGACGACCCGAACTGGACCGGTCACAAGCTTGCGCAGAGCAACCTCTATGCGTACGGCCGGCTCGCGTGGGATCCGGCCGCGGACCCGGTCAGCCTGCTGCACGAGTGGGCCGCGGCGACGTTCGCGATGGACGACCGGACCCGGGCCGAGCTGGTCTCGATCATGGCGGATTCGTGGCGCACCTACGAGCGCTACACCGCACCGCTCGGTGTCGGCTTCATGGTCACGCCCGGTACGCACTACGGTCCGAGCGTCAACGGATACGAGTACTCCGCGTGGGGGACGTATCACTTCGCGGACCGCCACGGCGTCGGTGTCGACCGGACCGTCGCGACCGGCTCAGGCTTCACCGGCCAGTACCCGGAGCCGCTCGCCAGCCGCTACGAGAACGTCTACACCTGCCCGGACGAACTCCTGCTGTTCTTCCACCACGTGCCCTACGACCACGTCCTCCAGAACGGCCGCACAGTCCTCCAGTACATCTACGACACCCACTTCCAGGGCTACGAAGAAGTCGAGTCCATGCTCATCCGCTGGAAGGCCATCGCCGACCGCTTCGACCCGGGAACGCGTGACAACATCACCACCCGCCTCGAGGGTCAACTCCACAACGCCCGCGAGTGGCGCGACCAGGTCAACACCTACTTCTACCGCCTCAGCGGCGTCCCGGATGCCGCCGGCCGCATCATCTACCGGTAGGCGCGGCTGCCACACCGGAGGGTGCGGGTGTGGTCGACGGTGCGGACCTTGCCGGTGAGGGTTACGGGGAGGGTGGCTTGGATGTCGGCGCTGGATTTGGCCAGGCGGAGGTTGAGGGCGCCGGGTTCGACGATGCGCGTGCCGGTGCGGTCGGCGAACGAGGTGAGGTCGGCGTGGACAGTGAACTCGACGGTGCGGGACTCGCCGGCGGGGATGTCGACGCGGTGGTAGCCGATCAGGCGGTTGACCGGACGGGTCACGCGGGCGACCGGGTCGTTCAGGTAGAGCTGGACGACCTCGGTGCCGTCGGTCGCGCCGGTGTTGTGGACGGTGACCTGGAGGGTGACCGTCCCGTCGGTCGGCATGGTGTCGCGGTCCGCGGTGGCGTCGGTCCAGTCGAAGGTCGTGTACGACGTTCCGTGGCCGAACGGGAAGAGTGCGGTCGGGTCGACCGACGAGACCTTGTTGAGGCCGGCCAGCGGTTGGTGGAGGTACGTGCCAGGCTGCGCGCCCTCGCTCCGCGGCAGGCTGACGGGCAGTCGGCCGGACGGGTTGACCGCGCCGGTGAGGACGCGGGCCAACGCCGGCCCACCCTCCTGACCCGGGAAGAACGCCTGCACGATCGCCGCGGTGCGTTCCGCGAATCGGCCGAGCGCGTACGGGCGCCCGGACAGCAGTACGACGACTACCGGCGTACCCGTGTCGAGAACCGCGTCGAGCAGATCCGCCTGGCGCCCGGGCAGGACCAGGGTCTCGACATCACAGCCCTCGCCGGAGGTGCCGCGGCCGAAGAGACCGGCGCGGTCGCCGAGAGCAACGATTGCCACATCCGCCTCGGCGGCCGCGGTGATCGCCTCCTCGAAACCGTCGTCGGAGCCGTCGTCGACACCGCAACCCTCGGCCGTCTTCAGGTCGATGCCCTGCGCAACCAGCGCCTCGGAGAGGGTGCGGATCGGGACGCCGTCGTCGGTGCCGGGGTAGCGGGGCGCGATGTGGATCGGGAACGTATAGCAGCCGAGCATCGCGTGGGCGTCCATGCCGCGCGGTCCGACCAGCGCGACCTTCTTGCCGGGGACGACCGGCAGGACGCCGTCGTTCGCGACCAGCACGATCGACTCCTCGGCCAGCCGCGCCGCGATCTCCCGGTTGGCCGGGCTGTCCAGCTCGATCGGTCCGTCCGGCTCGACCTTGACCTCGGGATCGAGCAGGCCGAGATCACACTTCTGCCGCAACACCCGCCGGACGGCGCGATCGACGTACGAGACGTCGAGCCGGCCCTCCTCGACCTCGGCGATCAGGGCGTCGCCATAGGTGTGCACGGTCGGCAGCTCGACGTCGATGCCGGCCTTCAGCGCCAGCGCGGCCGCCTCGCCGTCGGTGCCGGCGACCTGGTGCAGCGAGCGCAGGAACGCGATCGCGAAGTAGTCCGCTACGACGGTCCCGTCGAAGCCCCACTCGTCTCGCAGCAGCGTGGTCAGCAGCTCGGGGTCGGCGGCGACCGGTACGCCGTCGATCTCGGCGTACGAGTTCATCACAGTGCGGACGCCGCCTTCGACGACAGCCATCTCGAACGGCGGCAGGATCACGTCCGCGAGTTCGTGCCGGCCCATCGATACCGGCGCGAGGTTGCGGCCGGCGCGGGAGGCGGAGTACCCGGCGAAGTGCTTCAGGGTGGCGTGGACGCCGCCGTCCTGCAGGCCGCGGACGTACGCCGTACCGATCGTGCCGACCAGGTACGGGTCCTCGCCGATCGTTTCCTCGGTCCGGCCCCAGCGGTAGTCGCGGGTGACGTCGAGGACCGGGGCGAGGCCGAGGTGAGTGCCGGCCGACCGCATGTCCTTGCCGATGTGCCGGGCCATGGTCTCGACGAGCTCGGGGTCGAACGTGGCGCCCCAGGCCAGCGGGGTCGGGTAGATGGTCGCGCCGTACGCGGCGAAACCGGTCAGGCATTCGTCGTGCGCGACCGCGGGGATGCCGAAGCGGTTGGCGGCCATGATCTGCCGCTGGGCCGCGGCCAGCGACCGGGCGCCGGTGGCCGGATCGACCGGCCGGGTGCCGAACGGGCGGGTGAGCTGGCCGAGGCCGTCCTGGATCACCTCGGCCCAGACCGGCGGGTCGCTGCTCATGTCGTGCTGGTACGGCGCGACGTCCTCGCCGCTGTCGCCGGCACCGACCCAGAGGCCGGCCAGCTGGGACACCTTCTCCCGCAGGGTCAGCGCGGCCACCAAGGCCTCGACCCGATCGTCCGGGGGTGCGGTGGTGTCGTGCCAGGCGGTCAAGCGAACTCCTCGAAAGTTTCGGGACCAGTTACGATACCTGCGAAGAGGTTAGCTTGTATTGTGCTGATTGCACAGCCTCGATGACGGTGGAGGTACGTCGTGGGTCAGCGGATGACCATTTCGAAAATTGCGGAGCAGGCCGGGGTCTCGGTGCCCACCGTGTCCAAGGTGCTGAACGGCCGCGCCGATGTCGCCGAGGAGACCCGGGCGAAGATCGAGAGCATCATCCAGGAGCACGGCTACCGGCGCCGCACCACCAGTACGGCGAGCAGCCCGATGATCGACCTGGTGTTCCACGAGATCGGCGGCGCCTGGGCGGTCGAGCTGATCCGCGGCGTCGAGGAAGTGGTTCGCGCCGAGGGTGTCGAGCTGGTGCTGTCCGAGTGCGGCGGCGCCCGGCGGCCGCGACAGGAGTGGATCGAGTCCGTCCTGCTCCGGCGTCCGCTCGGCGTGATCATGGTGTTCTCCGACCTCGATGCCGACCAGCGGGCGCAGCTGGAGGCGCGGCGGATCCCGTTCGTGGTGGTCGACCCGGTCGGTGACGAGGGCGACGACGTACCGTCCATCGGCTCGGCCAACTGGAACGGCGGCCGGATGGCGACGCTGCACCTGCGCAAACTCGGGCACACCCGGATCGGGATGATCGGCGGGCCGGTGGAGACGTTGTGCTCGCGGATGCGCGTCGACGGGTACACGGACGCGCTGCGCTCGACCGGGGTCGCAATCGATCCTTCGTTGATCCGCGCGGCCGAGTTCGAGGTGAGCAGCGGGCATCGGGAGGCGCTGGCGCTGCTGAGCATGCCGGACCGCCCGACCGCGATCTTTGCCGGCAGCGACCTGCAGGCGCTGGGGGTCTACCAGGCGGCGCGCGAGCTCGGGCTGGAGATCCCTCGGGACCTGTCGGTGGTCGGGTACGACGATCTGCCGGTGGCGCAGTGGGTCAGCCCGACGCTGACCACCGTCCATCAGCCGCTGCGCCAGATGGCCGAGTTGGCGACCCGGATGGTCCTCGACCTGGCCCGCGGCACCACGCCGGCAGCCTTGCGGATGGACCTCGCCGTGGACATGCGTATCCGCCAATCAACGGCAGGCCCCGCGAGCTGACTCCCCTTCCGCGCCGCCCGCGGCGCGTGCTCTTTCCTGGTCTTTCCAAGGGGGCAGCTAGGGTGAGGAACATGATCGTCGGCGTGGGTATCGATGTGGTCGACGTGGAGCGGTTCATGAAGACTCTCGAGCGCACACCTGGTCTGCGGGATCGCGTCTTCACGTCCGCCGAAGCGGTCAAACCACCGGCGTCCCTGGCGGCCCGGTTCGCCGCGAAGGAAGCACTGGCCAAGGCCCTCGGCGCACCGGCCGGTATGCACTGGCACGACGCCGAGGTGCAGACCGACGAGACCGGCCGGCCATGGCTGGAGATCACCGGCACGGTCGCCGACCAGGCCGCCCGGCTGGGCGTCCAGAGCCTGCATCTGTCCCTGAGTCACGACGCCGGTATCGCGTCCGCCGTCGTCATCCTGGAGGGCTGACATGCGCCGCGCGCACACTGTCGAGCAGGTCCGCGCAGCCGAGGCCGACCTGATGGCGCGGCTCCCCGAGGGGACCCTGATGCAACGCGCCGCCACCGGCCTCGCGGTTGCCATCAGCAACTTCCTCGGGCGCACGTACGGCGCCCGCGTCGTCCTGCTGATCGGCTCCGGCGACAACGGCGGCGACGCCCTGTACGCCGGGGTCCGCCTGGCCCGTCGCGGTGCACTCGTGACCGCCGTACTGCTCTCCGACAAAGCACACACCGCGGGGCTGGACGCGCTGCTGTCCGTTGGCGGTCGCATCGGGTCCGCCGACGACATCGCTGACGCCGACGTGGTCGTGGACGGCATCGTCGGTATCGGCGGCCGCCCCGGTCTCCGTCCGGATGCGCTGGCCGCCGTCGAGTTGGCCGGCCAGTTCGCCGTACCGATCGTTGCCGTCGACACGCCGTCCGGTGTCGACGTCGACACCGGCGAGACCCCGGAGCCGCACGTCCACGCCGCCCTCACGGTCACCTTCGGTACCCACAAGATCTGCCACCTGATCGACCCCGCCGCCACCGCGTGCGGCCCGGTCCACCTGGTCGACATCGGCCTCGACCTCCCGCCCGCCGCGGTCGAGTCGCTGCAGGCATCCGACGTACGCGAGCTGTACCCCGTCCCGTACGGCGAGTCCGACAAGTACTCCCGCGGCGTACTCGGTCTGATGGCCGGCTCAGCGCAGTACCCGGGCGCTGCCGTCATCGCCACGGCCGGCGCACTCGGCGGTCCGCTGGGCATGGTCCGGTACGTCGGTCCGGACGCGGTGGCGGCCGAAGTCCGGGCGGCCCATCCGGAGATCGTTGCCGGCGAGGGACGCGTGCAGGCGTGGGCCGTGGGGTCCGGCCTGGGCGACGAGCTCGATGTCGACCGAGTCCGCGACCTGCTTGACGCGGAGGAGCCGATCGTCCTCGACGCGGATGGTCTCCGGGCGCTCGAGGATTCCGGCGACCACACCGGCGTACTGGCGACACCGCACGCGGGGGAGCTGGCCCGCCTGCTCGGCGTCGACCGCGCCACCGTCGAGGCCAAGCGCCTCGAGCACGCCCGCCTGGCCGCCGAACGCTTCGACGCCACCGTCCTCCTGAAAGGCTCCACCACGGTCATCGCGGCTCCCGACCGGCATGTCCGCGTCAACACCAACGCCACCCCCTGGCTGGCCACCGCCGGCGCGGGCGACGTCCTGGCCGGCATCTGCGGCGCTCTCCTGGCCGCAGGCCTCACCGCCCTGGACGCGGCCAGCGTCGGCGCCTACCTCCACGCCGCCGCAGCCAACCTGGCCTCCGCCTCCGGCCCCATCACCGCCCTCTCCGTCGCCGCCGCCCTCCCCGAGGCCACCCGCCAGATCCTGGGCTGAGGCGCGCGGTAAGCGGTTGCGCGGATCCGGGGCGGCGGATAGGACTGAGGGTGCTGGTGCCTCCGCCGCCCTTGGAGTGTGCACATGAAGCGATTCGTGCTGGTCGTCGTCCTCGCTCTGCTCGCCGCGTTGCCGTTGCCTGCCGCGCACGCCGCGGTCAAGGGCTATGTGGCTGATCCGGAGACGAAGATCCAGGTGATGGGGGAGTGGGCCCATCCGGATGACGACACGAGCATCATCGGGCCGTGTGGGGTGTGGCATCAGCGGTACGGCGTGAAGTGCGGCGTGATCATGGTGACGCGCGGCGAGGGTGGCGGGAACGCGACCGGGACCGAGCTGGGGCCGGAGCTGGGCCTGCGGCGGGAGAACGAGGACCGGGTCGCGCACTACCGGTCCGGGACTGTCGACATCTTCAACCTCGACCGGATCGACTTCTTCTACAACCAGAGCGCGCCGCTGACGCAGTACTTCTGGGACGAGGAGGAGACACTGCGCCGGGTGACGCGGGTGATTCGGGAGACGCAGCCGGAGATTTACATCGGGTTCACGCCGACCCTCGCGGCCGGGCACGGCAACCACCAGCAGGCGGGCCGGCTGATCTGGGAGGGCGTACTCGCGGCCGCCGACCCGACCAGGTTCCCCGAGCAGCTCAAGGGCCCGCACGCGCTCAGCACCTGGCAGGTGAAGAAGGTCTTCTCCGGCGGCAGTACGGCGGGCAGCGGCGGTACGACGTCCGCCCCGAACTGCACCACCGGCTTCACCCCGAGCGGCCTCGACACCGTCGCCGGTGTGTGGACCGGGTACGAGTCGCCGTACAAGTGGCCCGCCGGGAACCTGCAGGGTCAGCCGGCCGGTTCGGCGAAGATCTGGCAGCAGGTCGCGGACGAGGGCCGGGCGGCGTACCCGACCCAGAGCCGGGTGATGTTCAAGGGAACTTCGACCCCGGCGTGCTCTCGCTTCGCGATGACGCAGTCGTTCGTCCCGTTCCAGCCGAACTCCAGTCCGCAGGCCGGGCTCGACGAGGCGATCCTGTTCGGAGCCACCAAGCCTGATCCCGGCGGACTGCCGCTGGGAACGCTGCAGTACCTGACCTTCAGCCGGTTCTACAACGTCGCGGGCGAGCCGTTCCAGGCGACCGTGCACCTCAAGGCGCCGCGCGGAAAGCTTGCCCAGGGCAACATCGCGCTGACCGCGCCGCCCGGGTGGACCACTGACGGACCGAAGCCGGTCCCAGCGGAGTCAACCGCCGACATCACCTTCACGGTGACCCCGGCGGCCAACGCCCCGGTGGACCAGAATGCGAAGATCGCCGCGACCTACACCACCGCGAAGGCCTCCGGTTACACCGACAACGTCGTCCGGATCGTGGCGGCCGCCGAAGGCAGGTTCCAGCGGTGGGGCAACTGGCAGGAGTACGACGAGTGGCTCGCGACGACCGCGCCGCAGGCGAACCGCCTCGGCCGCTCCCCGGCGATCCAGTCGATGGGGGTCGGCAGCACGATCGACGTACCGGTCGTCGTGCACAACTGGTCGGCGCAACCACAGAGTGGTGCGGCGTCGCTGGAGCTGCCCGCGAACTTCACGGTGGACGCGTCGTCCAAGCCGTACGACGTTCAGCCCGGCGGCGACGCCACGGTCACTTTCAGGCTGACCAACACCGACACCTCGTTGCCCGCGACACAGAGCGTCTCCATCCCGATCAGAACCGCCACGGGGAGCGAAACGCTGACCCTGACTTTGGTGCCGACGACAACCATCTCGCAGGCCCAACCGGTCGTCGACGGCAAGGCGGAGCCGGGTGAGTACCCGGGCCCGGCGCTCGATCTCGGCCGGATCTGGCAGGGCGCGGCCAACTGCACCGGAGTCGACGACTGCGGCGTTTCGCCAACGGGTGAAGGAAATACGGCCAAGGTGTCGTGGTCGGACGACGCCCTGTACTTCTTCATCCATGTGCGCGACGACTACCAGTCGTACGCCGTGACGCCGGCCGAATGTGTCGGTCACTGGCAGGCCGACTCGGTGGAGATCCTGCTCGATCCGCGCGGGACCGCATCGCAGGCGCTGATGGACACCGCCAACACGTTCAAGCTCGGCATCTTCCCGTTCAGCCAGAGCGGAGGACCGTGCTGGTCGAGGGACGCGGACAATCACCAGGGCTACTCGAGCGGCGAGCTCGACACCGGCAACGCGCCCGGCGTAGAGGTCGCGTCGACGGCCCAGTGGGTCGGGAGCAACGAGACGACGGTGCCGCACGCGTACGCCGGCGGTGGCTACGACCTCGAGGTGAAGATCCCGCTCGCCACCCTGCCCGCGGCCGTCGACCCGACCAGGCTGGGTCTGAACATCACGCCGTACGACAACGACGACACGTCCGCAGCAGGTACGACGACGTTGCGGCACATCGATCAGAGCACGCGACTCGGCTGGTCCGCACTCGGCTCGGTGCAGTCCGACCCGTACCGCTGGGGTCTGGCCACCCTGCCCGGCTACACACCACCCGCGGACCGCCCGACCACGCCGGCACCGCCGAACGTCTCCAACCCGAACCTCAACGGTGCACTCTCGCCGCAGACGATCGCCCAGTCGGCGCGCAACGGCGTACCGATCTCCGGCCGTGTCCCGACGACCGACCTCAAGGTCCTGTCCGCCGCTCTCGGCCGATCGAGCGTGGACATCTTCACACGCTCGGTTGGCACCGGCACCGGCACCGGCACCGCCAGAGCCTTCCTGACGACCGGGAACATCGACGCCATCCCGGTGTGGACGACAAGCTGCTCACCCGCCGTGGACCCGCCACCCGACTACGGCCTGACCCCGTGCGCAGTCACCGACGGTGCCACTCCACCGTGGTCCCCGGACATGAGCGGCCACGTGGTCAAAGAGTCCACCCAGCAAATCACCCGCGGCACGCAGCGCTGGTCCATCCCGCTCACGCCGGCCCAGCACGCCAAGCTGGCCGCCGACGGCCGCCTACTCGTGTCCTACGAAACCCCACAGAACAAGGTCCAGGCCTTCGACCTGCGGCTCAACCGGTGAAGTCGAGACCGTTGCTTCCGGCCCGGAGTTTGAGGCGGTTGGAGTCGATCTCGTAGCTGACATCGCCCTTGAGGTTGGTGAGCAGCGTCTGCTCGAGCTTGCCGGCGTCGCCGGGGCAGGCCCGGCGGGTGGTGGCGATCTCGCCGAAGGTGAGGGTGCCGGTCCCGCGGGCGACCTTGCCCTGGAGTTCGTTGCAGCCGGTGGAGCCGGTGACGCGGTCGCCGTTGAGGGTGATCCAGACCTTCTCGGAGCCGGCCTGATGGGACGCGGTCTCGCCGCTGATCACGGTCTCCAGTGACCACTTGGTGCCGTCGAGGGCGAGGTCGGGCTCGGCGGTCCTGCGATCGGTCAGCGAGATCGTCGTACCGCCGGAGGTGACGGTGAGCCGGTCGGCCTCCAGCTTCCAGGTCGGCTCGGACTGCAGCACCTTGATCAGCCAGCCGTCCTGGGCGTGCCGCTGAGGGTCGCAGCCCATCGCCGTCTGCGCGATCTCGTCGTCCATCGTCAGCTGGCCGCCGCCGGTGTCCACCGGTGACTGCATCGAGTTGCAGCCGGCGTCGGCGATCAGCCGGCCGTCGTCGGTGAACGTCAACCGGACCCGGCTGTTGGGGACGAGTTGCTTCGGTTTCCCGTCCTCGGTCACGGCTGTGGACAGGTACACGTTCCCCTTCAGCGATCCGCCCGCACTCGCCTCGTTTCCGCACCCGGTCAGCGCCAGCAACAGGCCGGCGCCGGCCACGGCGATCATCCGCATCCTCACACCCCTACGACGCCTCGGCAGGCCCTGACGTTGCACTTCCGGATCGATGGCTCTGAGTGATCACGACACGCGCGACACTCCCGTGAACTCTGGATACGCTGCGTGAAAAGGGCACCCCGGGTTGGCTTTTCAGATCACGGTTGGATAACGTCGGGCGCCGTACGTGCGAGAGCGAACGAAAAGGACATGTCCGGCGACACAGATCGCCCGGTCTGCCCGGATCGGTTCGGCGCATCGGGGGCGTCGACTGTCCTGGCCTCTCTGGGGACCAAACAGAACAGTTGTTGGGCCGTCCTGTAGTGCTGGGGCAAGCAGCGCCGGCCCGTCGAGCAGACGAGGAATGTTTCGCATGCCCCCCATCCGAACTGCCCGAAGCCGCGTGGTCATTCCAGCGGTGTTCCTTGCCATCGGCGCGCTCATCGCCGCGCCGATCGCCGTTCAGGCGGCCAAGGACTCCCCTGTCGCCGCGACCACGACCAGCGCGTCGGCGGACAGCACGGCTTCGACCCTCCCAAGCGTCGGACGCGTCGAGAGTTGCGTCCTGGACGCGTACTCCAGCTGTACCGTGCTGCACGGTTTCGGCGTGAAGCCGACCGCCATCACGGCCACCGGGGCCGGCCCGTCGATCCTGTCGATCGACCCGGACCAGACCACCGACAAGAGCTTCCGGCTCCGGGTCCTGAGCCGCGGCGGCGACAAGTACCGCGCCGGCACCAAGATCCGGTACACCGCGCACTACGACTTCGTTGCGGCGCCGCCGCAGCCGACCACGCCGACTCCGACGGCCACGTCGACGCCGACCACGACGCCGACCAGCAGCCCGACGACCACGTCCACGCCGACCAAGACACCGACGGCGACCCCGACCACGACGTCCACGCCGACGGCCACTCCCACCACCACGTCGACCCCGACGTCGACGAACAGCCCGGTGAAGAGCTGCACCAACCCGGTGTGGACCACCACGTCGAACAACAACCAGGGCGAGGGCCGGACCTTCGGCGCGTACTACGTCCACAACAACATGTGGAACAACGAGAACGGCACCTACTCGCTCGGCGCCTGCAGCTTCGACAACTGGTACGTCGACGTCACCCAGCCGCTCCCGGGCGACAAGGGCGTGCAGGCGTACCCGAACGTGCACAAGGACTACAACGACGTCCCGCTGTCCAAGATCCAGTCGGCCAAGTTCGCCGCGACGACGCCGGCCAACTGCAGCGCCTGCATCTACAACGTCGCGTTCGACGCGTGGATCGGCGACGGGCTGAACAACGAGCTGATGATCTGGACCGACAACAAGGGTCAGGTCCCGGCCGGCCGCAAGGTGGGCACCGTGACCTTCGGCGGGTTCACCTACGACGTCTGGCACCAGAGCGGCTACACCGCCTACGTGTCCCAGGTGACGCAGAAGTCCGGCACGATGCCGCTGGCCAGCTTCTTCAAGGACATGGTCGACCGCGGCTGGGCCCCGAAGGCCACGACCTGGCAGGTCGACTACGGCGTCGAGGTCGTGTCCACCGGTAACACCAAGCAGCGGTTCAGCTTCACCGACTTCTCCATCCAGGAGAACTGACCCCACCCCAACCCGCTCTCGCGCACCCCGCGGCCGCCGTGACGCCCGACGTCACGGCGGCCGCGCCATTGCATAGGGTGCTGGCGTGAGCGGACTGGTGATCTTCGACAACGACGGCGTACTGGTGGACTCGGAGCGGCTGGCCAACACGATCCTGGCCGAGCTGCTGACCGAGGCGGGATTGCCGTACACGTTCGAGGAGGCGGTCCGCGACTTCATGGGCGGGAGCATGACCTCGATGCGGCAGAAGGCCGAGGCGCGGCTCGGACGGCCGTTGCCCGCCGACCTGGAGGACCGCTACCACCAGCGGCTGTTCGACGGGTTCGCGAACCTCCAGGCGATCGCGGGTGTCGAGGCGGTGCTCGACCACCTGGACGCCCAGGGCGTCACCTACTGCCTGGCCTCGTCCGGCACCCATCGCCGGATCCGGACGGCGCTGACCGCGGTCGGTTTCCTGGACCGGTTCGAGGGCCGGATCTTCAGTGCGGAGGACGTTGCCCACGGCAAGCCCGCACCCGACCTGTTCCTGCACGCGGCGACTTCGCTCGGCGTCAAACCCGGCGACTGCGTGGTCGTCGAGGACAGCCCGCTCGGCGTCGCCGCGGCCAACGCGGCCGGGATGAAGGTGTTCGGGTACGCCGGTATGACGGACCCCGCCAAGCTGTCGTCCGCGGACGCGGTTTTCCACGACATGGCCGCCCTGGCAGAGCTGCTCGACGGCGCCTGAGACACTGGAGGAGCTATGTCTACCCTCCAGTCACCTGGCCGCGACCGCCCGGTCCGCGCCGAAGCGGTCGTCGACCTGGCCGCGATTCGTCACAACGTCACCACGCTGCGTGCCCGCGCCGCGGGTGCGCAGCTGATGACCGTGGTCAAGGCCGACGGCTACGGCCATGGCATGATCCCGGTCGCCCGGGCCGCCCGCGAGGCCGGTGCGGACTGGATCGGCGCCGCCGTCCTCGAGGAGGCGCTCGCACTGCGCGAGGCCGGTGACACCGGGCCGATCTTCTGCTGGCTGACCACCCCCGGCGAGCCGCTCGAGGACGCGATCGCCGCCGGCATCGACCTGTCCGCGGGCGCGCCCTGGGAGATCGACGAGCTCGCCGCCGGGGTGACCGATCGGCCGGCCCGGGTCCACCTGAAGATCGACACCGGCATGAGCCGTGGCGGCGCCGTACCGGAGGAGTGGCCGGCGCTGATCCGGGCCGCGCTCCGCGAGCAGCGGACCGGCCGGATCGAGATCAAGGGCATCTGGTCGCACCTGTCCTCCTCGGACGAGCCGAAGAGCGTGGCGAACGAGGCCCAGCTGGCGACGTTCACCGAGGCGATCGAGGTGGCCGAGTCGTTCGGTGTCGACGCCGAGTTCAAGCACCTGGCGAACTCCGGCGCCACCCTCGCGCTGCCGGAGACCCACTTCAACCTGGTCCGGCCCGGCGTGGCGACGTACGGCCTCTCGCCGTTCGGGCACGCGCTCCCGTCGGACGAGCTGGGCCTGGTCCCGGCGATGACGCTCAAGGCCCGGTTCGCGATGGTGAAACGCGTCCCGGCCGGCGCCGGTGTCTCCTACGGGCTGACCTGGACCGCGCCGCGGCCGTCGACCCTCGGTCTGATCCCGCTCGGGTACGGCGACGGCCTGCCACGGCACGCGTCGAACGGTGCCCCGGTCCAGGCCGGGGGCGAGCGTCGTACCATCGTCGGCCGGATCTGCATGGATCAGTGCGTGGTCAACCTCGAGGACGACCAGGCGGCCGCGGGCGACGAGGTGGTGCTGTTCGGGCCGGGGACCGCGGGTGAGCCGACGGCGGACGACTGGGCCGATGCGGCGCGGACCATCAACTACGAGATCGTCACCCGGCTGGGAGCACGGATCCCACGGCGTTACGTCGATGGCGGGCCGGCATGACCCCCTCTGTTTCCAAAGCAGGGCGGACCGCCGGTCTGATCGGAGCCGCGGTCGGGGTGCTGGCTGCCGGAGCGGCGGCCGGGGTCGCGGTCGAGCGGCAGGTGATCGGCCGTCGGTCGAGTCAGCGCGCGCAGCTCGAGGCCGAACCGTTCGGCTCGCTGCGCGGCACGCCGCATGTGTTCACCGCCGACGACGGCGTCGAGCTGTACGTCGAGGTGGACGAGCTGAAGCGGTCTCGCCGGCCCGCGCCGCCGCCGAAGCGGCGGTTCGGCAAGAAGCTGCCGCTGCCGCCGGAAGACCTGACCGTGATCTTCGCGCACGGCTACGGCCTGAACATGGACTGCTGGCACTTCGAGCGCCGCGACCTGGCCGGGATCGGCACGATGGTGTTCTACGACCAGCGCTCGCACGGACGGTCGGGGCGGTCGCCGAAGGAGAACGTCAGCATCGAGCAGCTCGGCCGCGATCTCCACGGGATCATGACGGAGTTCGCGCCGACCGGTCCGGTGATCCTGATCGGGCACTCGATGGGTGGCATGTCGATCATGGCGCTGGCCGAGGCGCACCCCGAGCTGTTCGGCGACCGGATCATCGGAGTCGGGCTGTGCTCGACCAGCGCGGGCGGTCTGGACCGGGTCCCGATCATCGTGCCGGGCAAGCTCGGGATGATGCTCCGCACGCTGGCCACCCCGACCGTGTCGGTGCTGGCGCGGATCCCTGACGTGGTCGAACGCAGCCGCAAGGCCGGCACGGACATCAGCTACCTGCTGACCCGGAAGTACTCGTTCGGCTCCGAGGTGCCGCCGGCCTTCACCGAGTTCGTCAACGAGATGATCGCGGCGACGCCGATCTCGGTGATCGCGGAGTTCTACCCGATCTTCGCGCTGCACGACAAGTACGACGCCCTGGAGCCGCTGCAGAAGGTGGAGTGCGTGGTGATCGGCGGGGACAACGACCACCTGACCCCGTTCGCGCACGCCGAGGAGATCGTCCGGCACGTGCCCGGCGCCGAGCTGGTCGAGGTGAAGAACTGCGGTCACCTGGGCCTGATCGAGCACCACCGTGAGTTCACCGCCGCGCTCCTTGGCATGATCGAGCGAGCCGAACAATCCCTGGGACACACATGACCGACCTGCACGTCGTCGACGCCACCGCCGACCACGCGGACGAGATCGTCGCGGTGATCCACCACGCGTTCTCCTCCCGGCGGGTGCTCGACCCGCCGTCCACCGCCCTGTCCGAGAACGCGACGACCGTCACCGCCGCGGTGAACAAGCACGGCGGTCTGCTGGTCCGGGTGAACGGGTCCCCGGCCGGTGCGGTGCTGTTCGAGGAGTCGGGCGACATCCTCAACCTGCGCCGGGTCTCGGTGGATCCGCGGCACCAGGCGCGTGGCGTCGCGTCGGCGATGGTCGGCTGCGCCGAGGAGGTCGCCGTACGGCGGGGGCTGAGCCGGGTGCAACTGATCGCGCGGGTGGAGCTGCCGGACACCGTGGAGTTCTGGCGGCGGCGTGGGTACTCGGTGGTCGAGCAGCACGAGCACAACCTGATCTACGCCAAGGCGATGCCGCTCGAGTTCACTGTCCCGACGGCCGACGACATGCGGGCGATCGGCGAGGAGCTCGCGGGTCAGCTGCGGGCCGGCGACGTACTCGTGCTGTCGGGTGATCTGGGTGCGGGCAAGACGACGTTCACCCAGGGCCTCGGGGCCGGGCTGAAGGTGCGGGGTGACATCACGTCGCCGACGTTTGTGATCTCGCGGGTGCATCCGTCACTGGCGGGCGGTCCGGCGCTGGTCCACGTGGACGCGTACCGGCTGGGCGGGATCGCGGAGCTGGACGATCTCGATCTGGACGCGAGTCTGGACGACGCGGTCACGGTGGTCGAGTGGGGTCATGGGCTCGCCGAGTCATTGGCGCCGGACCGGCTCGACATCGTGGTGACCCGCGGCGACGACGACACGGACGAGACCCGCGAGATCCGGATCACGCCGGTGGGTCCGCGCTGGGCGGCATCCGGTGTCCGCGTGTCCGCCCCGGTGGCGAACCCGCCTGCTTTGGAGAGTTACTGAGATGCTGCTTGCCTTTGACACCTCGAGCGCGGCCGTCACGGTCGCGCTGGCGGATCCGACCAGCGGTGAGATCGTGGCGTCCTCGACGACCGTCGACGCACTTCGGCACGGTGAATTGCTCGCGCCCGCGATCGCTGCCGCGCTGGAGAAGGCGGGCTGTACGCCGCGCGATCTGACACGGATCGCGGTCGGCGTCGGGCCCGGTCCGTTCACCGGTCTCCGGGTCGGACTCGTGACCGCGCGGACCATGGCCGACGTCCTCGGGATCGAGGTCGCCGGGGTGTGCAGCCTGGATGTTCTGGCCCGGCAGTCGTCGTTCTCGCTTCCCGTTGCCGTTGCGACGGACGCGCGACGCAAGGAGATCTACTGGGCCTTGTACGACGGCCCGGCCGCGGACGGGAGCCGACGTCGCCTGGAGGGCCCGGCAGTCGATCGGCCGGCCGATGTGGCGCACGTCCTGTCGGGTCTGCCGGTGATCGGGCGCGGTGCTGTGCTCTATGCGGATGCTCTTGGTGTGGCGGACACCGATGTCGTGGAGTACCCCTCGGCCGAGGTGCTCGCGACGGGTGTGGCGACCGGGACGCTCGAGGTCGTCGCGCCGGACCCGCTGTACCTGCGCCGGCCCGACGTGACCCTGTCCGGCGGGCCGAAGAGCGTGCTGCCGAAGTGAGACCAGCCATTCGACCGGCGACCGCGGACGACCTGCCCGCTCTCGTCGCATTGGACGAGGTGTGCTTCGGGCCGGAGGCGTGGAGTACGGTCTCGTGGTCGACCGAGTTCGACCGGTTGTCCGAGGACCGGGTGATCCTGGTCGCGGACGAAGGTGCGGTCGTCGGCTACGTCGTACTGCTGGTGCCGCCGGTCGCGTTGGACGTGGTCGAGTTGCTGCGGATCGCGGTGACACCGGCCGGGCGCCGGACCGGGATCGGCGGCCAGTTGATGACGGCGGCGCTGTCGAAGTGCGCCGGCCGGACGGTGTTGCTGGAACTTGCTGCTGGCAACGAGTCGGCCCGGGGTCTCTACCAGGCCTTCGGGTTCGAGGAGATCAGCCGGCGGCGCGGATACTACGCCGGCGGCGAGGATGCGGTGATCATGCGGTGGCGGGAGGAAGAATGAAGGCGGAGCCCCTGATCCTGGGGATCGAGACGTCGTGTGACGAGACCGGTGTCGGGATCGTCCGCGGGCAGACGCTGCTCGCCGACGCGATCGCGTCCAGTGTCGAGGAGCACGCCCGGTTCGGCGGCGTCGTACCGGAGGTCGCCAGTCGCGCGCACCTGGAGGCGATGGTCCCGACGATCCGGCGCGCCTGCGAGACGGCGGGGATCAAGCCGACCGACGTCGATGCGGTGGCGGTCACCAGCGGCCCCGGGCTGGCCGGCGCGCTGCTGGTCGGGGTCGCCGCGGCCAAGGGACTCGCGCTGTCGCTCGACAAGCCCCTGTACGGCGTGAACCACCTGGCGGCCCATGTCGCCGTCGACACGTTGGAGCACGGCGATCTGCCGAAGGGCTGTGTCGCGATGCTGGTGTCGGGCGGGCACTCGTCGCTGCTCGCGGTCGAGGACATCACCGAGGGCGTGCAGCCGATGGGGAGCACCATCGACGACGCCGCGGGGGAGGCCTTCGACAAGGTCGCGCGGGTGCTGGGGCTGCCGTTCCCGGGCGGTCCATATATCGACAAAGCGGCGCGGGACGGCGGTGACCGGCTCTACGTGAAGTTCCCGCGCGGGCTGACCTCGCAGCGGGATCTCGAGCGGCACCGCTTCGACTTCTCCTTCTCCGGGTTGAAGACGGCGGTGGCCCGGTGGGTCGAGGCCAAGCGTCGCGACGGTGAGGACGTGCCGGTGAACCACGTGGCCGCGGCCTTCCAGGAGGCGGTGTGTGACGTCCTGACCCGTAAGGCGATCGACGCGTGCAAGGACCGTGGGTTCGAGCACCTGCTGATCGGTGGCGGGGTCGCGGCGAACTCACGGCTGCGCGCGATGGCGGAAGAACGGTGCGCTGAGGCCGGCATCGCCGTACGCGTGCCGCGGCCCGGGTTGTGCACCGACAACGGTGCGATGGTGGCGGCGCTCGGGTCCGAACTGGTCCGGGCCGGGAAGGCACCGTCGCCGTTGGGGTTGCCGGCTGACTCGTCGATGCCGATCACGGAGGTGCTGAACAAGTGAGGTGGACCGGACCCGACGGGTTCGAGGCCGATGACGACGTCGAACGCATCGACGTCGATGTGGTGCACGGCTTCCTCAGTACGTCGTACTGGGCGACCGGGATTCCGCGGGAGATCGTGGCGCGGTCGATCGCGGGCAGTCTGAACCTTGGGGTGTACGCGCCGGATGGCTCGATGGTCGCGTTCGCGCGGGTGGTGACGGACCGGGCGACGTTCGCGTGGCTGGCTGACGTATTCGTGGTGGAATCGCACCGGGGACACGGGTTGGGTCGGTTCGTCGTGTCCACGCTGCTGGATCACCCGGAGCTGAAGGGGATCCGCCGCTTCATGCTGGCGACCGCGGATGCGCACGAGCTCTACCGCAGCTACGGCTTCACCGGGCTGGAGGACCCGAGCCGGACGATGGTCATCAGCCGGAACGCAGCCGAGCTGTACGGCGCGAGCTAGCTGCAGCGCGAGACTGCATTGCGGCACGGGGCTTGTGCTGCAGCGCGGGGAAGGGCGCGGCAGCGGGCAGAGACCTGGGGCTGGTGCGCCGCTCGATCCCCAGGTGAACGGCCAGCGGCAAACCGGTTCTGCCCCGCACACTGCCCCAGACAGGTGAACGGATGACTTCGGCCGCATGACGGCTTAGTGGCGGGTCCCCGGGAGAGTGCAGCAGCAGACGCAGCACCTCGCCCGCCGGCAAGTCTCCCGAAGACCCGCACGCAAGATCGATCATATGTTCGACTGTACTCCGAACGCAAGTCGGCGGCACGAGTACGCGACCGCGTCCCGGCCGATCCGGGTGATGATCAGCGTGGCCGTCGCAGAGCCCTTCGGTGCGAGCTTCTTCCGCAGTTGAGCCGGATCCAGATCCACCCCACGCTTCTTGATCTCGAGCGTCCCGATGTCCTGACTGCGCACCCAGGAGCGCAGCGCCTTCTCCTTGTACGGCAGCTCCTCCACCACCTCGTACGCAGAGGCAAGTGGAGTCGGCACCAGCCCCGCTGCAGTGACATAAGCAATCCGCGGATCCAGCAGCCACCCGTCGACCGCAGCGGCGACCGCAGTCACCAGACCGGCCCGCACCACAGCACCGTCGGGCTCGTAGATGTACTGACCCACAGGACCGCTCTCAGCCTCCGGCGCCTCGGTCACCGAAGCGCCACCGGGTAGCAGGGTCGCCCGCCGCGCAGTATCGGCGTACAAGCGCCCAGACCACAGCGCGGCCTCCTTCACCTCACCGGCGTCGCTGATCCACTCAGCCTCCACCCCATCCGGGATGGCGTCGTGTGGGATGCCCGGCGCGACCTTCACACAGGCAGTGCGGTTCAGAAGCTCGGTGACAAACGTCCAAGGTGGTGAGTAGGCGTTGTGGTCGAACACCCGCCGGCCATCCGCCCGACGCGCCGGGTCCGCGAACACCACGTCGTACGGCGTGAGGTCGAACGACTCGGCGTCGCCGACGACGACCTCACCAGGCAGGCCTAGCGCGACCAGGTTGGCGCGGGCCGCGGCAGCGGTGGCTGGGTCGCGTTCGACGCCGGTGACCCGCAGGCCGGCGCGTGCGGCGCTGATGAGGTCACCGCCGATGCCGCAGCCCAGGTCGACCACACTGCTGCCCGGCAACGTCGCTGCGATGCGTTGAGCCCGGTGAGAGCCGACTGTGCTTCGCGTTGCTTGTTCCAGGCCGTCTGGCGTGAAGTGCATCTGGCCAGCGTCCGCACCGAACTTGGCGACCGCTCGGTGGCGTAGTGAGGCCTGGGTGACCGCGGCTGTGACGAGTGCAGCGTCGTACTGGCGGCGAAGCTTCTCGACCAGTTGGAGCTCGTGGCCGGGCTGGTAGCTCGCACAGGCGTCGGCGAGGAGTTCAGCGCCGGGGCCGTCCAGCAAGCCGGTGACTGTCACCCCGCCACTTTAGAGGGGACTGGAGCAGCCTTTGCTCCAACTGCGGGTGGCCATCGAGTAGAGGCGCCAGTTCATGGCTGAGCGGGTCTTCGGGCCGTAGATGCCGTCCGCGACGAGCTTGTGCCTGCGCTGGACCAGCTTGACCACCGCACGGGTGTTGCTGCCGTAGATGCCGTCGACCGCGAGCTTGGTGCCGTAGCAGAAGTTCAGGTTGCGCTGGAGGACGCGGATGGCGGTGTCCGGGTCGCCGAACACCGTGGAGCCCCGGTGCGGGTCGTCGCCGTACATGAGGTTGCAGTAGGTGCTCGCACTGCCGTAGACGGACGGCATCGGGATCCCCCAGCTGCGGTTGACCGGGACCAGCATGGCTGACCGGCACTGCGGCAGCGCGGCCGCGGCAGCCATCGTGACGCTGTCGGTGTCCGCGGCCGGCGCCGCCTGCGGTGGTGCCGCGGCCGGTGCGTCCAGGCTGGGACTGGTGGCCGGTTGGTCCTTCGAGGCGCCCGCGGCGATCGCTCCTACCGCGAGCGCGCCGGCTGCGGCGAGGACCGCGACAGTGCGGCCGGACAATATGGGCAGAGAGGGAAAGCTGAAGGCCATGGTCTCTCCTCGGACCCAGGTCCCGCGGGCGGCCGGGACGCCGTACAGAGAACGGTCCCACGCCACCCCCGCCCAGGCCCAGCGTTCGACCACAATCCGTACCCGGATGGTCACAGCTGTATTCCGGGCCGGTCAGATCTAGCACTCGAGTTGACCGAGTGCTAATCGCGGCCTAGATTCGGTGTTGGCACTCTCCGGTGGAGGGTGCCAGCGGTCCGGCCTCTGACCCCCGCGACGGCAGGGGAGCGCGACCACCCTGAACCACAGACAAGCGAATCGACCGTGGAGGTCAGCAAGTGTCGGTCACGATCAAGCCGCTCGAGGACCGCGTCCTCGTCGCGCCGCTCGAAGCCGAGCAGACCACGAAGTCCGGCCTGGTGATCCCGGACACCGCCAAGGAGAAGCCGCAGGAGGGCGAGATCCTCGCCGTCGGTCCGGGCCGGATCGACGACAACGGCAACCGCGTCCCGCTGGACGTCGCCGTTGGTGACAAGGTCATCTACTCCAAGTACGGCGGCACCGAGGTCAAGTACGACGGCCAGGACTACCTGATCCTGGGCGCCCGCGACATCCTCGCAGTCGTCAGCAAGTGACGATCGCCCGCTGTTCCTGACTGACACCGCCCTGGTGCCGACGACCGGCGCCGGGGCGGAGTCGGTCCGGTACCTGACCGGGGCGGAGGGGCGGGTCAGGATTCAATGCAGCGTGGGTTCGGACTGCTGAGCGCAACGAGAAGAGAATTCAGAGAGGGACTGGTTTTTCCATGCCGAAGATCCTCGAGTTCGACGAGAACGCCCGGCGCGCGCTGGAGCGTGGCGTCGACAAGCTCGCGAACACGGTGAAGGTGACGCTGGGGCCGAAGGGCCGCTACGTCGTCCTGGACAAGAAGTGGGGCGCCCCGACCATCACCAACGACGGTGTCACCGTCGCCCGTGAGGTCGAGCTGGACGACCCGTTCGAAAACCTTGGTGCGCAGTTGACCAAGGAGGTCGCCACCAAGACCAACGACATCGCCGGTGACGGCACCACCACCGCGACGGTGCTGGCGCAGGCGCTGGTGCACGAGGGCCTGCGGGCCGTCGCCGCCGGGGTCAACCCGATGGGCCTGAAGAAGGGCATCGAGGCGGCCGTCGAGGCCGTGTCGGCCCGCCTGGTCGAGACCGCCCGGCCGGTGGACGACAAGGGCGACATGGCCCACGTCGCCACCATCTCCGCCCGGGACGCCGAGATCGGCACCCTGATCGCGGACGCGTTCGACAAGGTCGGCAAGGACGGTGTGATCACCGTCGAGGAGTCGAACACCTTCGGGACCGAGCTCGAGTTCACCGAGGGCATGCAGTTCGACAAGGGCTTCATCTCGCCGTACTTCATCACCGACGCCGAGGCCGGCGAAGCGGTGCTGGAGGACCCGTACATCCTGATCCACCAGGGCAAGATCTCCGCCATCGCGGACCTGCTGCCGCTGCTGGAGAAGGTCGTGCAGTCCGGCAAGACGCTGCTGATCATCGCCGAGGACGTCGAGGCCGAGGCGCTGTCCACCCTGGTGGTGAACAAGATCCGCGGCAACTTCACCTCCGTCGCCGTCAAGGCGCCGGGCTTCGGTGACCGCCGCAAGGCGATGCTGGAGGACCTGGCCGCGCTGACCGGCGCGCAGGTCATCGCCCCCGAGGTCGGCCTGAAGCTGGACCAGGTCGGGCTGGAGGTGCTGGGCACCGCCCGCCGGATCGTGGTCAGCAAGGACAACACCACCGTGGTCGAGGGCGCCGGCAAGTCCGACGACATCGAGGCCCGGGTGAACCAGATCAAGGCCGAGATCGAGCGCACCGACTCCGACTGGGACCGGGAGAAGCTGCAGGAGCGGCTGGCCAAGCTGGCCGGCGGCGTCTGCGTGATCAAGGTCGGCGCGGCCACCGAGGTCGAGCTGAAGGAGAAGAAGCACCGGATCGAGGACGCTGTGTCCGCGACCCGGGCCGCGATCGAGGAGGGCATCGTCGCCGGCGGCGGCTCCGCCCTGGTGCACGCGGCCACCGTGCTGGAGAACGGCCTGGACCTGGAGGGTGACGAGCTCGCCGGGGTCCGGATCGTCCGCAAGGCCATCGTCGAGCCGCTGCGCTGGATCGCCGAGAACGGCGGCTACGAGGGCTACGTGGTGACCGCGAAGGTCGCGGAGCTGGAGCTCGGCAGCGGATTCAACGCCGCCACCGGCGAGTACGGCGACCTGCTGGCTCAGGGCGTGCTGGACCCGGTCAAGGTGACCCGGTCCGCGCTCGCCAACGCCGGCTCGATCGCCGCGCTGCTGCTCACCACCGAGACCTTGGTGGTCGACAAGCCCGAGGAAGAGGAGCCTGCCGCGGCCGGTCACGGCCACGGTCACGGCCACTGATCCTCAGGTCACAAGCAACACCCGAACCGCCCGGCTGGTCCCTCGGACCCGCCGGGCGGTTTCACGTTCCCGGAGTGGCCGGGCGGGCTCAGGTGGCCGGGCCGGCCGGAGGTTCAGCTTGGCAGGAGCTCGGGGCGGCGGCCGGGCTCGCCACCTTGGCCCCGATCGCGGCGGCCGTCGCCGCTACAACCCAGCCGACCGATGGCTACCGCGCTGGTTACCTCGCGGCCGCAGCTGTGGTCCTGCTTGCGACTGTGCTGGCCCTCCGCACCCCGCCGTCAACGGGCCGCGCCACTCCTGAACCGGCCGACGTGGCAACCGAATGCTGAGGTCCCCGGGTGTGATTGGGTCGGGGTGTGATTCGGGATCGGGGCGAGGGTGACCTGGAGAGCTGTATCGGCTTCCTGCGGGATGTGTACGAGGTGGCCGGGTATCCGATCAACTGGCCGGCGGATCCGCGGGCGTGGCTGACACCGCCGGAGATGCTCGGCGCGTGGGTGATCACGACCGACGACGGCCGGGTGGCCGGTCACGTCGCTCTGACGGCAGGCGCTGACGGTACGGCGCTCGTCGAGCGGTTGTTCGTGGACCCGAAGGCGACCGGCGGTGGGCTCGGGCGGCAGCTTCTCGAGCACGCCGTGGTGATGGGCTCGGAGCTGGGGCGGCGGGTCGGCCTGGAAGTGGCCGACAACTGCCACGCGGCGATCGGGCTCTACCGGCGGGCCGGCTGGCGGGAGACCGGTCGTACTCCGATCGACTGGGGTACCGATCAGGCGTCCGCCGTACTCCAGTTCGAGCCTCCGGCCTGATCAGGTCTCCACGATCTGTCACCAGGACGGGAGTCGTACGGGCGGGTAGTGACAGATCGTGATGAAAAACCCCGCGTGATCACGAATTGCCACTAGGCAAGCGAAGGTGAGAGCCGTACCATTTTCCAGGCTGACCGGTCCAACACGAGGGGGCGAGGGGTGACCGAGGTCCAAGTACCGCACACCCACGACCGGGTCGAGCTCAGGGATCTTGCCGCGCTTGCGAGCGAAGGCGACCGGACAGCTCTCAATGACCTGCTCACCAGGGTGCGTGCCGTTGCCCACCGCTACGTGCGGTCGCGGTTGTGGACGTATCCCGGCGGCGCCGACATGGTCGACGACGTCGCTCAGGAAGTATGTGTCGCGGTGTTCGGCGCGCTCAGCCGGTACCGTGATGAGGGGAGGCCTTTCGAGGCTTTCGTCTACGGCATCGCGGCCCGCAAGGTCGCTGATGCCCAGCGTGCGTTCGCGGTGGCCGACGTTTCGACGCCGGACCTGCCGGACGGCGCGGACGAGTCACCGACGCCGGAGGAGCACGCGGTCCGGCATTCGGAGGTCCAGCACATCATGGGCCTGCTGGACAAGTTGCCGGAGAAGTTGCGGGAGATCCTGCGGCTCCGGGTGGTAGCGGGGATGTCAGCCGAGGAGACCGGCCGGGCACTGGGGATGACACCGGGGGCGGTGAGGGTCGCACAACATCGGGCGTTGAACACGCTCAGGGGGTTTGTGGGGCATGAGGCACAGCTGGAACGAGGAGCAGGGGAGGGGCATCATGGCTGACCGTTTCGATCTCGACGCGATCGACGCTGATGACGCTTTACTCGACCTGCTGGCCGCTGGTGGGGAGTCCGCGCGTACCGCGGGTGAGCATGACCCGGCCGTGAAGCTGCTGGCCGATCTGCGGCTCGCCGTGGAAGTCGAGGACGAACTACCGGTCGAGACGATCGACGATCCGGAGAGCTTCCTGGCGCGCTGCGCGGCGCTCAACCCGGTGACGGACCCGTTCGCCCGCAAGGTGGCGGCACGTGGTCTGGCACTCGGTGTCGCCGCGGTGGCCGCGCTGTCGGTCTCGGGCGTCGCCGCGGCCGTGACCGGCGATCCGCTGTCGCCGTACGAGAAGGTCATCGAGAAGATGGTCGACGCGGTCCGCCCGGAGACGAGCTTCCCGAAGGAACAACTCGACGGGATGCCGGTCGTCGACAAGACCAAGATCGTCAAGGTCGCCAAGGACTTCAAGAAGAAGGCGGACGAGCGGAAGGCCGAGGAGCAGCAGAAGGCCAAGACCAACCCCTTCGTGCTCGACCCGCCCGCCGACCGGCAGCAGGCCATGCCGCCGCTGCTGCGGCCGGCGCCGGTCGAGAAGCCGACCGTGACCCAGGAGTCGATCGCGCCGGAGCCGACGCAGCCGACCAAGGCGCCGGAGAAGACCGACGACAAGCCGGTCGACGAGACGACCACGGAACCGACGGCACCGCCGACCGACGACCCGACGACCGAGCCGTCGACCGACCCGACCACGCCGCCGCCGACCGAGCCGACGACGGACCCGACCACGCCGCCGCCGACCGAGCCGACCACCGACCCGACCACGCCGCCGCCGAACAACGGTGAGACCGGGGAGACGGGGACGAACCCGACCACGACGCCGACGGTGCCGGGCAACGACTCCGGGTCCCACCAAGGGTCGAACTCGGGTGAGTCCGGCGACGACTCGCCCGCCGAGGACCAGTTGCCGATCGAGATCAAGCCTCCGGTCGACGACACTCCGCCACCCGCCGAGGACCAGAAGACGCCGCCGGCCGACGAGAAGCCGGCCGAGTCTCCGCTGGGCGGGCTGACCGGGTTGGTGGAGAAGATCCTGCCGCAGGTGCTGCCGACTCCGTCCGGTGAGGCGGCCGAGGTGCCCAGCGCGGAGACGGCCTTCGGCACCGAGGGGAAGCACTCGAGCGGCAAGGTCACGACCGGTTCGGTCAAGCAGACCTACGCCCAGGGCAAGCACTCCACCGGCCTGTACGCCGAGGGCAAGCACGCGGCCATCGCCCGCGCGCACGGCTCCACGGAGTCGCCGGACGTGCTCACGATCCTCGGCGTGGTCAACAAGCCGACGAGCTGATCACCCTACGTACCCGCCCGGTTGCTACCGGGCGGGTTCGTCGTTGGGCCGGGAACGGCCGGCTTGTGGATGGGCGGTTCGGGGCGTCCGGTGGGGGCGGCATACGATGGTGTCCCGTTCTCGCCGTGTAAAGGTGCTCGTTTTCCCCATGGACATCACACCCGCTGGAGTTCCCGACAAGTTCGCCGTCCTCGGTCTCACCTTCGACGATGTACTGCTGCAGCCCAACGAGTCCGACGTCATCCCGTCCGAGGTCAGCACCCGGTCCCGGGTGAGCCGCAACGTCGAGGTGAACATCCCGCTGCTGTCCAGCGCGATGGACACCGTCACCGAGGCACGGCTGGCGATCGCCATGGCCCGTCAGGGCGGCCTCGGCGTCCTGCACCGCAACCTCTCGATCGAGGACCAGGCCCAGCAGGTCGACCTGGTCAAGCGCTCCGAGTCCGGCATGATCGCGCAGCCGATCACCATCGGCCCGGACGCCACCATCGGCGAGGCTGACGCGCTCTGTGGGCAGTACCGGATCTCCGGCGTACCGGTGGTCGACAACGCCGGTGTCCTGGTCGGCATCGTCACCAACCGCGACATGCGGTTCGAGACCGACCTGTCCCGGCCGGTCCGTGAGGTGATGACCAAGCAGCCGCTGATCACCGGCAAGCAGGGCATCTCCGCCGACGACGCGATGGCGCTGCTCAGCCGGCACAAGGTGGAGAAGCTGCCGCTGGTCGACGACGCCGGCAAGCTGACCGGCCTGATCACGCTGAAGGACTTCGTCAAGCGCGACAAGTTCCCGCTGTCCACCAAGGACGCCAGCGGCCGGCTGATGGTCGGCGCCGCGATCGGCTTCTTCGGCGAGGCGTACAAGCGCGCCATGACCCTGGTCGAGGCCGGTGTCGACGTACTGGTCGTGGACACCGCGCACGGTCATTCTCAGGCGCAGCTCGAGATCATCCGCAAGCTCAAGGCCGACCCGGCCACCCGTGGCGTCGACGTGATCGGCGGCAACATCGGCACCCGTGAGGGCGCCCAGGCGCTGGTCGAGGCCGGCGCGGACGGCGTCAAGGTCGGCGTCGGACCGGGCTCGATCTGTACGACACGGGTCGTGTCCGGCGTCGGCGTACCGCAGGTCACCGCGATCTACGAGGCGTCGCTGGCCTGCAAGCCGGCCGGTGTCCCGGTGATCGGCGACGGCGGCCTGCAGTACTCCGGTGACATCGCCAAGGCGCTCGTGGCCGGTGCGGACACGGTCATGCTGGGCTCGCTGCTGGCCGGCTGCGAGGAGTCGCCGGGCGACCTGGTCTTCATCAACGGCAAGCAGTTCAAGGCGTACCGCGGGATGGGTTCGCTCGGCGCGATGTCGTCGGCCGGCGGGCTGCGCAAGTCGTACTCCAAGGACCGCTACTTCCAGAGCGACGTCGGCACCGACGAGAAGCTGATCGCCGAAGGCATCGAGGGCCAGGTCCCGTACCGCGGCCCGCTGTCCGCCGTCGCCCACCAGCTGATCGGCGGCCTCCGCCAGTCCATGTTCTACTGCGGTTCCCGCACCGTCCCCGAACTCCAGGAAAAAGGCCGCTTCGTCCGCATCACCTCAGCCGGCCTCCAGGAGTCCCACCCCCACGACATCCAAATGACAGTAGAAGCCCCCAACTACTCCGGCCGCTGACCTTCACCGCAATCACCCCCGCCAACCAGCGGGGGTGTTGTGCGTCGGGTGATGTTGCTCGCTTCCGGGGTGGACTCGATGTCGGGGGAGGTGGGGGAGATCGGTAGCCTGTCGGCATGAACGAGATTGAGATCGGCCGCGCGAAGCGGGGGCGGCAGGCGTTCGCGTTCGACGACATCGCGATCGTGCCGTCGCGGCGGACCCGGGACCCCGAGGAGGTCTCGGTCGCCTGGCAGATCGACGCGTACCGGTTCGAGCTGCCGATCCTGGCGGCGCCGATGGACTCGGTGATGTCGCCGGCCACCGCGATCGCGATCGGTAAGGCCGGCGGTCTCGGCGTCCTCAACCTCGAGGGCCTGTGGACCCGGTACGAGGACCCGACGAGTCTGCTGGAGGAGATCACCTCCATCACCAAGGAGCAGGCGACGCACCGGCTGCAGGAGATCTACTCCGCGCCGATCAAGCCCGAGCTGATCTCGCAGCGGGTCCAGGAGATCCGCGACTCCGGTGTCACCGTCGCCGGCGCGCTCTCGCCGCAGCGGACCAAGCAGTTCGCGAAGCACGTCGTGGACGCGGGCGTCGACCTGTTCGTCATCCGCGGTACGACGGTCTCCGCCGAGCACGTCTCGGGTCAGGCCGAGCCGCTCAACCTCAAGCAGTTCATCTACGACCTCGACGTACCGGTGATCGTCGGCGGGTGTGCGACGCACCAGGCCGCGCTGCACCTGATGCGGACCGGGGCGGCCGGCGTACTGGTCGGATTCGGCGGCGGTGCGGCACACACCACGCGCAAGGTGCTCGGTGTCGCGGTGCCGATGGCGTCCGCGGTGGCCGACGTGGCCGCGGCGCGGCGGGACTACATGGACGAGTCCGGCGGCCGGTACGTGCACGTCATCGCGGACGGCTCGGTCGGGCGGTCCGGCGACGTGGCGAAGGCGATCGCCTGCGGCGCGGACGCGGTGATGGTCGGTTCGCCGCTGGCCCGGGCGAGCGACGCGCCGGGTGGCGGGTACCACTGGGGTGCCGAGGCGTGGCACTCCCACCTGCCCCGCGGCGAGCGGGTCGAGGTCGGCGTCACCGGGACGCTGGAGCAGATCCTGTTCGGCCCGTCCTGGGTGCCGGACGGCACCATGAACCTGGTCGGCGCCCTCAAGCGCGCGATGGCCACCACCGGCTACACGGAGCTCAAGGAGTTCCAGCGGGTCGAGGTCGTCGTCGGGTGACAGCCCCATGACCACGGGCGTCCTGCTCCTGCACGGATCCAGCGGTGCGCCGGACCTGGAGCGCGCCCGGATCCTCGAGGCCGAGGGGTACGACGTACTCGCGCCGCAGTGGTTCGACGCCACGATCAGCGAGATCCCGCTGGAGTCGTTCCCGCTCGACGAGTTGGCGGCCCGCAACGACCGGGTCGCGGTGATGGGAGTATCGCGGGGCGCCGAGGCGGCCTTGTTGCTCGGCGCCCTGGACGACCGGGTCGACGCCGTGATCGCGGTGTCACCGAGCGCCTACGTGTGGGGCTGGATCGACGGCGAGCGGCAGACGTCCGCGTGGACCTGGCGCGACGAGCCGCTGCCGTTCGTACCGTTCGACCGGGAGTGGCAGCCGGAGGACGATCCGCCGAGCTTCACCGGCTGGTATCAGCAGAGTCTGAAGCGGTACGGCGCTGAGGCTGAGGCCGCTCGGATTCCGGTGGAGCGGATCCGCGGCGAGGTGGTGCTGGTCGCCGGCGGGGACGACCGGGTCTGGCCGTCGGTCGAGTTCGCCGAGCGGATCGCGTTGTGGCGTGGGGATCATGGCACCCGGACGATGGTCGCCGCGCGGGCCGGTCACCGGCCGCTGTTCCCCGGGGAGCAGCCCAAGACCGGTGGTCAGCGGATGGCCCGCGGCGGGACCGAGGAAGCCGATCGGGAACTCGGTGCGCTGGCCTGGGGCGACGTACGCCGGGTGCTCGGCGGCTGAGTGTGGGCGACCTGCGTCGAGTCCTCACGGGTTGAGTCGTTCTGGAAGGATGGCGCCATGGGATTGTTCAGCCGACAGAGCAGCCAGGACGCAGACAACGTTGCCCTCGCCGCCGCGCGGGCCAGACTCTCCTCCGACGACGTCGACCAGGTGCGTTTTCTGATCACCACCAAGAAAGCGGTCCACGCGGTCAAGCTGATCCGCGACCGGACCGGCCTGGACCTGAAGCACGCCAAGGGTCTCGTCGACGACATCCGGCTCGGCCGGTACGTCGCGCCGGTCACCGACACACCACTCGTCCGCCTGCCCGGTACGAATCTGGCCGAGCGCACCCGCGCCCTCAAGGCCCAGGGCGAGCTGCACCAGGCCACGGCGCTGGTCGTGTCCGAGACCGGGATGACCGAGGCCGAGGCCGGCCTGTTCGTCGGCGCGTTGCGGACCGACCTGCAGGACTCCTAGCCCTTCACGTAGGACAGCTTCTCCGCGATCTTGCCGTCACGCAGCCGCAGTACGTCGACGCCGCGGACATGACCGCGCTGACCGGACGGCTCCTGCCAGGAGTACTGCCAGCGGACGAAGGCCCGATCACCCAGTACCACGGCCTCCTCGGTCTCGAACCGCGGGTTGGCCGTGTTCGCGAAGAGCTTCTCCCACTCCGCCCGTACGTCGGCCGCACCCTCGAACCGTGCGCCGTCCGGAGCGGGTGAGGTGGACTCGAAGACACAGTCGTCGGTGACGAGCGCCATCACCGCCTCCAGGTCCTGGCGGTCGAACGCCGCACCGAAGCGGGCGACGAGGCCGGTCGAGGTCGACCAGCGCGGGTCGCGCCCGAAGGCGCCGATGAGCTGGTCGGCCGGGTCGGTGAAACCCGCGAGCGGGTCGGCGACCATACCTGCCGAGCGGTAGAGCTCGTCCCGCTCCGCGAACCAGGTGGCGACCTCGTCCACGAGTTCCGGGTCCAGTTGGGGTGCGGCGCCGATCGCGGCGGCCAGGTCCCAACCGTGGATGAGGTGGTCGGCGGCCAGTTGCCGCAGGTACTCGGGCGGGTCCTCGTCGCCGTACGAGAGATGCACCTTGTCGATCGGCGCCGCGGCCGCGTCCCGCGCAGCGCGGGCTGCGGCGGACGCTGCGGTGACGGGGTCGTCGCCGAGCAGGTCGCCGTCCAGGGAGTCACCGACCTCCGCGATGGTCTTGCCCTCCATCAGCGGTACGGTCCAGCGCTCCTCACCGACGACATGGTTCACCAATGCGCGGACGTCCCAGTCCGAGCACGGCGTCGGTGCCGACCACTGGTCGGGGCCTACCTCGTTCACCAACCTGACGAAGCCGTCGACCGTCCGGTTGTGCAGTTCCACCACGTCCATGACCGTTCCCCCTCGCAGGTGCCCCCGTGCCGGAGCAGTTAGCGCCAGCGTCCGCCCGGGGAGAGGGGGCGTCAATTACCCGGGGGTTACCGCCCGAGCTGGAGCTGCTGCGCGGCCTCGTGCGCGTGCTGGGACGCCATCATGTCGCCGGTGGCGGCGAGCAGGTCGCCGTGGTGCCGGTAGCAGGAGCCGGCCAGGTCCTTCATTACCGTGTCGTCGTCGGTGAACGGGATCAGTGCGGTCGCGACCTCCGCACACCAGCCGCCCAGGTCGAGCGCCATCTCGGTCCGCCCGCCCTGGTAGTAGGCCTCGGAGACGTCGAGCAGCAGTTGCGCCCAGATCGGCGCGTAGGTGCTCGTCTCGTACCGCATCCGCTGCGACTCCCGCTCCGACGAGATCGCGAACAGGTAGTGCGCCTCCAGCCCCAGGGTGAGTGCGGTGTCCACGTCCTGCAGCAACAGCGGCCGGACCAGCTCGGCCAGCTCGGTCGCACGGACCGCCGCCGACTCGGGGTCCGTCCGGCCCGACACCGTCGCCAGCGTCATCCCCGGCGCGGGCTCACTCAGTGCCAGCAGGCGGTGGTACTGCTCGAACGGCCCGAGCTTGATCTCCGCGTTCTCCAGCGCCGCGACCAGGGTCAGCGGCAGGCCGCGATCCAGCTCCTCGGTGACGCGTGTCGCCGTCTCCGTGTCGGTGTCGAACGCTGTCCGCAGGCAGGTCTCGCCTTCCATGATCCGGCCGACGATGCCGAGGTGCTTGCCCTTGCGGGTGAGTGCGGCGACCAGTGTGCGGAGGTCGGTGGCCGACTCCGAGTCTGCGAGGGTGTCGGCGGTCGACAGCCCGATCTCGTCGGCCTCGAGGGCGAGGTCGAGGCGGCCTTCGGCAGCATGGACGTCGGCCGATACGGCGGTCGCCGTACAGAGGTAGCGCGCGTACGACAGCGACTGCGGGCTCTCGTTGATCTGATCGGCCAGTTGCAGGAACAGCTGGGTCGCCGCGTCCGCTGACGCCACCGCCAGCGCGGGGTCGCCGTACCGCCGCAGGATGAGCGCGTTCATCGCCAGCACCCGGGCGAAGTCCGGCTGGTGCTTCAGCCCGTCCTCGCCGCCGACGAGCTGCCCGTACGCGATCACCGCCCCGTCCATCTCCAGTACGGCGGTCGCGCCGTGACCGCGGTGGGCCTGGGTCATCGCCCGCCGGGCCCGGACGTCGGCCAGGAAGGAGGTGGCGTCGAGGACGCCGGCGTCGCTGAGCTCGGTGTAGCCGAGTTGGGCCTCGTGCAGCGCGGCAAGCGCTTCCTCGTGCCGGCCCGACGCGTTCAGCGAGCCGGCCAGCTCGTACTGCGTCGCGGCCATCAGGTGCTTGGCCTCGTAGTGGTCCGGGTGCCCCTCGGCGCGTTCCCGGGCCAGTTCGATGACACGTTGCTGGTACGGCCCGGCCTCGTCGGCACGACCTTCCTCGATCAGTACCTGAGCCGTCTGCAGAGCCTCAGCGAGCTCGTCCTCAGGAGGCGTCCAAAGCCCCCCGCTGTCCACCATCTCGACGTTCCACCCCTTCGCAGGTTCAACCGAACACCTTAGTGGTCTACGGGGCGGAACACTGCGGGCTGACACGTGCGATTTCCGGTACTGACATGAGTATTACCGGCAGGTAGCCTGGATCCATGAGCGAGCAGACGTCGATTCCTGCGGACCCCGAGCTCGATCCGACCGCGTCGTACGCGACCGACCAGTCGGTCGTCCGCCGGTTGTCGGGGCTGCTCCGCGCCTCGGCCGGGGCCCGGACCTCCTACGCGCCCGCGACCGGACAGCCGATCGCGACGCTGCCCCTGTCCAGCCCGGACGACGTGGTCACGGCCGTCCGGTCGGCGCGGCGGACCCAGCAGACCTGGCGGCGGGTGCCGCTGGCCGAGCGTGCGGCGATCCTGCTGCGGTACCACGACCTGGTCCTGGACCACCGGCACGAGCTCGTGGACCTGGTGATCCTCGAGTCGGGCAAGGCGCGCAAGCAGGCGTTCGAGGAGGTCGCGCACGTCGCCCTCACCGCCCGCTACTACGGGCGCAAGGCCGCCGAGCTGCTCGAGCCGCAGCGCAAGCTGGGCATGTTCCCGATCCTGACCCGGGCCGAGCAGCGGTTCGTGCCGAAGGGTGTCGTCGGCGTCATCTCGCCCTGGAACTACCCGCTCAGCATGGCGATGGCCGATGGTCTTCCGGCCGTGCTCGCCGGCAACACTGTCGTCCACAAGCCGGACAGCCAGACGCCGCTGACCGCGCTCCGCGCGATCGAGCTGCTGTACGACGCCGGGCTGCCGCGCGAGGCCTGGCAGCCCGTGCACGGCGACGGCCCGACCGTCGGCGGCGCGATCATCCAGAGCACCGACTACATCTGCTTCACCGGCTCGACCCGGACCGGCCGGCTGGTCGCCCAGCAGGCGGGCGAGCGGCTGATCGGCTGCAGCCTCGAGCTCGGCGGCAAGAACCCGATGCTGGTACTGCGGGACGCCGACATCAACCGTGCCGCGGAAGGCGCCGTCCGGGCGTGCTTCTCCAGCGCCGGTCAGTTGTGTGTCTCGATGGAGCGGCTCTACGTCGCCGACCAGGTGTACGACGCGTTCGTCACGGCGTTCATCGATCGGGTGAAGAAGCTCCGGCTGTCCGCCGGGACCGGCTGGGACGTCGACATGGGGTCGCTGATCTCGAAGGCACAGCTGGAGACCGTGACCCGGCACGTCCAGGACGCCCGGTCCAAGGGCGCCATCGTGCTGGCCGGTGGCAAGGCGCGGCCCGACATCGGCCCGCTGTTCTACGAGCCGACCGTGTTGTCCGGGGTGACGCCGGAGATGGAGTGTTTCGACAACGAGACGTTCGGGCCGGTCGTGTCGATCTACCGGTTCTCCGACGAGTCCGAGGCGATCCAGCGCGCGAACGAGGGCGAGTACGGGCTGAACGCGAGCGTCTGGACCCGCGACGGCCGCCGCGGCCGGGCGGTCGCGGCGCAACTGGTGGCCGGCACGGTCAACGTGAACGAGGCGTACGGCGCGACCTTCGGCTCGATCGACACCCCGATGGGCGGGATGCGGTCCTCCGGGCTCGGCCGCCGCCAGGGCGTCGAGGGCATCCGCCGGTACGTCGACGCGCAGGCGATCGCCACCCAGCGGGTCCTCCCGATCGCGGCCTCGCACGGCATCTCCGACGAGGCGTACGCCGAACTGATCACCGGTGCCCTCCGGGTGCTGAAGAAGCTGGGCCGCCCATGACTGAGCGAAGCGAAGTCATCAAACAACACAGCCCTGTTTGTGCCTCATGCGCGCCCGGAGCGAAGCGAGGACGTGCATGAGGCACAACGACTACGACGTACTCGTCATCGGGTCGGGGTTCGGGGGCAGTGTCAGTGCGTTGCGGTTGACCGAGAAGGGCTACAAGGTCGCCGTCCTGGAGGCCGGGGCGCGGTTCGAGGACGCCGGGTTCGCGAAGAACTCGTGGGACAAGAGCCGGTTCCTGTTCGCGCCGAAGCTGGGCTGGTACGGCATCCAGCGGATCAGTGCGCTGCGGGACGTGATCATCCTGTCCGGAGCCGGTGTCGGCGGCGGCAGCCTGGTCTACGCGAACACCCTCTACGAGCCGCTGCCCGCGTTCTACACCGACCGCCAGTGGGCGCACATCACCGACTGGAAGGCCGAGCTCGCGCCGTTCTACGACCAGGCCAAGCGGATGCTCGGCGTCACGACGTACCCGGGCTTCACGCCGGCCGACAAGGTGATGAAGCAGGTCGCCGACGACATGGGGGTGGGGGACACGTTCCACCCGACCCCGGTGGGTGTCTTCTTCGGTGAGCCGGGTGTCGAGGTGGACGATCCGTACTTCGGTGGCGCCGGCCCGCGGCGTACCGGCTGTATCGACTGCGGCGAGTGCATGACCGGCTGCCGCCACAACGCCAAGAACACGCTGACCAAGAACTACCTCTACCTGGCCGAGAAGGCCGGCGCCGAGGTGTACCCGATGACCACGGTGACGTCGGTCGAGCCGCTGCCGGGCGGCGGGTACGCCGTGGACACCCGGCGTACCTCCAATCGCAAGAGCACGCGGCGATTCACCGCTCAGCAGGTGGTGTTCGCCGCATCGGCCCTGGGTACGGCGAAACTGCTGCACCGGCTCCGGGACGAGGGCAAACTGCCCCGGCTGTCCGACCGGCTCGGCGTCCTGACCCGGACCAACTCCGAATCGTTGCTCGGGGCAATCGCCAGGGAGAAGGACGTCGACTACAGCCGCGGTGTCGCGATCACCTCGTCGTTCCACCCCGACGACATCACCCACATCGAGCCGGTCCGGTACGGCAAGGGCAGCAACGCGATGTCACTGCTGCAGACCGTGCTGACGGACGGCGACGGGGACAAGCCACGGTGGCGGATCTGGTTGCGCGAGCTCGGTGTCCAGCGGAAGAACATCCGCCGGCTGTATGACCTGAAGCACTGGTCCGAGCGGACCGTGATCGCCCTGGTGATGCAGACCGCGGACAACTCGATCACGACCTTCGGCAAGCGGGACCGGCTCGGCCGCTGGCGGCTGACCTCGAAACAGGGGCACGGCGCGCCGAACCCGGCCTGGATCCCGGTCGCGAACCAGGTGGTCCGGCGGATGGCGAAGCTGATGAACGGCACCCCGGGCGGGACCATCGGCGAGCCGTTCAACGTGCCGATGACGGCCCACTTCATCGGCGGCTGCGCGATCGGCGACTCACCCGAGACCGGCGTGGTGGACCCGTACCACCGGGTCTACGGGTACGACGGCCTGCACATCCTGGACGGGTCGACCATCTCGGCGAACCTGGGGGTCAACCCGTCGCTGACGATCACCGCCCAGGCGGAACGGGCGCTCGCGTTCTGGCCGAACAAGGGTGAGGACGACGTCCGCCCGGCGGTCGGATCGGCGTACCAGCGGGTGCAGCCGGTGAAGCCGGGGCATCCCGTCGTACCGGCCGATGCGCCGGGGGCGCTGCGGTTGCCGATCGTGCCGATCGCGCCGAAACAGTCTGTGACGAAGCCGTAACACAACGACAATACTTCCGCACGGTCACCAGGGAAATGAAAAAACCTCAGCACGGGTGTGGCTGCTGAGGTTTCTGAGGTTTCTTTAAATGTGCCGTAAAAGGGAGCAGGTCCCTCGGGAACGTTTCCGCCCAAATCGTTTCCCGAGGGACCCACTCAAGCCGGGGTGAGGCGCCCGGCGCTTTGGGATCGGGTCACCAACCACAGCTGGCGACCCGAGCTCTTGGTACCCCACTCTACATCCGATTCCAGGAGTTTCGACCTGCTCGGAGTGGTTGTGACCACTCTGCGTGCTGATCGTAATGATCAGCTTTTCGTCGCTCCTTGTCACCGGGTGGCGGTCTTCCTTGCGGTTAACCGCCTCTGCACACATCAACGAGCCCTCTCACAGGGGGTTACGAGGTTCCCCGGAAAAATCCAGAAAGTTTTCCGGAGAGTGCGGAGAGTGCTGAAGCAGGTCGGGGCTCGGTGTTCCACGTGACGCCCCTCGCAGAGAGATCGGGCTCGCCTGTCTTACTGTGGGCCGACCGTCAGATGAGGCAGGAGAACGATGAGCGACATCCTCGAGGTGGCCCGGGCCCAGGTTCTGGAGCAGGGCGTGGGTCTGTCCCAGGAGCAATTGATCGAGGTGCTGCAATCGCCCGACGACCAATTGGCCGACCTGCTCGCGCTCGCGCACGACGTGCGGGTGAAGTGGTGCGGTGAGGAGGTCGAGGTCGAGGGGATCATCTCGCTGAAGACCGGCGGCTGCCCGGAGGACTGTCACTTCTGCTCCCAGTCCGGCCAGTTCACCTCGCCGGTCCGCTCGGTCTGGCTGAACATCCCCGAGTTGGTCGAGGCGGCAAAGGAGACCGCGAAGACCGGTGCGACCGAGTTCTGCATCGTCGCCGCCGTCCGCGGTCCGGACCAGCGGCTGATGTCGCAGGTGAAGGCCGGCATCGAGGCGATCAACGCCGAGGTCGACATCAACATCGCCTGCTCGCTCGGCATGCTCACGCAGGAGCAGGTCGACGAGCTCAAGGCGATGGGCGTGCACCGCTACAACCACAACCTCGAGTCGGCCCGCTCGTACTTCGGCGACGTCGTCACCACGCACTCCTTCGAGGAGCGTTGGGACACCTGCCTGATGGTCAAGGAGTCCGGCATGGAGCTGTGCTGCGGCGGCCTGGTCGGCATGGGGGAGACCCTCGAGCAGCGGGCCGAGCTGGCCGCGCAGCTGGCCGAGCTGGACCCGCACGAGGTGCCGCTGAACTTCCTCAACCCGCGTCCCGGTACGCCGTTCGGCGACCTGGAGATCATGGCCGGCAAGGACGCGCTGCGGACCATCGCCGCGTTCCGGCTCGCGATGCCGCGGACGGTGCTCCGGTACGCCGGCGGCCGCGAGCTGACCCTGGGCGACCTGGGCACCCGCGAGGGCCTGCTCGGCGGTATCAACGCCGTCATCGTCGGCAACTACCTGACCACACTCGGCCGCCCGGCAACCGCGGACCTCGACCTGCTGGCCGAGCTGAAGATGCCGGTCAAGGAACTCCAGAAGACACTGTGACCACGCTTGTGTACTGCGGCCACTGCGGCCGAGAGCTCGCCGACGGCAGTCACGACGACTGCCGTCGGGCCCTCTCGTTGGAGCCGCCGCGGTACTGCGCCGAGTGCCGGCGGCGGATGATCGTCCAAGTCCACCCGATGGGGTGGTCAGCACGTTGCTCCGTGCATGGAGAGCTGTCCAGCTAGGTAGTGAGAAGGGGTGGCGAGAGGTGGCCAGTGAATGGCTGCAGCGGGACGCTGAGCGGCTCTGGCATCCGTATTCCTCGCTGAGCGAGCCGTCGCCGGTCCGGCTGGTCCGGGGTGCGTCCGGCGTACGCCTGCAGCTGGACGACGGGGACGGCGGCAGTGTCGAGGTGATCGACGCGATGGCGTCCTGGTGGTGCATGATCCACGGCTACCGCAACCCGGTGCTGGACGCGGCCGTGAAGAGCCAGGTGGACGACTTCAGTCACGTGATGTTCGGCGGGCTGACGCACGAGCCCGCGATCCGGCTCGGCGAGCGGCTGGTCGAGATCACCCCCGCGCCGTTGCAGCACGTCTTCTTCTGTGACTCGGGCTCGGTCTCGGTCGAGGTCGCGATCAAGCTCGCGCTCCAGTACCAAGTTGCCCGGGGCAACAGCGGCCGGACCCGGATGCTGACCGTCCGTGGCGGGTACCACGGCGACACGTTCGCGCCGATGAGCGTGTGCGACCCGGTGAACGGGATGCACTCGCTGTTCACCGGCGCCCTGAAGGAGCAGGTGTTCGGCCCGCAGCCGCCGGCCGGGTTCGATCGCCCGGACGACGATCCGGAGTTCCTGGCCTGGGCCGCGGCCGTGTCCGATATCGCCGAACGGCACGCGGACGACATCGCCGGAATCATCGTCGAGCCGATCCTGCAGGGCGCGGGCGGCATGTATCCGTACAGCCCGGCCTGCCTGCGGGTCCTGCGTGAACTCGCCGACCGGCACGGCTTCCTGCTGATCCTGGACGAGATCGCCACGGGGTTCGGCCGGACCGGGACACTGTTCGCCTCCGAGCACGCGGGGATCGATCCCGACATCCTCTGCGTCGGCAAGGCCCTGACCGGCGGCTACCTCTCGATGGCCGCCACCTTGTGTACGACGGACGTCGCGCACACCGTCTCGAACGGTCCGGGCGGCGCGCTGATGCACGGCCCGACCTTCATGGCGAATCCGCTGGCCTGCGCGGTCGCGCTCGCCTCGATCGACCTGCTGCTGTCCCAGGACTGGGCCGGCCGGGTCGCGCAGATCTCCGCGGGCCTGTCGGCCGGCCTGGCGCCGGCTGCGGAGATGCCTGGCGTCAAGGACGTCCGCGTGATCGGTGCCGTCGGCGTCGTACAGCTGGGTGGTCCGGTCGACATGAAGCGGATGACGGAGGCCGTACTGCGGCGCGGAGTGTGGGTCCGGCCGTTCCGCGATCTGGTCTACACGATGCCGCCGTACGTCTGCACCGACGAGGAGATCGCGACCATCGGCGCGGCGATCACCGGTGCTGTGCAGGAGGTCGGCTGATGCTCGAGGAATGGCTTGCTCCGAAGGCCGCGGCGTTGGAGTCGCGTGGACTCACCCGTCGGCTCCGGGCGCGCGCGGCCGATGAGCGGCTGATCGACCTGGCGGGCAACGATTATCTGGGCCTGGCGTCCGATCCTCGGGTGATCGAGGCTGCGGCCGACGCCGTACGCGTGTGGGGGACCGGCTCGACCGCCTCCCGCTTGGTCACCGGTACGACGGCTTTGCACGAGGAGCTGGAGTCGTCGCTGGCGGCGTACGTGGGCCAGGAATCCGCGTTGGTGTTCTCGTCAGGTTACCTCGCGAACCTCGGCGTGGTCACCGCACTTGGCGGCCCCGGCACGCTCCTGGTGTCCGACGACCACGTCCACGCGTCGCTCGTCGATGCCTGCCGATTGTCCCGCTCCCGCGTCGAGGTCGTCCCGCACAACGACGTCGATGCGGTCAGCAAAGTCCTTGCCGAGCGCAACGAGCCGCACGCCGTGGTGCTGACGGAGTCTGTCTTCAGCGTGCTGAGCGACGAGGCTCCGCTGAAGGAGTTGTCGGCGGTCGCCCTTGCTGAGGATGCCGTTCTGCTGGTGGACGAGGCGCATGGGCTTGGCGTCACCGGCGAAGGTCGCGGCTCGGTGCACGCCGCCGGCCTGGCCGGTCTCGATCACGTGATCGTCACCATGACGTTGTCCAAGGCAATGGCTTCCCAGGGTGGCGTCGTCCTCGGGCCGGACTTGTTGCGTGAGCATCTGGTCAACCGGGCTCGCCCCTTCATCTACGACACAGGTCTCAACCCCGCCGCCTGCGCCGCCGCCCTGGCCGCTCTGCGGATCTTGCAGTCCGAGCCGATCAGGCCCGCCACCATCCATCACGCCACCGCCCGCCTGGCTGCGGCTTGCGACGTCCCGCCCTCCGTCGGCCCGGTCGTCTCCATCCCGATGCCCGGACCTCGCGAGACCGTGCAAGCCGCCGCGCTGTGCCTCGCCGCGGGGGTCCGGGTCGGTAGCTTCCGGCCGCCTTCGGTGCCGGACGGCATCTCGCGGCTTCGCCTGACTGCCAACGCCGGTCTCACCACCGCGGATCTCGATCAGGCCTGCGACGTCATCACCCGCGCGATCCGGGAAGTCTCGTGACCAAGGTCCTCATCATCACCGGCACCGACACCGGCGTAGGCAAGACAATCTGCACCGCAGCTCTCGCCACGCGCTACGCGGGCTCCGCGCTCCGCGCCGACGGCGTAGGGGGTGCGGGCTCGGCGGTTCGCGCGGGGGGTGGCTCCGTGGCGGTGGTCAAGCCGGCTCAGACCGGTGTCACGGCGGACGAGCCTGGTGATCTCGACGACGTTCGGCGGCTGACCGGTCTCACCGACCTGCATGAGGGCGTCCGCCTGCGCGACCCGCTGGCGCCGACCACGGCGGCCCGCCGGGAAGGGGTTCCGCTTCCGACCGTCGCGGCGCATGCCAAGTTCATCGACGACCTGGCCATCACCCGGGAAACCGTCCTGCTCGAGGGCGCCGGCGGCCTGTTGGTCGGCCTGGACGAGGACGGCCACGGCCTCGCCGAGCTCGCCGCCGCGTTGAACACGCCCTTCGCCTTCGTTGTCGTGACACGCTCCGGCCTCGGCACCCTGAACCACACCGGGCTGACCGTCGAAGCTCTCCGGGCCCGCAGCCTACCTATCGACGGCCTGATCATCGGCTCGTGGCCAGCAGAGCCCGACCTGGCCGAGCAGTGCAACCTCGACGACCTCCCTGTAACCACCGGCGTCCCGGTGATCGGTCGGATCCCGGCCGGCGCCGGCCAGCTCGATCAGGCCGCCTTCACCGCTGCCGCGCCGGGCTGGTTCGCGTGACCGGTTGTCCCGCCCGGTACGACGAGAAGCTCGGGTACTGGGTTGTCGACGATCCAGCGCTGGCCCGTGAGGTGCTGCTCGACCCGGAGACGTTCCGGCCGGACAACGCCGTACTCGCGCATACGCCGCTGTCGGTGAAGGCGTTGCGGGTGTTGTCGGCGGTGGGGTTCGCGTTGCCGCCGACGCTGGCGAACAACGCGGGGGAGTCGCACCGGCCGATCCGGGCGGCGGTGGCGCGTTTCTTCAGCCCGGCCCGGGTCGCGGCGGTCGAGCCACTGACCCGATCGCTGACAGCCTCGCGGGTGGCCGAGGCCATGGCTGCTCTGGCTGCGGGCGAGCAGGTTGACCTGGTGGAGGCGGTTGCCGCCGAGCCGCCGGCGCTGGTCGTGCTCGACATGCTCGGTCTGCGCGATGTCGACGTACCCGCGTTGAAAGCGTGGAGTCGGGAGTCGCTGGAGCTGTTCTGGGGGTGGCCGGACGAGGACCGGCAACTGGAGCTCGCGCACAGTGCGGCCGAGTTCTACGCCTGGCTCCGATCCCGTACGACGGCCGCGCGGCAGGACCCGGGTGACGACCTCTTCAGCGTCCTGATCGGGCTCGGGCTGCCCGATGAGGAAGTGTGCGCGGTCGGGTACTTCCTGCTGATCGCCGGCCAGGAGACCACCACCCAACTCATCTCCACTGCCTTCTACAGTTCCCTTGGGACGTCCTTCGAGCCGACGGAAGTTGTGGAACAGGTGCTGCGGGAGGCCTCCTCGGTGCCTACCTGGCGGCGAGTCACGGCTGGTCCTGCTGTCGTCGGCCAGGTCGAGCTGCCTGCCGGCGCCCCGGTCCTCCTCGGCCTGACCGGCCACGGCGGGCCCGCCGACCTCGCGTTCGGCATCGGGATCCACCGCTGCCTGGGTGCCGGGCTCGCACGGCTGGAGGCCCGGGTCGCGCTCGAGTGCGCGGCTGACCTGCTGAGCGCCGTACACCTGGTGGAGGAACCGCCGATGATCGAGCTGCTGTCCTTCCGGGCCCCGCAACGACTTCGGGTCGTAACGCGGAGTAACACCAGGGACAACTGACAGCGGTAGCGTGCGCTGCGTGAGCTTCCCTCCCCGCCGCCGGGTGCGGCTGTGGTTCGGCCGGCACCCGATCGCCGACTACATCGGTGACCCCGCCTCCGCCGACCGCCACGAGGCAGCGATGCGCCGCCGCTTCCCGGGTCTGGAGATCACCAACGAGCCGCTGGTCCCGAGGATCGTCGGCGAGCCGCCGCGGACCTCGGATTACAACCCCGCTGACCTGCACCGATAGGCTTTGCGGGTGAGTGAGCATGAGTTGGTTCTGGTGGTCGACTTCGGGGCGCAGTACGCGCAGCTGATCGCGCGCCGGGTCCGCGAGGCCAAGGTGTACTCCGAGATCGTGCCGCACTCGATGCCGGTCGAGGAGATGCTGGCCCGGAACCCGAAGGCGATCGTCCTGTCCGGCGGGCCGCAGTCGGTCTACGCCGAGGGCGCGCCGCGGGTCGAGTCCGGGCTGTTCGAGGCTGGGGTACCGGCGTTCGGGATCTGCTACGGGTTCCAGGCGATGGCGCAGACGCTCGGCGGCGAGGTCCGCCGGACCGGGCTGCGCGAGTTCGGCCGGACACCGGTCACGGTGAGCTCGGCGGGCACGCTGCTGGCCGGGATCCCCGAGGACCTCAACGTGTGGATGTCGCACGGTGACGCGGTCCACGCGCCGCCGGCCGGCTTCGCCGTACTGGCTGCCTCCGGGGGCGCGCCGGTCGCGGCGTTCGAGGACCTGGACCGGCGGCTGGCCGGTGTGCAGTGGCACCCGGAGGTGCTGCACTCGCAGGCTGGGCAGGCCGTGCTCGAGCACTTCCTCTACAACATCGCGGGTTGCAAGGGCGACTGGACCACCACGAACGTCGTGGAGGAGCAGGTCGAGCTGATCCGCCGGCAGGTCGGCGACAAGCAGGTGCTGTGCGCGCTCTCCGGCGGCGTCGACTCAGCGGTCGCGGCAGCCCTCGTGCACAAGGCGATCGGCGACCAGCTGACCTGTGTGTACGTCGACCACGGTCTGCAGCGGGCCGGGGAGTCGGAGCAGGTCGAGAAGGACTACGTCGCCGCGACCGGCATCCGGCTCGAGGTGGTCGATGCCGAGGACCAGTTCCTCGGCGCGCTGGCCGGGGTCACCGATCCCGAGCAGAAGCGGAAGATCATCGGCCGCGAGTTCATCCGGACCTTCGAGGCGACCGCGCGGAAGCTGGACGCCGAGCGGCACATCGAGTTCCTGGTCCAGGGCACGCTCTACCCGGACGTGGTCGAGTCCGGCGGCGGCACCGGCACCGCGAACATCAAGTCCCACCACAACGTCGGCGGTCTGCCCGACGACCTGCAGTTCAGCCTGATCGAGCCGCTGCGGACGCTGTTCAAGGACGAGGTCCGCGAGCTGGGCCTGGCCCTCGGCCTGCCGGAGACCATGGTCTACCGGCACCCGTTCCCGGGCCCCGGCCTGGGTATCCGGATCATCGGCGAGGTCACCAAGGAGCGGCTCGACATCCTCCGCGCCGCCGACCTGATCGCCCGCACCGAGCTGACCGCGGCCGGCCTGGACCGCGACATCTGGCAGTTCCCGGTAGTCCTGCTCGCCGACGTCCGCTCGGTCGGAGTCCAAGGCGACGGCCGCACCTACGGCCACCCCGTCGTCCTGCGCCCCGTCACCAGCGAAGACGCCATGACCGCCGACTGGGCCCGCCTCCCGTACGACGTCCTCGAGCGCATCTCCACCCGCATCACCAACGAGGTCGACGAAATCAACCGAGTAACCCTCGACATCACCAGCAAGCCCCCCGGCACCATCGAGTGGGAGTAAGCCGTCGCAGAACTCCTGCCTTCGCCTCGGCAGGTGAAGGCAGGAGTTCTGCGACGAAGGCCTGGGCTCGGCGGGCGATCTATCTGTAGGAACTCCGGATGTTGGACAGCAGTGTGTTGCCGTTCGCCGGTCGGCCGGAGCTGTCCAGGACACGTACGTCGAACCCGGCGAACGCGGGCCTGAAACGCGTACGCTTCCAGTCTTCTACTGTCGCGCTATCCGGGGACCGCCTCTCGTACGAGGGATACTTCGCAGAGATTTCGCGGTCACCTCGAATGTCTGCCCCTGCCTCAGACAAGAACTGCACCCTGAATCCTTCAAGCTGGGCAATTTTCTGCTCTACAGCACGCACTGTTGGCATGTGTTCCCTCCCCGGCGGACAGGATAGAGGAACCTTTACTTTCCGTCACCACCGAGGAATCTGCGGGTTGCGTAGCCGGTCGACGAAGGAGTCAGCCGGAGCCGCCAGTGGCCGTGCCCGGTCGGGCGTGAAGAGTTGCTCGGCCAACTTCTCGTCGGTGGTGCGGTGCTCGACCGGGGCGCGGGCGATAAGCCCGCAAGACGCAAGGCGATAAGCCCGCCGCCCGGGCGGCAGCCCGGCAGCAAGTACACCGGCGATATGCCGGGGGTGGGTGGGAGCGCGCGTAGCAGACGCGACGAAGGAGTGCCTGCGAAAGCACGCGTGGGTTGGTTACTCGCTTAGTTGGGCTTCCAAGGTTGTGGCTTCCTGGTCGCGGCCCTCGGTGCGGAGGCGGTCGACCAGGAGCCACCCGGCGCGGTACCAGCTGTCGTGGCCGGTCGGGAGACCGGTGAAGATCTCCTCGACCAGTTGCGAGTCCGTCGTGCCGTGCTCGGCCACCAGTAGGCGGGCGTTGGTGTGCTGGTCCTCGTAGCCGCCTCGTTCGTAGTGCTCCGCCGCCTGTCCTGCGTGCTGTACGGCGGTGTCCGTTTCGCCTTGCTGGAGCGCGATCATGGCCAGGTCCCAGTGCACGCCGGCGGTCTGAAACAGGACACGCTGGTCAGCGGACGGAAGCGCGTCGAGGACTGACCGGGTGCGTTCGATCAGCTCCACCGCCTGGTCGAAGTTGCCGACGTAGCGTGCTGACTGTGCTGCCAGGCGTACGGCTTGCACCTGCTCCACGGGGTGCTCAGCGGTCTCGTAGTACGTCGCAGCCATGAGGAAGGCGTCAACCGCATCCTCGTCGCGGTTGAGCTGTTCCAGCAGCAGACCCTCATCCTGCCGAACCATGCCCAGCCAGGCAGGGTGGGCTTCGGCCGGTGCGGAGGCCAGTAGCTCTCGCACCTTCGTCAGTGCGGACTCCAGTTCGCCCAGTGCACGGTAGGCATCGATGAGTACGCCACGTACGTCAGCCAGCGGATCGGCGAGCTCAGGGATACCGCCCAGCACAGGCAGGGCGTCCTCACCCGTCTCCGCCGCCTCCAACGGGCGTCCGGTCAGCAGGTACGCGCGGGCCAGCTCCACCCGAGTCAACGCGACATGCACCTCGAGACCGGGCGTTCCCGCCGCCAGTGCGACCGCTTCGGTCAGGTCCTCGGCTGCCTCGGCCGGACGCTCCAGCTCCAGCCGAAGGCGCCCACGCTGCTTGTACGCAAAGGATCGGGGCAGGTCGGCCGTCGTACCGAGACCAACCGTCGCGGCGGCCTCTGCCTCCTCGAAGCGGCCCAGCTGCGCCAGCAGGTTGCACTCGACGATCGCACCGCCCGAGCGGAGGTCCTCGTCGATGTCAGGGCGTCCCCGGAGCTCGGCCAGCTCCCGGATGGCGTCTTCGGGCCGGTCGGCCAGTGCGTACATGGTCGCCAGCGAGTACTGCCAGTGGCCACGGCGCTGTGGTTCGTCGTTGGCGACGAGCCAGCGCACCGGCTCCTCACCTGTCGCGAGGCCTTCGTCGACTTGGCCGTTCTCACACAGCAACCGGCCGATGCGGCCGCGGTCGCGCAGTACGCGGACCTCCTCGCCCGCCTCGGCGTACAACGCGAGCGCCTCGCGCCAAGCCTCCAGCGCAACCTCCGGCTCGTCTCCCCCCGCCAGACCGCGGCCGTCCAGCACGCGAGCCCGGTCCACCGGCGTCCACTCGCTCTCCGGCACCTCCTGCTCGAAGGCCTGCCACGCAGCCCTCGCCTCATCCGGCCGCGCCTGCTGCCAGGCGTCCTCGGCCCGGTCGAGCCAGCCACGCCCAGTGGGCACAGGCTGCTCCTCGGCTGCCACATCCACTGGTCGCGGTGCCTGCTTGTGCTGCTGCGCCCGCCGCGCAGTCTCCGACAGCGGCAAGTACTCCACCCACGGCTCGGCCGTCAGCATCGCCTGGATCGCCTCACTGCGGTGCTTCGTCCCGTTCCGGGCGTCGAACTGTGCGGCAAGCTCCAGCGCACGCCCAGCCAGCTGCTCACTCAGCTCAGCCGCTGGGACGGCCTCCGCCCGCGGCAGCCGAATCGTCAACCCGTCCACGCGCCCGAGCGCATGGGCAGCCGCTGCGGCGAATGTCATCTCCGCGTACGGCGACGGCGGGTCGTCGAACTCGTTCAAGTGCCGCTCGATCAGCTCCACGGCCTTCAGTTCGTTGCCGGTGCGGGCCAGGAACACCACGTGATCCGCGTGCTCACTCAGCTCGCCGACCCGGCCGCGCAGGATCCGGTAGCCCTTCCGGTGCGCGTCGATCGCCTCGGAATACATGCCCTCGGCAACGTACGCCGGCAGCAACGCGGTCAGCATCTGCTGCGGTTGCTCAGCACAGGTCAGCTGCCCGTCCAGCACGTTCACGGCCAGCGCGACGGCGTCCGCCGTACGTCCGACGCTGGTCAGGTGGTGCACCTTGGATGTGGGGTCGCAGCCAACGCAGTCCGACAGGTCGTCGCGTGGTGCGGTCGACCACAGCCGGAACTGCTCGGCTGCGTTCTCCTCATCGCCGATGTGGTGCGCGACCAGCCATCGGTGCTGATGGACGGCGTGCATGCTGTGGCCGCTGACCTGCCACCGGCGTTCCATGTCGTCCAGTACGGCGTACGCCCGGTCCAGCGGGACCTCGGGGAACTTGGTCAGCGTGCTGGGCGCGTACTTGAAGCACCAGTGGAACAGGTGCGAGTAGTCCTGGTACTTGCCCGGGTCCGCGTCCCAGTCCGCCACACACCGCGCGAACGGCACCAGCGACTTCCGCGGCTCTCCACCCATCACGTACGCCGTCACGAGCGCCAGACGACTGTAGAACCCCAGGTCGTCCTCACCGGCCGCGTCAGCCCGTCGTACGACGTCCTCGAGCAGAGCGGACCGTGCCTTCCCGTACGGCGCACTCTCGGCCCGCTGAAGCCGGTCGATCAGTTCCTGGTTCATCGGGTCGGGTCCTCCTGGGTGGGGACGGCCTGGTCCAGCAGACCGAGGAAGGATCGGTTCACCAGCGCGGAGTCGGCCGGGCTGATCGGGTGGTAACCGAGCATCAACGCGTGCCCGTACAAGCCTTCTACTGCGACGTGCGAGCTCACGGTCGCCGAGCGACGCCATCCGTCGTACAAGCGGACTGCGGTGGTTCAGGACCAGTTGCGGGCGGCTGTCGTCGTGGGTGTCGAGTGCACCGAGCACCTCCGACCAGAGCGCGTCTGCGCGGTCCTTGGTGGCCCTGAGCTCACTGGCGAACTGTGCAGACCGGTCGACGAGGTAGAGCGCGGGCAGACTGGCCGGCTCGAAGGCACGGACCACTACCTCGCAGCCGACCGAGTCCAGCGCGTCCTGCGCCAGCCGGATGAACGGGCGAAGCTGCAGCTCGGTGTCCGGGTCCAGACTGTCGAAGCTGGTGCTCAGCTCGGTCGGGTCGAACCTGGTGGTGACGAGGCCGGGGACCACCTCGGGCAGCCGCTCGAGCAGCTCGCTGTCGTAGGTGTAGCCGCCGTTCACCACAGTGATCTGTTGTGCGGCGGCGACCGCGGCCAACTGACGGAACTCCTCGATGGTCGCGACGTACCGAATCTCGCCAGAGCCAGAGCCAGCGCCGGACCCCGAGCCCGAGCCCGAACCCGAGCGTTCCTGCAGCTCGGCGGTAGTCATCCGGCCGTGGTTCGTCTCGAACCGCAGCCAGCGGTGGACCAGCCGCAGCATCTCGTCGTCATGCAGTGCAAGGGCCTTCACCCCGAGCTGATGGATGCCGAGGAACTTGTCGAGCCTGGCAGGGTCCGTGCTGCCGAGACGGACCAGCCAGCCGCGCAACTGCGCACCGAGCGCGTCTCGGGTGGCCTCGAGATTGCCGTCGTCGAAGAGTGCCTCACGGCTCGCGGTCGGCCGCAGCTCGGAGGTGTCGATGACTGCCCGGACGAAGAACGCCCAGTCCGGCAGCAGCCCTTCGACGTTCTCCGCGAGCAGCATCCGCTTCAGGTAGACGCGATGGGTCGCGCGCTCGGCCGGGTTGGCCGCGAACGGCAGCACGAAGGCGACGCCGGTGAGCCCGGCGGCCGGGTTGTTCAGGTGGATCACGTCGAACGGCGTGAACCCGAGCTTGTCCTGGGCGTAGCCGACCAGGTCCGCGCGCTGGGCGCCGCCGGTCCCTTCCCAGGGCGCCTTGCCGTCGGTGACCTGCTCACCGTCGACGCGGATCTCGATCGGCAGCAACGCACCGAACAACCGGATCAGCTCGACGACCGTGGCCTGCTTGTACCACTGCTCCGCACCACGCCGGGCCTTGAGCGTGACCGTCGTACCGACCTCGGAACGGTCCGCGGTCTCGGCGATCGTGTAGCGGCCGTCCGCCGTACCGATCCAGCGGGTCGCGGGGCCGCCGGCCGGTTGGGTGACGACCTCGATCTCGTCGGCGACCATGAACGCGGACAACAGGCCGATCCCGAACTGGCCGAGGAACTCGGTCCGGGCGAACCCGATCTCGTCCCGCTTCGAGCTCCGTCCGATCGTGGCCAGCAACTCCCGGACCTCGTCCGGCCGTAGCCCGATCCCGGTGTCCGCGATGCTCAGGACGTCGTCCGCGGTCCGTACGTCGATCCGCCGCGGCGCCTCGGGATCGCCGGCCTGCCGGGCGGTGATGGCGTCGACGGCGTTCTGCACTAACTCCCGCAGATACACCCGCGGACTGCTGTACAGATGGTTGCTCAGCAGGTCGACGATCCCCTGCAGATCGACCTGGAAGTTCTCACTCACCCCGGCAACCTACGTCATCACGGTGTCGGCCCCGCCAACGCGAGTGGAGCCCGCACAACAGGTGTGAAGCGTTGGCAACTGTTTGCTTCGTGTTGGTGACGCGCGGTGGCGTACGGCGTACTTTCATCGGTAGGGAGGGGTGGGGACATGACTCTGACGGTGGGGACCTTCAATCTGAACAACCTGTTCGACCGGTGGAACTTCGCCGGCGCGGTGGACGCGCTCGCGCAGGGGACGAGCACGGTGCCGGCGATGTACACCTTCGACGACGAGCACCGCCGCCGGCTGCAGCTGGACAGCCGCGGCAAGCTGCTCGTGGCGAAGAAGCCCGAGGACACGAACCGCGTCGCCGAGCGGCTGCTGGCTGCCGATGTCGACGTGTGGGTCGTGCAGGAGGTGGAGAACGCCGACGTACTGCGCGAGTTCAACCGCGAGCACCTGAACGGCGCGTTCGAGCACGTGATGGTGATCGACGGCAACGACTCGACCCGGTTCATCGACATCGGCATCCTGTCGCGTCGGCCGCTCGGCGGGGTGACCAGCTACCAGCGGACGTTCCATCCGGACGTGCCGGACCGGCCGATCTTCTCCCGCGACCTGGTCGAGGCGGAGATCCTCGACACGCGCGGGCGGCGGGTGCTGACCGTGTTCGGGACGCACCTGAAGTCGAAGTTCGTCGACTTCACCGTCGCGGATCCGATCGCGGCCGCGGAGGCTGCACAACTGCTGCGAACCCGGCAGGCGGACACGATCATGCGGATCATCGCTCAGCGGACCAGCACCCGGCAGCGGTTCCTGCTCTGCGGGGACATGAACGACACCCCGGACTCGACGGCGCTGACGTCGTACGAGAAGGCCGGGATGGTGAACGCGCTACTCACGCCGACCGAGATCGGCACCGTCACGACGACCGTTCAGCTGCCGGCCAACCCGGCCTGGACGTCGACGTTCAAGCCGTCCGGGCTGCCGCGGACGTTCGACCTGATCGATCAGATCTGGCTGTCGCCGGCGTTGGCGCCCCGACTGCGGGACGCGTTCATCGGCCGGCGGCGGAAGCTCGAACGGGACGGGACCGATCACGACCCGGCCTGGATCTCCCTTGATCTATAGGGCTTCCGCCTGAGCCTGGATCCCGTCCAGGAGGCGGTCGAGACCGTAGCGGTACGACTCTGCGGCCGCCTCACGGACGGTGTCCTGGTAGCCGTTCGCGTTCCAGAGCGCCGTCATCGCGGGATGTCTTTCGACGTCGAAGTACGTCTCCCAGAGGTCGTTGCGTTCGTGCCACCACGTCTCGTCGCTCTGCCCGGTCGCGCGCTCGACCAGTTGGCTCTCGGCCTCCAGCGAGGCGGCTGAGTCGACGTACGTCGTGATGGCGAGCGCGGCCGTGTTCGTGTCGCGGGGGCTCAGGTTGATGGGGAGGAGGGTGGACAGCAGGTACTCGCGGCCGGCCAGCATCCCGGGTCCGACCGGCGGGCGGACGGTGGAGACCCGGGCGAGCCAGGGGTGGCTCTGGAACATCGCTCGGGTCTGCTCGGAGTACACCTCGACCTGCTCGCGCCAGTCGGCCGGTCTGGGTTCGCCCGGGCCGGGTAGCTGTCGCTCGGCCAGGACCTCGTCGACCATGAGGTCCAGCAGCTCCTCCTTGGAGGGCACATAGGTGTAGAGCGTCATGGTCCCTACGCCGAGTGCCTTCGCCACTCCACCCATGGAGGCTGCCTCGAGTCCACGCTCGTCGGCCAGCTGGATGCCGGCTCGCACCAGCCCGTCGACGTCCAATGAGGGTCGTCGGCCGGCACTGCGTCGTACCTGCTCGCTGTCTGCTTTGCTGTTGCGCCAGAGCAGCGCGAGGGTGCGCTCGGGCTGACCTCCACCGCTGTGCCGCACTGTCACAGTGCACAGCGTCCCATGTGTCAGCGGAAGTGGTCGGCGTTGGCTATCGCCCAGTCGCGGTAGGTCGTCGCGGGGCGACCGGTGAGCGCTTCGACCGTCGGCTCGGGGGTCATCGGGTACTCGGCCATCATCCGGAAGCCGTCGAGCAGCCATTGGGCGGTCTCCGTGCCCACGATCGGCGTCCAGATCGCCAGGTACTGCTCGGGCGACAGCTCCTCGAACTTCACCTCGCGACCGATCGCCTGGGCGATGAACTCGACCTGCTGCGGAGCGGTCAGCCCCTCTGGGCCGCTCATCGTGAGCTTCTGCCCGGTGAAGCGCTCGTTCAGTAGCACCACCCGCGCCACTGCCGCGATGTCGGCCAGGTCGATCGGTGTCTGGACGGCGGCCGGGTAGGGCGCTCGGACGACGTTCTCCGCCTTGATCGAGGTGGCCCAGTCCAGCGTGTTGTTCATGAACTGGCCCGGCCGCAGGTGCGTCCACGCGAACCTGCCGGCCTCGATCGCCCGCTCGACCTTGTAGTAGTGCCACTCCGCCGGATCGCCTTGTGCCTCGTACTCCGCGGGCTCACCGGACAGTACGACGACCCGCCGTACGCCGGCCTCCTGCGCACACCGCACGAAGTCGTCGACGTACGCCGGAAGCGGCGCGAGGTAGACCGTGTCGATGTTCTCGAGGGCCGCGGGGAGCGTCTCCGGTTTGCCGAGGTAGCCCTTCGCGATCTCGATGTGGTCGGGGAGTGCGGCCTTCTTCGGGTTGTTGGTCAGTGCCCGGACCGGTGCGCCGGCCGCTACGAGTTCGTCGACGAGCAAGCGGCCGACGCTCGCGGTTGCGCCTGTCACGAGGATCGTCATGGTGTGCCCCTCCCTGGGTGATCGATTCTCGTAGGGTATACGGGAATTGGTCGTTGTGCACAGGGCCTGTCATGTCGCAGGACATCGGTGACGGTTCTGCATCAGGACATCGGTGACATTCTGAGGGTTCTTGGTGGTGACACTTCCGCACTGAGGCTCGGG